>OZ253557.1:0-632500 GCA_965262755.1 Alphaproteobacteria bacterium | reverse complement strand
AGTTATCGGCGTACATGTGCTCCAGCGCGACATCCGTATAGTCGGCCGCGTGCAGCGCCGTCACCTCGTCCCGCCAGAACTTGCCGGACTCCATGACATTGGCCTTCTCGACCGAGTGCACCCTGTTGTCCCGCCTCCGGGCAAGCTCGAACGCGACGCGTGAGACCCGTTCGATCTCGGGCGCGCTGTAGACCTCGGTGTCGAAGCCGCGCCTGGTGCCGTCCGGCAAGGTTTCCACGCCGCGCGGCTCGCCGAAGTAGATGCCGCCCGTGAGCTCGCGGACGATCATCAGGTCGAGGCCGCGCACCACCTCGTCCTTCAGCGTCGAGGCCTCGACCAGCGGATCGAAGACCAGTGCCGGGCGCAGATTGGCGTAGAGGTCCATTTCCTTGCGGAGCCGCAGGATTCCCATTTCCGGCCGCGCCTCGCGGGCCACGCTATCCCACTGCGGCCCGCCGACCGCGCCGAAGAGGACGGCGTCGGCCGCGACCGCGTCCGCCAGGGTTTCGTCGGTGAGCGGCGTGCCGTGCGCCTCGTAGCTGACGCCGCCGACGAGTCCGCTCTGCACGTCGAAGGAGAACGAGCGCCGCGCGGAGAGCCACTCCATGACCCGCTCGACCTGGCCCATCACCTCGGGCCCGATGCCGTCGCCGGCAAGGATGAGAACCCGCTTGTTGCTGCTCATTGCCTCCCCCCTGCCTGTTCCGCCGGCCGCGCGCGGCGACGCCTGCGTCGCTATGCGCCAAAGCAAAGCGCCCGCAGGAACGCCCCGCGAGCGCCACGGCCCTCCGTCGTCGCGCTGCCCCGCCGGCGCGGCGTTCCCTAAAGGGTCAGGCGCGGCCGGTCAAGCGGCGAGTCGGACAAGGAGGTTCTAGCCCACAGCGGCCTGTTGCTCGTTCTCCTCACTCTGCTGCACCGCGAAGATCGAGGTGTAGCCACCCGACCAGTCCGGCGGCATGAGGCAGGGCCTGGGATCGTAGTGGATCCACCGCGTGCGCTTGCCGCGCAGGATTTCCCCGCACTGGGGAGCAGGCGTCGGGTTGGGCGTCACCGGCAGCGCGTCGGCGGACGAGAAGGAATTCAGAAGCAGCGGACGCGAGCGTGACGGGTTCTGATTGGGCCGCGAGCCGTGGATCATGCGGCAGTGGTGAACCGTCACCGAGCCGGCCGGGCCCTGAAGGTAGACCGCCTTCTCCACCGGCACGCGCGCGAGGTCCCGGTCACCGATGGCGCCGGCCCAGCAGTCGTTCTGGTCATAGAGGTTGAACAGCTCGCCCTCGTGGGCCCCGGGGATCACGCCCATCGGCCCCATCGAATCGTCCACGTCCTCCAGATAGACGCCGATGGCGAGCACGCTGTAGTTGGTGTGCGGATAGTACTGGATGTCCTGGTGCCACTTTACCTCCTCGCCCCCGCTTGACCATTTGAAGTTGAGCTTGGAGTGGTGGAACATCACGTCGGGCCCGAGCAGGTCCTCGGCGAGGTCGGTGATGATCGAATCGCTCGCGAAGCGCCAATAGTCGGGGTGATGCGCCACCGGCTGGGTCAGGCGCCTGAGCCGGGGCGCGGTTGCGCAGTGATCGGGTTCCAGGTCGAACTTGTCGTCGGAAACGGTCTGCCGCCGGCTCTCCTCAATAAAACGCTCGCTCAGCCCCCGCAGCGTGGCGAGCCAGTCGTCGGGCACGAAGCGCTTCAGCAGCAGATAGCCGTCGCGGAAGTAGGCTTCCCGCTGCGTCTCTGTCAGCATCTTGGGCGAATGGGCAAGCACCTGCTCAGGAGTCATGGCGGCGCCTCTTGTCTGGATCGGTCGAGCAGCCATGGTGTCACGAGCCCGCGTTTCCCGCCACCCATGGTTCGGCCGCCGCCGCGGGCGAGGAACACGTTCGAGAGTTCGTGAGATCGGGGCGACGATGCGGCGGGAATTCCGCCGAGAGCGCTCTCAATCCGCCAGCAGCTCCGCGACGCAGGAATCCAGGTAACGCATGAAGTCGCTGCCCTCGCGGCTCGGCAACGCCACGCAGTGGCCCCAGGGCGACTCGTAGGGCCTGAGCGCCGCATTCGGCAAGTGCTGGGCCTCAATGGCGTTGTCCTCGGGCGGGAAGTAGAGATCCGTCGTGCAGGGGACGAGGATCGCGCGCGCCCGGATCGCGCCGAGTGCGCGTTCGAAGTCGCCCCGATAGCGCTCGTTGGCGCTGATGTCGCCCAGCTGCCACGTATGGAGCTTGGCCAGCAGATCGTTGGCGTCCCAGCCTAGGTGATCCTGCTCCCAGTCGAGAAGCAGTTCGGCCCAGGTCTCGAAGCCAAGCGCGCGGTGGAGGCGCTCCCGATAGAACGCTTGCGAGTAGGCCCATCCCGCGTAGACCCGCCCAAAGGCCCTGAGACCCGCCTCCGGCGGCGCGGTGTAGTCGCCGCCTGCGAATGTCTTGTCCGCCGTGAGCGCCGCCTTCACCCCCTCCAGGAATATCTTGTTGTGTGGCGAGGTCCGCGCCGAGGCGCAGAACGGCAGGATAGCGTCCACCATGTCGGGATACTGGGCGCCCCACTGATAGGACTGGCAGCCGGCCATCGACCATCCGAGCACGAGGGCGATGCGCTTGACGCCGAGCGCTTCGGTGAGCAGCCGCTGCTGGCAGGCTACGTTGTCGTGGAGGGTGACGGCGGGGAAGCGGGGCCCGTCGCAGGGCGGTGGGGTGTTGCTCGGTGACGATGAGAGACCATTGCCGAACATGTTGATCGAGATGATGAAGTAGCGCGAAGGATCGAGCGCCGGCACCGCCCGCAGGTAGCCCTCGTTGCGCACGTGCGTGCCCGTGAAGAAGGTGGGCATGACGATCACGTTGTCGCCGCGCGCGTTGAGCGAGCCGTAGGTCTTGTAGGCGAGCTTCGCGTCCGGCAGCGTGTCGCCGGACTGCAGCGTCACCGCGCCGAGCTCGAATATCTCGTGGTCAGGCGCCACGTTCAGCAGACCTCACACCCGCTCCGGCGCCACGCTCCGGAGCGTGGCTCAATAGAGACGCAGGTACTCCTGTACCTCCCAGTCCGTCACCGCCTGATGGTAGCGCTCCCACTCGTCGACCTTGTAGCGCAGCCAGGAGTTCAGCATCGTCGGGCCCAGCACCTCGGCCGCCAGGGGGTCGTCCTTCAGAATCTCGGTCGCTTCCAGCAGGTTCCGCGGCAGGCGCTGCCCGCCGCTGGCGCGGATCTCCTCGTCCGTGAGGTCGTAGAGGTCCTTGTTCAGCGGCGGTCCGGGATCGATGCCCTGGGTTACGCCGGCGACCGCGGCTGCGGATGTCATCGCGAGCGCGAGGTAGGGGTTCATGCACAGGTCGGAGGCGCGGTTCTCGACGCAGAAGCGGTTCTGCGGCAGGCGCAGCATGGCCGAGCGGTTGTTGTTGCCGTAGGTCATATGGGTCGGTGCCCAGGTCACGGTGCCGCCCTCGAAGCCGCCCACACGGGGCACCAGGCCGTTGTATGAGTTGACCGTCGAGCAGGTGATGGCGGTGAGCGCACCACCATGGTGCAGCAGTCCGCCGACGGCGTGGTACGCGGCGTCCGACCAGCCGGCGCCGTGATCCCCGAAGAGATTCCCCCCCGGATTGTCGACCCGCTGCATCGAGTAGTTGATGTGCGCGCCCGAGCGCCAGTCGCCGATGGTGGGCTTGGGCATGTAGGTGACGAACAGGCCCTGCTTCTTGGCGACCTCCTTCAGCAGCACGCGCAGGAACACCAGGCGGTCGGCCATCTCGAGCAGGTCGGTGTAGCCGAAGTCGAGCTCGAACTGCGAGTAGGCGCCTTCGCAGACAACATCCTTCAGTCCCCAGCCGAGATTTTCGAGGATGCCGATGACTGCGCCGAGGAATCCCATGGAATCGACGGTGTACTCAATGTCGTAGCCGAAGGCCTGGCGTCTCGGCCGCACGCCTTCCCCGGGGAGCGGATCGTTGTCGAACGCCTTGACCGGCTTGCCGTCGCGCCAGCGCATCACGATGAACTCGGGCTCGATGCCGGCGTACCCCACGAAACCTTTAGCCGCCGCATCATGCATCACACGCTTGAGCGCCTGGCGCGGACACAGGTTGTAGGGCGCGTCCTCCCACCAGAGATCCGCAAACATCCAGGCGCAGGTCGGGTCCCAGGGGCAGATGACCAGGGAATCGAGGTCGGGCACCGGAATCTGGTCGGAATCGGCCGCCCCAAGCTCGGGCACAAAGGAGATCGAGTGCGCGGCGAACTGCGGCCCCTTGCCCATGCAGAGGTTCTCGAAATCGCTGATCGGCACCGGCTTGGTCTTCGGCAGGCCGTGCATGTCGATCCAGCAGGAGAACACGTAGCGGACCCCCGCCTCGGCGAGCTTCGCCTTCTCCTCGCGGACGCGCTCGATGGGAGGGAGCGCCTCGGCCATGGTTCCTGGTGTCGTAGTCATCGGTTCACCTTCCTCAGAAAGTAGCTCTATTGTCATCTCTTCCGCGCATAACCAGGCATCGGCCGGGCCGGTGCCGAATCGTCCTCGAACCATCCTGATGCAGTCATGGCATCGGGATCGGTTGTAGACCGCTGAATCACGGCGCATCTGTGGACGCCGAGATCAAATGCCATCACGCGCGACAGCATCTCGGCCATTCACCGATGAAGCCCCACACACACGGTCGGTACGCCGCATCCGACATCCCCGACAGGCCGTTCGCTTGAACCGGGATGGCGGCGGCGATCGGCAGCATCCTGGCGCTCACCGCAGGCTCTTCACCACGCGTTCCTGGAAGCTTCGCACCGCGTCCTCCCACAGTGGGGAGAGCACGCCGCCGCCGTCGGCGACGGCGGACGCGCGGCCCTCCTGCAGCCGCTCGCAGATCACCTGGTCCTCCACGTGCACGTCACGCCAGAGCCTCGCGAGCTCGTCCGCGTGCTCGTCGGAGACCGTCTCGGCCTGGAGGCTGTAGACGGCGCGGCGCTGGCTCGTGCGGCCGGGCGTAAGCGGCACGTCGAGATGAACGCCGACCTGATCGGGCAGGTAGAGCCCGAGCACGAAGTTGGGGAAGAGCGTGAGGTAGCGGGAGTCCGCAGACAGCGTGTCGTCCCGCTTCGCCGTGCCGGAGACGTCCACGGCGCAGCCGAGGCAACCCGGCTCGTTCACCGTGTAGTGGTCCGTCAGCGGCTGTTCGGTGGTCGTCGCGTGCACGAAGGGCACGTGATAGGGCTCGATGAAGTTCTCCATCAGGAGCTTCCAGTTCGCGGCGATCTCGCCCAGGTCGATGGTGACCACGTGCTTCATCCCGGAGAGGTCAAGCCCTCCGAGGTGCCTCTGGAGCGGCGCGACGAAGTCCTCGATCGGCGGCGCCTCGCCGTTCAGGTTGACGAAGACCCAGTCGTGCCAGGTCGCCACCCGCACCGGCACCAGCCCGTGCTGCGCGCGGTCGAAGCCGGCCGGCACCGCGCGCGGGTCGCGCCCGCCGAAGTAGGGGGCGATGTGCAGCGCACCGTCGAGCCTGTAGGTCCATGAGTGATAGGGGCACTGGATCGTCGGCCCCACGTTGCAAGGCTCGTCGACGAGCTTGAGACAGCGGTGGCGGCAGACGTTGTGGAACGCGCGGACCTCCAAATCCGCATCGCGCACCAGCAGCACCGGCCGGCCGGCGACGGTGACGGGCACGACATCGCCCGGCCGGGCCAGCTCGTGGGCAAGGCCGGCGAAGACCCACGAGTCGGCGAAGATGCGCTCGTTCTCGAGTTGGAAGACCGCCTCGCTCGTGTAGACCGCAGCCGGAAGCCCTCTAGGAGCGTGCGCCGTAGAAAAATCCGCGCGGCGAAGTTGGTATTGGATGGGGTGTGGGTGGATTGGCGTCAGGGGGCAGTATGATGCGACACGCCAGTTGCGTTTGGGAACTGCCCGATGCCGACCACGTATCGTCCCTACCAGCCGGAGCAGCCCTTGCTTCTGCCGCCGGACTTGCAGGAGTGGGTTCCCCCAGGGCACCTGGCTCATCACGTCAGCGATGTGGTCGATGCACTGGACTTGACGGCGTTCTATGCGCCCTACGAGGGGGACGGTCGACGCAACGCCCCCTACGAGCCGTCGATGATGGTCAAGGTGCTGATCTATGCCTACGCGACGGGCACATTCTCCTCGCGTGCGGTGGCGAGAAAGCTGGAGGAGGATGTAGCGTTTCGGATGCTCGCGGCGGGCAACTTCCCGCAACATCGCACGGTATGTGAGTTCCGCCGCCGACATCTGGCGGAGTTCAGCGAGCTGTTTGTGGGGGTGGTGCAGGTGGCGCGCGAGATGGGACTGGCGCGGTTCGGCAAGCTCTCGGTCGACGGGACGAAGGTGCGAGCGAACGCGAGCAAGCGCAAGGCGATGAGCTATGAGCGGATGGGCAAAGAGGCGGCTCGCTTGCAGGCGGAGATCGAGGCGCTGCTGACGAAGGCGGGGATGGTGGACGCCGAAGAAGACGATCGTTGGGGCGAGGATTTCCGGGGCGACGAGTTGCCCGAGGAGTTGCAACGCAGGGAGAAGCGCCTGGCGGCGATCCAGGCAGCCAAAGCGCGTTTGGAGGCGGCGCAACGCGGGCGCGACGCTGAGCGCGGGCGCGAGCCTGGGCAGGACCGCAATCCCCGGGGCGGGCGGCCCTACAAGCGGGCCTACGGCGAGCCCGCGCCGAAGGCGCAGAGCAATTTCACCGATCCCGAGAGCCAGATCATGAAGACCAGCAGCGAGGGATTCCAGCAGTGCTACAACGCGCAGATGGCGGTCGATGGGGAGCACCAGATCATCGTCGCGACTCAGGTGGGGCCACAGGCCAGCGACCAGGGTCAGCTGGTGGGGATGCTCGACGAGATCAACGAGACGTTTGGGGTCGAGCCTGCGGTGGTACTGGCCGATGCGGGCTACTGCAACGAGCCGGATCTGTTGGAGCTGGAAGATCGCGGCATCGACGCGCACGTAGCGCTGGGGCGTGAAGGCAAGTCCCAGGTGGCGGTCGACCCGGCCCGGCTCCCTGCCACGCACCGCATGGGTGAGAAACTGGCGCGCCCCGCGGGCAAAGCCCGGTACGCGCAACGCAAGTGGCTCTCGGAGGCGCCGAACGGGTGGATCAAGGAGGTGCTCGGATTCCGACGATTCAGCCTGCGAGGCTTGGCGAAGGTGCGCGGCGAGTGGGACCTCGTGTGCTTGGCGTTGAACATCAAGCGGATGGGGACGGTGGCCACGTGCTGAGGCAGGTGCTGGCCTGCCAACGCACTTGCTCCGGGGCGCGCAGTGCCCATCGACCGCGTATGAAACGCGAATCTCTTCCGTTCCGGCCTTCCGGTCTGGGATTTCCATCCCAGAGTCGGGCGGGCCAGATGTCCACACTCGGGCCAAGATCCCACCTCTCCCGCGCACTTGCACCAAACGCCTGGCATCAAGACTTCTACGGCGCACGCTCCTAGCCACCGGACCGGCCCCTTCGAATGCGGCCAGGGCCTCGGCCCCCAGGATCGATTGCAGCGACAGGCTCATGGCGATCCCCTGTGCGATCCCCCTGGAGCGCGCACCAGCTAAGGCACGTGGCCCTTGAGCAGGAACTGGTTCTTGAACATGCCGAGCCGGGTCATGACCTCGACATGGGCGATGTCGGGCTGGCCGTGGATATGGTCGTTGAGGAAGGTCGTGAGCTCGGTTTCCTCGTCGCACACGACCTCGACCAGCAGGTCGAAGCGGCCGCTGACCCACATGACGTAGACGACGGCCTGGTGGGGATCGAGCCGCTGCGCGACTGCGGTGGGTGCGACGCCCGGCGCGGTCTTGATGCCGAGCATCGCGTCCGACTCGTAGTCGACGGCGACCGGGTCGACCACGGCGACGATGCGGAGCATGCCGGCGTCGCGCATCCGGGTGACACGGTTGCGGATCGTCCCACCCGATACGCCGAGCTTCTGCCCGATCACATCGTAGGCTTCCCGCCCGTCTTCCTGGAGCAGGCGGACGATCTGCTGGTTGAGATCGTCGTAAGGAGACGAGAGTGGCGAGACCTCGGCGGCGTCGCCGCCGCTGGCGTCGGTCACTGACTGAACCGCTCGTGGTGTGAATCGGGACATAAGTCACCTCGTAGCGTCGTTCGTCGCGGCCTGCCATCTCCGATATCGATTCAGAAACTGAGTGTGCATATCATGAAGAAAGTTAAGAATATGGCCACCAATGTTTTTTAATCATCACAATCAGTCTGCCTTAGGGCACAGATCGTCATTCGAATCGCTCGCTGCGGTGCCAGGGTGAGCACCCGATGATTGGGCCACCACGGAGCCTTGCCGGGGTGCATGCCCTCATCGAGCGGGTCGCGACGACGGCTGTGCTGACTCGCGAGGGAAGCGGTGACGCATGCGAACGAACCGGTTCCAGGCGTTTCCCGATCGCCGATGCGGAGCTTGAGAACGACTCTCCGCCGATTCTCGCCTCGAGGGAACACCGACGCGCCGCTGCGCGAACGTTACTAGAAGAAGCGGGCTGGCGAACCGCCCACCGGTTCAACTATCTTGCCGCACCATCATCCAAGGAGAATGACCATGCAGCTTCTACACACCATGCTCCGCGTGGGCGACATGCAGCGCTCCATCGATTTCTACACCAAGGTAATCGGCATGGACCTGCTGCGTACCACGGAGCGCCTAGACCAGGGATACACCCTTGCCTTCGTCGCGTTCCGGGGCGGCAACGAGAGCGGCGAGGCCGAGCTGGAGCTGACCTACAACCACGGCGTGTCGGAATACGACCTCGGTTCCGCGTATGGGCACATCGCGCTGGGCGTGGAGAGTGTCGCCGAGACCTGCGAGCGCATTCGGGCGGCGGGCGGCAACATCACGCGCGAACCGGGGCCGGTGAAGGGCGGCACCACCGTGATTGCGTTCGTGGAGGATCCTGACGGGTACAAGGTGGAGCTGATCGAGGCGGGTACGCACGGAACCTGAACGCGTCCCCGAGCCCGGCCGGCTCCGCGCGTGACGCAGGCCCACGCCTGACTCTCGGGCCGCTTGCGCCGGCGCGCCGATGGGCTAGGCTCGGGCCGCCACCCGAAGGAGAGCACCCGATGAGCCAAGCCGCCGCCCCCGTCGCCCGCGTCTCCGCACCGAGCGCGCATCCCTTCTCGCCGCCCGATATCGTGCTCCCGACCGAACCGGAGGACGAGCGCGTCTGGGTGCCTCTGAAGGAGGGCGTCTGGCTGCGCCCGCTGATGTACAACACGGTGCAGGGCGGCTGGTGCGAGGTCGTGAAGGTCACGGGCGGGGGCTTCGTCTCGCGCCACCGGCATCCGGCGCCGGTCCACGGGCTCGTGCTCAAGGGCGCCTTCCGCTACCTCGAGCACGACTGGATCGCCGATCAGGGGACCTACATCTACGAGCCGCCGGGCGAGGTTCATACCCTCGTGGTCGACGACGACTGCCCGGAGATGCACTGCTTCTTCGCGATCTCGGGCTCTGTCAACTATGTGGACGAGGAAGGCCGGGACGTACGCGCCGAGGATGTCTTCCACCGACTCGACCGCGCGCAGCAGCACTACGAGGAGGTCGGCCTCGGCGCCGACTACGTCAAGAACTTCGTGCGTTAGAGCGCGCGCCTTGCGAACGGGATAGGCTTCGCGGGCATCGGAATTGGGAGCGATTTGCCATGCAGGAAGGATTCACGGCCGTCGTGAAGCAATCCGGTCCCTGGTGGATCGGCTGGATCGAAGAGATTCCCGGTGTCAATTGCCAGGAGCGCACGAGAGAGGAGTTGCTGGAAACTCTCCGTGTGACGTTGCGGGAAGCTCATTCGACGCCGGCTACGCGATCGAGGCCACCATCCACACGCCGAGCAAGGTCGGCTGTTACGGTGAAGTGTTCCGGGTGCTCAAGCCAGGAGGATGCTTCGCGGCCTACGAGTACTGTCTCACCAGCCGCTTCGATTCAAACAACCCGCGGCACCGGAAGATAAAGAGCGATCTTGAGGTCAGCGGCGCATTGCCGGACGTCGCGCTTCCGCAGCAAGTCGACGACGCACTGCGGCAGGTCGGATTCGAGTTGCTGGAATCCAGAGACCTGACCGAGAATCCGGGGCCAGGCATCCCCTGGTACCAGCCCCTCGCCGGTTCGCGAATCTCGTTTGCCGGCTTTCGCAGTTCGAGAACGGGACGCCTGGCGACCCATGGCACTCTACAGCTTATGGAAGCGCTCGGAATTGTGCCCAAGGGAACCGTGCGCGTGTCCACACTCCTGAACATGTGTGCAAAGGCTTACGTGGCATGCGGTCGCCTGGGTATCCTCACGCCGATGTACTTCGTGTACGCGCGCAAACCGCAATAGCTGCGCGATACCGAGCGGGCGAACTCGGCTGGGTTGGAGGCCCGCGCACCCGGCTGGCGCCATCTGTGCCGGCTCGCGGCGGCGACCGGTCGGTGCCGGTGGAGCCTTTCGAATCAACCGTGCAAGGCGGCGGCGCCCGCACCTATAATGGCGCGCCGGTAAGCGACGGGGAGCAGCCAGGATGTATCCAGCACCGATCGACGAGTATGTGCGGCCGGCGACGGTCGCCGACGCGCTCGCCGCCCTCGGCCGCTATGAGGAAGGCGATGCAGTCTTCATCGCCGGCGGTCAGAGCCTCATGCAGGCCGTCAAGGCGCGGCTGGTCCGCCCGCGCTGCCTGATCGACCTCCAGGCGGTTTCCGGGCTCTCCGGCATCGATGTGGGCGCCGATGGGGTGCGCATCGGGCCGATGACGCGCTACGTGGAGATCGCCCGCGACGAGCGACTCAGCGGTGCCAATGCGGCGCTCCGCGACGCGGCCGAGCGCATCGGCGACCGCCAGGTTCGCAACCGGGGCACCATCGGCGGAAGCTTGTGCTGGAACTATGTCGCCGCCTGCATGCCGCCCACCGCAATCGGGCTCGGCGCAGAACTTGAGCTGACCGCGGCCGACGGCGGCAAGCGAACCTTGGCGGCGGAGGATTTTATCGGCGGCCCACTGGAGACGGCGCGGGAAGAAAACGAGATTCTTACCGCCATCGCCATCCCAGCGGCGACGGGGAATGGCGGCAGTGCTTACAAGAAGTGGGGCCTCGTGACCGACGCGCTGCCGGTGATCGGCGTCTGCGTTGCGCTGGAAGTGGCCGATGGTCGCTGCGCCAGCGCGCGGGTGGCGGTCGGCGGCCTTGCGACCGGGCCCAGGCGCTCGGGCGCCGCCGAGGAGGCGCTGATCGGCGTGGCCTCCGGCGATGGGGACGGCATTGCGGCGGCAATGGACGCGGCCGCTGCCGAAATCGAGACCCAGGAGGATCTCTGGGCCGACAGCGACTATCGCAAGCTGCTCATCCGCTCGCTCGGCGCCGAGGTCACGGCCACGGCCTTCGCGCGGGCGGCAGGCTAAGGGCGGGGAGAGGAAACCGGCAATGAGCACGACCACGATCACGGTGACGATCAACGGCGAGGTCTATGAAGAGACCGTGCCGGTCCGCATGCTGCTGGTCGACTTCATCCGCGAGCGCGCGGCGCTCACTGGCACCCATATCGGCTGCACCTACGAGGGCGTCTGCGGCGCGTGCACGGTCCAGCTCGACGGCGAAGCGGTGAAGTCCTGCCTGATGGTCGCCGCCCAGGCCGACGGGCACGAGATCACCACCGTCGAGGCCTTGGCCAAGGGCGGCAAACTCTCGCCCCTGCAGCGGGCCTTCAACGAGCAGCACGCCCTGCAATGCGGCTACTGCACGCCGGGCATCCTCATGAACATGGAAGAGTTCCTGCGCGAGAACCCGGACCCCACCGACGAGGAGATCCGCCACGGATTGGTCGGCAATCTCTGCCGGTGTACCGGCTACGCGCACATCGTCGATGCGGTTCGTCAGGCCGCGAAAGAGACCAGGTGACGGAGAAGAAGCGGATGACCGGGACAAGCGAAGGCTGGGTCGGTGCTCAGTTCCACCGGAAGGAAGATCATCGGCTCACCACCGGGCGGGGCCGCTTCTTCGCCGACATCGTGATGCCGGGTGCGGTGCACATCATGTTCAAGCGCAGCGATCACGCGCACGCGCGGATCAAGAGCATCGACGTGAGCGCAGCCAAGGCGATGCCGGGCGTCATCGCGGTCGTCACCGGCGACGACATCAAGGACAAGATCCTGTCCATGCCGCAACCGGTCGTACAACCGGCGCTGCCCGCCACCTACCCAAAGCACTGGCCGCTCGCGGTCGGCAAGGTGAAGTGGCATGGCGAGCCGGTGGCGGCCGTCGTCGCCCGCGACCCCTACATCGCCGAGGACGCTGCCGAGACGATCGAGGTGGAGTACGACCCGCTCCCCTATGTCGGCGATCCCGAGAGCGCGCTCGCTGAGGGAGCGACCATCGTCCACGAGGGCTGGCCCGACAACGTCATCTTCGAGATGGACTTCACGGGCGGGGCCGACGAGGAGAGCCAACGGGCCCACGAGGCCAAGGTCCAGGAGGTCTTCGATAGCGCCGATATCGTGATCAAGCAGCGTTTCACCTGCCACCGCTGCGGCGTCACGCCGATGGAGACCCGCGGTGCGCTCTTCGATTGGGATGAATCCGATGGCATGACCGGCTGGATCACCACCCAGCGCCCGCATATCGACAGGCTGGCGCTGTCGGACATCCTCGAGATCCCGGCGGAGAAGATGCGCATCATCGCGCCGCGCGATCAGGGCGGCGGCTTCGGCGTCAAGGCGCCCTTCTACCGCGAGCCGATTCTGGTGGCCTATCTGGCCAAGACGCTCGGCCGCCCGGTGCGTTGGGTCGAGACCCGCCAAGAGCACCTGATGGCGGTGAGCCAGGAGCGCGACCAGATTCACGACCTCGAGGTCGCGGCGGCCCGCGACGGCAAGCTGCTCGCGATCCGCAACCGCGGCCTCGCCGACTGCGGCGACGGCTGCGAGGGGGTCTATTGGGGCTTCCTGATGCCCTTCCTCGGCGCGATCGAGCTTCCCAACGCCTACGATTGGCCGATCGGCGACGTCAAGGTGAAGGTCGCCATCACCAACAAATCCGCGCTCTCGCCCGCCCGCGCCTTCGGCGAGTTTCCGACCCGCTTCGCCATGGAGCGCGCCATCGACATGGTGGCGAAGAAGTGCGGCATGGAGCCCGCGGACGTGCGCCGCAAGAACTTGGTCGCCGAGCTGCCCTATACCTCGATCACCAACGAGTATTTCGACAGCGGCGACTTCATCAAGGTGTGGGACAACCTGATGGCAGAGGCCGACCTGCCGGGCTTCCGCGCCCGCCAGGCCGAGGCGCGGGCGGAGGGCCGCTATCTCGGGATCGGCTTCGGCCTCGGGGTCGAGCTCTCCGGGGTCGCCTCCGAGCTGTTCGTGCCGATGGAGAACCAGCCGGGCTACGGTGCAGCGACGGTGCGGCTCGACCCACGCGGCAAGGTGCTGGTGTTCGAGGGCGATGCGCCCGGCGGGCAGGGGCACGAGACCACCGTCGCCCAGGCCATCGCCCACAGCTTCGGCATCCACCCCAACGACGTGGTGGTAACGACCGGGGATACGGGCACGACGCCCTTCGGCTCCGGCACCGTCGGTGCCCGCGCCGGCTCCTATTTCGTCAGCGCCGCGGTCCAGGCCTGCGATTTTCTCAAGGAGAAGATCGCGCGAATCATGGCCCACGACCTCGCGCTCGCCGACGCGTCGCCGGCCGACTTCGAATTCAGGGACGGCTTCGTGACCTACGCGAAGGACACGAACATCAAGAAGACCTTCCGCGAGGCGGTGGAGCGCATCATCATGGCGCCGATCAACATGCCGAAAGGGGAATCCGGCGGCCTCGAGCACACCGCCTTCTTCGAGGCCGAGAAGCCGATGATCGCCTTCAACGCCGATGTCTGCACGGTCGAGGTCGATATCGAGACCGGGCAGTTCAAGATCCTGACCTGGACCACGTCGGAGGACGTGGGGCAGATCATCAACCCCCAGATCGTCGAGGGGCAGATGCAGGGCGCCATAGTTCAGGGCCTCTCGAACACCATGTTCGAGCAGTTCGTCTACGACGAGAACGGCCAACAGCTCACCGCCGACTTCGAGAACTACAAGCTCGCGACGGCGGCGGACGTGCCGGACATCAAGGTGACGCATGCGCCGACGCCCTGCCCCTACACGCCATTGGGAAGCCGCGGCATCGGCGAGGGCCGCCCGTCGGACGTGCCGGGCACGCTCTGCAACGCCATCTGCGACGCGCTCAGCCCCTTCGATATCGAGATCACGGACTTGCCCCTCCGCCCGGATTCGCTCTGGCGCAAGATCCAGGCGGCGCGCGGGGCCTCGTAAACCGCCCCCCTGCCGCCCTGCGGGTGTAGGGGGCGATGGCGGGAGATAAAGTTCGCATCGGCTCCGGCGCGGGCTTCGCCGGCGACCGCTGGGAGCCCGCGGTGGAGCTGGTCGAGCAGGGCGGCCTCGACTTCATCGCCTTCGAGTGCCTTGCCGAGCGCACCATCGCGCGCGAAACTCTCGCTGTGCGGCGAGGCCAAGGGAGCGGCTACAACCCCCAGCTTGAAGACCGCATGCGTGCCGTCCTGCCGCCGGCAGCGGCACGGGGCGTTCGGGTGCTCAGCAACATGGGCGCCGCCGACCCGCTGGCGGCGGGCCGCAAGACATCCGAGATCGCGGGCGACCTCGGGCTTGCCGACCGGCGCTGCGCGGTGTTGCTGGGCGACGATGTACAGGATGCCGTCGCCGCCCAGCCGGGCCTCCCGTTGATGGAGACCGGCGCGCCGCTGGAGAGCATCCTGCCATGCATGGCGTCGGCGAACGCCTATCTCGGCGCGGACGCCGTGGCTTCGGCGCTCGCCACCGGGGCGCCGGTGGTGGTGACGGGCCGGGTCGCCGACCCCTCGCTCTTCGTCGGCCCCATCGTCCACGCGCTTGGCTGGGACTACGACGATTGCGCCCGTCTCGCCCAGGCCACGGTGGCCGGGCACTTGCTGGAATGCGCGGGCCAGGTGACCGGCGGCTACTTCGCCGACCCCGGCGTCAAGGACGTGCCCGGATTGGCGCGCCTCGGCTTCCCCTTCGCCGACGTCACCGCTGCGGGCGACGTGACCATCGGCAAGTGTACCGGCACAGGCGGGCGCATCGACGCCGCCACCTGCACCGAGCAGCTTCTCTACGAGGTCGAGGATCCCGCGGGCTATGTCACGCCCGACTGTGTGCTCGACATGACCGGCATCGCCTTTCGCGAGGTGGGGCACGACCGGGTGGCGGTCTCCGGCGCGCGGGCGCGTCCTCGGACCGCGACCTACAAGGTGAGTGTCGGCTATTTCGACGGCTATCTGGGCGAGGGGCAGCTCTCCTACGGTGGGCCCAACGCTGTCGCGCGCGCCCGGCTCGCCGGCGAAATCGTGGCGGAGAGGCTGCGTCTGCGCGGCTTCGCCTACGACGCCCTCGACACCCGCCTGATCGGTCTCGACAGCCTGCATAGGCCTGGCGCAGGCCGGCCCGAGCCCTACGAGATCAGGCTCCGCATCACCGGCCGCACGCCGGATCGCAAGGCCGCCGAGGCCGTGGGTTTCGAGGTCGCCGCGCTCTACACCAACGGGCCGGCGGGCGGGGCGGGAGACGCCGCGTCGGTCCGCGAAATCCTCGCGGTGCAGTCGGTGCTGCTGCCGCGCGATCAGGTGCACCCACGCGTCGAGGTGGTGGAGGCCGGGCGATGCTGACGGTGCGTGATCTGGCGCACGCCCGCGCCGGCGACAAGGGGCGTTCGGTCAACATCTCGGTCATCGCCTATGACGAGGCGGGCTACGAGCGGCTCCTGCGCGAGCTGACCGAGGCGCGAGTGGCGGCGGCCTTCGCGTCGCTGGCCGACGGCCCCGTGCGCCGCTACGCGCTGCCGGGGCTCGGGGCGTTCAACTTCGTCATCGAGCGGGTGCAGGGCGGCGGGGTCACCGCGACCGGCGCGCTCGACATCCACGGCAAGAGCCTGTCGTCGCTCATGCTCACGATCCCGCTGCCGGGCAACGAACCCGAGGATTAGAGCGAGTCCGTCCTTGACGGACTCGCGACAGGCCGCGACTGCGGCCCGCCGCTTATGCGGCGCCACTCACGCGCCCGCGCGCGTGGACGCGCGACGCGGAGGCGCGACGCGGAGGCGCCGGCCGCAGGCCGGCTGCCGTGAGCGACAAAGAGTCAGCCCGCCGTATCCATCCAGATCGTGACCGGGCCGTCGTTGACGAGGTGCACCTGCATGACCTGCCCGAAGCGCCCGGTTGAGACGGGCACCCCGTGTTCGGCAAGGGAGGCTGTGAAGAGCTCGTAGAGCCGCAGGCCTTCGTCCGGCGGCGCGGCGCGTGAAAAGCCCGGTCGGTTGCCGCGGCTCGTGTCGGCAGCGAGGGTGAACTGGCTCACGACCAGCGCAGCGCCGCCGCTCGCCAGGATCGAGAGGTTCATCTTGCCGGGCTCGCTCTCGAAGATGCGCAGGTTGGCGATCTTGCGCGCGAGCAACCGGGCCTCGTCGTCGCCGTCGCCCTGCATGGCGCAGACGAGGATCAGCATGCCGTTGCCGACCTCGCCGACCGTCTCCCCGGCAATATCGACACGGGCCTCGGCGACCCGCTGGATCAGCGCCCTCATCCGTCGAGCGGCGCGTAGTAGGTGCGGACGGGGTCTTCAGCGAGCAGAGCGAGGAAGTCGTCTAGGCCGCTGGCGGCCTCCAGCGCGGCGAGGTTGGCCTTGTGCGCCTCCGCCGACGTCCATTCCTCGAGCAGGAGGACACGGTCCGGGTCGGTGGCGTCTATCGCCATCTCGATCCGCGAGCAGCCTTCCATCTCGGTGTCCTCGCCCACGAAGGGCGTGAGCATGTCGACCACGTCGGCGCCTTTCCCCGGCTTCGCCAGAGCTCGCACAAGCACCAGAACAGTCATGCGCCCCTCCTCCGCCCGATTGCGGCCGGGCTGCCACGGTGTACCATCGGCCCGGCCGAGGGCAAGCGGAGATGGCCGGTGACGAGCAGACCTGCGACGGATAGTGCGCCCGGCGCCACGGTCAAGCTCGGGCAGTGGGTCGCCGAGGCGCCTCGGAGTTGGAGTGAGGAAGCGCAGCGCCGGGCGGCAAGCGGCGCCTTCGTGGATACCGCCGCCTGCATGCTGGCGGGTGCGGGCGATGATGCCCCGCGCGCGGCCTATGACGCGGTGTCGCGGTGGGGTGCGGGTGGCGCGGTCGTCGCCGGCACGCCGAACCGGCTCGCGGCACCCTGGGCTGCGCTGGTCAACGGCACGGCGGCCCATGCGCTCGACTACGACGACGTGCTGGAGATCAGCAACGCCCACGTCAGCGCCGTACTGGTGCCCGCCCTGCTTGCGCTGGGTGAGGAACGCGGCGCCGACGGCGCGGCCTGTGTGGATGCCTTCATCGTGGGCGTCGAGGTGATGGCCCGGCTCGGCGAGGCGCTCAACATGACCCACTACTTCAAGGGCTGGCACACCACGTCGACCCTGGGGGCGCCCGCGGCGGCTGCGGCTTGCGCCCGGCTGCTCTGCCTCGATACCGCGAAGACCACCGCCGCGCTCAGCCTCGCCACCAGTTTCGCCTCCGGCGCCAAGCGCCAGTTCGGCACCATGACGAAGCCGCTCCATGCCGGGCTCGCGGCCAAGAACGGGATCATGGCGGCGGTGCTCGCCGAGTCCGGTGTCACCGCCGCGACGGACGCCTACGAGGGCGAGCGCGGCTTCGTCGCGCTCTTCGCAGGCGTCCCGCGCGAGCGGCTGGAGGCGGCGGTCGCGGACTTCGACGGGCCGCCCGCGATCGAGCGTCACGGCCTCTGGCAGAAGTACTATCCCTGCTGCGCCAGCGCCCACCGCCCTCTCGACGCCCTGCTCGCGCTTTATGACGACGGCGGGGTGACGCCGCAGGCGGTGGCCGAGATCGATGCGCTGCTGCCGGAGATCGCGGTGCAGAACCTGCCTTACGACGCCCCTGCCGATGCCATGCAGGCGCGCTTCAGCCTGCCCTATCTGCTGGCGAGCGCCCTTCTCGACGGGCGCCTCGCGCTCGACGCCTTCAGCGGCCAGGCGTTGACACGGCCATCGGTGCGCGCGCTGCTGCCCAAGGTTCGCATGCGCCCGGACCCGGCGCAGCCCGGCGATGCGAATGTGGACGAGGTGCCGCAACGGGCGACGGTCACCGTGCGGCTCGCTGGCGGCGGTGAGCGCGTGAGGACGGTCCGCGAGCCAACGGGCCACCCGCGCCGGCCGCTCGGCCGCGACACCCTCCATGCCAAGTTCGTGAACTGCGCATCGCGGGCCCTGCCGGCGGCCGCGCACGATGCGGCGTTCGAGGTGCTCGACGGGATCGCCGGGGCGCGCAGCCTGGATGTGATCGCAGATCATCTCGGAGCGGGCCATGGCCAAGACTGACCCGGTGGCGATGGAGGCCGCCGAGAGGGCGCGGGCGTTCACCCAGGCCGCGACGGTGTTCGACTGCCTCGGGCTCTTCTACGTGCTCGACGAGCCCTATGCGACGCGCTGCCTGGAGGCCGGCGTCAACATCTGCAACGTGACCTTCGCGCTGGAGAGCACGTGGGACCAGACCATGAGCGCGGTCGACGAGGGGTTCGCCAAGATCGAGGCAAGCCCGGTGCTCGCGCTCGCCCGTAACACGGCGGAGATCGAGGCGGCGTTGGCGGCGGGCCGGCTCGCGGTGATCCCCGGCACTCAAGGGTCGAGCATGATCGGCAAGGAGCTCGCTCGCGTGGGCATCCTGGCGCGGTTGGGTTTTCGCTTCTTCGGCCTCGCCTACACCGGCGCCACCCTCTTCGCCGACGGTTGCGGCGAGAAGCGCGACGCGGGGCTCAGCTTCCTCGGCGAGGAGCTGATCGCGGCGGTGAACGAGACGGCGATGATCCTCGACCTCTCCCATACAGGCCACCGCTCGCGGGCCGAAGCTGTGCCGCTCGCCCGCGCGCCGGTCTGCACCCATTCCAACGCCTGGCACCATGTGCCGAACGACCGCAACACCAAGGACGAGACGGTGCGCGCGATCTGCGCCAAGGGCGGCATGATGGGTGCTTGCTGCCTGCCCCTCTCGGTGAGCCCGGTCGACCAGACCCTCGACCACTTGATCAACCACATCGACCACTTCAAGGCGCTGGTCGGCGCCGAACGCATCGGCATCGGGCTCGACTTCACCGAGGCCTACAAGGAGGCCAAGGTCGTGCTGCCGGAATCGATCCGCTGGCGCACGCTCAGGCCCGATATCTTCGGCCCTGTCGAGGCCTTCGTAACCCAGCGCTATCCGGAGGGCCTCGGCGGTATTCGCGAGCTGCCCAATCTCGCTGGGCGGCTTTTCGAGCGGGGCTACGGCGAAGACGAGGTTGCCGGAATCCTCGGCGCGAACTGGCTCCGCACCTTTACCCGCTTCGTCGGCTGAGCCCTTACCTCAACCGCGAGCGCCCTCAGCCTTCGCCGGGCGGTCGCTCTCCTTGAAGCGCGGCATCACTTCCTCGGCGAAGAGCCGCATGTTGCGCAGCACCTTCTCTTGCGGAAGGCCGCCGAAGCCCATGAAGTTCATGAGCTGCCCGACGCCGCCTTCGTCCCGCATCCAGCGGACCTTCTCCGCGACCGCATCGGGCGTGCCGAACATGCCGAGATTGTCGTAAACCTCCTCGAACGACACCACGTCGAGCCATTCCAGGATGTCGTTGTAGTTCGCGTATTGCTGCGCGACCTTGCTGCGGTCGCGCTCGCCCCAGATCTTGGCGGCGGTGCGGATGTACCACATGACGTGGTTCTCGATGTCGGCTTTCACCTGTGCATCGCTTTCGCCCACGTAGACGAATTCGTTGTGCGTCATACGCAGGTCGGTCCGGCCGGATTGCGCCGAGAGTCGGTGCCACACGTCGAAATAGTTCGTCTTGAGCGTCTCATAGGGGCAGAGGTAGGGGCCGATGAGGCCGTTGATGCCCCGGTCGATCACCTTCTGCACGGTGTAGTCGCTCAGCGCCGCCTGCCAGAGCGGCGGATGCGGCTTGGTGTAGGGCTTGGGCAGCACCTCGATCTCGGGGAAGCGCCAGAACTTGCCGTCGTAGGAGAAACTCTCCTCGGTCCACGCGCGCCGCAGGATGTCGAGCGCCTCGCTGAAACGCTGCTCGGCCTCATCCATCGGCACGTCGAAGCCCTTGAACTCGGCCGGCTGGTTGCCGCGTCCGATCCCGACATCGACCCGGCCGCCGGAGAGGTGGTCGAGCGTGGCCCAGTCTTCCGCGATCCGCACCGGGTGATGGAAGGGCAGCACCACCACCGCAGTGCTGATACGGAGGCGCGATGTGCGTTCGATCGCCTGGGCCGCGAGGACGGGTACTGCGGCGCGGCCGTATTGGCTGAAGTGATGTTCGGTGAACCACACCGCGTCGTAGCCGAGCTCCTCGGCGAGCTCGACCTGCTCCATGAGCGTCTCGAACGGCTCGGGCTCGCCCGCGCGCACGGCCGGGACCAGGATAAGCGAGAATTCCATGGACGCCTCCCGGCTCTTGCGGTTGGACGGTTAGGACGCCCCGGCGATGCGCGTGACTTCGCAAAGATACGAGCGGTGCGGCACCGAGCCGGAGATCGGGTCCGTGTCCTGATTGCCGATGACCGCGTTGACGTTGGCGCCGTCTGCGCTCGTCGCGTCGTGGCCCGGCAGATCGAGCGCCGCGCAGGCTTGCCACCAGCCGTGGGTGGCGCTGACCACGCGCGGGTCGAGGCTCGGCTTGAATGCGGCGCGGGCGCGGGCGGCCCCATGGGGCGTCGTGAGGCGCACCCAGTCGCCGTTCTCGATGCTGCGCGCGGCCGCGGCCTCGGGGTGCATCTCGACGGTGGGGTCCGGCTCGCGCCGGCGCAGCGAGGGCATGCCGCGATGCTGGCTATGGCAATAGTGAAGCGACTTTGCCGACGTGAGCACCAGCGGGTAGTCGGCGGCGAGGTCGGCCCGGCTCACGGGGCCGATGGCGGGCTCCACATAGTCCGGCAGCGCGGCCTGGCCCGCCGCGAGCAGCCGTTCGGAGAAGACCTCGACCTTGCGCGACGGCGTTGCGAAGCCCGCCGCCTGGCCGTTGCCGCCGGCGTACTTGCGATAGCGGGTCTCGTGGTCGACGCGCACGCCGCCGGGCGACTGGCGCAACGCCTCGAGTTCGAGGCCCGAGGGCTCGAGCATCTCCCGGTAGGAGGCATCGATGTCGCCGCCCCAGAACTGATTGGCGAGGCCGAGGCGCTTGGCCAGCTCGAACACGATCCAGACATCGCTCTTCGATTCGCCCAGCGACTGGATTGCCGGTGGGCGGAGCTGCGCGAAGGCGGTCGCGTCGGCGCCGACCTTGAAGTCCGTGCAAAGCCCTTCGCGCTCGAACGGCGTGTTGACCGGCAGCACGATGTCGGCGAGCGCGGCGGACGGCGTCATGAACAGGTCCACATGCACCGCGAAGTCGAGCGCCTTCAGCGCAGCCTCGCCGCGCGCCGTATCGGCGTGGCTTACCAGGATGTTGGTGCCGAAGCTCACCATGCCCTTGATGGGATAGGGCTCGCCCTCGAGGACCGCGCGGTAGAGGTCGTCGCTGGTGATCCAGCCCTGCTGCTCGGGCCCGAGCGGGCGGCCCGCACCGCCCACTGCCTTCGCCATCTGCCGGGGCGCGATCATCTCCCGACCTCTGATGTTGTTGGTCGGGATCGTGTCGAACAGCACGTTGCCGCCCGGCGCGTCGAAGCTGCCGCTCAGCGCATAGAGGAGCGCGATGGCGCGCGAGGTCTGGCTGGCATTGGTGTGTTGGCCCACGCCGGACCAGCTGTATGAGGAGACCGCGTCCGCCTCGCCCATCAGCTTCGCCGCCGCAAGGAGCTGCGCCGCCGGCACCCAGGTGATCTCCTCGACCCGTTCGGCCGTGAAGGGGCGGCAGCGCTCGCGATAGAGATCGAACGCGGTCCGGCAGGGAATCGCCGTGCCGTCCGCGCCCGCGATCTCGTAGCGTCCGTCGAGCGCGGGCGCCCCGCCGTCGTAGCGGCCAGAGCCTGAGTCGTAGAGCATCGGCGCGCCAGCGTCCGCATCCCACGCCACCCGGAGCGTCGGGTCTCCGCCCGCACTCAGGTGGTCGGCGCGGAGCGGCGTGCCGTCGTCGTCGCGCACCAGCAGCGGGCCGTTGGTCCAGTCCCGCATGAAGGCCGCGTCGTAGTGCCCGGCTTCCAGGAGCAGGTTGGCGAGGCCCAGTGCGAGCGCGCCGTCGCTGCCGGGCCTGACGCGCAGCCATACATCCGCCTTGACCGCGAGGCCTGCGCGGCGCGGATCGACGACGATGAGGCGGGCGCCGCGCGCCTTGGCTTCGGCGACCCGGCTGGCATAGGCGAGCCAGGTGGTGCTCGGGTTGTGGCCCCAGAGGACGATGCAACCGGCGTTCTGGAAATCGGGCACCGGCGTGTCGACGCCGAAGGTGAGCGCGTAGATGTCGTCCCGGTGGAAGTTGCAGATCTCCGTGCCGTAGGGCGCGTTGGGGCTGCCGTAGGCATGGCGCAGGCGCTCGATCCAGGGGTACGAGTCCTGAATGCCGGTGCCAGACGGCGTGGTGATGGCGAACGCCACGCTCTCCGGCCCGTGCTCGGCGGCGAGCCGCTTGAGATGCCGGGCGGTTTCGTCGAGCGCCTCGTCCCAGCCGATGCGCTCCCACTCGGCAGGCGAGTCCTTCGGGCTCACGCGGCGCAAGGGATGCAGCAGGCGGTCCTCGTGATAGACCAGCTCCGGCGCCGCCCGCCCCTTGCCGCAGAGCGCCTTGCCCGTGGGATGCGAGGGGTCGGGCTCGACTGCAACCAGACGGCCGTCCTCGACCACGGAGATGCAGCCGCAGACGGAGGTGCAGAGCGCACAGTAGCCCGGAATTCGCTCGATAGTCGTCTCGGCTGCCATCACGCCCTCTCGTATCTGTCTCGCCCCGGTTGACCCGCCGCCCGCTTGTCCCTAGATGCCTGAGCAGGGGCCTCACTGCTCGGCGGAGCATGGCGGTGCGCGCACGCCGTGGCAATGGTCGGGCAACAGCTGGCGAGCGCGCGCCCGGCTCTGTATGGTCCGCGTCACGTCGCCCAGCGCGCAGAATCGCAGAGGATGTCATGGTCGACCGTGTGGGCGCCCTCGGGCGCTATCCCCAAACCCGCCTCCGCCGCAACCGGCGCGATCCGTGGTCGCGCCGCCTGGTGGCGGAGACGGTGCTCACGCCGAACGATCTCATCTGGACGGTCTTCGTCTGCGAAGGCGAGGGGCGGAGCGAGCCGGTGGGCTCCATGCCCGGCATCGAGCGGCTCAGCGCCGACCTGCTCGCCGAGCAGGCGCGCGTCGCTTACGATCTCGGTATCCCGGCGCTCGCGGTCTTCCCGCAGACCCCGGCGGCGGCCAAGACGCCGGACGGCGACGAAGCGCTCAACCCGGACAACCTGGTCTGCCAGGCGGTGCGCGCGGTCAAGGCGGCGGTGCCGGAGATCGGCGTGATCTGCGACGTGGCGCTCGACCCCTACACCAGCCACGGCCACGACGGGCTGCTGCGCGACGGCTACATCGTCAATGACGAGACGGTGGAGGTCCTGTGCCGCCAGGCACTGGTCCAGGCCGAGGCCGGCTGCGACGTGATCGCGCCGTCGGACATGATGGACGGGCGCGTGGGCGCCATTCGCCGGGCGCTGGATGAAGCCGGCTTCGAGCGGGTACGCATCCTCTCCTACGCGGCGAAGTACGCGTCTGTCTATTACGGGCCGTTCCGCGATGCCATCGGGTCGACCGGCAATCTGGCGGGCGGCGACAAGCGCGGCTACCAGATGGACCCGGCCAACGGGGACGAGGCGCTGCGCGAGGTCGCCATGGACATCGAAGAGGGCGCCGACATGGTGATGGTGAAGCCCGGCATGCCCTATCTCGACATCGTCTACCGGGTGAAGGAAGCCTTCGGGCTGCCGACCTACGTCTATCAGGTGTCCGGCGAGTACGCGATGCTCAAGGCGGCGGGTGAGCGCGGCTGGCTGGACGGCGACGGGGCGATCCTGGAGGCGCTGCAGGGCTTCAAGCGCGCGGGCGCCGACGGCGTGCTGACCTACGCCGCTCTCGACGTCGCCCGGCGCCTTCGCGGCTGATCGCCCGCCCGATTGCCGCGTCAGCGGCGGCCGGGCGTGTATAATCCAATACCAGGACAGGGAACTATTGGCATGACCGTGGACGGACCGCTCAAGGGCGTCACCGTGATCGACCTGACGCGGGTTCTCGCCGGGCCCTACTGCACCCTGGTGCTCGCCGATCTCGGCGCCCGCGTGATCAAGGTGGAGACGCCGGGCGGCGGCGACGATTCCCGCACCTTCGGCCCCTTCATCAAGGGGAAGTCCGCCTACTTCATGTCGATCAACCGCGGCAAGGAGAGCATCTCCCTCAACCTCAAGGACGACGGCGACCGCGCGGTCTTCGAGGATCTGCTGGCGGGCGCCGACGTGGTGGTCGAGAACTTCCGCGCCGGCACGATGGAGCGCTTGGGCTACGGCTGGGAGGCGCTGCACCCGCGCTTCCCCCGGCTCATTTACGCGGCGTGCTCGGGCTTCGGCCACACCGGGCCCTACGCCGGGCGGCCGGCCTATGACGTGGTGGTGCAGGCCATGGGCGGCATCATGAGCCTGACCGGCCAGCCCGGCGGCCCGCCGACAAGAGTGGGAAGCTCCGTCGGCGATATCGTGGCCGGCCTCTTCACCGCCATCGGCATCAACGGCGCGCTCTACCGGCGGACGATGACGGGCGAAGGCATGAAGCTCGACGTCTCGATGCTCGATTGCCAGGTGGCGATCCTGGAGAACGCGCTCGCGCGCTACTTCGCATCCGGCGAGGTGCCGGGGCCGTTGGGGACGCGGCATCCCTCGATCACGCCGTTCCAGGCCTACGCGACCGCGGACGGGCACGTGGTCATCTCCGCCGGCAACAACGCGCTGTTCGCGACGCTCTGTACCGCGCTGGGCAGGCCCGCGCTCGCCGAGGACGCGCGCTTTGCCGACAACGCCGCGCGCATCGCCAATATCGACGCGCTGGAGGCCGAGTTCGAGGCGATCCTGACGGCGCACCCGACGGCGCATTGGCTCACGGTGCTGGAGGAGGCCGGCGTGCCGTGCTCGCCGATCAACAGGGTGGATGACGTGCTCGCCGACCCGCAAGTGGCGGCACGAAACATGGTGATCCGGGCGGTGGACCCGGTAGCCGGGGAGGTGAAGATGGCAGGCAACCCGATCAAGCTCTCCGCCTATCCCGACCCGGCGGAGCGGCCGCCCGCGCCGGAGCTCGACCAGCACCGGCGGGCGATCGTCGACGGGGACGCATGATGCGTGCCGCAGCTTCCGGCAGGGGAGGCTGGCGGCGGAGCTTCAGCCTCAGGCGACTTCGACCGTACTGCGCGGCGTTCGGCGCTGCGGCGCTGCTCGCGCTGCTGCTTGCCGCAGGCTCCTGCTCGTGGTTCGCGCTGCCTTCTTACGACGGGGCCGAGGAGGTCCAGGGCCTCGATGCGCCGGTGGAGATCGTCCGCGACGCGCACGCGATCCCCCACATCTACGCCCAGTCGCCGAGGGACGGCGCCTTCGCCATGGGCTACGTCCACGCACAGGACCGGCTCTGGCAGCTGGAGATGCAGCGCCGGATCGGCCAGGCGCGGCTCGCGGAGGTCGTGGGCGAGCCCGCCGTCGGGACCGACAAGTTCCTGCGCACGCTCGGCATCTACCGTGTCGCCGAGCGCAACTTCGAGAGGCTTTCGCCCGACGCGCGGGCGATCTACGAGGCCTATGCCAAGGGCGTGAACGCCTATCTTGAGGCCCGCTCCGAGCTGCTACCGCTCGAGTTCCAGCTGCTCGGCCATGAGCCCGAGCCCTGGCGGCCCGCCGACAGCCTCGTCTGGCTCAAGATCATGGCCTGGGACCTCGGCGATAACTTCAAGGACGAGCTGCTGCGCGCGCGCCTCGCCGGCAAGCTCGACCGGGCGCAGCTGCAGGACCTCTGGGCCCAGCACCCCGACGACCCCCCCGTGGGGCCGCACGGGCAAGCGCCGGCCTTCGACCCCGCCGGCATCGACTTCGATGCGCTGGTGGCCGCCCTGCCGCTGCAGCGCGCGTCCGGCCTCGGCTCCAACGCCTGGGCGCTGAGCGGCGAACACACGGACTCCGGCAAGCCGCTGCTCGCCAACGACCCGCACCTGCGCCTCGAGGTGCCGAGCGTCTGGTACCTCGCCCATATCTCGACGCCGGACTTCGAGGTTGTGGGCGCGACGCTGCCGGGGATGCCCTTCCCTTTGCTGGGCCGCACCCGCAACCTCGCCTGGGGCTTCACCAACACCGGGCCCGACGTGCAGGACCTCTTCATCGAGCGTATCGACCCCGAAGACCCCGCGCGCTACCTCGCACCGGAGGGGAGCCTCCCCTTCGAGGTCCGCACCGAGACCATCGAGGTCAGCGGGGGCGATCCCATCGAGCTTACGGTGCGCGAGACGCGCCACGGGCCGGTTGTCTCCGACGTGTTGGAGGAGAGCGGGGAGTTTCTGGAGGCCGGCCACGTGCTCGCGTTCTCGTGGACCGCGCTGGCGGACGACGACGTGAGCGCCCAGGCGCTGGTGCAGGGCGTCACGGCTGCGGACTGGCAGGGCTTCGTGGCGGCGCTTCGCGACTTAAGCGTGCCGCAGCAGACCATCGTCTTCGCGGACAGCGACGGCACCATCGGCTATGTGGCGCCTGGGCGGGTGCCGATCCGCGCCCAGGGCCAGGGGCACCTGCCCGCACCCGGCTGGACCGGCAGCCACGACTGGGTGGACCGCGTGCCCTTCGACGCGCTGCCGGGGGACTACAACCCGGCGTCCGGCCGCATCGTCACGGCCAACAACCGGATGGTCGCCCACGACTATCCCTACTATCTGACCGACGACTGGACTCCGCCCTACCGCGCGCAGCGGATCGAGGCGCTGCTCGACGCCAGGCCCAAGCACGATGTGGCGAGTTTTTCCGCCATCCAGCAGGACCTGGTTTCGCTCGCGGCGGCGCGCCTCGTGCCCGTGCTCCTGGAGCTGGCGGCGCCAGCGAACGACACCGGGCGCACGGCGCTCGCCATGCTCGGCGCGTGGGACCACACCATGGGGCGGGACAGCACCGAGGCGCTCATCTACATGGCGTGGCTCAGGGAGCTGATGCACGTGCTCTTCGCCGACGAGCTTGGCGAGGTGTTCGAGGACTACTGGAAGATCCGCACCGAGGTGATCCACCACGCGCTCACCGGGCGCACCCAATGGTGCGACAATGAGACGACGGCGCAGCAGGAGACCTGCGCCGAGGCCGTGAGTCGGGCGCTCAAGGTCTCGCTCGAATACCTCGCCGTCACCTACGGCCACGACATGGAGGACTGGCGCTGGGGCGAGGCCCACGCGGTCCACATGAAGAGCCGTATCCTCGGCGAGTTTCCGGCCATCGGCTCCTGGTTCGAGATCGACATGCCGACGGGCGGCGAGAAGGAGACGGTGAAGGCTGGTGGGTTCGACGTGGCCGATGAGGAACGCCCCTTCGCCCAGAACCACGGCGCCGGCTACCGCGCGGTCTACGACTTGGCCGACCCCGAACGCTCGGTCTTCGTCATCAGCACCGGGCAATCCGGCAACCCGCTCTCCTCCCACTACGAAGACTACGCCGAGCCCTGGCGCGACGGCCGCTACCTCCCCATGCTCACCGACCGTGCAGCCGTGGAGGAGGACGCACTGGGGACGCTGGTGTTGCGGCCGAGGTGACACGACGTTCAACAGGAAGCGAACTATATAGCTCCGGGACAGTCCGAATGAATTCCCTTTTGTCCGGTCCACTTTCGTTATCTGACCTTATGTTTCATAAGGTTCCCGAGCCGCTCACTGACGCTGAAAAGCAAATCCTACAAGAATTAGCAACATTGGATGTTACAAAGTTTAAGGAAGTCGATGTTCGCGAGGACATCCTCACTCCTCTTCTAAGGGTCTTGGGGTATCAAAAGGGAAAAGATTTTTCTATCCAACGAGAGGAAGCCCTACAAGTTCCCGGTCGCAAACGCTATCCTGACTATACTTTGAGACTTTGGAAAGAACAGTTTTGGTTGATTGAAGCGAAACGACCGAAGAGTAGTGGTTTCTCGGGTGCAGATATCGAGCAAGCCATGTGCTACGCCGGTCATCCTAAAATCAATGCAGCACTAGTTGTTCTCTGCGACGGTCTACAAAGTTCTATTTTCGATAGGGAAGAAAGTATCCTGAAACCCGCACTTACCGTAGACATTGTCAATCTTCAACAACACATTAGAGAATTACAAGCTGTATTATCTCCGTGGCAAGTTTGGTTTTTTGAGAAGCGCCGTATTGTTCGTTATTTGGATAAGGTATTCAACAAAGAGTTCAATATCACGCGATTGGAGGAATTCAAGAGTCTCGTATCCAAACGCCTAGATGCGAAACAGCGTGTTGTAATCGACAACATGCGGTCAACGTTGGAGAATGCCGACAGTATCGACGAAATCGCTCTTGAATTGCGTTCCAGCGAGCCGGCTGATTTGGTTGAGGTGGCCTTTTTTCTCGGATTTAATCTTTCTTCTACTACGGCAATCGCAGAATCCCTCGTGCGCCACTGTTGTCGCAGTTCCTTCCCTGTCCTTTATAGAGTGTTCCCAGATTATGCCAGAAATATGAATGATCATTATTGCATGCACGCACTCAACTTCCTTATTCATCTGCATGAGTCAGAAGCCACCGTAAATTGGCTTCCGGCATGGCTGGGTCAGGGAAACGACTTGGAACATGCACTAAATAAGTTCATAGAGGGATGCTTGACCTACTTTGCTTTTGACCCAGTCCGTCGACATATCTTGTTGTGTGCGGCGGCCCTCCGCAGGCTGTTCAAGGCGCTGATGGTTGTTGACGAGAATGTGTGGAGCAAAGGGAAAATCTTGCATGTGATTGAGCGTTACGAGGCGCCG
Organism: Alphaproteobacteria bacterium; assembly: GCA_965262755.1. GTDB lineage: Bacteria > Pseudomonadota > Alphaproteobacteria > UBA828 > UBA828 > WTGU01. The sequence goes on along the minus strand of OZ253557.1, from coordinate 603,555 downwards.
GAGGATAGTTGGCCTCAGATACTCTCCAGTCCTGAACGTCAAAACCTCTTGCGCCTTGATGGACTTGTAAAATTTAATGTTGGCCAATTGATTGGCGAATGTTCTGATAGTCGAGGCGAGCCACAATGTGAATTGATCGAAAGAAGATTACGGGAAATCTGGGAGGCCGAGGCGAGGGCTGTCGGGTCGATTCCATCTTATACCGAATTTTTGAAGGCGCGACGAGTGGAAGAGGTGCATCCTACTGAGGCGATAGCTGTTGTGTATGACTATCTCGGCCACGGCAGTCTCAGCGTTGTGGATGACCATCCGAATTGGAAAGCATATATTTTAAAACACCACAAACATCATATAGAGACGTTGGCAAGAATGGGCTCGCGGCAGGCACGCAAATGGATAGAGGGTGAAGAGCAAGATAGTTATACGCTACCAAAGGACGACTATATGGCGGCGCGATTTTTCCTGGGCGATGTGGACATGTATTGCCGGTTGAGAACTGCGTACGGATATGATTGAGGCAGTATAGCCGTCAGCAGGTTGGTGGCTAGTAGGCGGTAATAGGGGTGCCGGTCGTCGATGGTCGCTATCAGGTCAGCCAAGGGCAGGCGCTTGAGGTGCCGGCGGCGGCCGAGGACGCAGGCGGGACCGGCCTTGCCTTCCTCTCAGACCGCGAGGCGGAGGGGGACGAAGGCGGCGACGGCGAGGGTCTCTCCCTCTCCTCCCCCACGGGGAGGAGAGGGCCGGGGTGAGGTGGGCGCGCTTCATCAAATCCTTCAGGCGCCGGGCGCTTGCGCCGTTCGGGCCGCTTCGCAGCCCCGCTCACGTGATGGCCGACTCCTCGTCGGCCCCAACGGGCGACGCGGGCGTGCAAGACCCTACCTACCGAGCGCACGACCCTACGGGTGTGCGCGACTCTGTTTAAAGCGCGCGGGACCTTTCAGGCTGTTGTTAAGCCTCCACCTGCGCGGCGCTCCGGCTCGGTCGCGGGAGTAACGGGGGCTTGTGTCTGCGACGCCTCGGGCTTGAACTGGCTGCGGGTGGGGTGAAGAGGCCGTTCGAGCACTGGCGTGCTGTAGCGGCACCCGATGTTAAGCCTGGTCCGAACCATTTTGTCGCCTCGGTCACTGATGGCGCGGGTTTCCCGTGACCTCGTTCAAGAGAATGGGACTTCGAACATGGTTCCTCCCCACTCGCGACGGAGATGAAACCTGGGAGGATGTTCCATGGCGCGCAAGTCTCGAAGAACCCGGCGCCTCAGGGTGGTGAACCCGGACTGCGCAGGGATCGACATCGGCAAGGACCGGCATTTCGTGGCGGTCGACCCGGAACGCAGCGATGAGCCGGTGCGTTCGTTCGGCTCCTTTACCCGCGATCTGGAGGAGATGGCGGCGTGGCTGGCGTCGTGCGGGGTGACCAAGGTCGCGATGGAGTCGACCTCGGTCTACTGGATCCCGGTCTACGAGACGCTGGAGCGCGCGGGCTTCGAGGTGATGCTGGTGCCGCCGCGCATGACGAAGCAGATCGGCGGGCGCAAGAGCGACGTGCTGGACTGCCAGTGGATCTGGCAGCTGATGTCCTACGGCCTGCTGCGGGGAGCGTTCCGTCCGGGCGACGAGGTTTGCCCGCTGCGCTCCTACGCACGCCAGATGAGGCGGCTGACCAGGGACCGCTCCCGCTGCGTCCTGCACATGCAGAAGGCGCTGACCGAGATGAACGTCAAGCTCGACTCGGTGATCGCCAACATCACGGGACTGACCGGCCAGCGCATCCTGCGCGCGATCATCGACGGCGAGCGTGACCCAGAGCGCCTGGCGACGCTCCGCCACCGGGGCATCAAGGCCGACGCCGATACGATCGCCGCGAGCCTTCAGGGGACGTGGCGCGAGGAGCACCTCTTCGCCCTCGAACAGGCCATGCAGCGCTACGACTTCCTGACCCAGCAGATCGACGACTGCGAGGTCCGGGTGATGGCCGAGATCGAGCGCCTGGCACCGCCGGACGATCTCCCGGACGGCGGCGCGCCGGACCCTGCCCCCGGCACGACCTCCGAAACCGCGTCGAGCCGCTCTGCGAACGCCGCAAGCAACTACACCGGCAAGGAGGGCATCCAGGCCCTGGCGTTGCGCGGAATGATGGGCGTCGACCTCACCGCGATCCCCACCATCGGTCCCGGTACCGCACTGGTGATCGCCTCGGAGATCGGCCCGGACTTCTCCGCCTTCCCCTCCGCCCAGCACTTCTGCTCCTGGCTTGCGCTCGCGCCGGGAACCAGGATCAGCGGCGGCAAGAACCTCCCCGGCAAGTCGCCGAAGGCGGTCAACCCCGTCGGGCAGGCCCTGCGCATGGCGGCCATGGCCGCGCGCCGCAGCGAGACCTTCATCGGCGCCAAGCACCGCGCAAGGCTCGCCCGAATGGACACCCCCGTTGCGATCAAGGCGACCGCCCGCGAACTCGCCTGCCTGATCTACCTCATGGTGACCGAAGGCCAGAAATACGTCGAGCAGGGCATCGACGCCTACGAGAAGCGGCGCCTCAACAGAAAGTTCGCTCATCTCGACCGCCAAGCCCGAAAACTCGGGCTCCAACTCGTCCCGAAAATGCAAGGAGAGGAAAAACAGAACCCAATGCTGTCAATCGCTTAGGCACCTGTTACTCAAGAGCCTCCACCTGCGCGGCGCTCCGGCTCGGTCGCGGGAGTAACGGGGGCTTGTGTCTGCGACGCCTCGGGCTTGAACTGGCTGCGGGTGGGGTGAAGAGGCCGTTCGAGCACTGGCGTGCTGTAGCGGCACCCGATGTTAAGCCTGGTCCGAACCATTTTGTCGCCTCGGTCACTGATGGCGCGGGTTTCCCGTGACCTCGTTCAAGAGAATGGGACTTCGAACATGGTTCCTCCCCACTCGCGACGGAGATGAAACCTGGGAGGATGTTCCATGGCGCGCAAGTCTCGAAGAACCCGGCGCCTCAGGGTGGTGAACCCGGACTGCGCAGGGATCGACATCGGCAAGGACCGGCATTTCGTGGCGGTCGACCCGGAACGCAGCGATGAGCCGGTGCGTTCGTTCGGCTCCTTTACCCGCGATCTGGAGGAGATGGCGGCGTGGCTGGCGTCGTGCGGGGTGACCAAGGTCGCGATGGAGTCGACCTCGGTCTACTGGATCCCGGTCTACGAGACGCTGGAGCGCGCGGGCTTCGAGGTGATGCTGGTGCCGCCGCGCATGACGAAGCAGATCGGCGGGCGCAAGAGCGACGTGCTGGACTGCCAGTGGATCTGGCAGCTGATGTCCTACGGCCTGCTGCGGGGAGCGTTCCGTCCGGGCGACGAGGTTTGCCCGCTGCGCTCCTACGCACGCCAGATGAGGCGGCTGACCAGGGACCGCTCCCGCTGCGTCCTGCACATGCAGAAGGCGCTGACCGAGATGAACGTCAAGCTCGACTCGGTGATCGCCAACATCACGGGACTGACCGGCCAGCGCATCCTGCGCGCGATCATCGACGGCGAGCGTGACCCAGAGCGCCTGGCGACGCTCCGCCACCGGGGCATCAAGGCCGACGCCGATACGATCGCCGCGAGCCTTCAGGGGACGTGGCGCGAGGAGCACCTCTTCGCCCTCGAACAGGCCATGCAGCGCTACGACTTCCTGACCCAGCAGATCGACGACTGCGAGGTCCGGGTGATGGCCGAGATCGAGCGCCTGGCACCGCCGGACGATCTCCCGGACGGCGGCGCGCCGGACCCTGCCCCCGGCACGACCTCCGAAACCGCGTCGAGCCGCTCTGCGAACGCCGCAAGCAACTACACCGGCAAGGAGGGCATCCAGGCCCTGGCGTTGCGCGGAATGATGGGCGTCGACCTCACCGCGATCCCCACCATCGGTCCCGGTACCGCACTGGTGATCGCCTCGGAGATCGGCCCGGACTTCTCCGCCTTCCCCTCCGCCCAGCACTTCTGCTCCTGGCTTGCGCTCGCGCCGGGAACCAGGATCAGCGGCGGCAAGAACCTCCCCGGCAAGTCGCCGAAGGCGGTCAACCCCGTCGGGCAGGCCCTGCGCATGGCGGCCATGGCCGCGCGCCGCAGCGAGACCTTCATCGGCGCCAAGCACCGCGCAAGGCTCGCCCGAATGGACACCCCCGTTGCGATCAAGGCGACCGCCCGCGAACTCGCCTGCCTGATCTACCTCATGGTGACCGAAGGCCAGAAATACGTCGAGCAGGGCATCGACGCCTACGAGAAGCGGCGCCTCAACAGAAAGTTCGCTCATCTCGACCGCCAAGCCCGAAAACTCGGGCTCCAACTCGTCCCGAAAATGCAAGGAGAGGAAAAACAGAACCCAATGCTGTCAATCGCTTAGGCACCTGTTACTCAAGAGCGTGGAACATTGACCCCCTGTTGGGGGTGATCGGCGTCCAAATTTGACCCCCCATGGTTTGTGTCCATGAACACACCTCGTCGTTTGGACGGACGGGGTGGGGGGGAGATGCTGGTTGTGGAAACGATCGCGAAGATCCGTCGGGATCATCTGGTGAGGGGCGTTCCGATCAAGAAAATCGCCCGGGATTTGAGGGTTTCGAAGAACACGGTGCGCAAGGTGGTACGGGGCGACGAGACCTCGTTCAGCTACGAGCGCAAGATTCAGCCGATGCCGAAGCTTGGGCCGTGGGTCGACGAGCTCGAGCGCCAGCTGAAGGCCAATGAGAAGAAGGCACGCAAGGATCGGCTGTCTCTTCTGCGGATTCATGAAGACCTTGTGTCGCTGGGCTACAAGGGCGGCTATGACGCGGTTCGCCGCTATGCCAGGGCCTGGCGGCGCCGGTGGCGGCTGTTGTCGCCGTCGCAGGCCTTTGTGCCGCTGATCTTCGATCCCGGCGAGGCCTACCAGTTCGACTGGAGCCACGAGTACGCGCGTCTGTCGGGTGCGACGACCAGGGTGAAGGCGGCGCACATGCGGCTGTGCCACAGCCGGATGTATCTGGTCCAGATCTTTCCCCGCGAGAGCCAGGAGATGGTCTTCGAGGCGCACGAGCGTGCCTTCCGCTTCTTCGGCGGGGTCTGCCGGCGGGGCATCTACGACAACATGAAGACGGCGGTGAGCACGATCTTCGTGGGCAAGAAGCGGGGCTACAACCGCCGCTTCCAGGAGATGTGCTCGCACCATCTGGTGGAGCCTGTGGCGTGCACGCCAGGGGCTGGCTGGGAGAAGGGGCAGGTTGAGAAGCAGGTGGGTGACCTTCGCGGCCGCCTGTTCGTGCCCAGCCCGCGGGGCCGCTCCTACGCCGAGATCAACGAGTGGCTGATGGATCGGTGCATTGAGGACGCCAAGAAGCATCCGCATCCGACAATCCCGGGCAAGACGATATGGCAGGTGTTCGAGGAGGAGCGGCCCTTCCTGGTGGCGTATCGCGGCCCCTTCGACGGCTTCCATGCCAGCGAGGTGTCAGTCTCGAAGACCTGTCTGGTGCGCTTCGACAACAACCAGTACAGCGTCGCGGCGCGCGCGGTCGGGCGACCGGTGGACGTGCGGGCCTATGCCGATCGGATCGCCATCCGCCAGGACGGCGAGATCGTCGCCGAGCACCCCCGGAGCTTCGGGCGCGGCCGGTTCGTCTACGATCCGTGGCATTACGTGCCGATCCTGACGAGGAAGCCCGGCGCGCTACGCAATGGCGCGCCCTTCAAGGACTGGCAGTTGCCCAACGCGCTCGGCCGCCTGCGAACCCGGCTCGCGGGCCACGACGACGGCGACCGGCAGTTCGTCAAGGTGCTCGCGGCGGTGCTGGAGGACGGGCTGGAGGCGGTCGAGGCGGCCTGCGCCGAAGCGCTCGAGTGCGGCGCCTGCAGCGCTGACGTCGTGCTCAACATCCTCACCCGGCAGCGCCAGCCGGCGCCGCCGGCGGCGATCCCGACGCCCGAGGGCCTGCAGCTTCGTCACCAGCCGGTTGCCGATTGCCAGCGCTATGACAGCCTGAGGGAGGCCGGTCATGGAACGTCATGATGTGCTGGCGATGATGACGGCGCTGAAGCTCGCAGGCATGCGCGCCGCCTACGACGACATCCTCGCCGACGGGCTCAAGCGCCGTCATCCGGTGCAGCAGATCATCGGTACGCTGCTGCAGGTCGAGATCGCCGACAAGAGGGCCCGCTCGATCAAGTACCAGATGGCCTCCGCCAAGCTGCCGACGGCCAAGGAACTGGCCGACTTCGACTTCGCCGCCTCGCCGGTCAACGAGCCCCTGATCCAGGAGCTCGCCGGCGGCGGCTTCCTCGAGGGCAAACGCAACATCGTGCTGGTCGGCGGCACCGGCACCGGCAAGACCCATCTCGCCGTCGCCATCGCGCGATCCTGCATCCGCAAGGGCGCCCGTGGCCGGTGCTACAACGTCGTCGACCTGGTCAACCACCTCGAGGCCGAGATCCGCGCCGGACGCCAGGGCCGCACCGCAGACCAGCTCGTCCGACGCGACTTCGTCATCCTCGACGAGCTCGGCTACCTGCCCTTCGCCCAGGCCGGCGGGCAGCTGCTCTTCCACCTCATGAGCCGGCTCTACGAGCGCACTTCGATCGTCATCACCACCAACCTCGCCTTCGGCGAATGGCCTTCCGTCTTCGGCGACCCCAAGATGACCACAGCGCTGCTCGATCGCCTCACCCACCATTGCGAGATCATCGAGACCGGCAACGAGAGCTGGCGCTTCAAGAACCGCTCCTGACCTGGCGCCGGCCGTCCCTGCGGCCCGGTTGCCCCGGTGGGCCAACAGGGACCCCCCACGCGGCTTCGCTCCGCGTAACGCGGGGCGCTACACGAAGCCGCGCGGGTCCCCCCTATTGGCTACCGGGACAACCTCCGCCGTGTCGCTCAGGGGGGTCAATTTTGCACGCCGATTGGGGGTCAATATTGAATGCCGATTGACATTCAGGCACGCGCGACCCGGACCATGGTGCGATGCACGGCGCACGCCTCCCGCGCCAGCATCGCACCATGCAGCGCAACAGCGAGCCGCCCACAGCCCACGTCATTGCCGCCGCTTGTCTCGGGGAATCCCACTTATCCCACTTAATCCCGGCGAATCCCGCTTCAAAAAGTTGTTTCACGCGCGTCCCGCGCGACGCTCGCTTGGCTACGCGGATGCGTGCGCTGCGCCTTTCGATAACCCACCTCTCCCTGTCCCTCTCCCCCCTAAAAGGGCGGAGAGGGGACGCAGGCGGCACCGGTTTTGTGTTCATCCCATACCTGGGGCGGGGGATGCAGGTGGCGTGGGCCATCAGCGAATGGTGGAAACCCCGATGGCCTCGGCCGCAATGCGGACACGTCGGTCGAGGGTTGCGAGCGGTAGGCTGCGGCGGACGGCAACTTCGAGATAAGCGGCATCGTAGACGGTCAAGTTGTGGCTGCGGGCGATATCGAGGAGGAGCGACCCGTCGTGCTCGTCGTCGATTGCGATGCCCAGCGCCAAGCTGTCAGCCAATGTGTCCGAAACTTGGCGTAGGGATATCCGACCGCGGCGCTCATTCATCAGGAGGGCATTACGCAGTTCGTACCACCAGATGCGGGGAACGACTCCGCCCTCTTCTGCGACACGCTTCATGGCATGGGCTGCAGTCGCGTCATCCTCGTCGCCCAGGCACCAGGAGAGAAACACCGAGTTGTCGATGACAATGGCCGTCAATATCGGTGTCCCTCGTGGATTGTGGCTATCAGGTCAGCCAACGGCACGCGCTTGACGTGCTTGCGCCGCTCGACAATGCGGGTTGCTGCTGCCTGTGCCCGCTCGCGGTCGCCGGCCACGGGCACCAGCCGTGCCACAGGCTTACCGTGGCGCGTGATCGTCAGGCTCTCGCCGCGCGCGACGCGATCGAGCAGTCGAGGCAGGTGTGTCTTGGCCTCATAGGCACCGATCTGATCCACCGTCGTCCTCACCTCAGTTCAGACCAGATTATACGACCAGTCTGATACTGTGGCAAGCGCTCGCGTCTCGGTCGAGAGAGTCGGTTGTCGCCGGTCGTGCTGCGGCGGCGCCCAATCCCCGCCACTTCCCCCCGACAGCCCGGACCATGGTGCGGTGCACGGTGCGCGGCGCAAGCGTCAACATCGCGTCATGTAGCGCAACAGCAATCAGGTCACGGCACGCGGAGGCACGATGGGCAGTCGTGCAAGACGCTATATGCCGCGCGCGCGAGCCTTTCTTCCGAGCCAGCGCCTGAGACAGTATGCCGCGCGCACGACCCTGTGTGACGCGCGCGTGACCCCATTAGCCGCGCGCACGACCCTGCGGGCGTGGGCGACTCCGGCGCGGGCGACTCCGGCCTGCGCGACCCCATCTACCGCGCGCACGGCCCCTTCTTCCGCGCCCGCGACCTTTCAGGCGCGGGCGACTTTGCCCCGCGGAATCCCACTTATCCCACTTAATCCCGCCGAATCCCGCTTCGGATTTAACTCCTGCCCCAAGCGGGATGGCGGAACCGGACCGCGACCGTGGCGAGAAATGCGGGTTAGCGATCTTCGCGCCGTCGGCGCTCGAGCCGCTCTGCGCCGGCGCGGAGGCGGGCCTGTGCGTCTGCGCCATGCCAGATTTCCACCTGACGGGCGATGCGGGAGGGCATCTGCTCTCTCAGGTCGGCACAGAATTTGCCGAGCCGCATGCGCTTCGATTCCTGGAACGCATCCGGCGCGAGGTCGCGCAGGAACAGCAGGCGCTGCCACGCCATCTCTTCGATCTCTGCCTTCGGCCCGGTCTCGTGGACGAGGTTGAGGGCGCGGCCCTCATCGGCGCGGACGAGCTTGCCGGTGTAGATCATGTCGGAGGCGACGAAGTCTCCGGCGACGAAGCGCAGAAGCCGATCGCCGTAATAGGGGTTGGGCACGCCGAGCAGGACTTCCGGCTTGCCGATCAGCACGCGGCCGGTGGCGGCGTAGCGATAGTCGCAGGCCAGGTAGATGGCCATGGCGCCGCCGATGGCGTGGCCCTTGATGGCACCGACAATGGGCAAGGGCGATTCCAGCATGCCGAGGATGAGGCCCGCCAGCGCGCGAAACATCTCCTCGATCTCGCCACGCGACTGCGTGAGCGCCCAGTCGAGGTCCACGCCGTTGGAGAAGAATTGATCGCCGCCGCAGAGCATCGCGCCGCGCGCATCGCGGTTGGCCTCTGCGAGCGCTTGCGCGAGGTCCTGGATGACCGCCGTCGTCAGCGCGTTGGTGGTGCCGCAGGCGAGGCGGATGCGGCGGCAACCGTCCTCGTGCTCGCACAGGATGTTGGTCAAGGCTCACCCCCTCGGTGTGCCGGTCAACCGTGGCGCGGCCGAAAACGCGGCAGCGTGAGCGCCTCCGTCACGCGGTCGAACACGACCTCGACGGGAAGCCCGACGCGAAGGGCATCCGCCGGGCACTCGACGATGTTCGCAGTCAACCGCACGCCTTCCGCAAGCTCGATCTGCGCCACGGTATAGGGAATATCGGCCTTGAACGCGGGGAACCAGTCCTTGTGGACCACGGTCCAGGTGGAGACCGTGCCGTGACCCTGCGCCTCCTCCCAGCCGATCCGATCGGAGAAGCAGGCCGGGCAGACCGGGCCGGGCGGCCAGTGCCACGCTCGGCAGTCGCCGCAGCGGGGCAGGCGGAGCGCGCCCTCGTGCACGCTCTCCCAGAAACGTGCGTTGTCCGGGTTGATGCGAGGTGTGGGTTTCTCGTCGCCGCTCATCAGCCGCGTCCGGCCCCTCAGTTTCGCAGGATGACGGAATCGCCCCAGGCCGTCGCCCATTGCAGGGCGCGGGCCCCGGCGATCTGGCGCGGCCCGGCCTCGCCCCGCAGCTGGCGCACCATCTCGCAGAGCGAGTTCCAGCCGGCGACGTGGGCTTCGGAGAGCAGCCCGCCGGAGGTGTTGACCGGCAGCGCGCCGCCGGGGCCGATGCGACCATCCTGCACCCAGGCCGCAGCCTCCCCCGGCGCGCAGAAGCCGAAGCGCTCCAGCACGAACAGCACCAGCGGCGAGAAGGCGTCGTATGTGTAAAGCCCCTGGATCGCATCGCGGGGGATGTCGGCCGAACGGTACACTGCGAGATCACGCTCGGCGGGGCGCTCCAGATGCGTCCCGCTCTGCTGATTGATGCCGAGCCCCGGCGGGGCGAAGATGAACTCGTTGCGGCCCGCCTTCATGCCCTGCATCCCGGCGATGAGGACGGGGCGCTGCCTGAGATCGCGCGCGCGCTCTGCCGCCGTCACCAGAACCACGGCGGCCCCGTCGCTGACGATGCAGCAGTCGAAGAGCCTGAGCGGGTCCACGACCATGCGGGAAGCCTGATGGTCGGCCACGCTCATGGGCTCTTGCATCACGGCGTTCGGGTTGAGCCTCGCATGGGCGCGGAGTGCCACCGGCACCGCGGCAAGCTCGGCGCCGGTCGTGCCGTAGAGCGCCATGTAGCGCTGCATGGCGAGCGCGGCGCCGCCGGCCGGCGCGGTCAGCCCGTAGTGCGGCGTTTCCGCATGGGTGCCGCCGGTCTCGCGGTAGCCTTCGAAGTCGTGCGGCCCGCCAAGGATGTCGCGCTCCCGGGTGAAGCTCAGCACATTCACGCAGGCGACGACGTCGGCCATGCCGGTGGCCACCGCCATCGCCGCGGTCTGCAGGCTGCCGGTGACGAAGCGGCCGTGGGTCCAGGCCTGGTTGACGAAGCCGATCTCCAGGCCAAACGCCTGGGCGACCTGGTCGTAGTCGACGCCGAGCGGCCAGCCGATGTGGATGGAAAGGCCGTCAATATCGCCCCGCTCGAGCCCTGCGTCTTCCAGCGCCGCCTTGAAGGCGGCGGCGGCGAGCGCAAGCTGGCTCTCGGGCAGGTGACGGCCGAATCTGCTGGTGCCGATCCCGACGATCGCCGCCTTGTTGCGCAGAGCCTGGGGCATCAGGCCTCATCCGCTGCGAAGAATTCCGCGAGGCGGGCCTTCTGCAGCTTGCCGGTGGTGGTGAGCGGCAGGGCGCCGGCGGCGACGAAGCGGAACTCGTGCGGCACCTTGTAGGCGGCCAGGTGTTCGGCGCAATGGGCGGTCAGAGCCTCGGCCGTAGGCGCGGCGCCGTCGCGCGGAACGATGACGGCGGCGACCCGCTGGTCGCGCTCCGGGTCCGGCAGGCCGATCACATAGGCGAGCTCGACCTCCGGCACCTCGGTCAGCACCGCCTCGACCTCCGCCGGCGAGACGTTGATGCCGCCGGTCTTGATCATCTCCTTCAGGCGCCCGCGAAAGTGGAGGAAGCCGTCTTCGTCCAGCAGCCCGAGGTCGCCGGTGCGGAACCAGCCGTCGTGAAAGCTTTGCTCATCGAGCGCGGGATCCTTGTAGTAGCCGCAGGTGACATAGCCCCTGACCAGAATTTCGCCGACCGTGCCGTCAGGCAGCGGGGCGAGGCTTTCGGGGTCGGCAATGACGATCTCCGTGCCCGGCAGCGGCCGGCCAACCGTGTTGAGCCGCTTCTCCAGCGGGTCGTCCACGTCGGTGACATTGGAATTGCCGTAGGTCTCGGTCAGCCCGTAGATGTTGCAGATCTCGCTCACGCCGAGGTCGATCAGGCGCTTGATCTGCTCGGGCGAGCCCAGCGTGGCCCCGGTGCGCAGCGAGGAAATGTCGCGCGCCGGCCGCTCCGGATGGCGCTCCAGCGCGTGCACCATGTTGGGTGTGCCATAGAAGACGGTGCAGCGCTCGGCCTCGATCAGGCGGAGCGCCGCGCCGGCATCGAAATGCTCTTGCAGCACCACGCAGCCTGCGTGGGTCATGACCGCGAAGAGCGCGTTCTCGCAGCCGAGGCCCCAGAAGAGCGAGACCGCGAGCCAGAGCCTGTCGCCGGGGCGCAGATGCTGGCGCTCGCCGATATTCCACATGTTCTCGATCAGGGCGTAGTGCTGGAGCTGGACGCCCTTGGGCAGCGCCGTCGTGCCCGAGGTGTAGAGCAGGTAGGCCACGTCTTCGCCGCGCACGGCGGCCTGGGCGCGATCGATCACCGCGTCGTCGATACCCTCCGCCAGCTCCCACAGCGTCTCGAAGCGCCGCGCCGGGTGATCGGCCGGGCCGCCGAGGCGGACAATCTCCTCGACGCGGGCGAGAGCATCGCCCTCGCGGCCGAGCGCGTCGAGCATCTCCAGATAGTCGTACTTGAGGAAGCGATCGACCGTGAGGAGGAACCTGGTGTCCGAGTGTCGGAGCACATGGGCGAGCTCGCGCGCCGTCGCCCAGGTGTTGATGGCAACCAAGGTGCCGCCGAGGACGGTGATCGCGAAATCGGCGAGGATCCACTCGGGCCGGTTGCCCATGAGGAGGCCGACCTTGTCGCCTCGGCGTGCGCCCAGCGCGTGGAGGCCCTTGGCGAGCCCGCGCACCGCGTCGCGCAGTTCGCGATAGCTGAGCCGCGTCTCGCCGCCGACCAGCGCTTCATGGTCGGGGTATCGATCCGCCAGCTCGTCGAGCAGGTCCGGAATGGTCTTCGCGTCGGGCGGCTGCATGTCGATGACTTCGCCACGGGGATCGGTCGCCAGAGAGTAGTCCGGGCGGCAGTCCGGGTGAACCTTCGCGGCCCCGGCGGGGCGTGGGTCGAAGGCGTCCACGGACTGTGCTCAGGCCCAGCCGCCGGCGAACGGCACGACGTGGCCGGTGATGAAATCGCTCTTGTCGGAGGCGTAGAAGGCCACCAGCGCCGCAACCTCTTCGGGCTTGCCGAGGCGCTTCAGCGGAATGTTCCGGGTCATCTTGGCCAGGGTTGCCGGATCGCTGACCAACTCGGGCGGGAAATAGGTCGGGCTCTCGACGTAGTTGGGCGCGATCGCGTTGACCTGGATGTTGTCGCGACCGAGTTCCTGGGCGAGCGACACGGTGAGCGCGTTGGTGGCCCCGCGCGCCGTCACGTACATCGAGTAATTCGGCAGCCCCCGCAAGGGCGTCGCCGAGGTGATGAACAGGATTTTACCGCGCTTGCGCGCCTTCATCTGCGGCACGACCGCACTGGCCATCTCGAACGGAAAGACCACCATGTCTTCGAGCGCCGCACGCAATTCGTCCGGGCTCGCCGCCTCGATAGGCGCGCGGACCGCGGCGCCCGCGTCGTTGCAGACGACAACGTCGACCCGGCCGCAAGCCTCGGTTGCGCGCGCGACGATCTCGGCCGGCGTTTGCGCACGAACGACGGTGAGTGCGGGATTGGCCGCAGCGAATGCCTCCGCCACAGCGGCATCGGCGAAGCTCTTGTCGTGGCAGACCACCGCCGCTCCCTGAGCGACGAGCTCGGCCGCGACGGGCCGGCCCACGAAATGTTCCACGTTGGTGATCAGGACGACACGGTCCTTCATCGGGTCTCCTACGGCGCGGTCTCGTTCGCGGCGGTCACCCGCCTGCCCTTTCTCCCCCATGAAGGGAATCAGGTCCCTCCCCGCATAGTCTTACACGAAGTATTCCTGCGCGCTGCCGCTGCAGTTGTTGTGGCAACCGTCACTCGCGGCCGCGCCGGATATAGACCGCTGCCGCCAGCAGGATCAGCGCACCCTTCACCACCATCTGGAACTCGATGGACAAGCCCAGGATGACGACGATGTTGAAGAGCGAAACCAGGATCAGCGCCGCCATCAGGGCGCCGATCACGCTGCCCTTGCCGCCGCGAAGGGACGCGCCACCGATCACTGCCGCGGCGATGCTGTCCAGCTCGTAGCCTTGGCCGGTCCAGTTGTCGACGATCCCGACATAGCCGACCAGGAAGAGGCCAGCCGTGGCGGCGAGAACGCCGGAAATGACGTAGGCCCCGATAACGATGCGCTTGACTGGCAAGCCGGCCATGTGGGCGGCGTCGGGATTGTCGCCGTAGAGCAAGAGCTGCCGTCCGGGGACGCTGCGCTCCAGCATCCAGTGCGCAGTGATTGCAACCGTGATCAACACGATCAGGATCACCGGGACGCCGCCGATGTCGCCCGTCGCCAGGAACCGAAAGGTCTCCGGCAAGGAGCCGCTCGGCGCGCCCTTGGTGTAGGCGAAACGGATGCCCTGCAGCACGATCATCGTTGCCAGCGTCGCCAGGAACGGCGTCACCCGCCGATAGCTGACGAGATAGCCGTTGACGCCGCCGACCAGGGCGCCGAGAAGCAGGGCGGCGACGAAGGCGGTGGCGGTGTTGTCGAACGCACCGATGGAGAGCACCGCCGCGGTCGCCATGATCGACGCCACGGAGAGGTCCAGACCCCGCACGACGATCACAATCATCTGGCCGATGACGACAAAGCCGAGCGGCGCGGCCTGGACCAGAATATCAGTGATATTCTTGACGCTGAGAAACCGCGGCGACAGCGCCGTCGTGATCGCCCAGATCAGGACCAGGAAGCCCAGCAGCAACAGGATTTCGCGGGTCTTCCGGCCCCTGACCGTGCTGCCGCCGCCGAGGAGTTGCGCGATCATGACCGCGCCTTTACGACGAACAGCGAGACGGCGACGACGATGATGACTCCCTCGACGATCCACAAATAAAAGTTCGAAACGTTCAGGAAGTTCAGGACGTTCGCCAGAAGGGCGAGCAGGACGACCGCCAGAAACGTGCCCAGCACGCCGCCGCGGCCGCCGGCAAGCAGGGTGCCACCGACGATCACCGGCGTGATTGAGCGCAAATCGAACCCAATGCCGGCGCGCGGATCGCCCACGCCGAACCGGCCCACCAGGTAGATCGCAGCCAGAGCAGCGATAAAGCCCGACAACGCATAGATCAGCACCTTGGTCCGCTTGACCGGGACGCCGGAAATCGTCGCTGCCCGCTCGTCATCGCCGATGGCGTGGACACGGATACCGAAGCGGGTTCGCCAAAGCACGAAGCCGACGATTACGTAGGCCGCGATGGCGAACGACGTTCCCCACGGAACGAAGCCAAAAAAACGGGCATACACGATGTCTTCGAAGAAGATCGGCACAGAACCGGCCGGTTGCTTGGTATGGAGCAGCGCCGCGCCAGCCATGATGGTCGATGTCGCGAGCGTCACGATCAGCGGGTGAATGCCGGTGTAAGCGACGATCCCGCCGGTGAGCGCGCCGATCGCCGTGCCGAGCGCAAGGATGCCGATATAGGCACCGGCGAAGGTCGCCGGATCGGCCCCGGCGAAGGAAGCGAACAACACGGAAAGGAGGCCGAGGAGACCGGCAAAGGAGAGGTCGATGCCGCCCGACAGGATGACGACCGTCTGGGCGAGCGCAACCAGCGCGAGCGCTACCAACTGGTCCTGGACATTGGCGATATTCAGCACGGTGACGAAGCGGTCGGACGAAAACATGCCGACGATGAAGACCGCCGCGATCAGACCGACAATCGCCAGATGGACGTTCTGGAAGCGGACAGCGCGCGCGAAGTCAGTCATGGGATTGGGGTGCGAGCTCGTCACCTCCCGTCGCGGCAGCGGCGATCGCCATGATGCCGTCTTCCGTAATGGCGTCGCCAAGCAGTTCGGCGACGAACGCGCCGTCGCGCATGACGTGGACGCGGTCGCACAGCCCGACGATTTCGATCAGTTCGGAGGAGATGACCAGGATTGCCACGCCGTCGCGGGCCAGAGCACGCAAGGTGCGGTAAATCTCAGCCTTGGTGGCGACATCCACGCCGCGCGACGGCTCGTCGAGAAGTAGAACTTTGGGGGCATTCTCGAGCAACCGGCCGATCAGCACCTTCTGCTGGTTGCCGCCCGACAAGGCTGATATGGGCTGCCCCACATGATCGACGACAACGCTGAAGCGCTCGACGACGGAACGGGAGCGCTCCTCCTCGTTGCGCGGCGAGAGCGCAAGCGCCCGGGCGCCTTTGCCCAACGTCGACGCCGCGAAATTCCAGGCGACCGAAGCGTCGGGAAACAGGCCGTTGGCCTTGCGGTCTTCCGTCAGCATGGCAAGGCCGGCGGCGAGACTGCGGCCCGGCGTCCTTCTGCCGTAGGTCACGCCAGAGAGCTCGACAGTCCCGGCTCCGCGCGCCGCCCCGAAGATCGCCAGCGCCAGTTCGGTCCGTCCTGAGCCGACAAGGCCCGCCAGCCCCGCGATCTCGCCAGGACGGAGATTCAGGTCGACCGGCGGCGCGCCGCCCTCTGCGGTGAGGCCGCGCAGCGAGAGCACCGGCTCTTTGTCGGCCGCCGCCCCGCTCTTCGGCGGGAACAGTTCGCCCAGGCTCCGCCCAACCATCGCGGAGACGACCTTGTCGTGGTCGTAATCGTCGATTGGCCCCGACGAGGTGACATCGCCGTCCTTCAGGACGCAGATGTCGGTGCAGACGTCGAAAATTTCGTCCAGACGGTGCGAGACGTAGACGAGGCCCATCCCCTGCTCCCGCAGGTCGCGCAGAATTCGGAACAGATGGTCGATCTCCCGGTGGGAGAGCACCGCCGTCGGCTCATCCAGAATAAGCACGCGGGTCCGGGATCGAAGCGCCTTGGCGATTTCCACCATCTGCGCCTCGGCGACGCTAAGCCGGTCGAGCGTCGCGTCGGGGTCCAGATCGATGCGGAGCTGTTGGAGCAGGTCGACACAGTCGCGGCGAAGCGCGCGCCGGTCGACCAGGCCGAGCCGGTTGCACGGCTCCTTCTCCAGAAACACGTTCTCGGCCACCGTCAGGGCTGAGATAGTCGAAAATTCCTGATGGACAACGGCAATGCCGGCGGCAATCGCCTCTTTTGGTCCGGCGAAGACCACCGGGTCGCCATCTAGCAGGACCTGCCCGGCCGACGGCGTATAGACGCCGGTCATAAGCTTGATGAGAGTCGACTTCCCGGCGCCGTTCTCGCCGCAGAGCGCGATGGTGCGGCCGGCATTGACCTCGAAATCGATATTGCGGAGGACCTCGTTACTGCCGAAGGATTTCGTCAAGCCCTTTGCGGCAAGCGCCGGATGAGCCATGTCGCCTTCCTCCCAGGCGCCGGCGGCATCCAGCCGCCGTGATGGACGGTCCCGCAGCCAGCAAGGCGGCGGGGCCGTCCACCATTATCGGCGGTCTACTTCGGATAGTCGGCGGTGAAGGTCTCCGGATCGTAGTCCGGGCCGACGCCGCTCGACATGATCACCGAGCCCGGCTTGTCCATCAGGGCATAGTCCTTGACGAAGACATCCGCCTGGACCGACGCGGTCTCATGGCCCTCGGAGACCACGATCTGCTGGTTCACTTCGATCCGGCGCGGAATGCCCTTGCCGGCCAGCACATCGAACAGCAATTCGAACGCCACGGCGCCCATGGCAGGCGGATAGTCGATTCCGACCATCGGAACCTGGTTCTGCACGCTCAGCTGGTACATCGCGTTGAAGTCTCCGCCGGTGTGCGGCGGGATCGCGCCGGCCTCGTAGCCGGCGGCGAGGAAGGCTTCGATCGAGCCCGAGCCCTGCAGGCCGGAATCGGCCCAGACGCCGGCGATGTCATTGCCGTACTTCTGAATGAGGGCCGACATGATCGTCTTGCCGTTGGCCGGTGACCAGGACGTGTACTGGACTTCCAGGACCTCGATGCCGGGATATTGGTTGAAGACCTCGTGCGCCGCCTTGATGCGGTTCTCCGCCGGCGAAGCGCCGGCCAGGCCGCCCAGCATCACGACCTTGCCCTCGAAGTTCAGCGTTTCAGCCAGCCACTGCGCGGAGATCCGGCCCAGCGCCTGGTCGGAGGCCGTGACGAAGGTGATGTAGCTGTCCTTGGACGTGACCTCGCGGTCCACCAGAACGATGGGGACGCCGCTCTTGTTGGCGCGGCGGAGAGCGGGATCCAGCGCTTCCGCGGTCGCCGGGCTGACGAGGAGAATGTCGACGCCCTGGGCGAGCAGATCCTGAATATCGGCGGCCTGCTTGGAGGGGTTGTCGTTGGCGTCGGTGATGATGAAGCGCTTCAGCTTGTCCTTGTTGCGCTCGGCGGCGGCTTCGATGCCGTGCAGCATGGCCACGCGCCAGGGATTGGAGAGGCTCGCGTTCGAAAAGCCGATGACGTAGGGGCCATCCTTCTTGTGCTCGGCTGCGTCGTAGATGTCGACGCCGCCGGGGTTCCACAGGAAGGTGCGCGGAACACCCTGATAGTCGGCGCTCGCTGAAAGCGCATAAACCAGCCCGACAGCGGCCAGGGCACATATCTTGAGCAGTCGCATGGTCTTCTCCCTCTGCTGCGAAGTTTGCCTAATCGGTCGTGACGAAGCGGATCAAGGCGGGACCCCGTTGGATCCTTCGGTTTGAATACTAGTTGAGTGCGGTCAGTGAGGCCATGTGTGGGTGGCCGGCCGGGCACCCACAAGCGCCGCCCTCGCAATGCAGCGCGCTTGTCTGGGCCGAGCGCCGGCGGCAGTGGCCGCCGCCCCCGCTGCCGTGACCGCATCAACCGGCGGCCTTCCGTGGAGCGTTCTTGCGCCGATCACGATCCGTGGCGAGCCGTAGGAGATCAAAGGGCAGACGAGCAAGACGCCATGGCCTGTATGCGGAATTTGCCAATAGAGTTCCTACTTGCCAGCGCATGCTGTTCTGCATATCACGAACCTTGTTCCTTTCTTCCCGAAGCTGTCGATCGACCTTTCCGATCCTTTCGTTGGCCGCCTCAATCTCTAGCTCGAGATCTAAGACAGTCTTTCTCGGCTCTCTAACTTCACTTTCGAGTTTTCCGGTTTGGCTTCGAGTCGAAGTCTCGCTCACGTGTTCACTCTCCACTAGCGAACCGTGAACGACTGTTGCGTTCAAAAAATCGCGCTCCAGATCGGTCTTTGAATATCGTGACAGCACATCTGCAAAACGATTATAGAAACCCTCATCAAACTGTGAACACGAGAACCACTTCCTTTGAACTTCGAATCCGAGAATCTCAAAATAATGCCTATATCCTGAGTACGTCAACTTATTCACCCACGCAGGTCTGTTCGGTTTCCTACCAGTATGAAGGTAGAATGCTTCGAAGACATCATCCGTAAACAGGAGATGCGGCCACGGAAAGAACACTTCTCTATATCGATGGGATGCCTGTGGACCTCGATAAAGATTTGCACTTAGAAAGAAGTGCCCATCGTTCCTTAGAAGCCGCTTAACCCCTTGAAGGGCTGCGTAAGGATGCTTGATATGTTCCCAAACAGCGGATGAATAGATTAGGTCGAATTGCCCTATATCCTCGTGATCCTTGGAGCTTACATCCAAAACACGCAGATCGAGGTTCGGAACAGACTTATAGTCAGACCACTCTCGTTCGGCAATATCGACACCCACTACGTCGCAGGCATAATCTCTGGCAAGCACATATGAGAACGCACCGCGGCCACAACCGATTTCAAGCACGCGCTTGTCACGAACATTCAGCAATTTATCTATGTTGGCGGCTCGCCGTTTCGCCGCCCCTTCCAAATCCACCTTTCCGGTTCGTCTCGGTCGCGGTACAACGGGTTTATCCTTGTATTCTTCGTTTAACTCAAGAAATAAATCGAGGTTGAAACTTTGCTTTTCTCTAGTCATACCGCTTTCCGTCTATTCTACATTCCGATCTTCAGATGTCTTCTCCAGGTATTTGTCAGAACATTGTGAAGGCAACAGTTCGCGGATGGTGAAACGCAGGCGAGTCGGAATGAGTGTTCCGACGATCGGAAGCACAATCGAGATCCTGTCTCGCGCCATTGCGTCCTCTCGCGGCTACTCGCGAGGTTAAGACACTTCACGCGTGCCGTCTTCGCGATCCTGCACGATTCTTTCCGGCGAGCGACGGGCGAAATCGCCGAAGCCCGCGCCTCCGCCCGTGCTCATCACCAGGCGGTCGCCCTTCGCCAGTCGGAAGCTCGTTTTCGAGCCGAGCACGATCTTCTCGTTGCCGCGCAGCACGCAGGCATGCGCCGCACCGCCATCTGCACCGCCGAATAGCCCCTCCGGCGGGATTGTGAAACGATCGGAGTAGGACTGGTACTCGACGTCGTCCGCCAGCACCTCGTACACCCGCCTGATACCGAGCCCGCCGCGCCATTCTCCTTCGCCGCCCGAGCCCGCCACGAGCCCGTACTCCGCAACCCGGAAGAACGCGTGCTCCATGTCGATGGCCTCGACGGGGATGTTGGAGCAGTTGGAGAGGGGACTATCCACCGCGTCGCAGCCGTCGCCGACGGCGCTCGCACCGTAGCCACCCCCGAAGATTTCAAGATAGATGCCGTACCCGCGCTCGCCGAGGTGCGAGAGGCAGGTGGCGTGTGTGGTGTCGAAACCGGCCGCCATCACCCGCTCGGGCACCGCCTCGGCGAGAGCCTTCATCACCGCATTGTAGGCGCGGTAGGCGGACAGCATTCGCGCGCGCACCGGGGCCGGAGGGCGGGGATTGAGCAGCGAGCCGTAAGGCGCAGCAATGCTGATCGGCCGCTTCGCGCCCTCGTTGAAGGGGATGTCGGGGCTCGTGAGCACCGACTTGACGCACGAGAGCCCCGCCGCGATCGTCGATGCGAAGGGGCAGTTCACGTTCGTACGCACCTGATCGCACGTCCCCTCGTAGTCGACCGAGACGGTATCGCCCGCGATCTCCACCCGCGCGCGCACCACGAGCGGCTGGTCGTTCTCTCCGTCGCTGTCGAGCTGGTCCTCGCCGTGGTAGACGCCGTCGGGTGCTGCAGCAATCGCGGCCCGCATGCGCTGCTCGGTGTAGTCGAGCAGCCCCGCCATCGCCTCTTTGACCACGTCCGCCCCGAACTTCTCGCAAAGCTCGATCACGCGCCTCGCTCCGACCCCGTTCGCCGCGAACTGCGCATTGCAGTCCCCGATCGTCTTCTCCGGAACGCGCACATTTGCGCGCACCAGACGCTCGAAGGGGCCGCCGTTCCAGTCGCGGTTCACGTTGTAGCGGCTCGGCGGAAAGATGAGGCCCTCCTGATAGACGTCGCCGGCTGCCATGTTGAGACCCGGCGCCCCGCCGCCGAGATCGAGGTGGTGAGCGACGGTTGCGCTGAACCCGACGAGCCTCGTGCCGAAAAAGATGGGTGTGAAGATGAAAATGTCGGGGACGTGCTGCCCGCCGTGATACGGATCGTTGTTGATGTAGAAGTCGTCGGGCTCCAGCGTCTCGGGCGGATAGAGCTCTGCACAGGCTCGGAAGGTCGTGGCGATCGGGCCGAGCTGCATGGGAATGAGCTCCGCCTGGCTCACCACGTTGCCCTCGACGTCCAGCAGCGCAGCGGAGCAGTCGTTCGCCTCCCGCACGATCGGCGAGTAGGCCGAGCGCACGAGTTTGATCCCCATTTCCTTTGCGGCGGCGATGAGCGCCTGGGAGATGATTGCCTGGTCGACCTGATCGAGCGACATGGGTCCTCTCCTTGGGCTCTTCGTGCTCTATCCCGAACTCAGCGCGTCAGGATGACATTATGGTGTGTGTCCACCCGCGCGCGCCATCCCGGCGGGACGTAGGCGGTGGAGGTCTCGTCCGCGATGAGCAACGGTCCTTCGCCCACGCCCACATCGAGCAGCGCGCCGCGGTTGAGCCGACGGGCTTTTCTGCGCTCGCCGCCGTCGAAGAGCGTGACGTCCGCTGCGTGCGGGGAGTCGTCCGTCCCGACAAGCGCGGGGACGGCCGGGGGCGGCGACGCGATGCCGAGCCGGAAGGAGACAATCTCCGGGCGGTTGGTTCGCGAGTCGTCGAACTCGAAGATGCGATGGTGCGCCTCGTTGAACCGCTCCCGCAACAGGCCCGCATCGAGACGCGCAATCTCGTCGTCGCCAAGCAGGATCGGGACCTCGAAGGCCTGCCCCACGTAGCGCATTTCGAGCGTATGGGTGTAGCAGAGCCCGCTCGTCAGGCCGAGTTCCGCAAAGGCGGCGTCTGCGTCCGCGCGCATGGCCGCAAACTGCGCGCGAACGCGCTCTGTGGCGCCAGCCTCGTCGAGGGCAATTCGCACCGTGCGGCTCTCGTAGCGCACGAAATCCGAGGCGACGAGGCCGAAGGCCGAGAGCACGCCGGCCTCGGGCGGAACGGCGATGGTCGAGATACCCAGTACCTCGGCGACGCGCGCCGCGTGCAGCGGCCCCGCGCCGCCGAAGGGGACGAGCACGTAATCACGCGGATCGCGGCCCCGCTCGGTCGAGACGAGCTGGATCGCCCGCACGATGTTGTGTTCGGCCACCCGTACCGCGTCGTCGGCGAGTTGCTCCACGCTTCGGCCGAACTGTTTCGCCAGCGCGGCGAAAGCGCCTCGGGCAAGTTCGGGATCGACGTCCATGCGCCCGCCGAGGAAGGTGTCGGCGAGCATAGTGCCGCGGACGAGGTGCGCGTCGGTGATTGTGGGGTCGGCGCCGCCGCGCCGATAGCAGGCCGGGCCGGGCTCGGCGCCGGCCGAGCGCGGACCGACCCGCAACATGCCGCCGTCGTCGCGCCAGACGATCGAGCCGCCGCCCGCCCCCACCGTCACGATGTCGAGCACTGGAATGCGAATGGGCAGACCGTCGATCTCGGCGTCGCTCGTCAACACCGGTGTCCCACCCTGCACCAGGCACACGTCGGTGCTCGTGCCCCCCATGTCGAAAGTAATGAGGTCGCGAAACCCCGAGCGCTCTGCCTGTCGGATCGCGCCCATCACGCCTGCCGCCGGTCCCGAGTAGAGCGAGGTGATCGCGTTGCCCGCCATACCGCGCGCAGGCAGCCGGCCCCCGTTGGACTGCATGAGGCTGAAGCGGCCCTTGAAGCCCCGGCCGTCCAGCGCGCGCGCGAACTCGCCGAGATAGCGGTCGATGACGGGCTGCACGTACGCCGCAAGCACGGTGGTCGAGGCGCGCTCGTATTCGCGGAACTCGCGGGTCACGTCGCACGAGCACGTGATTCCGACGTCGGCAAAGGACTCGGCGACCATCGCCGCTACTCGTCGCTCATGCGTGGGGTTCGCGTAGCTGTTCAGGAAGCAGATCGCGACGGACTCATAGCCGGCGCCTTGCAACGCTTGGTGAATTCGCTGCCGCGCAGCCCCTTCATCGAGGGCGGTCACCACCTCGCCATGCGGGCCGACGCGCTCGGGGATTTCGAACGTATCGCGGCGCGGCACCACCGGCTCGGGCTTCTGGTAATGAATGTCGTAGATGGAGCGCCGGCTTTGCCGCTGCAGCGCGAGCAGGTCGCGAAATCCCTCCGTCGCGAAGAATGCCACCTTGGCGCCCTTGCGCTCAAGCACCGCGTTGGTGGCCACGGTCGAGCCGTGCACGAGATCGCCGGTAGCCTCCAGCGCCAAACCCGACTGATCCAGCGCGGCGATGGCCCCGCGGTGCGGCTCCTGCGGGGTGCTCGGCACCTTGGTGATGCGCACACCGCCGTCCTCGAACGCGACGAGATCGGTGAACGTACCGCCGACCTCGACCCCCACCCGGACAGCTTCGCTCATGCGTGCCCGCGCGTGCTCTTGCCCAATTGAGTGGGGGACGGGGTCATGCCGCTCTCCCGGTTTGAGGGTGCGGCGGATACTAGTGCCTCGGTTTTGAGGTTTCTAGCCGCGTTGGCCGCTCCGCAATTCGCCGCGCCGCGCTCGTGATGATCTCCTTGGCGTCGAAGCGGATGAGCGAACAGCGGACGGGATGGCCTTCAAATCAAGGACCCCCTGTTCGCGCTCCACAGACGCTGATCGCACGGTCGGCGTCAGGGCCAGACGACAGGATATTGCGCGCTGTCGAGCGGGTCGCCGTCGGCGAGAGCCGGGTTGCGCAGGTCGCGGTTCGGGCCGGGTCCGGCGAAATAGGTGCAGCCCTCGCCGCAATAGCGCACTGCATAGCCGCGCCGGCGGACATCCGTCGTGAGGTTGCCGCCCGCGCCGTGGACGGTCATCGCGTGGAAGGCCAGCGCATCGCCCGGCTCCATGTCCCAGGAGAGGATGCGGTATCCGCCGCCGTCGATATCGGGCACGGGCTCGTAGCCCTCGCCCTGCTCGTAGGCCGCGCCGCCTTCGGCGAAGGGCTCAGGCTGGAACCAACGCTCCCAGCGGTGCGAGCCGGCAACGAAGGCGAGCGCGCCGCTCTCGCGCGTGACCGGGTCGAGCGGCAGCCAGAAGGACATCACCGGCCAGCCGCGCACGGGCCAGTAGGGCTGGTCGTTGTGCCAGCGCGTCGGCTGCGGCGTGCCCGGCTCCTTCACGAAGAGCTGGTCGTAGAAGAGGTTGAGGCGTTCGGCGCCCAGGAACCGCGCCGCCAGCTCCCTGAGCGGCCCCTCGCAGCAGAAGGCCCGGAAGCCCTCATCGATTTCCCAGACGCGCTGGTTGCCGTGGAAGCGGCCCACCTCCGGCCGGTAGCCGACGACATACGGCCCCGGCTCCGCAATATCGCGCTCGATCGCTTCCTCCAGCACGCTGAGCCACGCGGCCGGCACGACGCCCTTCACCAGCACCGCGCCATCGCGGTCGAAATCCGCCCGTTCGCGCGCTGTCGGCCGCATGGCATCCTCCTCTCCGGCCCGACACCTGGCCCGAGCCCCACCGCAGCCAGGCAACGCCCTTCGTCGTCACCGCCCCTGGGCGCGACGCAGGCCGTGACCCTGGATCCGCACGCCCCGGTACTAGCACTAGTATCCTGGAATTGAAGTAGATAGCATTATACAATAGCCATCGGAGTTGGATTATGGAGGTCTTTCCGATGGCACGTGGCATTGGCCGGCCGATGGCGGCCTTGGTTCTGAGCGATAAGGAACGGTCGTATCTTGAGCGTCAGGCTCGACGCCGCCGGGTCGCGCGCTCGCTGTCCGATCGCTGCCGCATGATCCTGCGCTGCGCAGACGGCCTGACCAATAAGGCGGTGGCAATCGAACTCGGCGTGCACGAGCACACGGTCGGCAAGTGGCGCCGCCGCTTCCTGAAGGAGCGCATCGACGGACTTTCGGATGAGCCTCGTCCGGGACGGCCGCGAACGCTCTCGGACGAGAAGGTGGCCGCGGTCATCGAGCGGACGCTGGAGACGACGCCGGCCGACGCGACCCACTGGTCGCTCCGTTCGATGGCCCGCGACAGCGGGCTGTCGCATACGACGGTCCGGCGGATATGGGCGGCCTTCAGCGTGCAGCCGCACCGCTCGGAGACCTTCAAGCTCTCCAGCGATCCGCTGTTCGTGGACAAGGTCCGCGACATCGTTGGGCTCTATCTGTCGCCGCCGGACCGCGCGCTGGTGCTCTGTGTCGACGAGAAGAGCCAGATCCAGGCGCTCGACCGCACACAGCCGGTCCTGCCGATGCTGCCGGGCATGCCTGAGCGCCGCACACACGACTACAAGCGTCACGGCACGACCTCGCTGTTCGCCGCCCTCGATGTCGCCACCGGCCGCGTCATCGGCAAGTGCTACAGGCGCCACCGGGCCAGGGAGTTTCTCGACTTCCTGAAAGAGATCGACCGCTCGGTCCCCGAAGGGCTGGACATCCACGTCGTCATGGACAATTACGCCACCCACAAGACGGCGGCAGTCAAAGCCTGGCTGGCACGGCGGCCGCACTGGCATGTCCACTTTACGCCGACTTCGGCGTCGTGGATCAATCAGGTCGAACGCTGGTTCGCCGAACTGACGCGCAAGCAACTGCAGCGCGGCGTGCACACCTCCACCCGCCAGCTCGAAGCCGATATCCGGGCCTTCATCGAAAAGCACAACGAAGACCCCAAGCCCTTCAGGTGGACCAAATCGGCCGACGACATCCTCGCTGCCGTCAAGCGCTTTTGCCTCCGTGTCGATCAAAATTTATGCCACGAACTTTAGATTCAGGTGACTAGCCCGAACGAGACGGGCGACAAATTAAATGTCATGCGGGATTAAGTGGGATTAAGTGGGATAAGTGGGATTCGGTGGGACAGGCAGCGGCCGTCCTGGATGACGCTGGCGACGACAACGCGGACCGTCGCGCACGCCCACAGGGTCGCGCGCGCGGTAGATGGGGTCGCGCGCGGGCGCGGAAGAATTGGGTCTTGCGCGCGGCATATTGTCCCTCGCCCGCCCGTAGGGTCGCGGGCGCCTCCTTTCCCTGCCTCCACCTGTCGCGGCCCGTGTTCTCTCGTGTTTCAGGACGCGATCCTGACGCAGAATCCGCGCCCGGTGCACCGCACCACGGTCCGGGTCGCGCGTGCCTGGGAGGCCGCGCGCGCTTCAAACAGAGTCGCGCACGCCCGCAGGGTCGCGCGCGCGGCACATGTGGTCGCGGGCGCCCGCATTGATGCCCTGGAAGCTGTAGTAGCCGCCGACCATCATCAGGCCGCGGCCTTCGCCCACATAGTCGCGGATGAGCTTGAGCCGGTTCGGCGTGTGCTTGCTGTCGATCCACGTATCGGGATGCAGGAGAAGGGTGTTGGAGCCGATATCGCTGAGAATGACGGCGTCGTATTCCCGAAGCCCGGCGAGCGTCGACGGAAAGTGCGTCTGCGCCTCGTGAGCCGGCATGTAGGTGAGCGCGAAATCGCTGTCCGCCAGCGCGTCGGCCAGCGCATCCGCGCCGCGATGAAAGGTGACCGTGGGAAACTGATCGAAGCCCTTGATGTACGTTGCGGTCGTCACCCACGATTCGCCCGCGAGCAGAATCTTCGATCGCGCCATTCTGGTCTCCTCAGCCGGTCTCCATCGCGCCGCTCAGGCCATCCCCGCCACCCGCTCCGACCGGCGCCCGCCGGGCGGTCCGGCCCGAATGCTAGTCGCTGCCCGGCCCCGTCTCCAGCGGGATGTCGCGCCCGCCCGAGTCGCGCAAGCCCGTAGGGTCTTGCGCGCGACAAGAGGAGTCGCGCGCGCGGGACTAGGACCGGCGCCCGCGGCTGCTTCCTCCACAACCCCGGCTACGACGTCAACGACGAGATCCTCCTCATCGGCGCCAGCTACCGGGCGACGCTGGCGGAACGGGAGCTGGCGAAGAGAGCTACGGCAGGCGGCTAACCCGTCACAGCCCACTTGCATTTCCCGCTTAGTCATATTAGAACATACACAGCACACGCAACCAACTTGACTAACGCTACATCTTGTGGATGAGTGGTCTCGTGACCATACATTTAGCGAAGCGCCAGCAACGCATACGCGATCCCGTCCACGGACTTATAGCATTTTCTGCCTCCGACGACTTCGAGCAGCTGATGTGGTCCCTGATCAATGCATGCGAATTCCAGCGCTTGCGCCGCATTAAGCAGCTCGGCTTTTCGGAACTCGTTTACCCTGGTGCAACTCACACTCGCTTCTCCCACAGTGTGGGCGTTTTTCACACTTCTCGTCAATTAGTCGATCTTCTCAAGACCACTCTGGGAGACACTTTCTCGCAGGAAAGAGCAAACGTCGCAATGTGCTCCGCCCTTCTTCATGACCTTGGTCATGGCCCCTTTAGTCATGCGTTTGAAGGCGTAGAGAAGGCACGGGGTGCGCGGAAGAGGCATGAGAAATGGACGGCCGAAATTATAAGGGGCGACACGGAAGTTGGACAAATTCTAGCGACGTATGATAAGTCTTTTCAGATTAATGTGGCAAGTCTTCTTGAGCAAGAGTACCCGGTGGACATCTATTCTTCTATTGTATCAAGCCAGTTTGACGCAGATCGAATCGACTATCTTCAGCGAGATAGAATTATGACTGGAACCGAATATGCCGGACTGGACTGGGATTGGCTGCTGAATAACTTGGAAGTTGGGGAGTTAACGATTGGCGGTGATGACGCAAAGGACCCGTTTGTTGTTGAGGGATTTATTCTCAGTGCTAAAGGTCTCAAGGCGGCGGAGGGTTACCTATCGGTCGGTACCATATGTACACGCAGGTGTACATGCATAAGACTACGCGCGCCGCAGAAAAAATGCTCGAATCCCTACTCACACGTGCCGCTAAGATAATCAATTCGGGAGATCCCTCCAAAACCGGATTACCTAAGAATCACCCGCTCAGATTATATTTTGAAGAAGATGGAAATTCCATCGAGCACTATTTGCGTCTGGATGACGCTACAATTTGGGGTGGCCTTGCGCTAATGGAGCAGGCACGAGATAAGGAAATTGCGGATTTGGCCAACCGCTTGAGAAACAGAGCACTGTATAAATGCCTAGATGTCGGCGCGCGACACAAAATCGTTGGAGGAGATGCTAGAGGGAAATTTCAAAAAGCGCTGTCGGATGCGAAAAGAAAGGGCAGCTTTAAGGATATGGATGTTCTTGAGGACAGGGCGACTGTTTCAGCTTATAAATTTCGCAGTTACGAGAGTCCTGATGCCTTGACAAAGATCACAATCAGGTTGCCCGATGGAACGGAGCGTCACGAGGACGTGGCGGAGTTATCACCCGTAATTCAAGCCCTAAAGGAGGAAAAAGTATTCCGAGTATACGGGCGAAATGGCGAAGTGATGGCGAAGTTAACCGAGCTATGGAAGGGAGCGGCGCAATGATGGATCAGTCTGACTACGTCAGCGCCATAGTGCGTTTGGCAGGCGGGGAACTCGTCGGCAAGACGCGATTGCAGAAAATCGCGTATTTGCTCCAAGCTAAGGGTTCCGGATTTAGGGATGTGGAATTCGACTATCACAATTTCGGACCCTATAGCGCGGAGTTAGCCTTTGCAGCCGAAGATGCCGAATCTTTGGGTTTCTTGTCCATGGAAGAACGAACTGGTTATCATAGTGTGCCATATACGGTATTTAGATCGACGGATTGTGCCGCTAGGCTAGATAACTGTGAAGAGATAAAGGCGTGCAAAGCCGACCTTGAAGTGATGAGCGGCTATTCTGCACTGGTGCTTGAACTGGCCGCAACAGCAATTTATCTGAAGCGGAATGGCTACGCGGAAGACTTCTGGGAGGAAGTGCGGAAACGCAAGTCACTCAAAGCCACGCAGCCAAGAGTGAGGCAAGCAAAGAAGTTGCTGCAACAGCTAGATCTTTAACCTCGGAGTTCATGAGGAAGTGTCATGTCTTGCTCGGCGTGGGTCCTTAGGGACACAAGAATTGTCTTGGCATGACGTAAGAACGCCCTAAGCCTCACCTCGGCGTCAACACCAGCGTCCCCAACGCATCCTCCTCCACCCGCGAGCGGTCGGTGAGCATGGGGAGGTAGCGGCCGTCGCGCCAGGGCTCGGCGTAGTCCTCGTAGTGGGAGGAGAGCGGGTTGCCGGACTGCCCGGCGCTGATGACGAAGAGCGAGCGCTCGGGTTCGGCCAAGTCGTAGACCGCGCGGTAGCCGGCGCCGTGGTTCTGGGCCAAGGGGCGCTCCTCGTCGGCCGCGTCGAACCTACCAGCCTTCACCGTCTCCTTCTCGTCGCCCGATGGCTGGAGGGTGATCGCGACGTGCTCGCTCACGGAGCAACGCCGCCGCTCATTGGATTCCCATAACCAGTCTCGGCAGCATCAGCGAGAGCTTGCTGATCCCCGCCGCCATGTAGAGCATCGGCGCGCAGGGGGGCGAGACGTTCCCGAGACCGAGATTGGTGCCGACGATCGCGGCGAGGTGGATGGGATGGACACCGATCTCCGTCGCCACCGGCAGCAGCACGATCGCCGCGAGCACGCTGCCGGGGGTACGGCTCGGCACACGAAAATTTGACAACACCGCCGCGCCTGCACAGATCATGCTATGTGAGCAGGAATGATCGGTCGGAGTCGGCGCGTCGGCTCTTGCAGACCGAGGCTCGACGATAGGGACGTGAGGAGACGACCCATGCACAAGTTCAAGTTCGCGGTACTCGGCATCGCCGCGCTGGCGCTGGCAGGCTGCAGCGAGACTGTCGGCCAGAAACAAGGCCTAGGCACGCTTCTCGGCGCCGTGGCCGGCGGCGTCGCCGGTGCGCAGGTCGGCAAGGGCCGCGGCAAAGTGGTTGCCGTCGGCGTCGGCACGCTCCTCGGCGCGCTTATCGGCAGCGAGGTCGGCAGGTCGCTCGACCGCGCCGATCAACTGGCATTGCAGCATGCAACGCAAAGCACGTTAGAGACGGCGCCCGCCGGCACGACGAACACGTGGCACAACCCGGATAGCGGCAACCGGGGCACGATCACGCCGACCCAGACCTACCAGCAGAGCGACGGGGCCTATTGCCGCGAGTACACCCAGACTGTGACGGTCGGTGGCCGCACCGAGGAGGCCTACGGCACCGCCTGCCGCCAGCCCGACGGCAGCTGGCAAATCATTTAGCGCGGGGTAACTCGTCTCGGGAGATACCGTCCCGAAGCACGGGCAGCCGATGGCGCCT
This sequence comes from Alphaproteobacteria bacterium, assembly GCA_965262755.1. Lineage (GTDB taxonomy): Bacteria > Pseudomonadota > Alphaproteobacteria > UBA828 > UBA828 > WTGU01. The sequence goes on along the minus strand of OZ253557.1, from coordinate 573,472 downwards.
TCGATTCTCGACAGCGTCGCCGGCCTGCGCGGAGCCGTCGCCGCGTGGCGTGCAGCCGGCCTGACGGTCGCTCTCGTTCCCACCATGGGAGCGCTGCACGAGGGCCACATGGCGCTGGTTCGGGCCGCGCGCGCGCACGGCGGGCGCACGGTGGTCAGCCTCTTCGTCAACCCCACCCAGTTCGCGCCTGACGAGGACTTCGCCCTCTATCCGCGCGACCCCGCCGACGACCTTGCCAAGCTGGCCGAGGCGGGTGTCGAGGCGGCGTTCATGCCGCCGACCGATGCAATCTACCCGCCGGGCTTCGCAACCGCGGTGCACGTGGACGGCGTCACCGCCGGGCTCGAGAGCGCCACCCGACCCCAATTCTTCACCGGCGTCGCCACCGTCGTCACCAAGCTTCTGCTCCAGTGCCTGCCGGATGTCGCGCTCTTTGGCGAGAAGGATTATCAGCAGCTCGCCACAGTGCGGCGCCTGGTCGCCGACCTCGATATCCCCTGCCGGATCGAAGCGGTGCCTACCGTGCGCGATGCCGACGGCCTCGCGCTCTCCTCGCGCAACGCCTATCTCTCGGCGGAAGAGCGCCGGGTTGCGCCTCGGCTCTTCGAGGTGCTGAGCTGGATGGCGGCGGCGCTGAGCCAGGGCGCGAAGTCGGCCGACGCAGTGGCCAACGGCACCGCCGCGCTTAGCGCCGCGGGCTTCGACCGTATCGACTATCTCGCAGTCTGCGATGCCGAGACGCTCGCACCGATGGAGAGCATCACGGTACCGGCGCGCGTACTCGCCGCCGCATGGCTCGGCCAGACGCGGCTTATCGATAACGTGGCAGTGAACCCCGCCGACTGATGGCCCTTAGGGCCGTAGAGTGAAGTGCGGGTTAGTGGGTGCCCCTGGACCCGGCGTCAACGTCGCCGGGGCCCGCATCGGTGCCTTCCCGCCGGCGCGCCTCGAAGAGCAGCGTTTTCGCCGACCAGAAGATCCCGAGCGACAGGATGAGCGTGGCAAACGCGACTAGCAACGGCAGTCCAAGGTCCCAGGGCATGGGTTGCGAAGCCCCCGATTGGCGATCCTGCAGCGCTGAATAGCCAAGCGCCTCCGCCACGTCAAGGCGGGGTGCTTATTCATGTCCCTCAGGCGCCGGGCGCTCGCTCCACTCGATCGTGCGCTCCGCGCGCGTGGACCTACGACGCTACGCGCCGTTCGGCGCGGCGCGCAGTCGCGCGCTCCGACCCGCTTCGCGGGCCGGCCCTCGGGAGTTGGGCGACTCCTTAGTCCGGCACGATCATGGTGCCGGTACCGTGCTCGGTGAAGAGCTCCAGCAGGATCACGTGCGGGACGCGCCCGTCCAGGATGTGGGCGGCCCCGGTCGAGCGCTCGATCGCCGCGAGGCAGGTTTCGAGCTTCGGGATCATGCCGCCGCTGACCGCGCCGCCGGTGAGCATTCGCCTCGCCTCGCCGGCGGTCATCTGGCTGACGAGCGCGCCGTCGCCGTCGAGCACGCCCGGGACGTCGGTGAGCAACAGCAGCTTGATGGCGGAAAGCGCTGAGGCAATGGCGCCGGCCGCGGTATCGGCATTGATGTTGTAGGTCTCGCCTCCGGCGCCCACACCGATCGGCGCGATGACCGGAATGATGTCGGAATCGCCCAGGTGGCCGAGTAGCTCGATATTGATGTGGCCCGGCTCGCCGACGAAGCCGAGATCCGCCACGCACTCGACCCCGGTCTCGGCGTCGCGTGTGCGCCGTTGCAGCGGTGTCGCCTCGATGAGGCGGCCGTCCTTGCCGCTGAGGCCGACTGCAGTGCCGCCCTCCGCGTTGATCGTGGTCACGATCTGCTTGTTGATGGTGCCGGCGAGCACCATCTCGACGACTTCGATGGTCGCGGCATCGGTGACGCGCAAGCCGTCGACGAAATCGCTCTCGATGCCGAGGCGGCCGAGCATTCGGGCGATCTGCGGGCCGCCGCCATGGACCACCACCGGGTTGATGCCGACCTGCTTGAGCAGGACCACGTCGCGCGCGAAGTTCTGGGCGAGCGCGGCATCGCCCATGGCGTGGCCGCCGTACTTGATCACCACGCTCCGACCGGCGAAGCGCCGCATATAAGGCAGCGCCTCGGAGATCGTGGCTGCGGTGCGCAGCCAATGTTTGGTGTCGCTGATGCGCTGCATGGGGTGCCCGGTCGGTCGCAGGCGCCGGCGCATCCTGGGCCGACGGCCAGCCGCGGATCACTAGCCTATTCTCTCCGCCGTAGCCAGCGCGGCGAGGTGACTCCTGAGCGCTGCGATCCCCGCCCCGGTACGCGCGCTGGTAGCGATCAGCGACGGATAGGCAGCAACGTGCGCGGCAAGCGCCGCCTCGATGGCGGCGGTCTGCGCCGTCAGCGCCTCCGGCGCGAGCTTGTCGCACTTGGTCAGCACCGCGAGGAAGGACACCGCGCTCTGGTCGAATGCGGCCATGACGGGCTCATCGGCTGATGTGATGCCGCGCCTTGCGTCGAGCAGCAGGCAGACCCGCCGGAGCGTCGACCTGCCGCGCAGGTAGGCCTCCGCGAGGCGAGTCCAGGCCTTGATTTTCTGTCTGGAGGCGGCGGCGTAGCCGTAGCCCGGCAGGTCGACGAGCGTGAGCCGGCCATCCAGGTCGAAAAAGTTGAGCTCCCTCGTGCGCCCCGGTGTGTTCGAGGTGCGCGCCAGCGCTCGCTGGCCGGTAAGCGCATTGACGAGGCTCGACTTGCCGACGTTGGAACGGCCGGCGAAGGCGATCTCGGGCAGGGTGGGCGCGGGCAGACCATCGGGCCCGGCGACGCCTGCGACGAAGCGGCAGGGCCGCGCGAACAGCCGGCGGCCGGCTTCTAGCGCCGCCGCGCGCGCTTCCGCGTTCTCTGGCGCCGGGGCCTCGGCTGGTCCTGGCTCGTCCATTCGCCGTCGTCGGCAGGCGTGTCCGGGGATGATTCCGGTGCCGCCGCTTCGCTTTCCTCTGTGGGAGCGTCGGCGGCCGCGCCAGTCGGTTGCGGTGCCTCGTCCGCTGGCGCCGCATCGAGGGGCGCTTCGGCCGGAGGGTCGCTCTCGACGCCGGCACGAGCGGCGGCGCGTTCCGCCTTGCGCTGGCGACGCGATTTCTGGGGCTCTTTCTCGGCCGCAGGCGCGGGGGTGGGGGTGGGCGGGGGAGCACCCTCGGCAGGGGGGATCCCGAGACCCGCCTTGAGGCGCTCCATGAAGCTCGTGGGCCGGGCGGCGGTGGGCACCTGCTTGCGCCGGCTCGCGGCCTTCTGCCGTTGCTTGCGGGCCAAGGCCTTCCGCCTGGCGATCCGTGCGCGCTCAGCGGTGGCGCGCTTGACCGACGAGGTACCGGCACCCGTCGTCTCGCTCCGTGCTTCGCTCTTCCGCTCGGTGCGGGCGCGGGGAGCGCTCTTGGCGCGTGTCTTCTGCCCGCCGGCGGGTTCTGTACGCCCGGAGCGTGTTGAGGTCTCCGCCCGCTTGCTGTTGCCCGTCGCGGTGCCAGACTTGCGGCGGGGTGCATCATCGCGTCGCACTTCGCTGGCCCGGGGCTGGGCCGTGCGGGCACGTGCGGCGCCGTCACGCCGTTTCGCGCCCTCGGTACTGGCGCGCGCGCCTTCCTTGGCCGGCCCTGAGCGCGTGGTCTTCTTGCGGGAAGAGCGGCTCGGCTTCAGCAGTGTGCCTTTCTCCGCCGCTTCCTTGATCTTCTTAATCTTCTCGGCGTCCACGGCAAGGCTCTGCCGGGTGATGCCCATGCGGCGCATGATCAGCCATTGCTGACCGATGGAGAGGACGTTGTTCCAGGTCCAGTAGACCACCAGCCCCGCCGGGAACCGCGCGAACAGGAAGAGGAAGATGATGGGCAGCGCCATCATGATCTTCTGCTGGATCGGCTCCATCGGCTGCGGGTTGAGCTTCATCTGGAGCCACATGGTCGCGCCGAAGACGAGCGGCCAGATGCCGACCAGAAGGAACTCCGGGGCCGGCCAATCGAGGAACCCGAATGCAGTGATGAAGGTCATCGGATCCGGCGCCGAGAGATCGTCGATCCAGCCGAAGAAGGGCGCATGGCGCATCTCGATGGTGACGAACAGCATGTAGTAGAGGGCGAAGAACACCGGAATCTGCGCCACCAGCGGCAGGCAGCCCGCGACCGGGTTGGCTTTCTGCTCCCGGTAGAGCTTCATCAGCTCCGTATTCATCCGCTGCTTGTCGTCCTTGAAGCGCTCGCGCAGGCGGATCATCTCCGGCTGGAGCTTGCGCATACGGCTCATGGACGCGTAGGCCTTGTTGGCCAGCGGGAACAGCAGCACCCGCACGCAGATCGTCAGCAGCAGGATGGCGACGCCGAAATTGCCGGTGGCCCTGTTGAAGAAGTCGATGACGTAGAACATCGGCTTCGACAGGAACCACGCCGGCCCGAAGTCGACGGCGAGGTCCAGACGGTCCACCCCCAGCACGTCCTCGTAGCGGTCGAGGAGGCTGATCACCTTGGCGCCGGTGAAGAGGTGCGAGGTGAGCGAGACAGTCTGCCTCGGATTTACTGTGAGCGGCTCGGCCTCGTAGATGGTCTGGAAGGAGTCGGCCTGCCCGTCGTCGACCGGCACGTACTCGAAGCTGCCGTGGAGCGGCGTCGCCTGATCGGGAATGAGTGCGACGAGCCAATACTTGTCGGTCAATCCCATCCAGCCGCCGGTGGCCTCGTAGCGGTAATCGGCGCCGGCGCGGGGGTTCTTCATCTGCGCGTCGTAGGCGTCGCGCATGTCATCGTAGTCGGCTTCCTGATAGTCCTCGCCGAAGATACCCAGCGCGCCGTCCTGGAAGATGAAGAGCGGCTTGAACGGCAGAATAGATTCGGTGGCGTCGCTGAATCGCGCGATCCGCGAGTAAGGCGCGAGCGCGATTGGGGCGGCGGTGGTGTTGCGCACCGATTGGGTCACGGTGAAGACGAAGTCGTCGTCGACGGCGATCTTGCGCGTGAACGAGAGGCCCGCGCCGTTGTCCCAGTGGAGCGTGACCGGCCTGCCGGGCGAAAGGGTGGTGCGATCAGCGTCCCAGAGCGTATCGGGCTGGGGAAGCGCGATGCCCCCGGCCGCGGTAATCCAGCCGAAATCGGCGAAAAAGGGCCGCGCCGCGTCGCGGGGCTGGAACAGCACGATGTTCGGGCTCTCCTCGTCCGCGGTCTCGTGATAGTCGAGGAGCGTGACGGAATCGATGCGCCCGCCGAGCCGCGCGATGGAGCCGCTGAGCCTGCGTGACTCGATCGTGATGCGCGGGCTGTCGATACCCGCTTGGCGCAACTGGGCTTGGTCTGGAGCGTCCGCGCCGGTCGTCATCTCCGGCGCGGCCTGATCCAGCGACGGCGGTGCCGTCCCTGGTTCACGCTGCTCCGCGACGCGCCGCGGCCGTTCATCGGACGGGAAGAGCGCCGGCATGAGGAACTGCCAGCCGACGAGGATCACGAAGATCACGCCGATCGCGATGATGAGGTTGCGTTTGTCCCCGCCGAACATGCGCCGCTCGCTCGCCCCGGTCAGCGGGGGGCACGCCTCCAGGACGAGTTGAGGATGCGGAGCGGACGCTCAGGCACGTCGTCCACGCCCCCGGGGCAGAACGGGTTGCAGCGCAGGATCCGCCACAACGCGAGCGCGAGGCCCACCGCCGCCCCGTGGCGCCTGAGCGCCGTCATTACATAGTGCGAGCAGGTCGGCTCGAACCGGCAGCTCGGCGGCACAAGGGGCGAGATGAAATACTGATATCCGCGGATCAGGCCCACGATCAGTAACGCGATCGGTCTCATGCGTCTCCCGCTTTTGGGCCCGCTGCGCGCTGCCGGCCGGCGGCGGCTCGCCGTCCGCCCTCGGGCGCCCGATCGCGCATCCGCACGCCGACACGCGCGAGCGCTGCGGCCAGATCGCCGATCAGCGCGTCGAACGGGCGGGTCAGCGTGGCGGCGCGCGCGATGACGACATAGTCGCAGCCGCATTGCGCCGACGCCGGCATAACATGGGCCACCGCCGCACGCAATCGGCGCTTGGCACGGTTGCGGGCGACCGCGTTGCCGATCCGCCGGCTTGCGGTGTAGCCCACACGCATCAGTCCGCCTTCGGCATCCCCGGCCGCCGGTGCCGGCGCCGCCTGCAGCACCAGCCCCGGCGCGGCCCAGTGGCATGCCGCCGCCCGCACCCGCAGGAAGTCGCTCCGCTTCTTGAGTGTGGCGATACGCATCGTCATCACTCTCTGTCTCAGGCTCGCACGTGTGTGGGAACATGTCAGGCGTCCAAGTGCTCGCTGGGACGTGTGGTTCCCCGCGCTAGGATGCAATGCTCCTCTCGGCGTGGGCGCTCGATACGTCTAGGCATGTCCGGCACGTGAGGAATAACGGCAGGCGAAGCCAAAGCTCGCCGGGATCACACGGTGAGCCGCTTCCGCCCCTTCGCGCGCCTGCGGGCAAGTATGCGACGGCCGCCCACGGTCTTCATGCGCTGCCTGAAGCCGTGGCGCCGCTTGCGCACGATGTTGCTTGGCTGATAGGTCCGTTTCACGCCTCACCTCCGCTCCCGGCGCTGCGTCTCACAAGCACCGGGGCCGCCGCTGTATAAGCGTGCCCCCGAGCCCTGTCAACGCGCGCCTTGTGGATGGGCGCCAGCGGTCGCGCGGTGGTCTTTAGGTCGCGTGCGAGGCGGTTCCCGCTCGCGATTCTTCTGATGCGCGCGAGACGGCTCCCGCTCGCGACTCATTATGACGCGCGCGAGACGGCCCCCGCTCGCGACTCATTTGACGCGCGCGAGACGGCTCCCGCTCGCGCGACTAGGAGCGTGCGCCGTAGAAGTCTTGATGCCAGGCGTTTGGTGCAAGTGCGCGGGAGAGGTGGGATCTTGGCCCGAGTGTGGACATCTGGCCCGCCCGACTCTGGGATGGAAATCCCAGACCGGAAGGCCGGAACGGAAGAGATTCGCGTTTCATACGCGGTCGATGGGCACTGCGCGCCCCGGAGCAAGTGCGTTGGCAGGCCAGCACCTGCCTCAGCACGTGGCCACCGTCCCCATCCGCTTGATGTTCAACGCCAAGCACACGAGGTCCCACTCGCCGCGCACCTTCGCCAAGCCTCGCAGGCTGAATCGTCGGAATCCGAGCACCTCCTTGATCCACCCGTTCGGCGCCTCCGAGAGCCACTTGCGTTGCGCGTACCGGGCTTTGCCCGCGGGGCGCGCCAGTTTCTCACCCATGCGGTGCGTGGCAGGGAGCCGGGCCGGGTCGACCGCCACCTGGGACTTGCCTTCACGCCCCAGCGCTACGTGCGCGTCGATGCCGCGATCTTCCAGCTCCAACAGATCCGGCTCGTTGCAGTAGCCCGCATCGGCCAGTACCACCGCAGGCTCGACCCCAAACGTCTCGTTGATCTCGTCGAGCATCCCCACCAGCTGACCCTGGTCGCTGGCCTGTGGCCCCACCTGAGTCGCGACGATGATCTGGTGCTCCCCATCGACCGCCATCTGCGCGTTGTAGCACTGCTGGAATCCCTCGCTGCTGGTCTTCATGATCTGGCTCTCGGGATCGGTGAAATTGCTCTGCGCCTTCGGCGCGGGCTCGCCGTAGGCCCGCTTGTAGGGCCGCCCGCCCCGGGGATTGCGGTCCTGCCCAGGCTCGCGCCCGCGCTCAGCGTCGCGCCCGCGTTGCGCCGCCTCCAAACGCGCTTTGGCTGCCTGGATCGCCGCCAGGCGCTTCTCCCTGCGTTGCAACTCCTCGGGCAACTCGTCGCCCCGGAAATCCTCGCCCCAACGATCGTCTTCTTCGGCGTCCACCATCCCCGCCTTCGTCAGCAGCGCCTCGATCTCCGCCTGCAAGCGAGCCGCCTCTTTGCCCATCCGCTCATAGCTCATCGCCTTGCGCTTGCTCGCGTTCGCTCGCACCTTCGTCCCGTCGACCGAGAGCTTGCCGAACCGCGCCAGTCCCATCTCGCGCGCCACCTGCACCACCCCCACAAACAGCTCGCTGAACTCCGCCAGATGTCGGCGGCGGAACTCACATACCGTGCGATGTTGCGGGAAGTTGCCCGCCGCGAGCATCCGAAACGCTACATCCTCCTCCAGCTTTCTCGCCACCGCACGCGAGGAGAATGTGCCCGTCGCGTAGGCATAGATCAGCACCTTGACCATCATCGACGGCTCGTAGGGGGCGTTGCGTCGACCGTCCCCCTCGTAGGGCGCATAGAACGCCGTCAAGTCCAGTGCATCGACCACATCGCTGACGTGATGAGCCAGGTGCCCTGGGGGAACCCACTCCTGCAAGTCCGGCGGCAGAAGCAAGGGCTGCTCCGGCTGGTAGGGACGATACGTGGTCGGCATCGGGCAGTTCCCAAACGCAACTGGCGTGTCGCATCATACTGCCCCCTGACGCCAATCCACCCACACCCCATCCAATACCAACTTCGCCGCGCGGATTTTTCTACGGCGCACGCTCCTAGGGCGGGATACGGCCGGCGAGCCAGTCCTCAATCAGGCGGCGGGAGATCGAATAGCGGCCCGGCAGTCGGAACGCATCGGTGTCTCGCTGGCCGAGTAGGTCGCGCCGCTCATACCAATGCGCGTATTCCAGCTCGATCTCGTCGACCGCGATCTCGCGGGTGAGCGCCTGCGCCATGAAGCCCACCATGATCGTGCCGGGGAAGGGCCAGGGCTGCGAGGAGTGGTAGCGGATATCGCCGACCTTGATCCCGCTTTCCTCCTCGATCTCACGGGCGACACACTCCTCGAGGCTCTCGCCAGGCTCCAGAAAGCCCGCGAGGGTCGAGTGCATTCCCGGCGGCCAACGTGACTGGCGGCAGAGAAGGCATTCGTCGCCGTCATGGACCAGCGTGATCACTGCCGTATCGGTCCTCGGGAAATGGACCGCCCCGCAGTCCTCGTTGGTGCAGCGCCGCTGGTGGCCGGCCTCGCGCGCCTCTGCCGGGGCGCCGCAGGCGCCGCAGAAGCGGTGCCGCCGGTGCCAGTAGGTGAGCCCCCGCGCATAGGCGACGAGCGCCGCGTCCGTGCCCGGCACGATCTGCACCAGCTCGCGCAGATCCATCAATTCGCCACCGGGCGAGCGCGCGAGCAGGGTCTCGGCCTCCACGTGCGAAAAATCGACGGCGAAATGCGCCGTGCCGGCAGCACCGTCCTCGGCCTCGATGCCGAGAAGAACGGGCGCGGCCCGCTGATCGAGCAGCCCGTCGAGGGTCTCACCGTAGTGGATCACGGCACGCGGCTCGGGGCCGAGGCGGACAACGGCATTCTGCCGCCAGATCGCGAGGTAGCGCGTCGATGGATCGTCAAGGCGGGCCGCGAGCCATGCCGGGTCGGTGCGCAGGAGCGCGGCCCGGTCGAGCGGCATTCCGGAGAGCACGTTGCCGTCGATGCGGGTTAGGCCGGTCATGCCTCAACCTCGCACACCGCCTGTTCCTTTCAAACCCCTCAGTCGCATCGCGCGCTCATGCGCGCGTATCCGCGCGACGCGCTCGCCTCGCAGTCGCCGCAGGCGGCGTCTATAGTAGCCGCACGACTGCAATGACCGGCGGGAGGACGGGAACCACTGCGATGAGCGCCCAGTTTTACGTCGTACTCGAAGACCGCGGGGTCGTTTCCATCGACGGCCCCGAGGCCGGACCCTTCCTCCAGGGGCTGATCTCCAACGATATCGAGCGCGTAACCGACGCGCGCGGCATCTACGCAGCGCTGCTCACGCCCCAAGGCAAGTATCTGCACGATTTCTTCGTGCTGCGCAGGGGCGAAGGCTACCTGCTCGATTGCGAGGGGCCGCGCACCGGCGACCTCGGGCGTCGGCTGATGGCCTACAGGCTGCGCGCCGATATCGCGCTTGCCGACGCCACCGAGGATTTTCGGGTGATCGCGCTCTTCGGCAGCGAGGGAGGCGACGCCGCGTTCGGCCTGCCGCCCGGCGAAGGCATTGCAGCACCTTTAGAGGGCGGCTGGATCATGCGCGATCCCAGGGACGTGGCGCTGGGGCTCCGCGCGGTCTTGCCCGGCGACGCAGACCTCGCGTTCTTGGAGCAGGCGGGCTTCGCCCGCGGCAGCCCCGCCGACTACGAGCGCCACCGCATCTCGCACGGCGCGCCCGACGGCAGCCGCGACATGGAGGTCGGCAGGGCGACGCTGATGGAATGCGGCTTCGAGGCGCTCAACGGCGTCGATTTCGAAAAAGGCTGCTACGTCGGCCAGGAGCTGACGGCGCGCACCAAGCACCGAGGCCTCGTGCGCCGGCGCCTCGCGGTCGTAACGCTGGACGGGCCATTGCCGCCGGCCGGCACGCCGATCGTGGCGGGCGAGCGGGAAGTGGGCGAGATCCGCTCCGGCCAGGGCGGGGCCGCGCTCGCGGTGCTTCGCCTGGAGAGGATCGCTGCCGCCGCCGAGGCGGGGACACCGCTCACCGCAGGCGAAACGAGGGTTATTCCTCCCGACTCTCCCTGAGCGGCCCTGCGCCCTTCGCGTGCGCGATGGCGGCCTGGGCGGCCGCGAGACGCGCAACCGGCACGCGATAGGGGGAGCAAGAGACGTAGTCGAGGCCGACCTCCTCGAAGAAGTCAATCGACGCTGGGTCGCCGCCATGCTCGCCGCAGATGCCGAGCTTGAGGTCGGCGCGGGTGCGACGGCCGCGTTCCACGGCAATCTGCACGAGCTCGCCGACGCCGTCGCGGTCGAGGCTCGCGAAGGGGTCGCGCGCCAGAATTCCGGCCCGCTCGTAGTCGCCGATGAAGCTCGCCGCATCGTCGCGCGAGATACCGAAGGCGGTCTGCGTCAGGTCGTTGGTGCCGAAGCTGAAGAACGCCGCGCTCTCGGCAATCTCGCCGGCGCGGAGCGCCGCGCGCGGCAGCTCGATCATGGTGCCGATCGAATAGGCAATCTCAGCACCGGTCTCCCCCTCCACCGCGCCGTGGATGCGCTCGATCGTGCCCTTGAGAATGTCGAGCTCGCGCTTGATCGCCACCAGCGGGATCATGATTTCGAGCTCGACCGGCCGCTCGCCCTTGGCCTCGGCCGCCGCCTCGAAGATGGCGCGCGCCTGCATCTCGTAGATTTCTGGATAGGAGATCCCGAGACGGCAGCCGCGATGCCCCAGCATCGGGTTGATCTCGTGCAGCTGCGCGATGCGCCCACGCAGGGCCTCCACCGTGACCCCGGCGGCGGCGGCAACGTCCGCGATCTCGGCGTCGGAGCGCGGCAGGAACTCGTGCAGCGGGGGGTCGAGCAGGCGGATCGTCACCGGGAGCCCCGCCATGATGCGGAACAGCGCGGCGAAATCGGCGCGCTGGGTCGGCAGCAGCTTTGCGAGCGCGGCGCGGCGGCCGTCCGCGTCCGCCGCCACGATCATCTCGCGCACCGCGACGATGCGCTCGTCGTCGAAGAACATGTGTTCGGTGCGACAAAGGCCGATCCCTTCGGCACCGAAGCGGAGCGCCGTCTCGGCATCGACCGGCGTCTCGGCGTTGGTGCGGACGCGCAAGCGCCGCGCATCGTCCGCCCAGCCCATGAGCGTCGTGAAATCCTCGGAGAGCGCGGGCTCGATCGTCGGCACCTCGCCCTCCAGCAGCTCGCCGCTCGCGCCGTCAATGGTGACGACATCGCCCGCCGCGATCACCGTGTCGCCCGCCCGGCACAGCCGTGCCGCCTCGTCGATGCGAAGCTCTCCGACGCCGGTGATACACGGGCGTCCCATGCCGCGCGCCACGACAGCGGCGTGGCTGGTCATGCCGCCCCGGCTGGTGACGATGCCCCGGGCGGCGTGCATGCCGTGAATGTCCTCGGGGCTGGTCTCGGTGCGCAGCAGGATCACGGCCTCGCCGCGGTTGGCGCGGTCCTCCGCCTCGTCGGCGTCGAAGACGACCTTGCCGCAGGCCGCACCCGGCGATGCCGGCAGGCCGCGCGCCATCACCCGGCGGGGCGCTTCCGGGTCGAGGGCGGGGTGAAGCAGCTGCTCGAGCGCCAGCGGGTCCACCCGCGTCAGCGCCTCCGCCTCGTCCACCAGGCCCTCGCGCGCCATGTCGACGGCGATCTTCAGCGCCGCCTTTGCAGTGCGCTTGCCGGACCGGGTCTGCAGGATCCAGAGGGTGCCCCGCTGCGCGGTGAACTCGACGTCCTGCATGTCGCGGTAGTGGCGTTCGAGCCGCCCCATGACCGTCTGCAGGGCGGCGAAGGCCTCGGGCATGGCCCGCTCCATCGAGGGCCCCTCGGTGCCGCTTACCTCGCGTCCTGCCTCGCTCACCGCGCGGGGCGTACGGATGCCAGCGACCACGTCCTCTCCTTGCGCGTTGACCAGATACTCGCCGTAGAGCGCGGCGTCACCGGTGGACGGGTTGCGCGTAAACGCGACGCCGGTGGCGCAATCCGCCCCCATGTTGCCGAACACCATGGCCTGCACCGTGACCGCCGTGCCCCAGTCAGCGGGAATGCCGTGCAGCCTGCGGTAGGTGACGGCGCGCGCGTTCATCCATGAATCGAGAACCGCGCGGATGGCGCCCCTGAGCTGCACTCGTGCGTCTTGCGGGAAGTCGCTGCCGGTCTCGTCCCGCACCAGCGCCTTGTAGGCCTCGATCAGGCGGAACCAGTCGCCCGCCTGCATCTCCGTATCGAGGCGGTAGCCTTTGGCTTCTTTCTCCTGCTCAAGCAGCTCCTCGAAGGCGCGGTGCTCGACGCCGAGCACGACATCGCCGTACATCTGGATGAGGCGGCGGTAACTGTCGTAGGCGAAGCGCGCATCGCCGCTCACCCGCGCGAGGCCATCCGCCGTCTCGTCGTTGAGGCCGAGATTGAGGACCGTGTCCATCATGCCGGGCATCGATGCACGGCCGCCCGAGCGGACGGAGACGAGAAGCGTGTGGTCCGGGTCGCCGAAGCCGGCGCCCGCGATCCCCTCGATATGGGCGAGGCCCGCGTCGATCTCCGCATCGAGGCCTGCCGGCAGGGCGCGCCCGGCATCGTAGTAGCTGTTGCAGAGCGCCGTCGTGATGGTGAAGCCGGGCGGGACGGGAAGCCCAATGGCGGCCATCTCGGCGAGGTTAGCGCCCTTGCCGCCGAGCAGCGCGCGCATCCCGGCATTACCGTCCGCCGCACCCCCGCCGAAGCGATAGACCCACGCGCCCACGGCCTAGTGTCCCGGTCCAGAAACACGCACGAGCGGCGCCAGCCCCCCACCGTCATGCCCGGACTTGATCCGGGCATCCACGTTCTTTGTACCGACCGCACAAACAAGCCGTGGATGGCCGGGACAAGCCCGGCCATGACGAATAGGGGGGATACCGGAAGCAGTCTGTTTCCGGGCCACGGCTCAGCCCTCGATCTTCGAGAAGTCGGCGACGCGATCCAGCGTGCTGCGGATCTGCGAGAGCATCAGCAGCCGGTTGCGGCGCAGCGCGGGGTCCCCGCAGTTGACCGTGACGTTGTCGAAGAAGGCGTCCACGGGCTCCCGCAGCGTGGCCATGGCAGACATCGCGTCTTGAAAACCCTCCCTTTCGAGAGCGTCTTGCGCCCGTTTGCCGGCCTTGCCAATACGCTCGTGAAGGGCGCTCTCCTCGCCCTGGTGGAAGAGTTCGGGGTCTGCTTGACCTGTGTACTGCTCTCCGTCCTTCTTCTCCTCGATGCGGAGGATATTGGCGGCACGGCGGTAAGCCGTGAGCAAATTGGCGCCGTCGTCCGAGTCTAGGAAATACTTGAGAGCGTCGATTCGATACTCCAGGAGCACAAGATTGTTCACCCCGTCGACGGCTAGGACCGCGTTGATGTGATCGTGGGGAACGCCCTGCTCGCGCAAGTATACTTTCACCCGTTCTGCGAAGAAGACGAGTAGCGCGTCTCGGGTCGCCTCCGGCCCTGGCTGCGCGGGTAGCAGGGTGTCGTAGCCGGCGAGCGCGGAGGTCAGCGCGCTAGCGAGGGATAGGTGCACCCGGCCTATCACCCGGCCTCTTTTGGGGCGCCAGTTCATAATGAGCCGGATCACGCCGAGCGCAGCGCGACGCAGCGCGAAGGGGTCCTTGGAGCCGGTAGGGCGCTCGTCGATGGCGAAGAAGCCGGCTAGCGTGTCGAGTTTGTCCGCAAGCGCCACGGCGACACTCACCGGCCGGTTAGGGTAGAGTGCGTAGTGCTCGCCGATTGCTTCGTAGACTGCCTCCGGCTCGTCGTCCTCGCGTGCGTAGTAGCGTCCCATGATCCCCTGAAGATCGGGGAACTCACCCACCATCTCCGTCACGAGATCGGCCTTGCAGAGCAATCCTGCGCGTGCCGCCTGTTCAACCTTATCGGGAATGGCCTCTTTGTCGATCCAGGGGTAAAGGGTGCGCGCTAGCTTTTCGATGCGCTTCGCCTTCTCGCGCATGTTGCCGAGGCGGGCGTGGAAGACTACGCCTTCCAGCGCCGGCAAGTATTTTTCCAGCTTATGGCGCCGGTCCTGCTCCCAGAAGAAGCGCGCGTCTGCGAGGCGGGCGCGCAACACCCGCTCGTTGCCAGCGACGATGGAGTTGTTCCCATCAATAGTCTCTGTATTGGCGACCATAACGAAGTGGGGCGCCGGCCGGTCCTCACCGTCGCTCACGCTGAAATAGCGCTGGTAGGTGCCCATGGCGGAACGCAGGACTTCGGTCGGTAGGTCCATAAAATGTGGGTCGATGGTACCCATGAGCACCACCGGCCATTCCACTAGGCCGGCGTTTTCCTCCACCAGTCCTGATTCATCCCCCCTGAGCGAGAAGCCCGTCTCCTCGGCTCCCGCCCAACCGTCCTCCACGATCTTCTCCTTCCGCCGTTCCAGGTCCAGCATGACCTTGGCGCCTTCAAGGGCGGCTTCGTAGCTAACGGCATCGCTGATCGTGAGTTGGCCGGAGGAGAGGAAGCGGTGGCCCTGTGTCGTCCGTCCGCCCTCAACCGTACCGAAGCGGAAAGAGACCACCTGATCGTCCAGCAGGCAGAGGATGGAGCGGATCGGGCGGACCCAGCGCACGCCGCTATCATCCCAGCGCATGGACTTGGGCCAGGAGACAGCGGCCAGCGCCTCCGGCAGCAGATCGGTGAGGAGGTCGCTGGTGGGGCGCCCCTTCTCCCGCTTGACCGCGAACCAGACCGGGCCCTTCGGGGTCTCACGCTGCTCGCATTCTTCCAGCGTGAGGCCGGTGGACTTGAGGAAGCCCTGGATCGCCTTCTCGGGCGCATCGACGCGCGGGCCCTTGCGCTCGACCGTGATGTCGGGCTGCATCGCCGGCAGGCCACGCACCAGAAGGGCAAGGCGACGCGGCGTCGCGAAGGATTGTACGTGCTCCGCGTCGAACTGGAGCCGGGCCTCCTCGAGCCGCCGCAGGACCTGCTTTTTGAGCGCGCCCGAGCCGTCCTCTTGCATCCGCGCCGGGATCTCTTCGGAGAGAACCTCCAGCAGCAGGTCAGGCATGACTCGTGCTCACATGTGAGCTGTTGCTGCAGTACGCAACGTGCTCGTTAGCGCGTGCGACCTCTCCGGCCCTGCTACTCCTGTCGTCATGCCCGGACTTGTTCCGGGCATCTCCCTCAACTTCGTCGGTCGGACGGTGGGCAAACACGTGGATGGCCGGAACGAGTCCAGCCATGACGAGGTAGGGACACCGTGCAACCGCATAAGAACTTCTTGAGCAGGGCACTAGCCGGCCCCCGCCAGCCAGGCCTCGCAGCAGGCCTTGGCCAGCGCCCGCACCCGCCCGATATAGGCCGCGCGTTCCACCACGCTGATGGCGCCCCGCGCATCCAGCAGGTTGAAGAGGTGACTGGCTTTCATGCACTGATCGTAGGCCGGCAGCGCCAGCGGCGGCTCGCACGCGAGCAGGGCGGTGCACTCGGCTTCCGCATCGTTGAAGTGGCTTCGCAGGCGCTCGACATCGGCATGCTCGAAATTGAAGGCCGAGAACTCGCGCTCGGCCCGCAGGAACACGTCGCCGTAGCGCGTGCCGTGCCCGTCCCAGTCGAGGTCGTACACGTTATCGACGCCCTGGACGTACATGGCGAGGCGCTCCATGCCGTAAGTGAGCTCGACCGGCACCGGGTCGCAGTCGATGCCTCCCACCTGCTGGAAGTAGGTGAACTGGGTCACCTCCATCCCGTCGCACCAGACCTCCCAGCCGAGGCCCCAGGCGCCGAGAGTCGGGCTCTCCCAGTCGTCCTCGACGAAGCGGATATCGTGGGCGTGAACGTCGATGCCGAGCGTCCCCAGGCTACCCAAATACTGGTCCTGCACATCCGCGGGCGCGGGCTTCAGGATCACCTGGAACTGGTAGTAGTGCTGGAGCCTGTTGGGGTTCTCGCCGTAGCGCCCGTCGCCGGGCCGGCGGGAGGGCTGCACGTAGGCCGCGCGCCAGGGCTCGGGCCCCAAGCTGCGCAGCGTCGTCGCGGGATGGAAGGTGCCGGCGCCGACCTCCATATCGTAGGGCTGAAGGATGACGCAGCGGCGCTCCGCCCAATAGGCCTGCAGGCCGAGGATGAGCGACTGGAAGGACCGGTCGCGTCGAGTGGCGTCCATTGAAGGTCAGCGGGTCGGATGAATGGGCGGGCGGACAATGCCCCCCGCTAAGGCGGCGGTCAACCGCGCGGATGCCCCCGCGGCTGCCGCGGAAGCGTGTGCGTTAGCGGTTGTTATCGTCGATGTTATGGTGCTCCTCGTGCTCGAGCGGCTCGGGGGCCCTGGCCTTGGCGCGCATCCGGCCGATTGCCTTGAAGCCGAACCAGACGGCCCCAATTAGCACCACGAGGATAAGCAGCTTCGGCAGGCTGAACATGTGTCACGCTCCCATCGCACAACGAACCACGCGGCGCCAGCCGCAGGCGCGCCGTTCCTGTTGCCGGTGACTCTGAAGCCCCCGAGCGGGCAGGTCAAGCATTGTCTCGGGGTGCTCGACCGGCGGGATTGACGCTGCACAGGCTAGCAGCCATCGTCCGCCCCGTGCCGCCCGTCCTCAGCATCGTGATCCCGACCCTCGACGCCGCCGGTGTTCTCGGCGCGACCCTTGCCGATGCGGCGCCCGGGATCGCGCGGCTGGCTGAGCGCGGAACTGCGGTCGAGGTCGTGATCGCCGACGGCGGCTCGCGGGACGGCACCGCCGATGAAGCCCGGCGGCACGGGGCGCGGCTTGTCGAATCGGAGGCCGGGCGCGGCCGGCAGCTCGCGGCCGGCGCGGCGGCCGCTGAGGGTGCGTGGCTGCTCTTCCTCCACGCCGACACGCGCCCCGCACCCGGCTGGGACGAGGAGGTGAGCGCCTTCATCGCCGCACCTGGCAACCAGAGCCGGGCCACCTGCTTCCGCTTCGCCCTCGACGACGAGGCACTTTCTGCGCGGTTGCTGGAACGGCTTGTGGCGCTCCGCTGCCGCCTCTTCGCGCTCCCCTACGGCGACCAGGGGCTCTTGATCCACCGCAGCCTCTACGACGCACTCGGCGGCTTCCGCCCGCTGCCGCTCATGGAGGATGTCGATCTCGTGCGGCGGATCGGCCGAAAGCGCCTCACCTATCTGAGAACGCCGGCGGTCACCTCGGCCGTGCGCTATCGGCGCGCAGGCTACGCACCGCGCATGGTGCGCAACCTCTGCTGCCTGCTGCTCTTCTCCTTGGGCGTCCGATCAGAAACCGTGGCCAGGCTCTACGGATGAAGCCGGGAGAGCGCCACCTCGCGATCTTCCTCAAGGAGCCGAGGCTCGGCCGGGCGAAGGGGCGTCTCGCCCGCGACATCGGGCACGCGGAGGCCTGGCTCTTCTACCGGCGGCTGGTGCGTAGCGTGCTGCCGCCGCTTGCGCGCGATGCACGGTGGACGACATGGCTCGCGACGACGCCCGCCGGCTGGCGCGGGCGGGAGCCCTTCTGGCCGCTCGCGCTGCCCCACCTTGAGCAGGGCCGGGGCGATGTCGGCCAGCGCATGCTGCGCGTCTTCCGCAGCCTGCCGCCGGGGCCCGCGATCATCGTCGGCAGCGATATTCCCGACCTCTCGCCCGACCATGTGGCGCGTGGCTTCGCGGCGCTCGGGCGCGCCGACATGGTGTTGGGGCCGGCAGCCGACGGCGGCTATTGGCTGATCGGGCTCAGCCCTCGGGCGCGGGCGATCGATCCCTTCCAGGGTGTGCGCTGGTCGAGCCCGTGGGCGCTCGCCGATACCGAGCGCGCGCTGCCGGCGGGATTTCGACTAGCCCTGGTCGACCGCCTCGCAGATGTCGACGACGGGCCTGCCCTGCAAAATTGGCGGGCTCATAAAAGCGCGACCTGGCGCTGGCACGCTCAGGCGAGCGGCACTTCAAGCCCGTGCACTCAGGCGAGCGCGACGTCCGATCCGCGCGCTCAGGCGAGCGACTCTTCGAATATGCGCGCTCAGGCGAGCGCGACGCACTCGATCTCGATGTCGAACTCCATCGGCCAGGACGCCATGGCGACGAAGGTTCGCGCCGGCGGGTCGTGGGGGAAGTAGCGCCCGTAAATTTCGTTCACGATCCGGTAGTAGGCGGCGTTGGTGACGAAGACCTGGCATTTCACCACGCGATCCAGCGACGAGCCGGCGCTTTCCAGCGTGTGCTTCATCACCTGCATCACCTGCTCGGTCTGCACGTCGATCCCGCCCTTCACCATTTGACCCGAGTCGAGGTCGAGCGGCGGCAGGCCCGAGATGTAGAGGAAGCCGCCCGCGCGCACGCAAGGCGAGAGCGGCACGCCGATCTTGCGCAGCGCGTCAGAAAGCTTGGGGATCTCGACGATTTCCTTCTCCACCGTTCTTCTCCTCTAAAGTTCGGGCGGGAGCATCACGCAGCGCCCCTTCGTTCCGTCTCCTGCAACCGGGGCATCAGCTCGACCAGGTTGCAGGGGCGCCAGCGATAGTCGAGCTGGTAGCGCAGGATCTTGTCCCAGCCGTCCTTGCAGGCGCCGGGCGATCCGGGCAGCGCGAACAGGTAGGTGCCGCCGGCCACACCGCCGGTGGTGCGCGATTGCATGGTGGACGTGCCGATGAGGTCGTAGCTCAGCTGGCGGAACAGCTCACCGAAGCCCGGAATCTCCCGCTCGTAGACGTCGTGGAAGGCCTCCGGCGTCACGTCGCGGCCGGTGACCCCGGTACCGCCGGTCGCGATCACCGCGTCGATCTCCGGGTCGGCGATCCAGCCCTTGAGCGTGGTGACGATCTCGGCCCGCTCGTCGTGGACGATGCGGCGGTCGGCGACACGATGGCCGGCCTCCTCGATCCGCTCCACCAGCACCTGGCCCGAGCGGTCCTCGGCGAGCCCGCGGGTATCCGAGACCGTGAGGACTGCAATGTTGACGGCGCGGAAAGGCCTCTTTTCGTCGATCCCGATCATTGCACCGTCTCTCCGTTCTTCATCTTGTCCTCGATCGCGAGCAGGTCGCGCCACACCTCGCGCTTCGCCGAAGGTGTGCGCAGCAGGTAGGCGGGGTGAAAGGTTGCCGTGGCCTGGATCGTGCCCCCCATGCGGGGCGTCGAGAAGGGGAACCACTGGCCGCGCAGGCGGGTGATGCCCTCGCGCCGGTTGAGCAGCGCCTTGGCGGCGATGCCGCCGACCAACACCAGGATCCGGGGCGCGATCAGCTCGATCTGGCGTTCGAGGAAGGGCTGGCAGATGGCAAGCTCCTCGGCGGTCGGCGAGCGGTTGCCGGGCGGCCGCCAGGGCAGCATGTTGGTGATGTAGACCGCCGAGCGGTCGAGGCCGATGGACGCCAGCATCCGGTCGAGAAGACGCCCCGCCGGCCCGACGAAGGGAAGGCCCTGGCGGTCCTCTTCGGCGCCCGGCGCCTCGCCCACGAACATCAGCGCGGCCTCCGGATTGCCGTCGCCGATCACGGTATTGGTGGCCGTGCGTTTGAGCGCGCAGCCATCGAAGGCCCGCACGGCCGCCACCAGCTGATCGAGGCTGGTGCAGGCGGTGGCGATCTCCTGCGCGCTCCAGGTGGCATCGCCCGGCGGGAGCAGCGGCGCGGGCGGATTAGGCGGCGCAGGGTCTTGCGGAGCAGCCATGGCAGGCTGAGGCGCGCTGGGCGGCACGGCTTCCGGCACGGGCTCACGGGCGACGGTGACGGCGGCGGCGGTTGCAGCGGCGGCTTCCCGGTAGCGATCGCGCGGCGCATCGTCGGTCGCCTGGTCGACGCCGGCGAGCACGTACCAGTCCAGCAACGCCCGGATCGCTTGGTCACCGCTCATCGCCGGCACGATATCAGACGCAAGCCCCAAGCTCATCCGGTGGCACGCCGTCGGACGCTGGCATTCAGGGCTTCTTGTCCCCGCTGCGCGGCAGGTCGATGACCCGGCCGCCGTCCCGGCGCGGATCGAAGGCGTATCCCTTGCGCACCTCGACGTTGCGGAGAATGACTTCGAGGGCGGTCGCGTCGAAGGGATCGACATCGATCGGCTCGCGATACTTCGCGCGCAAGCTGTGCAGCATCTCTCGCTCGTTCGGCATGAGGCTCTCCTCGACCGCCTCCGCCGCCTCGATCAGGCGCTGAAGCGCAACGAAAGCCACCAACTCGACCATCCCGATCTCCCTTCTCTCCGCGCCGACCCCCAAATCGGCGCCGAATGGCGCAGCCTAACCCGGATGTTGCGCCGGGGTCATGGCCTGCGCACAGTCGATTGCAACGCCCGGCCCGGCGGCCCAGGATGGGGCGAGGCGGCCATCCACATGCGGCAGGGGGAGAGAGGGATGAGCGACTACGATATTTTCGGAGCGGGCGACGTGGTGCTGCAGAAGGGCGCGACGCTGCGGGGCGCCAAGCTCGCTTACAAGACCTACGGCACGCTGAACGCCAAGAAGGACAACGTCATCATCCAGCCGACCTGGTACTCCGGCCACCACACCGACGTGGAGTGGACCATCGGCGAGGACCAGGCCCTCGACCCCAGGCACTACTTCATCATCGTGCCGAACATGCTGGGCAACGGTCTCTCGTCGTCGCCCAGCAACACGCCGCCGCCCTACGACAAGGCGCGCTTCCCCCATGTGACCGCCTATGACAACGTGCGCCTGCAGCACAGGCTGGTCACCGAGGTGTTCGGGATCGAGCGGATCAAGCTCGTGACCGGCTGGTCCATGGGCGCGCTCCAGACCTTCCACTGGGGCTGCCTCTACCCCGACATGGTGGAGCGCATCGTGCCGACCTGCGGCTCGGCCAAGTGCTCGCGCCACAACTTCGTCTTCTTGGAAGGGGTAAAGGCGGCGCTGACCGCCGACGACGCCTGGAAGGGCGGTTGGTACGACGCACCGCCCACCAAGGGGATCCGCGCCATGGCCCGCGTCTATGCGGGCTGGGGCTTCTCGCAGACCTTCTACAGGGTGGAGGAGGACCTCAAGCTCGGCTTCTCCTCGCTCGAGGACTTTCTGGTCGGGTTCTGGGAAGGGTTCTTCATTCACAAGGACGCGAACAACCTGCTCACCATGCTGTGGACCTGGCAGAACGGCGATATCGGCGACAACGAGCTCTACGGCGGCGACATCAAGAAGGCGCTCGCCGGTATCAAGGCCAAGGCCATCGTGATGCCGGGGCGCACCGACCTCTACTTCCCGACGGAAGACAGCGAGATCGAGGTGGCCAACATGCCGAATGCCGAGCTTCGCGTGTTCGAATCTTATTACGGCCACTTCGCCTCGAGCTCCCTCAACCCCGCCGACGTGGCCTTCCAGAACGAGGCCATCAAGGAGATCCTGGCAAGCTGACCTGGATTTCTCACCACGGTCGTGGTCCGGTTTCGCCGTCCACCTCGGGCAAAACGAAAAATTTGTCCGGGATTTGCCGGGATTAAGTGGGATTAAGTGGGATAAGTGGAATTCCATGGGACAGGGGTGCGGACGCCCGAAGGGTCGTGCGCGCGGGAAAAGGTCGCGCACGCCCCTGTTGCGCGCGCCTGCAAGGTCAAGCGCGCGTCGCATAACGCCGTGCGCGCGGGATGTCGGCCGCGCCTGAAAGGTCGCGGGCGCGGAATGTAGAGTCGGCCGCGCCTGAAAGGTCGCGGGCGCGGAATGTAGAGTCGCGCACGCCCGTTCATCCCGATCGTGCCTCCCTGCGCATACCGCGCATGTGACCCGCTCGTCCTCGTTCTGCGTCGCGCGGATACGCGCGCGGGAGCATGATCGGCACATCCCGCGATCCTGGCACAGCAGCCGCACACGTTGCACCGCACCGTGGTCGGGGGAATCAAGAGGGGTTAACCCCGCCCGATGAACGGCATCTTGGTGGCCATCACCGTCATGAACTGGACGTTCGCGTCGAGCGGCAGGCGTGCCATGTAGACCACCGCCTGGGCGACGTTCTCCACCGCCATGGTCGCCTCGGAGGCCATGGAGCCGTCGGCCTGCGGCACCCCCTGGCTCATGCGCTGGGTCATCTCGGTCGCCGCGTTGCCGACGTCGATCTGGCCGCAGGCAATGTTGTACTTGCGCCCGTCGAGGGAGGTGGAGCGAGTGAGGCCGGTCACGGCGTGCTTGGTCGATGTATAGGGCGCGGAGTTGGGCCTGGGTACGTGGGCCGAGATCGAGCCGTTGTTGATGATGCGCCCGCCCTTCGGATTCTGCGCCTTCATGATGCGAAAGGCCTCCTGGGTGCAGAGGAAGACCCCGGTGAGGTTGGTGTCGACCACCTGCTGCCACTTGTCGAAGCGGAGGTCCTCCAACGGCACGGCCGGCGCGCTGATGCCGGCATTGTTGAAGAGCAGATCGAGCCGTCCGAACGTGGCCTTCGTCGCCGCAAAGAGCGCCGCGACCTGGTCCTGCTTGCCGACATCGCAGGGCGCCGCGATCGCCGTATCGGGGCCTGCGCCGGCCTCGGCAATGGCGCTCTCCAGCGTCTCCCGCCGGCGGCCGGAGAAGACCACGGCCCAGCCGTCCCCCAGCAGCGCGTGCGCCGCTGCCTTGCCGATCCCCTGCCCCGCGCCGGTGACGAGGGCGA
Organism: Alphaproteobacteria bacterium; assembly: GCA_965262755.1. GTDB lineage: Bacteria > Pseudomonadota > Alphaproteobacteria > UBA828 > UBA828 > WTGU01. The sequence continues at coordinate 550,552 of OZ253557.1, read as the reverse complement.
CCTTGCGATCCGCGTTCATAAGTTGCGCTCCTGTGCCCTTGTGGCGGCGCCAGACACCTGCGCCGGCTTGTTCATGGCTTTCATGGGCGCCGCGTATAGCACGGGGCGGGAGCGTGGTTAACGCCGCCGAGACGCATCATTTGGAGCGCTTGCGGTCGCGGAGGTCGTGGCAGCCCGCGGCCTGGCGCGGGTCCGTATCGGCGGGGAAGAGCCGCACCTTCTGCACCTTCTGCGTGCTGGTCACCGGCAACGTGTCGAGGAAGAGCAGATAGCCCGGCGCCTTGTAGTAGGCGAGCCGCTCCAGGCAGAGATCCTGCAACGCTTCCGCAGCGTCCCGATCCGCACCTGCGCCCTGTGCCGGGACAATGCAGGCCATCACCTCCTCCTGCCGCAGCTCGTCGGGCACCGCGATCACCGCCGCTTGGGCCACGCGCCCATCGGCCTGGAGCACTGCCTCGACTTCCGCCGCGGCGATATTCTCGCCGCTGCGGCGAATGATGTTCTTCTTGCGATCGACGAAGCAGAGCATGCCGTCGGCGGCGCAGGTCACGACGTCGCCGGTGTGGAACCAGCCGCCCCGCCAGGCCTCGTCGGTCGCCGCCGGTTCCTTCAGGTACCCGGAGAAAAGCCCGCGTCTCGGGTCCCCGCCGGTCATACGGAGCGTCAGCTCGCCCGGAGCTCCGGGCGGCACCTCGCGATCCTCGTCGTCCACCACGCGTACCTCGCAGCCCGAAAGGGGGCGGCCGAAGGCGTGTGTGTCGGTCTGCCGCGGCTCCACGCTCGCCCACGTGGGCATCGCGACCTCGGTCATGCCCCAGCCTTCGATCAGCGGAAAGCCGAAGCGCTCCTCGAACGCCTCGTGATGCTTCGGGTCGATGCCGGCGCCGGCGCCGAACCTGACGGAGTGGGCGCGGTCTTGCGGACCCGGCGGCAGGCTGAGCAGGAGCGGCGGCATGATCCCGAGATAATGGATGATTGTGACCCTGGTCGCGGCCACATCGGCCCACCAGCTCCGGGGGTGAAAGCGGTCGGCCATGACGATGCAGCCCGCCGCGCTCAGCATCGCCATGCTGCCGATGGCGAGCGCGTTTGCATGATGGAGCGGCAGCGGGTTCAGCAGGCGCTCGCAGCCGTCTTCCAGCGTCATGAGGCCGCCGGCATCGCGATACCAGCGGGCAGCGTTGAGGAAATAGCGGTTGGTGAGGATGCAACCCTTGGACCGCCCCGTGGTGCCCGAGGTGTAGAGAAGCGCCGCCTCCTCGTCGATGCCCGGCGCGCCGCCGCCCCGCGCACCGCCACGGGGCGCCGGGAACCGGGCCGGGAGGGCGGCGGCATCGATGATCGGCACGGCGTTCGCCAGATTGCCGACTGCGGCTTCGACATCGGCCATCCGCTCCGGCACCGAGACCACCAGGGCCGCCTCCGAATGGTCGAGGAGATAGACCATCTCGTCCCGCCGGCAGGCCGGGTTGATGGGCACGATGCCGCAACCGAGCGCGTTCAGTGCCCACCAGTTCAGGTGAAAGTCGGGCCTGTTCTCCAGCAGCAGCGCCACGCGGTGGCCGCGGCCGTAGCCTGCCTCGCGATAGAGGGCGCGGAGCGCCGCCACCCGCTCCCGCGCTTCGCGGTAGCCGATTTCGACCCCCTCGGGATGGTAGGGCCTGCCGGTCATCGGCGGGGCGCAGAGGCAGCCGCCCTCCGGCACCCTGAGGGCCGCCGCCTCGAACAGCTCGAACACCGTCTCCGTCATCGCCGCCCCGTTTATTGACCGCCTTGTGGGCGCCCCTCTTGCCGCTCCGCCGGCGGGCGCATACGTTGTCGCCCGTTCCACCAGGAAGCGAGAGTCAAAGGATGGGCAGGTTCTACGAACCCGATCTCGGCCGCAATCCGGACGATCCCTTCACCCGAGACGCCGAGAGCAAGCTGATCCGCCGCTCCTTCTGGCTCGACATGAGCGACCGCTCCATGGTGCTCGCCATGACGCAGGGCGTGGGCGCCGCGCTCAGCAACGATCACAAACGCGCCCACCTGCACGACGTTGGCCGCGCCCACGTGATCGACCAGGTGTGCGTTCAGGAGATCCTGCCGCCGGAGAGATAGACGGCGGTCAGCGCCGTCACGGCTCCACCGGCGGCGTCGGCTGGCGCCGCGCCGCGTGGATCAGCAGGGCGACCCCCGCCAGCATCAGCACGGCGGCGGCCCAAACGTAAGCGCTGTGGCTCTCGTTGAAGAAGAGAATGCCCCAGCCGAGGCCCGCCACCACCACCACATAGTTGAACTGTGAGAAGAACACCGGCCCGGCCGCGCGGACGATGATGAGGAAGGTGATGTACATGGTGATGGTGACGCCGGCGGCGCCGAGGATCGCAAGGTCGGCGGCGGTGTCCGGCCCCGGCACCACGTAAGTTTCGCCGAGCCCGATCATCACCGGCGCCAGCAGTATCGCGGCCGCCGCCACAATACCGCTCGCAAATGTCAGCACCGGCGTCTCCGGCGGGTCGATCAGCGCCGCGAGGTTGTTTGTCAGCGCGAATGAGGCGGGCGCCAACAGTGCGAGCAGGAACCAGCCGACCATGCCGGGCTCGGGCAGGGAAATTGCGGGGATCGTCATGAGCAGGATGCCGCCCACCCCGCACAACACGCCGATCAGGCTGAGCGCGCGTAGCCGCTCCAGCCGGAGCGTCAGCGCGATCAGATAGGTGATCGGCGGCGAGAGAATCACCACCATCGAGAGGATGCCCGTTGGCAGCTTCGGCGCGAGCCAGGTCATCAGCGCGACCGGCGCGGCGATGCCGAACAGCCCGAGCACGAAATAGGCCTTGAGGTGCCGGGCCTCCAGCCTGGGCAGGGCACGCCGCCAGGCGGCGACTATCAGCAACAGGACTGCTGCGCCGAGGGTCTGCCAGAAGGTGAAGGCGACCGGCGGCGTGCCCGCCTCGACCGCGATCTTGTTCATCGTGAAGATGAGCGGATAGATCGCCCCGATCGTGAACAGCAGGAAGATCGGGAGAGAAAGCGGCCCGCGGCGCCGCATGGAACGTGAAGGCTGGAGGGCTAAAAGCTAGAGGGCGGCTGCGCTGGCGGTGCGCTCAGGTTCCGCCAGAAGGCAGTCGTCCGCGAGCGGCTCAATCGGGGTGAAGTCCCGGTGCGCGATGTACTCCGGCCGCTGGAAGCGGCGGATCGCGTTGTCTACCCGATTGGCCGAGAAATAGACCGCAAGCCGGCCCCACGGCGACATGTTGGGCGCAGAACCGTGCACCAGATTGCAGTGGAAGAGCAACGCAGCGCCGGGCTCGCCCTTGGGCGCGACGATACCCCCTTCCGCCACCAGCCGCTCGATGGTCTCGTTGTCGACGGTCCAGAGCGGATAGCTCGTGGTGTCGGTGTCGTGGCCGGCCTCGATCCGGCCGCGCCGGTGCGAGCGGGGGATGAACATCAGCGGGCCGTTGAACTCGTTCACCGGGTCGAGGAAGACCGCGAGGTTCATGGCCCGGGGTTCCGGCATCAGGTCGTCCCGCGACCATGTGCCGTAGTCCTGATGCCACTGCCAGACGTCGCCGTCGAAGGCGGCCTTGGCGTTCACCTTGAACTGGTGGATGTAGATGGGGCCGCCGAGGACCTGCATCGCAGGCTCGGCAAGGCGCGGATGGCGGGAGAGCCGCCAGTAGATATCGCTATAGGTGTGGACCCCGAAGGCTGTGCGCACCGCGCCGTTCCGCTCGCGCACGATCTCCGGTCCCGTACGCGCGAAGACGGCCGGCAGCGCCGCGCGCAGCACTGCGGCCTCCGCCGCCGAGAAGAGCTCCGGCAGGAAGAGATAGCCCTCGCGGTCCAAGGTCTCGCATTGTTCGGCGGAAAGCTTCATCGGCCGCTCCCTCCTGCGTCTCACGCCCAAATTGCGCCGACAGCGCCCGGCGCGTCAAGATGCCGGGTGCGGGCGCTACGTTGCCGCTGCCTAATCGGATGCTTTGCTGGCAGGGGCGGGCGGCCGGTTGACCAAGAAGAGGCCCGCGAGCATCAGGACCAGCGCAAACCAGATCCAATAGCTGTGGCTTTCGTCGAAGAAGAGCACGCCCCAGCCGATGCCGGTAAGCGGGATCATGAAGTTGACCGTCGTAAAGAACACGGGGCCCGCGAGGCGGATGATCTCGACCATCAGGTAGAAGACGAGCGCCGTGACACCCGCCGCGCCGGCCAGCGCCCAATCGCCGTCGGTCATCGGCCCCTCGAACCACCACCACTGGCCGGTCGCCGCCATCACGACGAACATGAATAGGGCCCCGGTCGCCAGAACGCCGCCGGCCAGCGGCAGCGCGCCGGCAGCCGGTGGCTTGAGCCATGAGATGATCAGCGCGTTCGCGACATAGAGCACCGGCGCGACGAAGCTCAGCAACACCCAGGGCGCCATGTCCGGGGTGGGCAGGCTGGTTTCGGGGACCACCACCAGCGCGACACCGCCGACGCCGAGAACCAGCCCGATCGTGCGGATCGTGCGGAAGCGGTCCATGCGAAAGAGCGCGGCGGCCGGGTAGGTGAGAATGGGCGTGAGCGTCGCGCCCAGCCCGAGCACGCCTGCCGGCACCTTGGGCGCGACGAAGGCCAGCACGGTGTAGGTCATGCCGAAGGAGATCGTGCCGAGCGCGATGTAGCCGCGCATGTGCTCCCACGAGAGTCTGGGCAGCGTGCGGAACACCGCGCCCAGACCCAGCAGGATGAGCGCGGCACCTGTCCCCATCCAGAACACGTAGGGGATGAAGGGAATGCCGTCGGTCGTCGCCAGCCGGTTGAGCGAATAGAGGATCCCCCAGCCGAGGGCCGAAACGACCAGCAGAACCGCCGACCAGAGGAGCGCGTATGCGCCGTCGCTACGCGGTGCGGGCTCCGTCACGCGCTGTCCTCCGGCTCTACAGCTTCATGCCGAGGGTCCTGCCTTCGTAGAAGGCCATGCTCGCGGTGCGTGCCGCGACCATGTCGCCGACGGTGTGGACCTCGATTTCGTCGTCGGCGAGCGCGCTGGCGAGCGCGTCGTCGACCCTGTTGGTGGTCGCCAGCACCAGGCTGTCGAACGCCAGCTCCTGCGTATCGCCCGTGTAAAGGTTGGCGATCGTGGCCGTGGTCCCGGCCCAGCGTGTCAGCGCATGGCCACAGATCACCGTGACGCCCAGCTTCGCGAAGCGCTCGCGCGTGCTCGGGCCGAGATGGGAGGCATCGAGCGCCTCCGCAGGCTTATCGGACGCGGTGACGACGGTCACGTCGTGGCCTTGTTCGGCGAGGTGCAGCGCGGTGCCGGAGGCGGGCCACCAGCCGTTGAGGTCGTCGAGCAGAAGGACCCGCTTGCCGGGCCGGGCGGCGCCCGCGAGAACGTCATTGACGGAACAGACGTTTTCCTGCTCGACCCCGGGCAGCGCGTCGACGTGGGGGAGGGCGCGCTGAAACCCGGTGCGCGTCGGCACCGACCCGGTGGAGAGAACGACGGCGTCGGCGCCGAAATCCCGAACGGCGGCGGCGGTCATCTCCGTCCCGAGCTCGACCCGGACCTGCAGCTTCTCAAGCTGGCTCCGGTACCAGCCCAGCAGCTCGCCGATCTCATCCCGCTCCGGCTGTGCCGCGGCGAGGCGGAACTGTCCGCCGAGTGCTGCCGCCTTCTCCATCAGCGTCACGCGATGCCCGCGCGCAGCCGCGACACGCGCCGTCTCCAGCCCCGCAGGGCCGCCGCCCACCACCAGCACACGGCGGGGTTTCTCGGCAGGCGGGGCGCTGTCGCCGTCCCACGCGTGTTCGCGGCCGACGGAGGGATTGACGAGGCAGGAGATGTGGTAGTCCCGCATGCGCCGCCCGATACAGAGCTGATTGCAGGATATACAGGGGCGAATGTCGGCCGCGCGGCCTTCGCGTGCCTTGTTGGCGAGGTGCGGATCGGCAATCTGCCCGCGCACGATGGATACGAGATCGCAGAGCCCGCTCGCGATGGCGGCCTCCGCCCGCTCGGGCGTCTTGACCCGCGCTTCGGCCGTGACCAGCGCGTGCGTCACGACCTTCTTGATGGCGGCGGCATCCTGCGTGCCCAGTGGCGTCGCGTGATGGAAGCCCGGCACGATCGCCGTAAAGCGATTGATGTAGCTGCCGGTGCCGCACGAGAAGTAGTCCGCGAGGCCGCGCTCGTCGAGCCAGGCGAAGATCTCCTGCTTGTCGGCCATGGTGAGGCCGCCGGGATAGGGCTCGGCGCCGGAGACGGTCATGCCGACGATGAAGTCCGGCCCGCAGGCCTTGCGTATTCCCTCCACGATCTCGGTGACGAAGCGCAGGCGGTTCTCCAGCGAGCCGCCCCAGGCGTCGTCACGCCGGTTGGTGAGCGGCGACCAGAACTGGTCGATCAAGCAGGAATAGCCGGCGAAGAGGTCGACACCGTCGAAGCCGCCCCTCTGGTCGCGCACCGCTTGGTCGATAAATGCCTGGATGAGCTCGCGAATCTCCGCCTCGCTCATCGCATGGCTGCCCCAAGGGTCGTGGTGGCTGACCTGACCAGAGGGGGACCAGTAGGGCGCCCAGGAGTTGTCCTGATCGCCGTGGGCGCCGACGTGATAGATCTGATGACACATGACGGTGCCATGGCTGTGGCATTCGTCGGTGATCTTGCGGAAGTGGGGAATGACGGCGTCGTCGGCCAGGAAGTTGCCGCGCGTGAGCACCGCCGTCGGGTGCGGCGGCGTCGGTTCGACGACGATCATGGCCGCGCCGCCCCGCGCACGCTCGCGGTAGTAGCCGAAGTGCCGGTCGAGCGGCAGCCCACCCTCGGCCATGTTCGCCGTGTGCGCACCGAACACGATGCGGCACTTGAGCGTATGCCCCCGGAGACGCGCCGGCGTGAACAGGTTGGGGAAGTGTTTGGGCTGCGTCATTGCGCTCACCATTGCGACCTTGGCCACAAGCCGGCATTCCGCACCGACCACGGCATAGACGGCAACGATAACACCAACTGCGCTTACAGGTTTTCATGGACATCGCAGCGCCGCCGTGAGATCAGGCAGGCACAATGCAGTGCGAGAGTGTGAGCTTCTACAGCGAGGGCGTCCGGCTTGCGGGCGATCTCTACAGACCTGCCAACGCCGGCCCGGAGGACGCCCGCGCCGGCATCGTGCTCTGCCACGGCTATACCGGGGTGAAGAGCCTCTATCTGCCCGACAATGCGCGGGTGCTGACGGAGGCGGGTTACGTGGTGCTTACCTTCGACTACAAGGGCTGGGGAGCGAGCGAGGGTCCGCGCGCCCGGCTCGCGCCCTTCAGCCGTGTCGCCGACGTGCAGGCCGCCCTCACCTTTTTGGAAACCCGGCCAGGTCTCGACCCGGCACACCTCGGCCTCTACGGCACCAGCTACGGCGGCGCCACGGCGATCTGGGCGGCCGCGCTCGATACGCGGGTGCGCTGTGTGGTCAGCGTGGTCGGCGTCGGCGATGGGCGCCGCTGGATGCGGAGCGTGCGCCGGCCGGACGAATGGCACGACCTGCTCGCCCGCGCGCGGGAGGATCGCGAGGTCGCCGTCGTGAGCGGCGAGTCTCAGTTCGCCGAGCGCGACGAGATCCTGCTGCAGGACCGTGCATCGGCCGCGCTTTCGGCCGCAGCGCGGGCCAACAATCCCGATGCGGTCTCCACCGTGCCTGCCTCCTTCATCGACGAGACCCTCTCGTTCCACGCCGACTGGGTGGTGGCAAAGATTGCCCCTCGGCCCCTGCTTCTCATCACAACCGAGGACGACCGCCTGGTGCCGCCCGAGGAGTCGCGGTCCCTCTACAGCCTTGCCGGCGAGCCCAAGAAGCTCATCGTTCTCAAGGGCTATGGGCACTACGACGTCTATGCCGAACCCGCCTTCGGTGAGGTCATGGCGGCGACGCTCGCGTGGTATCGGGCGCACCTCCCGGCACAGGCACTCGACGCCCCGCCAGCGGGCTAACCCTGTGAGCGAGCCCGTCACAATCACGCTCGCGCCTGCGGGCGAGCGCTTCACCTGCGGCCCGGGCGAGACCATCCTGCGCGCAGGGCTCGCTGCGGGCTTCGCCATGCCCTACGAGTGCGCGAGCGGAAGCTGCAGCTCGTGCAAGGGGCGGCTCATCGCGGGCGAAGTGGAGTACCTCTGGCCCGATGCCATCGGGCTCAGCGACCGCGACCGGCGCAAGGGCGACCGCATCCTCTGCTGCCAGGCGCTGCCCAAGGGCGATTGCGAGGTCCAGGTGCGCCTCGGCCAGGTGGAGGGCGCGCGAGAGGAGCCCGCGCCCGCGCCCTTCACGGCTACGGTCGAGACGCTGGAGCAGCTGGTGCCGGGTGTCATCGCTTTCAGCTGCCGGCCGGAGCAGCTCGTGCCCTTCCTGCCGGGGCAGTTCGTTCTGCTTCAGGTGCCGGACGGCCAGCGGCGTGCCTACTCGATGGCGAACACCGAGCCCGAGACGCTCGCCTTCATCGTGAAAGAGAAGCCGGGCGGCCACGCGTCTCGCTATCTCTTCGACCAACTCGCGCTCGGCGACACGGTGAGCCTGGAGGGGCCTTACGGCCGGGCTTACCTGCGCACGCCGCCGGTGCGGGAGATGGTCTGCGTCGCCGGCGGCTCCGGGCTCGCGCCGATTCTCTCGGTCGCGCGTGCTGCCATCGCAGAGCCCGATACCCCTGGCGTACACCTCTTCTTCGGAGCGAACAGCGCCGAGGAACTCTTCATGGTGGACGAGATGGAGGCGCTGGCCGCCGAACACGATCGGCTCTCGCTCACGCTGGCGGTCCGCGACGTCGCGCCGGGTGCGGCTACCGGCCTCGTCGGCGACGTCGCGCTGGCGGCGATGGAAGGGCTGGCCGAATGCGATTTCTACATGGCCGGGCCGCCGGGGTTGATCGATGCGTTGCTCAGGCCTGTCATGCGGAGCGGCAAGGTCCGGCCCGAGCGCATCTTCTTCGACCGCTTCTACTGAGCCCCGCGCCCCTTGGCGTGACCGGCGGTCGGTCGTGGCGCGCTCACCGACACTGATTTAGCAGTAACTGCCCAGGTTGTCTAATTTATCGTATTTGGCCAGGGGGTTGAGGCACGACTGGTTCGGAGTCGACGCGAGGGGGTTGACGGGAATTTCTGGAAATGACTCAACAACGACATGAGCAAGCCCGAGTCGCCGCGCGGCCCTTCGACGGGGGCAGCGCCCGAAACCCCGGCGCAGAAGATCGCCCACCTGGAGGAAGAGAACGCCCGGCTTCGCGAGGAGAACGCTTGGCTTCGGCAGCAGAACGCGCGGCTGGAAGAGCACATCGCGCGTCTCGTCGAGCGTATCGAGGAGCTGGAGCGCCGTCTTGGTCTGCACAGCGGCAACAGTGGCAAGCCGCCCTCGAGCGATGGGCTGAAGAAGCCGAAGTCGAAGCGGCGAACCCAAAGCCAGCGCCGCAAATCGGGTCGCAAGCCGGGTGGGCAGCCCGGCCACAAGGGCGAGACCCTGCGCCGCACGGATCACCCGGACCAGGTGGAGGATCACGTCCCGGCTTCCTGCGAGGGATGCGGTTCGTCCCTGTCGGACGCGACCAAGGCAGGGGTGCCGGTCGCCCGCCAGGTCTTCGATCTGCCCGAGCCGCGCCCGCTGGAGGTGACCGAGCACCGGGCGCATGCCAAGTGCTGCGGGCATTGCGGGACGGTGAGCCGGGCGGCGTTCCCCGACGGGGTGTCGGCACCGGTGCAGTACGGCCCGCGCATTGCCGGGGTGGCGGTGTACCTTCAGCACGCCCACTTCCTGCCGGAGGATCGGCTGTCGCAGGTGATGGCCGAGCTGTTCGGCGCGCCGGTGACGGCTGCGACGCTGGCGACGATGAGCGAGAGGGCCGCAGACCGGCTGCAGGACGTGGCCTCGCACATAGAGGATCTGGCGGCGGGCACGGCGCGGGTGAAACACATGGACGAGACCGGGTTCCGGATTGGCGGGCAGACGCAGTGGCTTCATGTGATCTGCACGCCGCTGCTGGCGGCGTACCGGGTCAGCGGCAGACGCGGCGCCCTGCTCTCGGGTGTGTCCGGCATCGTGGTGCACGATCACTGGAAGCCATACTTCACGCTGGAGGGGGTGGAGCACAGCGTGTGCAACGCCCATCACCTGCGGGAGTTGCAGGCTCTGGTGGAGATCGAAGGGGAGGCCTGGGCTGGGCGGATGCAGCAACTCCTGCGCCGGGCCAATCGCGTCGCCCGGATCGCGCGGGACAAGGATATCGCCGTTCCGGCAAGGCTTGTGGCGCTGATCGGGCGCAGATACGACGAGATCATTGCCGAGGCTCTGGCCTTCCACGAGAGCGAACCTCCGCTCTCGCCTCCCAAGCCCGGCAAGAAGAGACGCCGGAAGCGACGGATCGGGCACAATCTCGCGTTGCGGCTGCGCGATCACAGGACCGCAGTGCTCCGCTTCCTGACCGACCTCGAAACTCCGTTCACGAATAACGAGGCCGAGCGTGACCTGCGGATGATGAAACTGCGCCAGAAGATCTCCGGCGGCTTCCGATCCGCAAAGGGGGCCGAGAACTTCGCCATCCTGCGCAGCGTGATCACCACCGCCAGGAAGCAGGGCTGGAACATCATCGAAGCCCTGACCAGCCCATCGGACCGGCTCATCGCTGCAGTCAGGTGCGCATGAACCTACCCAACGAGAGTGCTCAATGCTCAAACACCGGAATCATCCCGATGAACAACCTGGGTAGTTACATTTAGCATAAGCCCGAAATTGGAAACGGCCGCCCGGCCGGATGTTGCAACTCTAGATAGTCGGAGGACGCCATGGCCTTTCGCGTCGAGGAAACGACGATTGCCGGTATCCACGCGGCATATCGTTCAGGCGATCTCACCGCGGCGGAGCTCGTGTCGCGCTATCTCGCTCGGATCGAAGCCTACGATCGAAACGGCCCCGCCCTGAACTCGGTGATCAACGTCAACCCGAAGGCAGTGGAAGAGGCCAAGGCGCTCGACGAAGCGTTCGCCAAGGGCGGGCTCACCGGGCCACTCCACGGCATTCCGGTGATCGTGAAGGATCAGATCGAGACGGCCGATATCGTCACGACCTTCGGCTCGGCCGCAGCCGCCGGCTACCTGCCGGAAAAGGACGCGACCACCATCAGGTTGATGCGCGATGCCGGCGCGATCATCCTCGCGAAGACGGCGATGCCCGATTTCGCGACCTCGTGGTTCGGTTATTGCTCGGCCATCGGCGCGACCAAGAACCCTTATGATCTTGAGCGCGATCCGGGTGGGTCGAGCGGCGGCACGGGCTGTGCGGTCGCCGCAAATCTCGGCGCCATCGGCCTCGGCGAGGATACGGGCGGCTCTGCCCGACTGCCGGCTTCGTTCGACAACCTGGTGGGGCTCAAGGTGACGCCTGGCCTGATCAGCCGGGCCGGCATGTCGCCGCTCGTCGTCTTCCAGGATTCCGCCGGGCCGATGTGCCGCACCGTCACCGACCTGGCCAAACTGCTGCAGGTCATCGTCGGCTTCGACCCCGAAGATCCCTACACCTCAACGGCGCTCATCGCCGGGAAGACGGATTACGTCGCTTGTCTCGACAAGGACGCGCTATCGGGCAAGACCATCGGCGTCGTGCGTTCGGCCTTCGGCGACTCGTCCAATCCCGACGCGGCGGCGGTCAACGCGGTCATCGAGGATGCCCTCGGCGCGCTGAGGGGCGCGGGCGTGACCCTTGTCGATGTCGAAATCCCCGATCTCATGGAATACATCGTGTATTCGTCGCTCTACATCAATCATTCGCGGAGCGCGATCGACGAGTTCATGGCGTCCCGCCCCTCGTTGCCGCCGGAAAGCATTCGCGCGCTCTACGACGCCAAGCAGTATCATCCGGCGCTCGATCTGTTCGAGGAGATCGCGCAGGGTCCGGAGGACCCCTATTCGGATCCGGAGTATTATCCGCGCTACACGACCTCTGAAAAATTCAGGCGGGTCGTGATCAATCAGATGGGCAAGGCCGGTGCCGACGCTCTGGTCTTCCCGACGACCCAGGTCCAGTCGCCAAGGCGCGAGGATCTCGACGCCGGGCAATGGAAGACGCTCGAGTTTCCCACGAACACCCTGATCGGCGCACAGACCTGGATGCCGGCGATCAGCGTCCCTGCGGGCTTTACGCCGGGCGGCGTGCCGGTGGGGATGGAGATCCTGGGCCTGCCCTACCGCGAAGGCGACCTGTTGGCGCTCGCCTATTCCTTCGAGCAGGCAACGCAGCACCGCCGGGCGCCGGGCGCGACGCCGGAGCTGGGTTGATCGTTTCGGCCTGATTTTTCAGGTTGGCGTGGCGCTCACGCGCCGGAGCGCGTCGCCACGCGGCGGGCGAGCACGTCGAGCGCGAGGGCACCGACGATGATCGAGCCCTTGATGATGTCCTGGTAGAAGACGTCGATGTCGAGCAGGACGAAGCCGTTCGATATCGTCGCGATGATGCCGAGGCCCACGACCGTCCGCCACATCGACCCGAAGCCGCCGGCGAGCGAGGTCCCGCCCACGACGACGATGGTCAGCACGTCGAAGATGATGACAGGGTCGAGATTGGCCTGGGCCGAGTTGAGCTGAGACGCCGTGAGCGTGCCGGCGACGCCCATACACACGCCTGAGAGCACATAGGTGCTGCCGATCACGGTGCGGACGCGGATGCCGGAAAGCCGGCTCGCCTCCCGGTTGCCGCCGACCGCGTAGATCGCCTCGCCGTAGACGGTCTTCGCGAGCACCAGGCCCCCGACCAGAAGGAAGCCGATCAGCATCATCCCCGAGAAGGGAAAGCCGTGCCAACGGCCGGCGCCGAGATCGCCGAAGGCCATGTCGGGCACGACAAAGGCCGCGTTCTTGGTCATCACATAGGTGACGCCGCCCAGGATGAACCCGGTGCCCACCGTCGTGATAAACGGGTTGATGTTGACCCCGACGACCAGCACAGCATTGAGGAGACCGACGACGAATCCTGCCGCGATGGCGGCGAGGAACGCGTAAGCGGGGTCCACCATGATGCCGACCCCGGCCGCGACCACCGCGCAGAGCGAGTAGCCGGAGGCGATCGACAGATCGAAGCCGCCGGTCAGGATCACGTAGGTCATGCCCACCGCCATGATCCCGGCCGGCGCCCACTGGGACAGCATGTTGAAGATGTTGCCCTGGGAGAGGAATGCGGGATTGCCGATGGAGACGACGATGACGAGGATGACGAAGGCGACGAGGATTCCGTAGGTGCGGAAGGCGACCCCGCCATAGCGGCGCAGCAGAGCCGCGCTGCTCTCCGCGCGGCTGCCGGAGGCGGGATCCTGGGGCGGGGGCGGCGACGGGTTCATGCCGCAGCCTCCCCCTCCACGCCAAACGTCATCGTGAGAACGCGCTCCAGGGAGAGGTCCTCACGCTCCAGGATGGCAACCTGCCGTCCCTTGGCCAGCACCAGGACGCGGTCGGCAATCTCGACCACCTCCTCGAGCTCCGAGGACACCATGATGATCGCCATTCCCTCGTCGGCCAGGCGGCGCATGACGGCGAACATCTCTCCCTTCGCGCCGACATCGATGCCGCGCGTGGGCTCGTCCATCAAGAGCACCCGCGGCCGGCGGTGAAGCCATTTGCCGACCACGAGCTTCTGCTGATTGCCGCCGGAGAGCGTCTCCGTCGGCGCGCCCAGACGGCGCGGGTCGAAGGCGAGCGAGGTCGCGATCGCCTCGGCCGCCGATTTGCGGCGCCCGCTTCGTACGATCGCGCCAGGCGCAATTCTGCGCATGTCGGTCATGGTGACGTTCACGAAACCGCTCTGGCTCAGCACCAGCCCCTGGCCCTTTCGATCTTCGGGCGCAAGCGCGATCCCGAGCGCCAGTGCCCGGCCGATCGTGCGCGGCAAGGGCCGCGTGCGGCCATCGATTGTGAGCGTTCCTGTGGCGCCGGGCTGGGTGCCCGCCAGGGCGCACAGCAACTCGGTCCTGCCTGCGCCCACCAAGCCCGCGATCCCGAATATCTCGCCGGCGCGGAGGACGAACGAGATGTCCTGGAGCTTGCCGGGCACCGAAACGCCCTCCACGCGCAGGAGCTCATCACCGTCCGAGGCACGCCGGCGTGCGGGGAGCGCGCGCAACTCGGTCCCCAGCATGGTGCTGACCAGCTTCTCCTTGTCCCACGCGCCGACGTCGGCCGTGACGACCATCTCCCCGTCGCGCATGACCGAGATTCGGTCGCAGAGTCTCAGCACCTCGTCCAGATCATGGGAGATATAGATGACCGACGTGCGCTCGTCGCGAAGCCGGCCCACCGTCTCGTAAAGCCGCTCGCGCTCGTTGGGCCCGAGCGACGCCGTGGGCTCATCCATGATGAGAATGCGATGGTCCGCCTGGAGCGCCCGCATGATCTCCAGCATCTGCTGGTTTGCCACCGAGAGATCGCCGGCAAGGGCCCTCGGCTGAATAGTGACGCCGAGACGCTCGCCCAGCTCCCGGAAGCGCTGTTCCATGGCGCGCCGATTCACCATGGGTCCCCGCCGCATGGGGCGGCCGAGAAACACGTTCGAGGCCGCGGACATGTCCGCGACGACGGTCAGTTCCTGGTAAATTGCGGCGACTCCCGCGCGCTGCTGGGCGCGGGGGCCGTGCTGGTCGACCGCTTCGCCGAATATCTCGATGCTGCCCGCATCGGCGGTGTAGGCGCCGGTGAGGATCTTGATCAGCGTGGATTTTCCGGCGCCGTTCTCGCCCACCAGGCCGTGGACCTCGCCCTCACGAAGTACGAAATCGACACCCTTGAGCGCCTGAACGCCGGGGAACGACTTCGAGACGCGCTCGACGTGGATGGCGTCGAGCCCGGCGGACGATGTTGCGGGCGGGTCGATCCGAGCCTCCAATGCCTATCGCGTTCCACGCCCGCTCGTCTCACGAGGGAGCGGGCGAAGAGGGCCGGGTGTGCGTCCCCGGCCCTCGCGCCGCTGTGCCCCTAATAGTTGGGGTTCATCGTGTCGGCGTTCTCTTTCGTGATGATGATCGTGCCGGGGCCATCCGCCACCGCTGGCAGGTCCGCTTCGTTGACGTACCCGTTGATTGGCTCGCCCTCGAGCGCAGCAATCAAGGCGACGGCGGCGTAGTAGGACTCCTCCCACGGGAGCAGCACCGTCGTCTCGTTGTAGACGCCGGCCTTCACCTTCGCGATGCCGTCCTTGGTCGCGCCGATGGAGTAGATCCTGACGTCGGTGCCGGGCTTCTTGCCTGCGGCCTCGACCGCCTGCTCGACACCACGCGACATGTCGTCCCAGGACGAGAGAATCACCGTGATTTCGGGATGCGCGAGCAGCGCGTTCTGGATTTTCTCCAGGGCCACGCGCGGGTCGAAGTTCGCCGGCTGGTCGGAGACCACCTCCGCGTTCGGGAACTTCTCGATGCCCTGCTGGATGGCGTTCTCCCAGAACCCGAACAGGTCGGAACCGACGAAGCCGCCGACCGCCGCAACCTCGCAGGGCTCCGTGCAGGATGCGAGCGCGTTGTCGACATGGGCGTTGTAGTAGGCTTGGCGCTGCATGGTGATCGTCGCCGCCAGCCCCTCCGAATAGTCCGCGTCGTCGCACATCGGCAGATCCAACGACACGGTGGGCTCGTCGAGCGGCTCGAGGTGGCGCTTCCACATCGAGCAGGCGGCCGCAGCCGCCGTCGGCGCGAACAGGTAGCCGTCGAAGCCCTCGGTGATCGCGTTCTGCACCTGCTTGATCTGCGCCGCCGGGTTGAAGTTGGCGGCGAAGCGCTTGTAGGTGAATCCGTACTTCTGGGCGGCCGCTTCGAGGCCTGCGCGCCGCGCCGAGCAATAGGGGTTCTGGCCGCACTCGGTCAGATAGGCGATCCGGTAGGCCTTGGACGGCGTGATGTTTCGCGCGTCGAATTCGAGAATTTTTTTGGCGTTCTCGGCGGCATCGCCTGCCTCCGCACGGGTGGCGTCGAGCACCGTCAGCAGCGCGACGCCGAGCCCAAGCGCAAGCGCCGTCGTTAGCGGCCCCCTCAGCACGCGACGCAATGTGTTGCCGAAACTCATCATGACCTTATCTCCCTTGTTGACGCAGTCCGGACAAGCGGCACGCCCGAGGGCCTGTCCAACTGCCGGCGACGACGCCGAACTCCCATGTGACCGTACGTCCGGCCATTCGCGCGGAGCCCACAGGGACTGCGGATCGAACGCGGGCCGGCGCACGCACTCTGCAAAGTTTCCCATTCGGATGCCGCCGGGGCAACTCAGCGGCGGCGCCCGCTGTGGCGCAAGGAGTATGCCACTCCACGCGGGCCGCGAACTGGTGAGAAATGCGGCCTAGAACGCGGGCGTGCGGAACCAGGGTTCAGGCGCAACGGGACCCGGATCGGTGACGACGAAGGGAAAAGCCTGGCTGCGATAGGGCTCGGGCCAGGTGTTGGGTCGGAGCGTGCGGTCGGCGGCAATGTCCGTATCCGATCCCTTCCGCTCGTAAACTTGCCAGATGCGGGCCCGGAGCGACGCCGGCAGCCCCTCGTAGTCCGGGTGCCACCAGAGCGTGATGTTGGTGCGTTCTTTGTCGGAGCGATTGGGATGGGCGCCGTGGATCAGCCGGGCATCGACCACGACGACATCGCCCGCCGTCACCGGCACGTCGACCTCGTCCGGATGCGAGGCGAACGCGGCATCGTCCGGGTTTCTCACCTCCGCGAGCGTCGGGTCGTGGGCATCGACGAGGTCATGCAGCGGATGCGGCCTGCGGTGGGAGCCGGGGATCAGCCTGAGGCAGCCGTTCTCCCGCGTCGTGTCGGTCATGTAGAGGAAGAGCGCGACCTGGGCGATGCGGTCTTCGCGCGAAATCGGATGTTGCCAGCCCCACCAGTCCTGATGCCAGAAGAGCGCCGGCCCGCCCGGCGGCTTGCTGATGACGTAGCCGGAGGAGAAGCGCGTGCCGTGAAGGCCAAGCCGCCCAAACATCTCCTGGAAGCCGGGATGAGCGATGAGCGCCGCAAAAGATGGGTGGTCCGCGACGGGGACGAGGCTCCCCTGCGAGCGCCACTGCGCGCGGTGATCCGCGCCGATGGCTCCCAGCGCGTCGCTCGCCGCCTTCACTGTCGCGTGCAGTACCGCGGGGTCGAGCACGCCCGGCACGTGGCAGAAGCCGTCGGCAGTGAGTTGGCGCCGCGCTGCCTCGGTGCCCCATGCCGTCCAACGCGTTTCCATCGTGTCGTTCATGCCATCAAGCCCGTGTGGTCCCGGCGATGGTCTCCGCGGTCGCTCAGCGGTCCGCCGCGAGCTCCCTCTCGACCAGGGTGGCCCAGTAGCTCGCGCCGATGGGGAGGATCTCGTCGTTGAAGTCGTAGCCCGGGTTGTGGAGGAAGCAGCCGCCGGGGCCTAAGCCGTTACCGATCCAGATATAGCTGCCGGGCCGGGCCTGGAGCATGTAGGCGAAGTCCTCGGAGCCCATGCAGGGCGCGACGTCTCGGTGCACGCGCTCCGCGCCTACCACGGCCTGGGCGGCGGCCTCGGCACGGTCGGTCTCGTCTCCGGTGTTGACCGTCGCGGGGAAGCGCCCCTCCACCTTGACCGTGGCCTTGGCACCGAACGCGGCTGCCGTGCTCTCCGCAATCCGTTGGATGCCGGCGGCGATGGTCCCGCGCACCTCAGGCTTGAAGGTACGGACGGTGCCCGCGAGCTCGACCGATTGCGGGATCACGTTGAAGGCGTCGCCACCGTGGATCATCGTCACGCTGACAACGCCCGACTCCAGCGGGTCGACGTTGCGCGCCACGATCGACTGTAGGCCGGTGACGATCTGCGCCGATGCCACCACGGGATCGAGGCCGAGGTGGGGCATGGCGCCGTGAGCGCCGGTGCCCTCCACCGTGATCTCGAACTCATCGCACGCCGCCATCATCGGCCCGGTGCGGACGGCGATCTCCCCCGGCGGCATGCCCGGCCAGTTGTGCATGCCGTAGACGGCCTCGGCCGGGAAGCGCTCGAACAGCCCTTCCTTCACCATGGCCTCGCCACCGCCCAGGCCTTCCTCGGCGGGCTGGAAGACGAAATAGACCGTGCCGGCAAAGTTGCGGGTCTCGGCCAGGTATCGCGCCGCCCCCAACAGCATCGTCGTGTGCCCGTCATGGCCGCAGGCGTGCATGGCGCCGTCGTTGGTCGAGCGGTGGGCGACGTGGTTCCCTTCGAGGATCGGCAGCGCGTCCATGTCGGCGCGGAGCGCGATGGCGCCCTCGCCTGGCGCACCTTCCAGGACGCCCACCACGCCGGTCTTCGCCAACCCGCGATGCACCGCTATGCCGAAGGATTCGAGTTTTTGGGCCACGACGGCTGCGGTGCGCTCCTCCTCGAAACCCAGTTCCGGATGGGCGTGGATATCGCGCCGCCACGCGGTCATATCGTCGTGGATCGCGGCAATGCGGTTGATGACGGGCATGGCGGCTCGCTCCCCGTTTCAGATCGGAAGGTTCAAGGCAAAGGGGTGGCCCGCCGGAAGGCGCCGACGCGCCGCCCGGTGTCGCCCTGCGGATACTACTCGGCGGCCTCGGCCGGAATCGGGCGGTTCATGCCGATCTCGGTGATCCGCTCCTGCGTGTAGACCTGGTGCCACATCTCGTAGGAGAACTCGGAGCGGAGACGCTGCGCCTTCGGGTTGATGGCGAGGTTCACGGTCTCGCCGCCGAGGATGATCTCGCGGATGCGGCTGCGGTCCTGAAGCTGGGTGATATCGGCCAGCGGGTCCCCGTCGAAGATCAGGATATCGGCGAGCCGGCCCTGCTCCAGCGCGCCCACCTGGCCTTCCTCACGCACGAAGGTGCTGTTGTTGACCGTGGCGCAGCGCAGCGCCTCGGCCGACGAGATGCCGAGGTAGGTCACCATGTGCTCGAGCTCGCGGGCGTGCCACTCGCCGTAGGGCGTCACCGCGAAGCCGGAATCGGTGCCGGAGAGGAAGGTCACACCCGCATCCCGCGCCTTCACGAGGGAGCGCTGGGCAGCCTCGATCTCGCGCTTGTGCGCATCCGGGAAGCCCGGATAGCAGCCATCGCCCGGCCGGGTGAAGTCGATGTCGTTCACCACCAGGCTGAAGGTCGGGCAGATCATGCAGCCGTTCTCGACCACCGCCTCCAGGCCCTCGTCGTCCATCCAGGCGGCATGCAGGATCACGTCGACGCCGGCACGGGCGGAATAGAGCACGGCCTCGGCGCCACGCGCGTGCACCACCACCTTCTTGCCGAGCCGGTGCGCCTCCGCGACCATCGCCGTGGTCTCTTCCTGGTTGTAGCCGGCAACAAGGACGCTGGTCATCGGGTTCATCGAATCGCCGTCCATGGCGATCTTGATGAAGTCCACACCGTCCTTGACCATGGTGCGGATCTCCGCGATCCCCTCGGCGGCATCGCGGGCGAGCACGCCGATGGAGGTCTCGGGCACGCCGATCCAACTGGGATACCAGTCGGAAAGCCCCTGCCGGTTGGTGATTTGGCGCCCGGAGCAGGTGATGCGGGGGCCTGTGAAGAGGCCTGCGTCGATAGCGTCGCGGATCGAGGGCGTGACGCGCCCGCTCGTGGTCGGGTCAGCCATCGAGGTGAAGCCCGCGGCGAGCACCCGCTGCGCCGCCTCGAGCCCGCGCAACGCGCGGAACTCGACCGGTGCGTAGAGGTCGATGTCCTCCTCGGTCTTGGCATTGCCGTAGGAGAGGTGGACGTGGACGTCGATCAGACCGGGCATCACGAATTGGCCGGAGTGGTCGACCACCTCGTCCTCCGCCGCCACCACGGGCGCGCCCGCGCTCGGCCCCACGTAGGCGATCCGCTCGCCTTCGGTCACCACCGTCTGATCGCGTTCCGCACCGTCATCGAGCCCGGTGAACAGCTGACCGCATCGAATATGTCTACGCATCGCCCGCTCCATCGTCATATCGGCACGCTCAGGCCCGCGCCGATCGGATCTAGAACTCCGTGGCGCCCAGGCCGCACTCGTTCGGCGTCAGCCGAACAGCATCTGCGCCGCAGCCAGCAGCTTATCAGGATGTTCGAGCGCCGGCGAATGGCCGCACGCGGCGATCACGAACGTGTCGGCCTTCCGAATATGGCGAGCGAGCACGCGCGTGTTCTCCTCGCAGGGGAAGGGCCGGTCGTCGCGACCGTGGAGCATCATCACCTGGCAGGCGAGCGACGACAACCGATCGGGCGGGAGCACCGCTTCGTCGATATAGCGCTGCTTGTCGCCCGCGAACATGCTGCGGAAGTAGGGGCCGTACTCGCCGTCGTGGAGGATCGCCATGCGCGCGTCGAGGAAGGCGTCGGTGATGACGGACGGGTCGTGGACCAGGATCTCCGCCGCCTCCCGCAGCTCTTCGCGGGTCTCGGGGAAGCGCCAGCAGATCTCGGTCTCGCGGTTTGCACGCGCGGGCGCGCCCATGGCCCCGGTGGTCATCACCCTGGTGACGCGGGGATTGTCCATCGCGAGACCCAGCGCAAGGCTGGCCGAGAGCGAATGGCCGATCACGCCCACATTGCCGGCCGGCAGCAGGTCGAGCACTGCCTGGGCTTGGCGTCGCCAGAGCGGCAGGTCGAAATAGGGCTCCTGCTCTTTCCGCCCGGAGGCGCCGAAGCCGATCAGATCGGTGGCCGTGATCCGATAGCGTGCCGCCAGCGGCTCCAGCACCAGGCGCCAATTGCCGATGGTGCCGGCGCCGGGGCCGGAGCCGTGCAGCATCAGGATGGGAAAGCCTTCGCCTCCTTCCCAGAGATGAACCCGGTGCCCCTCGACAGTGATGTCACGCTCGGCCAGTGCCATGGTGTCTCCTCGATACTGTGTGTCGCGCGCGCTGCGTGCGGTCTAGGCGCGGAGCCGTTCGTTGGAGGGGTCGACCGGCGAGCCGGGGATGATCCGCGCAGGCCTCCGCTCGCCCAGGATCTCGACGGCGAGCCTGCGGCCGCGCACCGCGTGCTCGCGCACGACGTAGCCCAACGCAAGGCTCCAGCCCACCGTGTGGCCGAAGGCCCCGGAAGTCGCACGGCCGATCATGGTGTCGCCATAGTAGATCGGCTCGTTGCCCCAGGGGTCGGCGTCGCCGGCCTCCACTTCGAGGGTAACGAAGTCCTGCGGGACGCCGGCCTCGCGCTGTGCGATCAGCGCCTCGCGGCCGACGAAATCGCCCTTCTCCAGCGCGATGAAGCGGTCCAGGCCGGCTTCGAAGGCCGAGTACTCGATGGTCAGGTCCTGCCCCCACATGCGGTAGGATTTTTCGATCCTGAGCGAATCCATCGCCCGCATGCCGCACATGGCGAGCCCGTGTTGCTCCCCGGCCTCTACCAGGGCGTCGAAGATGCGGTTCTGATACTCGATCGGGTGGTGCAGCTCCCAGCCCAGCTCGCCCACGAAGTTGACCCGCATCGCAACCGTGGGCGCGACGCCGATGGAGATGGGCTGCGCCGTGAGCCAGGGGAATGCCTCGTTGGAGAGGTCGGCGTCGGTCACCGCCGCCAGGATGTCGCGCGAGTGCGGCCCCGCCAATACCAGGACGCCGTGGGCGGTCGTGATGTTCTCGATGGTCGCACCGTCGCCGGAGACGTGGCGCAGCAAGAAATCGTGGTCGTAGCGCTCGGCCGCGCCTGAGCTCACCAGGTAGAACGACTCAGGTCCCTCGCGCAGCACCGTGAACTCGGAGCGCACGCCGCCGTTCTCAGTGAGCGCATGGGCGAGCTTGATGCGGCCCGCAGCCTTCGGCAGCCGGTTGGCGAGCACGCGGTCGAGCGCCGCCTCCGCCTGCGGCCCGGAAACCCGGAACTTGGAGAAGCTGGTGATGTCGATCAGGCCGGCGCGTTCGCGCACGGCCCGGCACTCTGCGCCAACGGGCTCGAAATAGTTGGTACGGCGGAAGCTCCAGTCGTCGCGGGGTTCGACGCCCTCGGGCGCGAACCAGTTGGGCCGCTCCCAGCCGTAGCGCTGGCCCCAGACGGCGCCGCGCGCCGCAAGCTTATCGTGGCAGGGGCTGGTCTTGGCGGGCCGCGCCGCCGGGCGCTCCTCATCCGGGTAGTGGACGATGAAGACGTGGGCGTAGGCCTCCTCGTTCTTGGCCTTGGTGTAGTGCTTGTTGGCGTAAACCCCGAAGCGGCGGGGGTCCACCGCCAGCATGTCGATGGAGGGCTCGCCCTCGGCGATCCAGCCTGCAAGCTGCCAGCCGGCGCCGCCCGCAGCGGTGATGCCGAAGCTGAAGCCCTCCGCCAGCCAGAAGTTGGGGAGACCGTATGCCGGCCCGATGAGGGGGTTGCCGTCCGGCGTGTAGGGGATCGGGCCGTTGACGCAGTCCTTGATGCCGGCGCGGCCGAACATCGGCACCCGGTTGATCGCCGCCTCGATGTGGGGCTCCAGCCGCTCGATATCCGGCGGCAGAAGCTCTTGGCCGAAGCCCTCTGGCACGCCATCCACCGCCCAGGCCGGTGCGCCCTTCTCGTAAGGCCCGAGGATGAGGCCCTGGCGTTCCTCGCGCATGTAGTAGGAGGCATCGCTTTCCCGCAGCACGGGCATCTCGGGGAGGCCCTGCTCCTTGCGCTCTTCCAGCTCCGGGATCGTGTCGGTGACGATGTACTGGTGCTCGACCGGGATCATCGGCAGGTCGAGGCCCACCATGGCGCCCACCTGCCGCGCCCACGAGCCCGTGGCCGTCACCACCGTCTCGCAGGTGATGTCGCCCCGCGTAGTCTTCACCAGCCACTCGCCCGCACGGGTCCGCTCGATGCCGGTGACCTCGGTGTTGCGGTTGATCTCCGCGCCCCTGTCGCGTGCTCCCTTCGCCAATGCCTGGGTCACGTCCACCGGCGCGACATGGCCATCGTGGGGGTGGAAGAGGGCGCCTACCAGCCCCTCCAGGTTGCAGAGCGGCCAGAGGTCGCCGATCTCGTTGGGGCCGATCAGCTCGAAGGGGACGCCGATGGTGTTCGCGGTGCCGCAATAGTTGCGGTACTCGTCCATCCGCTCCTGGTTGGTGGCGAGGCGGAGGTTGCCGGTGCGGTGAAAGCTCACCGCCTGCCCGGTCTCTTCCTCGAGCTGCTGATAGAGGTCGATCGAGTACTTGTGCAGCTGGCCGACGCTGTAGCTCATGTTGAAGAGCGGCAGCAGCCCGGCCGCGTGCCAGGTGGAGCCTGCGGTGAGCTCGGTCTTCTCGACCAGCATGACGTCGGACCAGCCGAGCTTCGCCAGATGGTAGAGCACGCTGCAGCCGACGATGCCGCCGCCGATCACCACCACCCGCGCCTGATCCCTCATGCCCCGGCCCTTTCCCGCGCTGCACGCCCGCCTTTTGGCGCGCGCACCCTATCATGCGAGCGCGCCTTTCGGCAGATGTGCCTCCACCGGCATATGATCTCTCCACCGTTGACCGGACGGCGGATTCGCTCACCATGAATCCCGTTTTGATCGTGCCGCCCTCCGGTACCTGCGATACCGGAGACTGGTGTTGAGTAGCCGATCGTGGAGGTGCCGCTTGCCTGACCTGATCGCCATCGGAGAGCCGCTTGTGGAAATGGCCGCCGAATCGGCCGGCCGGCTGGGCGATATCGATCGTTTCCGCTGCGGCTGGGGTGGGGACACGGCCAACTTCGTGCTCGCGGCCGCGCGCCTCGGCGGCGCGTGCGGCTATGTCACGCGGGTCGGGCAGGATGCGTTCGGCCGCGCCTTCGTCGCGATGCTGGAGACGCACGGCGTCGACGCACGCCACGTAATACCCGACGAGGATCACCACACCGGCCTCTATTTCGTCACCTATTCGGAGGAGCGGAAACACCGGTTCGACTATGTGCGTCGTGGCTCGGCGGCGAGCCATCTCGCAGGAACGGATATCGATCCGGACTACGTGGCGAGCGCGCGCGTCCTGCACGCGAGTGGCATCTCCCAAGCGATCTCACCCTCGTGCGCGGAGGCAATTGGGGTGGCGATGGAGATCGCGCGGGAGGCCGATACCATGGTCAGCTACGATGCCAACGTGCGCCCGGCACTCGGGGACCCTGAGACCCTGCGCTGCAATTTCACGGCGGCCCTATCGCTTGCCGACATCGTGTTCGTGAGCGAGGAAGATTCCGCTCATCTGTTTGGCGACACGCCTCTCGAAACCGTTCTCGATCGCATCGTGGACGCGCGGCCCCGGCTCGCGGTGGCGAAGCTCGGCGCCAATGGCTGTCTCATCAAGAGCAATGCCGGGGACCGTTGCCATGTTCCGGCCTGGGAGATCGACGCGGTCGATGCCACCGGGGCGGGCGATGCGTTCAGTGCCGGGTTCGTCCTGTCCCTGCTCCGCGACACAGGGCCCGCCGAGGCAGGGCGGTACGCGAATGCGGTAGGCGCGCTAACCGCCACCGGCGTCGGAGCCATCGCGCCTCAGCCGAACCATACCGAGGTGGTGGCCTTCATGGGAGAACGGATGGGGTCCGCGAACACAACCCAAGGGAGATAACGAAGAAAGTCGCGAAGAGATTAGACCGACAGCGAGAGTGAAGGTCGATCTCGATGGTTGCGAACTCGCGTAACCGCTGGCGATACTTCACAAACAGAATGACAACACCGACGCGCCCATCCACGGACGTCAAAGCCGCGGGGCGCACAGGAGACGCCAATGGCGATCGCAGGCGAGTTCGGGAATTACGATGCGCTCGGCCTGGCCCAGCTCATTCGCGATCGTGAGGTATCCGCCGCCGAGGTGATGGAAGCGGCGATCGAGAGAATCGAGACCGTCAATCCGGAACTCAATTTCATCTCGGTGAGATGCTATGAGCTGGGAAGATCGCTCGCCAGAGGTGACATCCCAGTGGGACCGTTCATGGGCGTGCCTTACCTCCTCAAGGACAGCTTCATGGACTATGAAGGCACGGTCGCGACCCAATGCTGCAGGATGTTCAAGAACTACGTGTCGACCTTCGACATGGGGTCCGTGACGAGCGCGAAGGCGGCGGGCTTCCTGCTGGTGGCCAAGACCACGGCACCCGAATGCGGCTGGGGTTCGCAGACCGAGTCTCCGCTCTTCGGTGACACGCGCAATCCCTGGCATCCGGATCGCACGCCGGGCGGATCCAGCGGCGGCTCGGCGAGCGCGGTGGCCGCGCGCGTCCTGCCGATCGCGAGCGCGGCCGACGGTGCAGGGTCAATCCGTTTTCCGGCGGGCGATTGCGCGCTCGTCGGTCTCAAGGTCTCGCGCGGGCGCACCACCTTCATGCCGGCCTATCCGGACGTGCTCTATGGCGGCGGCGTTGTCGGCTGCGTGTCACTCAGCGTGCGCGACACCGCGGCCTATATCGATGTCATCGCCGACTACACGCCCGCCAATCAATACCGCCTCCCGAAGCCGGAGCGGCCCTATGTGGAAGAGGCCGCGAGAGACCCGGAAAGACTTCGGATCGGCTATGCCACCAGGTCGCCAAGCGAGCTGCCGCTCGATACCGCTTGTGTGGCGGCCGTCGAGGCGGCGGCAACGCTCTGCGAGTCATTGGGGCATGATGTCGAGGAGACGGGATTCGACTACGATTTTGGCGCCATGGCCGAGCTTGAACGGCGCTTCGTGACGATCCTGCACGCCATGGTCTACGACTTCGCGCGGAAGGAATATGGACGCGAGCCTGCGGAGGACGAGTTCTCGACCTTCGTCCGCAGCTCGGCAGCCGAGGCTGAGAGCATATCCGGCTTGCAACATGCCCAGGACATTGCCGCCTATCGCCGGCTGAGCGCGGACATGCTCGCAATAAGCGAACCGTATGACGTCGTGCTGACGCCGAACCGGGTGATCACCACGCCCAAGGTCGGCCGCCAGAACGTGGCGACGACCCCATACGAGGAGTACTGGCGCCAGATCATGCTCGAGGATATCCCCTTTACCGTGGTCGCGAACTGGACCGGGCAGCCAGCGATAACGGTACCGGTGCACTGGAACGCACAAGGTGTGCCGATCGGCATTCAGTTCATGGGGCGTATCGGCGACGAAGCCACGCTGCTTCGGCTCGCCGGTCAGATCGAGCGGGAGCGGCCTTGGTTCGATCGAAGGCCGCAGATTTGCTCCGATTAGACCGGCGTAGCGCCGACCGCTTCGGGGTAAGCCGGCCCGCTTGTCAATCTGTCGAGAACAATTTGAGTTGACCGGTTTATGTACCATATGAGTTGACCGCTTCTGTTGTTGTGGCTGGCCCTGTGGGGAAGTGGTCAGGCGCGGAGCGGCTGTCCACTTGTCCACAGGGCTTCGGCCGGTCGCGTCGAAGCGGATCACGCGGCCTGCCGGGTTGGGGTGTCGATGGGCTCGCCGTCGGTTTGGTATCGCGCCAGGCATCGGGGCCCGTGGAAGACGGCGAGCGTGCCGTCGGGATACTCGTGCACCCGGACCGTGGCCTTGACGTAGTGGCGGCGATGGCGGTCGGCGGGGAGCTGCAGGAACCTGCGCTTGTAGCGCACGGTGTTGTCGTTAGCGACGGTGCGCTCCTCCTGGACGCAGAGGATATCGTCGAGCGCGCCGGCGAAGGGGACGAAGGCTGAGCCTTGGGCCTCGGCCGGGGTGGCGAAGTGGGCGTTGTGTTGGGGCAGATAGACCTCCTTGAGGAAGCGGTTGGCCTCGTCGATCCCGGTGATGCCGGCGAGCCGGAGTTCCTGGGGCAGGCGCTTCTGCAAGGTGCCGAACATGCGCTCGGACCGCCCCCTGGCTTCGGGCGAATAGGCCGCGATCAGCTCGATGCCGAGGCGCTGAAGCGCGCGCCCCACCTGGGTCGGATTGTCCCTGTCCACCTTGCCGCCGGCCTCGGGCGTGTGCCAGTAGTGGCTGGCCCGGTCGGCGTAGAGCGAGCAGAACAGCCCGCGCTCCCCGATCACCTCGAAAAGCGCCCGGAAGCTCGACATCGTGCCCTCTTCGTCGACGAAGAAGGCCGAGTAGATTTCGCTCGTGGCGTTGACCGATGCAGGCGTGGCGAACGACGATCCGAGCTACTTCCTCGCCGGCATGGACGTGACCAACGAAGACCTCGACCTGATCCAGCTGCCGAACAGCATCTATCGGATGGCCTTCGCTTTCCGTAGCGAGACCCTCGCCACTGTGAATGAGAACTTCCTCGTGGCAGCGGCGGAAGGCCAACCGCTCGAGGACGTCTTCGTCTATCCGGAACTCGTCACGCCGGAGACCGCGAAGAACTTCTACGTCGGCAACGTGAGGCACTGACCGCGCCTCGCTTCGTCGAGCGGACGTATTCGCCGCCGACCCATGGGGCCAACAACGGGCGCTCCCGTCGCCGCCGAGACTGAAACGGTGACGGGGGCGCCGCTCCTCCATATGGCCAATGTGCACGTCGCCTTTGGCGGCAATGTGGCGCTCGCCGATGTGGCATTCGAGATTCGCCCGGGCGAGATCGTCGGGTTGCTGGGGCACAACGGGGCCGGAAAGTCGACACTCGTGAACGTTGCCACCGGGGCGCTCCGTCCGCAGCGCGGCACGATGGAGGTGGAGGGGCAGCCCGTGCCGCTGCGCGGCAACCCGCACGACATGGAGCGGGCGGGCATCAAGGTGATCCACCAGGAACCCGCGCTCTCGGACATCCTTTCGGTCGCAGACAACATCACGCTCGGCCGGCCGGACGAAGGGCTTTCCCCCCGAAAGCGACGGCGCATCGCGCGGGAGGCGCTGGCGCTTCTGGGATCGACGCTGAATGTCGATCAGCCGGTTTCCGCGCTAGCCTTCGGCGAGAAGCAGATCGTGGACCTGGCACGCGCGCTCTCCACGCATCTGCACGTGCTGCTGCTCGACGAGCCGACCGGCGCGCTCGGCCAGCACGAAGCCGACCGCCTGCACGATCTCCTGCGCCGGCTCGCCTCGGAGGGCCATGGCATCGTCTACGTCTCGCACCGCCTGCGCGACATCCTTGCGGTCTGCACGCGACTCGTCGTCCTGCGCGGCGGTCACGTCGTGCTCGATCGGCCAGCCGCGGGCTTCGGCATTGCCGAGCTTTCGGCTGCGCTCGTGCCCGAGGTGCAGGCGATCGAGCATGTTCATGTCGACGGCGCGCCTGAGGGGACGGTGCTGAGCGTCGAGTGGACCCACGGACAGCGCTTCCACTTCCAGCGGGGTGAGATCGTCGGCCTGTTTGGGATGGCCGCCGGCCCGCAGCTTACGTTCCTAGGAGCGTGCGCCGTAGAAGTTTTGATGCTGGGCGATTGGCGCGCGGCCGCCGGAGAGGCGGGATTTTGGCCCGAGTGTGGACATCTGGCCCGCCCGACTCTGGGATGGAAATCCCAGACCGGAAGGCCGGAACGGAAGAGATTCGCGTTTCATACGCGGTCGATGGGCACTGCGCGCCCCGGAGCAAGTGCGTTGGCAGGCCAGCACCTGCCTCAGCACGTGGCCACCGTCCCCATCCGCTTGATGTTCAACGCCAAGCACACGAGGTCCCACTCGCCGCGCACCTTCGCCAAGCCTCGCAGGCTGAATCGTCGGAATCCGAGCACCTCCTTGATCCACCCGTTCGGCGCCTCCGAGAGCCACTTGCGTTGCGCGTACCGGGCTTTGCCCGCGGGGCGCGCCAGTTTCTCACCCATGCGGTGCGTGGCAGGGAGCCGGGCCGGGTCGACCGCCACCTGGGACTTGCCTTCACGCCCCAGCGCTACGTGCGCGTCGATGCCGCGATCTTCCAGCTCCAACAGATCCGGCTCGTTGCAGTAGCCCGCATCGGCCAGTACCACCGCAGGCTCGACCCCAAACGTCTCGTTGATCTCGTCGAGCATCCCCACCAGCTGACCCTGGTCGCTGGCCTGTGGCCCCACCTGAGTCGCGACGATGATCTGGTGCTCCCCATCGACCGCCATCTGCGCGTTGTAGCACTGCTGGAATCCCTCGCTGCTGGTCTTCATGATCTGGCTCTCGGGATCGGTGAAATTGCTCTGCGCCTTCGGCGCGGGCTCGCCGTAGGCCCGCTTGTAGGGCCGCCCGCCCCGGGGATTGCGGTCCTGCCCAGGCTCGCGCCCGCGCTCAGCGTCGCGCCCGCGTTGCGCCGCCTCCAAACGCGCTTTGGCTGCCTGGATCGCCGCCAGGCGCTTCTCCCTGCGTTGCAACTCCTCGGGCAACTCGTCGCCCCGGAAATCCTCGCCCCAACGATCGTCTTCTTCGGCGTCCACCATCCCCGCCTTCGTCAGCAGCGCCTCGATCTCCGCCTGCAAGCGAGCCGCCTCTTTGCCCATCCGCTCATAGCTCATCGCCTTGCGCTTGCTCGCGTTCGCTCGCACCTTCGTCCCGTCGACCGAGAGCTTGCCGAACCGCGCCAGTCCCATCTCGCGCGCCACCTGCACCACCCCCACAAACAGCTCGCTGAACTCCGCCAGATGTCGGCGGCGGAACTCACATACCGTGCGATGTTGCGGGAAGTTGCCCGCCGCGAGCATCCGAAACGCTACATCCTCCTCCAGCTTTCTCGCCACCGCACGCGAGGAGAATGTGCCCGTCGCGTAGGCATAGATCAGCACCTTGACCATCATCGACGGCTCGTAGGGGGCGTTGCGTCGACCGTCCCCCTCGTAGGGCGCATAGAACGCCGTCAAGTCCAGTGCATCGACCACATCGCTGACGTGATGAGCCAGGTGCCCTGGGGGAACCCACTCCTGCAAGTCCGGCGGCAGAAGCAAGGGCTGCTCCGGCTGGTAGGGACGATACGTGGTCGGCATCGGGCAGTTCCCAAACGCAACTGGCGTGTCGCATCATACTGCCCCCTGACGCCAATCCACCCACACCCCATCCAATACCAACTTCGCCGCGCGGATTTTTCTACGGCGCACGCTCCTAGAGGCTCTTTACGGCCTTGGCGAGCACGTCGATGCCGAACTCGAGAGCCGGCGCTACGCGCCGCATTCGCCGCGCGGTGCAATCCGGCGGGGTGTGTACTACGTCAGCGCCAACCGCGAGCGCGACGGCCTGCTTGCCCACATGTCCGCGCTCGACAACCTCGTCTTGCCGTGGATGCGCTATCACACCAGATTTCTTGCCTTCTCTCACGCCAAGGCGGCAAGGATCTATGCCCGCGCGGAGGAGGCTCTCAACGTCGAGGCCGGTCACATGGATGAGCCGATCGTGGCGTTGAGCGGCGGCAATCGCCAGAAGCTCGTCGTCGGCCGCTGGCTCTTCGGCCGCAAGCCGAAGGTGCTGCTGCTTTCCCAACCCACCCAGGGCGTCGATGTCGGCGCCCGGGTCGACATCGCGATCGCATTGCGGCGGCTGACGAGCGAAGGTACGACGGTGCTGGTCGCGTCCTCGGAATCCGACGAGATCGAGCTCCCCTGTGACCGCGCTTTCGTGTGTGAGGGCACGTCCTGGCAGACGTCCGAGCGAAGCGACGGTTGGAGCGAGCGCCTTCTTGAGGCCCTCATCCGGCGCGCGGCATGAGGGTGCGCGAGATCATCTCGGGTACTGTGAAATGACTACGATGGAGCTCGCCAGGAAAGTCCAGTTTGCGCTCGCCAGGAACGGGACACTGGTCGGTCTCGTAATTCTGATCGTCTTCTTCAACTTCGCGAACGAGCATTTCCTGTCGCTCGCGAACGCGCGCAACATCGGGGAAGCAGTCTCTGCGCTCGGCGTCGTGTCGATCCCGCTTGCGCTGCTGGTCATCTGCGGCGCGGTCGACCTGTCGGTCGGCTCGATTGCGAGCTTAGCGGGCATTATTGGTGCGCTCATCATGCGCGATACCGGCTCGACCCTGGGCGGCGCGGCGGCGGGGTTGGGAGTCGGGCTTGCCGCCGGCACAATCAACGGCATTCTCGTGAGCTATCTGCGGCTTAACTCGATCGTGGTGACGCTGGGCGCGCTCTCCGTATGGGGCGGGCTAGCGCTCTACGTCACTGGCGGACGCACCGTGGCGGGCCTACCCGACGCCTTCATCGACCTCGGCCTGATCCGGCTGGGAGGCATACCGCTCGAAATTTTCATCCTGGCCGCGGCGATCATTTACGGGGTTCTCGTGCTTGAGCGGCTGCCTTACGGCCGGCGGCTCAAGGCCGTGGGCGGCAACCGGCGGGTGGCCTTCCTCATGGGCGTGCCTGTCCAGCGGGTGCAGTTCCTGATGTTCGTCCAGGTCGGTATTGCCTCAGCGCTCGCCGGCCTGATGCTCTCCTCCAAACTTGCCGCTGCGACGCCGATTACGGGTCAGGGTCTCGAGATCAACGCACTCACCGTCGTGCTTCTCGGCGGCGTGGCTTTTGCGGGTGGAATCGGTCGCATCTCGGGGGTTGTCGCCGGCCTCTTCTTCGTCGGCGTGCTGCGTAACGGGCTCGTCGTCACCGATACATCGCAGTTTCTGCAGCAGGTGCTCATCGGGGTGACACTCATCGCGGCGGTCGCAATCGACGACACCTTCCGGCAGACGATGTTCGGAACCTCCGGTGCCGCCACGAAGGGGCGGAAACGGAATCGCAAGTCGACAAAGAAGGATCGCTCTGCCAAGGCAGGCTAGGAGCGTGCGCCGTAGAAGTTTTGATGCTGGGCGATTGGCGCGCGGCCGCCGGAGAGGCGGGATTTTGGCCCGAGTGTGGACATCTGGCCCGCCCGACTCTGGGATGGAAATCCCAGACCGGAAGGCCGGAACGGAAGAGATTCGCGTTTCATACGCGGTCGATGGGCACTGCGCGCCCCGGAGCAAGTGCGTTGGCAGGCCAGCACCTGCCTCAGCACGTGGCCACCGTCCCCATCCGCTTGATGTTCAACGCCAAGCACACGAGGTCCCACTCGCCGCGCACCTTCGCCAAGCCTCGCAGGCTGAATCGTCGGAATCCGAGCACCTCCTTGATCCACCCGTTCGGCGCCTCCGAGAGCCACTTGCGTTGCGCGTACCGGGCTTTGCCCGCGGGGCGCGCCAGTTTCTCACCCATGCGGTGCGTGGCAGGGAGCCGGGCCGGGTCGACCGCCACCTGGGACTTGCCTTCACGCCCCAGCGCTACGTGCGCGTCGATGCCGCGATCTTCCAGCTCCAACAGATCCGGCTCGTTGCAGTAGCCCGCATCGGCCAGTACCACCGCAGGCTCGACCCCAAACGTCTCGTTGATCTCGTCGAGCATCCCCACCAGCTGACCCTGGTCGCTGGCCTGTGGCCCCACCTGAGTCGCGACGATGATCTGGTGCTCCCCATCGACCGCCATCTGCGCGTTGTAGCACTGCTGGAATCCCTCGCTGCTGGTCTTCATGATCTGGCTCTCGGGATCGGTGAAATTGCTCTGCGCCTTCGGCGCGGGCTCGCCGTAGGCCCGCTTGTAGGGCCGCCCGCCCCGGGGATTGCGGTCCTGCCCAGGCTCGCGCCCGCGCTCAGCGTCGCGCCCGCGTTGCGCCGCCTCCAAACGCGCTTTGGCTGCCTGGATCGCCGCCAGGCGCTTCTCCCTGCGTTGCAACTCCTCGGGCAACTCGTCGCCCCGGAAATCCTCGCCCCAACGATCGTCTTCTTCGGCGTCCACCATCCCCGCCTTCGTCAGCAGCGCCTCGATCTCCGCCTGCAAGCGAGCCGCCTCTTTGCCCATCCGCTCATAGCTCATCGCCTTGCGCTTGCTCGCGTTCGCTCGCACCTTCGTCCCGTCGACCGAGAGCTTGCCGAACCGCGCCAGTCCCATCTCGCGCGCCACCTGCACCACCCCCACAAACAGCTCGCTGAACTCCGCCAGATGTCGGCGGCGGAACTCACATACCGTGCGATGTTGCGGGAAGTTGCCCGCCGCGAGCATCCGAAACGCTACATCCTCCTCCAGCTTTCTCGCCACCGCACGCGAGGAGAATGTGCCCGTCGCGTAGGCATAGATCAGCACCTTGACCATCATCGACGGCTCGTAGGGGGCGTTGCGTCGACCGTCCCCCTCGTAGGGCGCATAGAACGCCGTCAAGTCCAGTGCATCGACCACATCGCTGACGTGATGAGCCAGGTGCCCTGGGGGAACCCACTCCTGCAAGTCCGGCGGCAGAAGCAAGGGCTGCTCCGGCTGGTAGGGACGATACGTGGTCGGCATCGGGCAGTTCCCAAACGCAACTGGCGTGTCGCATCATACTGCCCCCTGACGCCAATCCACCCACACCCCATCCAATACCAACTTCGCCGCGCGGATTTTTCTACGGCGCACGCTCCTAGGGTCGTCAGGGACGTCGCGAAGACCGCCCTGCACGAATTCGTCGCGGAGACCGTGGACTCGTAAGCCGTCGTGTAAACCGACAGAGGTGAGGTCCCGCCGGGGCATCCCGAACCGCACGAGACCCTGTGCCACTGGCCCGGCAATCCGTATGCCGCCACAGGGTCCGCCTGCGCCGGCAGGCTGCGGGTGGTAGAGTAGCGGCATGACAGGGCGTCTCGACGGTAAGGTCGCGTTGATCACGGGCGCGGGCTCGGTCGGCCCCGGTTGGGGCAACGGCCGCGCCACCGCTACGCTCTTCGCCCGCGAAGGCGCGAGCGTCGTCGCGCTCGACCGCGACACGGCCGCCGCCGAGGCGACGCGGCAGATCATCGAGAGCGAGGGCGGCGCCTGCGCCGTCGAAACCGCCGACGTGACCGACAGCGGCCAGATCGAGCGGGTGATAGCCGCGATCTGCGAGCATTGGGGCGGGTTGCATGTGCTCGTCAACAATGTGGGCGGCTCGGTGCCCGGCGGCCCGGTCGAGCTGAGCGAGGCGGACTGGGCCGCCCAGCTCGAATTCAACCTCACCAGCGCCTTCCTCACCACGAAGTGCGCGCTGCCGGTGATGGAAGCGCAGGGCGCGGGCGCCATCGTCAACATCTCGTCGGTCGCCGGTCTCCGCTTCATCGGCAACCACCACGCGGCCTATGCGGCGGCGAAGGCCGGGCTGGTGCAGTTCACCAAGGCGGTCGGCGTGCAGTACGCGGCGCGCGGCGTGCGCTGCAATTCGATCTCCGTCGGCCTCATGCACACGCCGCTGGTGGAGGCGAGGCTCGCCGCCCAGTACGGCGGCGATGACCTCGACGCGCTGGTGTCGAAGCGCCACGCGCAGGTGCCCATGGGCCGCATGGGCTCCGGCTGGGACGTGGCCCATGCGGCTCTCTATCTGGCGTCCGACGATGCCGGCTACGTGACCGCGGCCGATCTGGTGGTGGACGGCGGCCTCACCGCAAAATGCGACTGAGGGCGCGGCTGCAACGCCCATGATCGAGGGGATCGCGCGACGCGACCGGCTGGTGGTGCTGGCCGGCCTCGTCGTCGCAGCCGCGCTCGCCTGGCTCTACCTCATCGACATGGCCCTCGATATGGGTGGCGACATGGCGGCCGACGGTGGCGTCATGATGCGGATAGAGGCTTGGAGCCTCACCCACGGCCTGCTCATGTGGGCCATGTGGGGGGTGATGATGGTGGCGATGATGGTGCCAAGCGCGGCGCCGATGATCCTCATCTTCGCCCGCGTGGACCGCTCCAAGGGCACCGGCCGCGCATTCACAGCGACCACCCTCTTCGCGCTCGGCTATGTGGCGGTCTGGGCGGGGTTCAGCGTGGCCGCGACCGCGATGCAGTGGGGGCTGCAGAACGCGGCGCTGCTCTCGCCGACGATGGTGGCCACCAGCACGATCCTCGGCGGCATCCTGTTCGTCGCCGCCGGTGTCTATCAGTGGACGCCGCTCAAGTACGCGTGCCTCAAGCATTGCCGCTCGCCCATGGCCTTTATCATGGGGCACTGGCGGCCCGGTCGCGTGGGTGCCTTCCGCATGGGGCTCGGCCACGGCGCATTCTGCCTCGGCTGCTGCGGCTTCGTGATGGGACTTCTCTTCGTCGGCGGGGTGATGAACCTCGCCTGGGTGGCGGCGATCACGGTCTTCGTCGTCGCCGAGAAGCTCGCGCCCAAGGGGGAATGGGTTGCGCGCGCAGGCGGCGTCGCCATGGTCGCGGCCGGAGGCTACCTACTGGCGGCGCCCTGACGTTCGTTACCGTGCAGTCGTGCCGCCGTCGATCGGGAGCAGGATGCCGGTGACGAACCGGGCGGCGTCGGAGGCGAGGTACATCACCGCGTGGGCGATATCGGGCGGCTGGCCCACCTTGCCGAGCGGAATGTGCTCCTTGAGCTTCTCGCGGATCTCCTCGGACGTGAGGTCGAGGTGCGCCCAGCCCTGGTCGGTCATCGGTGTGTCGATGTCGCCGGGGCAGACCGCGTTGACGCGAATGCCGTCGCGCGCGTGGTCGATCGCCATGCACTTGGTCAGCATGGCGATGGCGCCCTTGGTCGCGCTGTAGGCGGGCAGGCGCTCATAGGCGATCAGCCCGCATTCCGACGACATGTTCACGATCGCGCCGCCCGCACCCTGCGCCTTCATTTGCCGCACGGCGGCGCGCGCCATATAGAAACTGCCGCTCACGTTGATGCCGATCAGCCGGTGCCAGTCGTCGTCCGAAGTCTCGTCGATCGGCCCGTGGAGACAGATGCCGGCATTGTTGAAGAGCACGTCGAGCCGGCCGAAGCGCTCCACCGTCTCGTCTACCAGCCGGTCGCAGTAAGCGGAGTCCGCCACGTCGCCGAGGCTGAGGGCGGCGCTGCCGCCATCGCTCGCGATCGCATCCAGCACCGCGCCGCCGCGCGCCGCATCGCGCCCGTTGAGCATAACGTTGGCGCCGTGAGCGGCGAAGGCCTTGGCGGTGCCCTCGCCGATCCCGGAGGTGGCACCGGTGACCAGGACTGTCTGCCCGGCGAAAGCGTCATTGGCGAAGACTGAGGTCATGGGAGCCTCCCCGTCGGTGGGTTGTGTCTATCGATCTCGTTTAGCCGGCGAGAATTGGAGGGCGGCGGTCCTTCCAGGGCCTTGCCGCCTCCAGCTGGCCGGCGAGGCGGAAGAGCGTGCGCTCGTCGCGCTCACGGCCCACGAGTTGCACGCCCACCGGCAGACCGTCTGCCGTCATGTGCAGCGGCAGCGACATGCCGGGCAGTCCGCAAGCGTTGAAGGGCGCCGTGAACACGGCATCCGGTCCCATGAGCTCGGCGTTGTAGTGCTCGATGTCGCCGCCGGTCATCGGATAGTGGCCGTGCGGTCGGGCGGGATGGCCGATGACCGGCATGAGGTGGACGTCGCAATCCGCAAGGCTCACGATCAGCTCGCGGCTCATCAGCTTGAGCTCGTTCACGTCGCGGTAGTGCTGCGGCCCGTCGATGGCCTTGCCCTTCTGGATGATCCCCCAGATCAGCGGCGCCACGTCGTCCTCGGTCACCGGGCGGCCGATCAGCGCTTCCGAGTCCTCTAAGCCTGAGGCCGTCTCAGCGGCAGTCATCCGCGTATAGGCGCCCCAGAACCGTTCCCAGTCCAGGGTGAGCGGGCGTTCTTCCACCTGATGGCCGAGGCTTTCGCAGAGCGCCGCAGCGTCGCGCACCGCCTGCACCACCTCGTCGTGGATGGGGAGCCCGGCCGGCGAGGCTGTGGTGACACCGATTCGGAGCGTGCCGGGGTCGCGCCCCACCTCGTCGAGATAGGGGGTCTCCGGCATATCCGTGTAGTAGACATCGCCCGTCACCCGGCCGCCGACCGCGTCAAGATAGGCGGCGGTCTCGCGCACCGTGTGGGTCACGGTGAGGAAGCTCGCGCCGCCGTACCAGTAGTCGGGGAAAGGGTCGAGCGTGACCCGGCCCCGCGAGGGCTTGAGCCCGACCAGCCCGCAGTGGGAGGCCGGCACCCGCGTCGAGCCCGCGCCGTCGCTCGCATCCACGAATGGCACCATGCGCGACGCCAGCGCCGCTGCCGCGCCGCCGCTGGAGCCGCCCGGCGTGCGCTCCGGGTTCCAGGGGTTGTTGGCGCGGCCGAAGAGAGTGGGTTCGGTCGCCAGGCACCAGCCCAACTCGGGCGCGTTGCTGCGGCCGAGCAGCACGAAGCCGGCCTCCTTGATCCGCCGCGTGTAGGTCATGTCGGCGGGGCAAACGAAGTCCTTGAAATAGCGGCAGCTGTTGACGAGAGGGATACCCTCCCAGAGCGTGCCGAGATCCTTGAGCAGGAAAGGCACCCCCTTGAAGGGGCCGTCGGGCAGCGCCGGGTCGGCGGCGGCCTTGCGGCCATAGTCGAAGAGCGGGATGGAGACTGCGTTCAGTGTCGGGTTCAGCGCCTCGATGCGGCGCATCGCCTCCTCGGCGAGTTCGCTCGCGCTCACCTCGCCCGCCTTCACCAAGGCTGCGATCTCGAGCGAATCCCGCTGATCGAACAAGGCTCCGATATCGGCGCTCATGGGTCCTCCCCGGTCGAGTGCGCTGCCGGCTATGCGGCTCTGCTGCGCCGGTGCGGGTTGCACATATCCCGTGGCCCCGGCCGCTGCAAACGAAAAGGGGCGGGCCCGAAGGCCCGCCCCGTGTCGTCGACCGGACGCTTGGGCTACATGCCCATGCCACCCATGTCCGGCATACCGCCGCCGTGGCCGGCTGCGTCGTTCTTCTTCTCGGGTATCTCGGCGACCATGGCCTCGGTGGTAACCAGCAGGCCCGCGACCGATGCCGCGTCCTGAAGCGCCGTGCGCACCACCTTCGCCGGGTCGATGATGCCCGCCTTCACCATGTCGACATATTTGCCGTCCTGGGCATCGAATCCGTGGGTCGCGCTTTTCTGCTCCAGGAGCTTGCCGATCACGAACGAGCCGTCCTCGCCGGCATTCTCCACGATCAGGCGCGCCGGAGCCTTGAGCGACCGGCGCACGATGCCGACGCCGACGTTCTGGTCGTCGTTCTCACCCTGGACCTTGTCCAGGGCACGGCCGGCATAGAGGAGCGCCACGCCGCCGCCGGCGACGATACCTTCCTCCACCGCAGCGCGGGTGGAGTTGAGCGCGTCCTCGACCATGTCCTTGCTCTCCTTCACCTCGATCTCGGTGGCTCCGCCGACCTTGATCACCGCGACGCCGCCGGCGAGCTTCGCCAGCCGCTCCTGCAGCTTCTCGCGGTCATAGTCGGAGGTGGTCTCCTCGATCTGGGCGCGGATCTGGTTGCACCGTCCGCTGATGTCCCCCTTCTTGCCGGCGCCGCCGACGATGGTGGACTCCTCCTTGGTGATCGAGACCCGCTTGGCGGTGCCGAGCATGTCGAGCGTGACGTTCTCGATCTTGATCCCGAGGTCCTCGCTGATCACGTCGCCGCCGGTCAGGATGGCGATGTCCTCGAGCATGGCCTTGCGGCGATCGCCGAAGCCCGGCGCCTTCACCGCCGAGACCTTGAGGCCGCCGCGCAGCTTGTTGACGACCAGCGTCGCCAGCGCCTCGCCCTCGACCTCTTCCGCGATGATGAGCAGCGGACGCGACGACTGCACCACCGCTTCGAGGAGCGGGATCATGCCCTGCATGTTGGAGAGCTTCTTCTCGTGGAGAAGAATGTAGGGATCCTCCAGCTCGCAGGTCATCTTGTCGGCGTTGGTGACGAAGTAGGGCGACTGGTAGCCGCGGTCGAACTGCATGCCCTCGACCACGTCGAGCTCGGTGTCGAGGCCCTTGGCCTCCTCGACCGTGATCACGCCCTCCTTGCCGACCTTCTGCATCGCCTCGGCGATCATGTCGCCGACCGAGCGCCGGTTGTTGGCCGAGATGGAGCCGACCTGGGCGATCTCCTCGTCGGTCTGCACCCGCTTGGAGCGCTTGCCGATCTCGGCCACCACCGCGCGCACCGCAAGGTCGATGCCGCGCTTGAGGTCCATCGGGTTCATGCCGGCGGCGACCGCCTTGGAGCCCTCGCGCACGATCGCCTGTGCCAGCACCGTCGCCGTGGTGGTGCCGTCGCCGGCCTCGTCATTGGTCTTGCTCGCGACCTCGCGCACCATCTGCGCGCCCATGTTCTCGAACTTGTCGGCGAGCTCGATCTCCTTGGCGACCGTCACGCCGTCCTTGGTGATGCGGGGCGCGCCGAACGACTTGTCGAGCACCACGTTGCGCCCCTTGGGGCCGAGCGTCACGCCGACCGCGTTGGCCAGCGTGTCCACGCCCTTCAAGAGGCGGGTCCGCGCGTCTGCGGAAAAGCGTACTTCCTTGGCTGCCATGTCTTCTTTTCCTTCCTGACTGCGAGCGGCCCGCCTACGCGGCCTTCTTGGATTTCTTGCCGGTCTCGACGATGGCCATGATGTCGCTCTCCTTCATGAAGAGGAGCTCGTCACCGTCGAGCTTGACCTCGTTGCCGGACCACTTGCCGAAGAGCACGCGGTCGCCCGGCTTCACATCCAGCGGATGCACGGTGCCGTCGTCGGCGCGCACGCCGGGGCCCACGGCCACGATCTCGCCTTCCTGCGGCTTTTCCTGGGCCGTGTCGGGAATGATGATACCGCCGGCGGTCTTGGCTTCCTCGCCAATCCGGCGCACAACGACTCTGTCTTGCAGAGGTCGAAAGTTCATTGCTTCCTCCGATTTCGTCCAAATGATAGTCTGAGAGCGAGTGTTAGCACTCGCTATACGTGAGTGCTAACACCTTTGGCGCGGCGAATCAAGCACCGGTTCGCACCTTGAGCGCAGTGTTGTGATGCATGTCCGAGGTGTCCTCTAGCCTTGCACGGGTGGCCCGAGGGGCGTCAGGATGCGGCCGCAGCCAAGGGATATGGAGCCATGGATCTCGGTATCAAGGGGCGGCGTGCCGTGGTGTGCGCCGCGAGCCGCGGCCTCGGCCGCGCCAGTGCGCTCTCGCTCGCGCGGAACGGGGTCGATCTCGTAATCAACGCGCGCGATGCAAAAGCGCTTGAGGAAACGGCGCAGGCAATTCGCGAAGAGACCGGCACAGCCGTTGAGGCCGTGGCCGGCGACATCAGCGAGCCGGCCGTCCAGGCCGCGATGATCGACGCCTGCCCGGAGCCGGACATCCTCGTCAACAACAATGGCGGCCCGCCGCGCCGGGACTTCCGCGCGATCGACCGCAGCGCACTCCTGCAGGGCGTGGTGATGAACATGGCGGCGCCGGTGGAGATGATCGGCCGTGTGGTGGACGGCATGGCCGCGCGCGGCTTCGGGCGGATCGTTAACATCACCTCGATCTCGGTGAAGATGCCGGTCCCCGGCCTCGACCTCTCCAGCGGTGCGCGCGCGGGCCTCACCGCCTTTGTCGCCGGTATTGCGCCCACCGTCGCAGCCAACAATGTGACGATCAACAATCTCCTGCCCGGCTATTTCGACACCGCGCGGCTGCGCAGCAACATTGCGTCCGGCGCCAAGGCGATGGGTGCCGACCTCGACAAGTTCACCGAACAGCAGATGGCTTCGGTTCCGGCGCAGCGTTTCGGCGATCCCGCCGAGTTCGGCGCGGCCTGCGCGTTCCTCTGCAGCGCGCGGGCCGGCTACATCACCGGCCAGAACCTGGTGATCGACGGCGGCCGCTACAGCAGCGTCTGGTAGGCGGCCTCTTCATACGTCCAAGCTTGGGCCGCCTACGCGCCCCCCTCCGGCTTGAACACCGCCGCCGCGTCGGCGAGGCCGAGTGAGTTCGCCGTGAGCGCTAGGCTCGCCCGCACCTTGCGAGGCAGCGGGACCCCGCTTGCCCGCCTGAGTGCGCGCATCTCCTCCTCCGGCTCGCCGGGGAGGAGGATCTTCTCGTGCCCCGGCGCCGTCCGCGCGCTCCGCACGAATTCGATATAGCGATCGATCTCGGGCCACAGCAGCGCCTCGGTCCCGAAGCGCGCCGGGTCGAGCAGAATGGAGAGCATGTTGTTCTCCAGCGTCGTGTGGCCCGCCCGGCCGCAGCCGCCGCCGGTCAGTGCGCCGGCGAGCAGCTCGCACATGATGCTGATGCCAGACCCCTTGTGCTCGCCCATTGCCCGCACTGCAGCCGATCCCGTGCGCTGGTCGTGGGGTTGGGTGCCGTCCACGGCGCCGTAGATTGCATTGGGGTCAGTGGTCAGCCGGCCATCCCGCTCGATCAGGGCGCCGTCCGGCAACGGCTTGCCGCCGTTGAGCGCGACCAGCACCTTGCCCTCGGCCACGATCGATGTCGCGCAGTCGAGCACGAGGGGCGGCCCTTCCGGCATCGGCACGCCGATGCTGATGGGATTGGTGGACATGCGCCGCTCGGTGCCGCCGAAGGGCGCCACCAGCATGCCGAGCCCGCTGGTGTTGACGAAGTGGATCGAGATCAGCCCTTGCGTGGCCGCAAGCTCGGCCCAGTCGCCGATGCGACCCAGGTGGCCTGAGTTGCGCAAGCCCACCACGGCGACGCCGAACTCGCGCGCCTTCTCGACCGCAAGCGTCATCGCCTGCTCGCCGATGGTCTGGCCGAAGCCATGGTCACCGTCCAGCACCGCGACCGCGCCCGCGTCCATCACCGTCTTGACGCTGCGGCCGGCGTAGACGGCGCCGGTGTCGAGCCAGTGGACATAGCGCGGCACGCGGATGACGCCGTGGCTGTCGTGCCCGGTGAGGTTGGACTCGACCAGGTAGCGGGCGATGCGCGCGCCCTCGGCCTCGTCGCAGCCGGCAGCTTGGAAGATCGCGGCGACCGCCGCGCGCAGCCTTCCGGCATCGACCGCCGTCGTGGCGTCTCTGGTATCGTTCATGCTCCCCCTCCGGGCGGCGGGGGCGGGCGCGGCTCGCTCTCTCCCCAGGCGACTCGGCCGTCGGTGGAGAGCATGATGGAGATGGGCCGCGTGCGTGGGAAGTGGGCGAAGACGATCATGGCGATCACGGTGATCGGCACGCACAGGAACATCCCCGGTATACCCCAGATCGAGCCCCATACGGCGAGCGAGACCAGGGTCGCGAAGGGGCTGATGTTGAGCGAGGAGCCCATCAACATCGGCTCCAGGACATTGCCCACGAAGACCTGGATCACGGCGAGGCTCGGCGTGACGATGAGGAAGGGGACGACGGTGTCGAACTGGACGAGCGCCAGCAGCGCGGGAAAGAGGATGCCGAGCAGCGAGCCGATGGTCGGGATGAAGTTGAGCAGAAAGATGATGACCACCCAGAAACCGGCGAAATCGACGCCGATGCTGGCCAGC
Organism: Alphaproteobacteria bacterium; assembly: GCA_965262755.1. Classification (GTDB taxonomy): domain Bacteria; phylum Pseudomonadota; class Alphaproteobacteria; order UBA828; family UBA828; genus WTGU01. The sequence goes on along the minus strand of OZ253557.1, from coordinate 508,672 downwards.
ACCGCATAGCTGAGGCCCGCCGTCAGCGCGCTCGTGAAGGTCTTGATCCAGAGATAGTTCTGAATCTCCCGCGTCATGTGGCTGAGGATGCTGTGGACCCGCGCCTCGCGGTCCGCGTCCGGAAAGAGCGCCTTCATCTTGCGGTCGAAGCTGCCCTGCTCGATGAAGAGGAAGAGGACGTAGACCAGGATGAGGCCGGCATCGCCGGCGATGCCGGTCAGCGTCGCGGCGAGCCGGCCGACAACGGCGCGGAAATCGACTCGATCGACCAGCTGGGTCAGATTCGGCGTGTCCTGGAGTCCGGCGAATGCGGCCACCTCGCCGATGAGGCGTTGGAGATTGGCCTGATAGCTGGGCACCGCATCCACGACGGCGGTAAAATTGCCGCTCACCATCTCGGCCAGCGCCATGACCGCGGCGATGACGGCGAGGATGGTGAGCGCGAGCGCCGCCCAGCGCGGCGGGCGAACGCCGCGCACCCTGAGCCGCCCGATCCCGCGGGCGATGGCGTTGATCAGATACCAGGCCATGACGGCGATGGCGATCGGGATCAGGATGTTCCGCCCGGAGATGAGAAGATAGACGGTGAGCGCGGCGATGCCGGCTGAGGCCGCAAACAGGATGAGTTTTGGCTGCATGAAGGGGGACCGTCCGGGGCGGTTTCGGCATCATCGGGCCGGGGTGGGTGGCAGTCAACCGGCCGCCGCCGGGCGCCGAGCGGAGGACTGCGGTGTTACGCCGGCTCTATGACAAGACGCTCGCGCTTGCCGGCAAGCGCCATGCCGTCTGGGCGCTCGCTGCCGTCGCGTTTGCGGAAAGCTCGTTCTTCCCGATCCCGCCGGACCTGCTGCTCATCCCCATGGTCCTGGCGCGCCGCGCAAAGGCATGGCTGCTGGCGGGTGTCTGCACGCTTTTCTCGGTCGGCGGCGGCCTCTTCGGCTACGCCATCGGCTACTATCTCTTCGATGCCTTCGGCGGCCCGCTCCTCGACCTCTGGGGCAATGAGGAGAAGCTCTCGATCTTCGAGCGCTACCGGGACGAATGGGGTGCCTGGATCGTCGTCGCCGGCGGCTTCACCCCGCTCCCCTACAAGCTCATCACCATCGCGAGCGGAGCCGGGAAGCTCGACATCGGCGTGTTCATTCTCGCCTCGCTGGTCGCGCGGGGCTTGCGCTTTTATATCGTGGCGGCGCTTCTCTGGCAGTTCGGCCCGCCCGCCCGCGCCTTCGTCGAGCGGCACCTGGGCTGGGTGGCTTTGGGCGCCTTCGTCATCCTGATCGCCGCCGTGTTGGCGATCCGCTTTGTCGGCTAAAACTTCCGCTCCGCGATGAGCGCGTCCGGCATCTTCGCTTGGCGCAGGTATTGCGAGAGCATGTGCATGATCGACTGGTGGGTGTCCTCGATCACGCCGTAATTGTCGCCGTCGACGTGGAGGTTGATGGTGGCGAGCGCCGCCGCGCGGCCGCCGTCGAAGCCCGTTAGTGCGATTCTCTCGAGCCCGTTCGCTCCGGCCCAATCCAGCGCGCGAACGATATTCTCCGAGTCGCCCGAGGCCGAAATGGTCATCAACACGTCGCCGGGCCGGGATGCGGTCCTGAGCTGGTAGACGAAGCAATCTTCGAACGCGATGTCGTTGGCGATCGCCGTAACGATCTCCATGTTCGCGCTCAGGCTCATCACCCGGGGCAGCACGCCGGTGTCGGTCTGCACCCCCTTGGCGACGTCGCAGAGCAGGTGGTTGGCGATCGCCGCCGAGCCGCCATTGCCGCAAACGAAGAGCCACGCGCTGCGGGCAAACGCCGCATCGAGCAGGTCGCAGGTCTTGCCGAGCCCGGCGCGGTCGATGGAGGCGCCGGCCCGTGCCAGCCGTGCGAGATAGTCATCGCAGTAGTCCGCGATCGACGAATAGCCTTTGTCGGGGAAGGTCATGAGGTCCGCTCCGCCGGTCAGGCCCGATCTGCGGCGAGCGCCGCGCCGAGTGCAGCGATCGGTCGCCCGATGGTGACGCGGAAGCCGCCGTGCGCCAAGCCCGCAGCGCGGCCCCGGTCGCGCGCGCCATAGCCGGTGGGTACCAGCCAGCCCCGCGCGAGGCCGGCGTGGCGGCCGGCCTCCAGATCGCTTGCCGAATCGCCAACGATCCAGCTTGCGCCGAGGTCGATCCCGAGAGCGGCGGCGGCAGCGAGGATCATGCCAGGCGCCGGCTTGCGGCAGGGGGCGCCGCTCCCCGGCAGGGCCGGGCAGGCATACACGGCGTCAATTCGTCCCCCGGCAGCTTGGGCGAGCGCGATCACACGCTCCTGGACCGCGGCGAACGCATCCCACCCATAGTAGCCGCGATCGATCCCCGACTGATTGGTGACGATGACCACGCGATAGCCGCAGCGCGCAGCCTGAGCCAGGCTCTCGAAGGCGCCGGGGATCGGCACGACCTCGTCGGCACGGCTGAGATAGTCAACCAGCTCGATGAGCGAGCCGTCACGGTCGAGGAAGAGCCCAGGGGCGGGTGCTGCCGACCGTCCGATACGCACCTCGCGCCAGAGGCCGGATGAATCCAGCGGGAACCGGCTCATCGCAGGCCCATCTGTTGCGCCGCCCGGCGCCGGCTCCGGCGGTCAATCTGCAGCGTGCCGGCGGCGCACGGGCTCCGCGCGCCGCTCTTCCGGCTGGGCTAAGGGGTGATTCCCTCGCTCTTGAGGCCGAGCACGCCCTGCTCCTCGATCAGTTCGAGGATCGTCTCGTCGTTGCGCATCCAGCGCCGCGCCTTCTTGTCCTTCGCCTCCAGGCCGCGCTCCTCGGCCCATTGACGGACGAACCCGTTAGCGCCCCGCCACTTGCCGTCCTCGGGCCGCACGAACTGGACCGCGAAGGTGGTGACGCCGTAGTTGGTCGTGAAGAGGCCGTCGACCGTCACCCGCTGATTGCAGAAGGGGATGAGATCGACCGTCGGGCCGGTGAAGGGGCCGGCGTTCTTGAGCGGCAGCACCAGCGTGCCGTCATCCTGCAGCAGGCCCAGCAGGCGATTGCCGGCGCCACAGTCCTCGGGGCAATCGCCGCCGAGCACGCAGAGCACGTCGGTCACCTTGGCGTCGAAGCGGGCCTCGACTTCGTCGGGCAGCCCCCAACTGTTGGCCGCAGCCGCGATGCCGGAGACCGCCATGGAGCCTGCCACCGCGAGCGCGGCGGCGAGGCGGACGAGAGTGCGATTGGCCCTCATGATCAGAGCCCTCCCGGCTGGATGTCGAAGTCTTCATGGGAGTAGTTCACGATCCCGTGGTCTTCGACGATCTCGTTGACGGCGAGATATTTGACGCTGTCGCGCTCGTAGAGATCGCCGGTGACGACGACCTCCTTGGTCTGGATGCGGAACACCGCCTTGTTGCCGATCACGTTGGGATCGTTCTCCATCATGAGCACGATATAGACCTCCTCGTCCTCGCCGAGGATGCCCACCGGCACGCCGCCGCGCGCGCACCAGACCGCGCAGCGGTGATGGGCCGAGCCCTCCGCCCACATGATCTCGCTCAGATAGCACCAGGAATCGATGACCTCGCCGGTCACCGTGACCCGCTGCGGTTCCGACGCCGCCGCTGCCGGCGCCGTGGCGACGGCGCTGAGCGCGATCGCTCCTGCGGCCATGCCGGCGACCGCCACTCCTATCAAGCGCATGTTCTCGACCCCCTGCGTTGCTGTCCTCGTCAGGCGGCTTTCAGCGCGATAGCCTCGCGCAGCCCCTTGTCGTGATATTGGCTGGGGCGGCTCCGATCTCAAGCATGGCGATCGGTTCCACAGCCATCGGCGGACATTAACAAAAGCACCATGTCCCTGCCATACGGGCGGGTGGCAGAGCTGCGCAACATTTCGTGAAAGGCCGCGGCCGCGCCGGCCATCGCGCCGGGAGGCGCCCCGGGCGGAAGCGCGCGTCAGGCGCCGAGATAGTATCGCTTGACCATCTCGTTTTCGGACAGATCGGCGGCGGTTGCGGCGGCGAACGCAATTTCGCCGTGAACGATGATGTAGCCTCGATCTGCGATCTTGATGGCCTGATTGAAGTTCTGCTCGGCCATCAACACGGTCAGATTGCGCCGCTCCTTCAGCTCCCTGATCTTGGCGATCACGCGGCTCACCAGGATCGGCGCCAGCCCGACAGAGGGCTCGTCGATGAGCAGGATGCGGGGTTCCGACATCAGCGCGCGGGCGATGGCCAGCATTTGCTGCTCGCCGCCCGACATGGAGCCCGCGAGCTGGCGCCGGCGCTCGGCAAGAACCGGGAAGGCTTCGAACGCAAACTCCAGATTGGCGCCGATCCGCTGCCGCGCCGATTTCCGATAGGCGCCGAGCATCAGGTTTTCAGACACCGTGAGTTGGGGAAACAGTCGCCGGCCTTCCGGTACCAGCGAGATGCCGAGCTCGACCACCTGCTGAGGCGTCTTCCCGACAAGCTCGATCCGATCGCCGTCCTCGGTCTCGAACGTGATGGACCCGGCGGACGGAGAGACGATCCCCATGATGCAACTGATGAGTGTCGACTTGCCGTTGCCGTTTGTGCCGAGCAGGACGACCGTCTCGCCGGGATCGACGGAGACCGAGACGCCGTGCAACACGCGCACGGAGCCGTAGCCGGCTTCGACGTTATCGACGACGATCCTACTCACCGAGATAGGCCCTCTCTACCTCGGGGTCGTTTACGATCTCGTCGGGCTTGCCCTCCGCGATTTTTTGGCCTGCGTCCAACACCACGATCCGCGTCGAGAATCGCATCACCGCCCGCATGATGTGCTCGATCATGATGATGGTGATGCCGCCTTCATTCAGCTTGAACAGAATGTCGAGAATGTCGTCGACCTCGGTCGACGAGAGGCCGGCCATCGCTTCGTCGGAAATCAGCAATTCCGGTTGGGTTGCCATAGCGCGGGCGAGTTCGAGCTTGCGCATGTCGATTTGCGTCAGCGCGCCTGCGTTCGCGCCGGCGCGGTCCGCAAGGCCGATCGTCTCCAGAATCGCCATGCCGCGTTCCCGGACTTCGCCCCGGCTCGTGCCGGTCGCGAATTCGAGCGCGACGCCGAGGTTCTCCAGCACCGTCATCGAGCGGAACGGCTTGGGAATCTGGAACGACCGCGCGATCCCCAGCCGCGTGCGTAGATGGGGCTTCTTGCCGTCGAGTCTTACGCCCTTGAAGACGATCTCGCCGCCGTCGTTCGCCAGCGTGCCTGAGATACAGTTGATCATGGTGGTCTTGCCTGAGCCGTTCGGGCCGATCATCCCGAATCGCTCGCCCGCCCGGACCTCCATGCTGATCTTGTCCAGCGCCGTGAAGCCGCCGAAACGCTTGGAGACGGTCCGCACATCGAGCAGCGAGTCACTTGTCATCGCGCGGCCTCCACCACTTTCGGAGCAGCCCGACGATGCCTTCGGGCGCGACGATGACGAAGAATACGAGCACCACGCCCACGATCAGGAGATTGAGCTCGGACGAGATTGTCACCGTCGCGACCTGCTGGACGGTGCCGAGCAGCAGCGCGCCGATCAGCGGGCCGAGCCACGTGGTGGCGCCGCCGATCATCGGCATCGCAATGGCGTTCACCGCATAGACGAGATTGAACGCCGACGAGGGCTCGACAAAGCCCACGTAGAGCGCGAACGGCGAGCCGGCGACACCCATCAGGAATCCGGAAACCGTCGTCGCGATCAGCTTGAGCCGAAGGGTCGGAACACCGGCGCATTCGGCGGCAATCTCATCGTCGCGGATGGCCGAGAAGCCGCGCCCCGCCTTCGACAGCTCGATCCAGCGCGCCACCGCGACCGCAAAAATCGCGAGCAGGAGCATCACGAAGAACAGGTACTCGACGTAGTCGCCGAACGGCGCCATTTCCCGCGAGCGGAGGATGTAGGCGCCGGTGGCACCGCCCACGTAATCCCAGTTAATCATCAAGGTCTCGAGGACGATGGCCATGGCGAGCGTCGCGATGGCGAAGAAGACACCCCGCAGCCGCAGCGTCAGGTAACCCATAGCGAGACCGAGCAACGCACAGACCACGCCCGAGAAGGGGATCATCAGCGCCAAGGGCGCTTCGAACAGGTTGTAGAGGACGACGGAGCTGTATGCGCCCACCGCAAAGAACCCCGCGGTGCCGAAATTCACATACCCCATGTAGCCGCCCATAATGTTCCAGGCGGTCGCGAGAATCACGTATTGCAGGACGACATAGCCCGCGAAAAAGATGAACTTGTTGATGGCGAACACGTCGAAGATCGTCACTGCGACGCCTATCAGCGCGACGGCTGCGGCGCAGATCCAGAAGGCGGAGAGCTTCACCGCAGGCATTCTCATCGGCCGAACAGCCCCTGCGGCCGGAAGGCGAGGGCCGCGAGCAGAATGCCGAAGGCCACGGCGGGCGCCCAGGAGGGGCCGAAGAACGTCGAGACCAGGCTCTCCGCGACGCCGAGGACGACGCCAGCGACCAGCGTGCCGGGGATCGATCCGAGCCCGGCGAGCACCGCGATCGCAAACACCTGGCCGATATAGAGCCGGCCGACCGACGGCTCGACCGGGATGATGATGATCAGCAGCGCACCGGCGAGCGCCGCGGTCCCGATGCTGATGCCGAAGCCGAGCTGCTTGATCTTGACCGGGTCGGCGCCCATGAGCTGAAGCGCGAGGCGATCCTGCGCCACGGCCTTGATGGCGCGGCCGTTGAAGGTGCGCGACATGTAGAGATAGACGGCCGTGAACATCGCGATCGAGACGCAAAACGGCACGAACATGCGGGTCGGCATTCCGACCGCGCCGGCCTTCCAGCTTTGCCCGATGTAGGACGCCTGCACCGTGCGGAAATCCACGCCGTAGACCATGATCAGCCCGACCTCGATGATGAACATGACGCCGAAGAAGAAGGCGAGGCCGCGCAGCGCTTCGTCGTCCTTCCGCTCGAAACTCTCGTAGTAAAGCCGATAAGCGCCGGCACCGATCAGGAAGAACACCGGAATGAATATGAGTCCCGCCAGAATTGGGTCCAGCCCCCAAAGATCGTTGCACATGTAGGCGATATAGGAGCCTAAGATGACGAACGCCGGATGCGCGATATTGACGATGTTGAGCTGCCCGAACGAGACGGTCAGCCCAAGGCTGACCGCGGCATAAAAGCCGCCGAGCAGCACGCCGGCTATCAACGCGTTCAGAAGAAGATCGACGGAGAACAACGGTGGTTCGCCCTACCGGGAACAGGAAATGCCATCCCGTCGAGTGCGGGATGGCATTTCCATCTTCAGTCGCTGTTCGGCTCCTCTCGGGAGCGCGGGCTATTCGGCGTAGGGGTAGTTGATGTCCCCGGACTTCCATTCCGCCGGATAGAGCACGACACGCGTTCCCGCCTTGGTGAAGGTCGCGAGCTCGTTATCCGCGATCCCCTGGTACTGCACCATCAGCACGCGGGTCTTCGCCCACTCGCCGTTCGGCGCGAAGCTCACCTTGCCGACGACGGTGTCGAACTCGGAGTTGCGAATGTATTCGCCGATGGCAGCGTGATCCATGCTGTCGGTAGCGGCGATCGCATCCCCCAGTATTTGCAGATAGGCGTAGGCGTAGGGCTGGAGATAGTAGCCCAGCGGGTCCACGCCCTGTCCCTCCGCCGCCTTCTGGTATTTGGCGAGGAAGGCCTCGACGCCCTCGAACTTGAGCGTGGGCTCCGGCACCCAGAAATCGTAGTTCACGATGCCGTTCAGCTTCGGCCCGAGCGCCTTCATGATCGAGGCGAACTGAAGCCCCACCATGCCGCCGCCGAACATCTTAGCCGTGAGCCCGACTTCGGTGGCCGCCTTCACCATCCCGACAGAATCGGGCGGATAGGAGCCGACGTAGACGATATCCGGATTGCGCGCCTGAATAGCATTGACGATGGGCGTGTAGTCCGGAGTCTTCGGCGGATAGGACTCGTCATAGACGATCTCGAGCCCCAGGTTCTCCGCATTGGTCCGCGCGCCATTCACCGCATTGCGGGCGAACTCGGCATCGGCGCCGATGAGCGCAATCGTCTTCGGCGGCGGATCCTGCGCCATGGCAACGTCGAAAAATCCCTTGGACCAGTCCGTCATCGGCTCCGGTCCCGCCGGCATGATTTGGAAGTAGTTCGGATAGTTGAACTTTTCGTTGACCGCGAGGCCGAACAGCGCCGGAAAAACCAGATCCCGCTGCATGACAATCGGCATCGCCGGCGCGATCAGATTCGTGCCATAGCCGGACACAACGAAGTCGACATCGTCGATGTCGAGCAGCTTCGTGTAGATCGCGGGTACGGTCGCAGGGTTGGTTTGATCGTCGTAGTAGATGAGCTCGACCTGCTTGCCGAGCAGCCCGCCCGCGGCGTTGACGTCCTCGGCCCACACCTGCATGGCGATGAGCGCACCCTTGCCGGCACCGGCAAGACCGCCGGTCAGCGCCATGCTGAAGCCGATCTTGATGGTGTCGTTCGCCTGCGCCGGAGCGGCAAGTGCAACTGCTCCGGCGATAATTGCCATCGCGAATGACCGCTTCAGCCATCCCCGAAGGCTCGATTTGTCGGTTGATTTCATGAACATGTCCTTCATGCCTCCCCCATCCCAGAGCACTCTTTTTTGAAAGGCTATGCCTCAGGTTCGGGACCGTCAAGCCGACCGGCTGCGGAAGATGACTGCGGAGGCAAGCTTTCGTCGTCGCTAGGCCGGCCATTTCGTGCGGCCGGCAAACGGTCTAAAACCCCGGCAACGCCGGCAACGCGGCGGCGCACAGGCGGGAGGAGAGGTCGATGCGGGATTTTCAGCGTCCGGGGCGGTCCATGGTCCACGGCACGCGCGGCGTGGCGGCGACCTCGCATCCGCTGGCCACGGGAACCGCGATCGAGGTGCTGCGCGCGGGCGGCAACGCCGTGGATGCGGCGGTCGCGGCCTGTGCCGTGCAAGGCGTGGTCGAGCCGCAATCCACCGGCATCGGCGGCGACTGCTTCGCGCTCTATGCCCCCGGCGGCCGGGTGCCGCCCTACGCCATCAACGGCTCAGGCCGGGCGCCGGCTGCGGCGAGCGTCGAGTGGTTCCAGGAGCGTGGCATCGACGCCATCGACTTCGAGAGCCCGCACGCCGTCACCGTGCCGGGCGCTGTCGGCACGTGGGAGCGGCTGCTCGCGGACCACGGGACCAAGGGCCTCGACGAGGTCCTGCAGCCCGCTATCCGCTATGCCGAGGCGGGATACGTCGTCCATAGCCGGGTCGCGCACGACTGGGCGAGCGCCGCGGAGAAGCTCCACGCCTGCGAGAACGCGCGCGCTTTCTACCTGCCCGGCGGGCGGACGCCCCGAGCCGGCGATCTCCATCGCCTGCCGGCGCTGGCGAAGACGCTCCGCCTGATCGCGAAGGAGGGCGCCCAAGCATTCTATCGCGGCCCCATCGCCGACGACATCGTGGCCCACCTTCAGGACCACGGCAGCTTGATGACAGCGGATGACCTCGGCGCCTTCCAGCCGCAGGCGGTGGAGCCCATCAGCACGAACTACCGGGGCTTCGACATCTACGAGTGCCCGCCCAACGGGCAGGGGATCATCGCGCTGCTCATCCTCAACATCCTTGAGGGCTTCGACCTCGCCGGCCTCGACCCGGTGGGCGCAGAGCGCCTGCACCTGGAGGCGGAAGCCACGCGCCTCGGCTATCGCGACCGTGCGGCCCTGATCGCCGACCCCGACGCGGTGGACGTGCCGGTGGAGGGGCTGCTCTCGGCCGGCTACGCCGACGCCATGCGGGCCCACATCAGCCCCGCGCGCGCCATGCCGGCGGAGCTTCCCCCCGGCTACCCGGCCCACGGCGATACCATTTACCTCACGGTTGTGGATGGCGAGGGCAACGCGATCTCCTTCATCAACTCGCTCTTCGCAGCCTTCGGCTCGGGCCTCTGCACGTCTTCCGGCGTGATGCTGCAGAACCGGGGCGCGAGCTTCGTCATCGACCCGGACCACCCCAACCGCATCGCCGGCGGCAAGCGGCCCATGCACACGATCATCCCCGGCATGGTGGGGCAGGGCGAAAACGCCGTGATGCCCTTCGGCGTGATGGGCGGGCACTTCCAGCCTTGCGGCCACGCCCACTTCCTCACAAACGTGATCGACTACGGTATGGACCCGCAGGCGGCGCTGGACTGCCCCCGCGCCTTCCACTTCGGCGGCGTGCTAACGCTGGAGACCACCATCGCCGAGGAGACCGCCCAGCGTCTCGCGGGCCTAGGCCACGCGGTCGCGTGGGCAGATGCGCCCCACGGCGGCGGCCAGGCCATCGCCATCGACCGAGCCACGGGCGTCCTCTCCGGCGGCTCTGACCCCCGCAAGGACGGCTGCGCGCTGGGGATTTGAGCGGGGCGGCTCTTCTCGCCACAGTCGCGCCGTCCGGGCCTGACGGCCCAGCCCACGCAACACCCCGGACCATGGTGAGGTGCACGGGGCGCGCCGCCGGCGCCAGCATTGCGGCATGCAGGGCGAAAGAAGGCGGACCGCGGCAGGCACGACTCTCCGGGCGTGCAAACCTGTTCCGCGCGCACGACCCTTCGAGCGTGCGCGACTCTGTCCCACGGAATCCCACTTATCCCACTTAATCCCGGCGAATCCCGCCCCCAAAAAGTTCTGCTCGGGTTGGACCGCAGAACCGGACCGCGACCCTGGTGAGAGATGGGGTCTAACCCGGCATGCACCCTGCCTCGACCGCGCGCTGCTTCACCAGGGCGTAGATCATTTCGATGGTGGGCGTCGCCACGCCCACCAGGCGGCCGAGTTCGCAGACCGCGCCGACCATGGCCTCGATCTCCATGGGCCGCCCCAGCATGAGGTCCTGAAGCATTGACGTGCGGTGCGCGCCTACCTGCTCGGCGCCCTCGATGCGCTTGTCCACGTCGATGGCGAAGCGTGCGCCGAGCGCCTCGCCCACCGCCTGCCCCTCCACCATCATGGCGCGGACCACGGCGCGGGTGCCCTTGTCGCGCGCGATGTCCTCAAGCGTGGCCCCTGTGAGCGCGCTCACAGGGTTGAAGGCGAGGTTGCCCCAGAGCTTGACCCAGATGTCCGAGCGGATGTCGCCCCGCACCGGCGACTTGAAGCCGGCAGCGATGAAGGCCCGGCTCAGTGCCTGCACGCGCTCGCTACGCGTCCCGTCCGGCTCGCCGAAGGGCAGGCGCTTCTGGCTGAGATGAGCGGAGACTTCGATGACGCCGGGCTCGACGATCTCGCCCGCCGCGAAGATGACGCAGCCGATGGCGCGTTCCGGCCCGATCAGATCCCACTGGGCGCCGTCGGGGTCCACGGAAGCGATACGCCGGCCCTCGTAGAGGCCCTCCAGCTTGTGGAAATACCACCAGGGGATGCCGTTGGAGGCCGTGATCACGGCCGTCTCCGGCCCGAGCAGCGGTTGCAGGCGCTCGCAGATGCCGGGCACGGAATGGGCCTTGAGGGCGATGATGACGGCGTCCTGCGGCCCGAGCTCCGCCGGATCGTCGGTCGCGCGAATCTGCGCCCGGCGCTCCTCCCCGCCGGCGCGCACGCGCACGCCATCGGCCTGCATCGCCGCGAGATGCGGCCCGCGCGCGATCAGCGAGACCTCCGCGCCGCCCTGCGCAAGCTCGAGCCCGAAATAGGCGCCGATGGCCCCGGCGCCGACGATGCAAATCTTCACGTCGTGATGCCCAGCTTCTCGGCGAGCCCGATGCGCTGGAGCTTGCCGGTCGCTCCCTTGGGGATCTCGTCGCGGAAGAGGATCGTGCGCGGGACCTTGAAATCGGCGAGGGAGTCGGCTGCGAAGGCGCGGAGCTCCCGCTCGCCCGCCTCGGCGCCCTCGCGCAGCACGATCACCGCCGCCACGTCCTCGCCGAGCTTCGGGTGCGGCACGGCGAAGGCCACCGCCTGGGCCACGGCGGGGTGGGTCATCAGCACGTCGTCCACCTCGCGGGGCGCGATCTTCTCGCCGCCCCGGTTGATAATCTCCTTGAGCCGGCCGGTGAGCGTGAGATAGCCCGCGCCATCGATCACCCCCTGGTCGCCGGTGCGGAACCAGCTGCCCGAGAACGCCGCCGCGTTGGCCTCCGGATTGTTCTCGTAGCCATGCGTCACGTTCGGGCCTCGGATCACCACCTCGCCCTCGGTGCCCGGCGCCTGCAACGTGCCGGTCTCGTCCATGATCGCGACCTCGGGCCCTGCGGCGATCCCGACTCCGCCGGGCCTGCGCTCCGCCGGCGGCATCGGGTTGCTGGTCATCTGGTGGGAGGCCTCGGTCATCCCATAGGACTCGAGCACCGGCGCGTCGAATGTCGCCTCGAGCTCGCCCATCACCGGCGCCGGCAGCGAGGAGGAGGACGAGCGCAGCAGTCTCAGCCTGCGGCGCGCGATGATCTCCTTGTTGCGCGGGGCGCGGGCGAGGATCGCCTGGTGCATGGTGGGCACGGCGGTGAGCCAGGTGGGCGTCATCCCGTCGAGCCACGCGAAGACGCGGAGCGCGTTGAAGCCCGGCGTGCAGATCACACAGGCGCCCGCGTGGAGCGAGGCCATCACGCCCGCCATCAGCCCGTGGATATGGAAGAGCGGCATGATGTTGAGGCAGCGGTCGCCGGGGCCGAGGGAGATCCACTCGGCGATATTGCGCGCCGACGCGCAGAGGTTGGCGCCGGTCAGCGGCACGATCTTGGGCCGGGACGTGGTGCCCGAGGTGTGGAGCACCAGCGCAGCGTCGTCCGCCTCGCCATCGTCGCGCGCGGCCGTGCCGGACGGGATGTCGAGGTTGAAGCAGCCGGCACGCGCACTGGGCTCGGGCGTGAGGCCGACGATCGGGACGCCCACGCGCGCCGCCGCCGTGATCGCCGGGCTCTTCGCGCCGGCCTCCAGGATCAGTGCCTTGGCGCCGAGGTCTTCGAGGTAGAAGGCGAACTCGTCCACACGGTAGTCGGGGTTGAGCGGCGCCGCGGCGGCGTGCGCGGCCGCGCCAAGGAAGGCCGCCGCCATCTCCGGCCCGTTGGGGAGCACGATCGCCACCCTATCGCCCGGCCCGATGCCCGCGCGGGCGAGCGCCTCGCCCGTCCGCCCGACCTGCTCGCGCAAGCCCCTGTAGGTGAGCGGCTCACGCTCCGGCGCCGCAATGGCAATGTCGTCGCGCCCGCCTCGCGCGAGCAGCGCGTGGATGTCCGTCGGTTCAGGCATCGCTCTCAGCCGGCAACTGTGAAGGGCGCACAGGGGAGGCGCTCACGCGCGGTTCATCCGGTTATCTACCAGATCGTCCACCACGGCGGGGTCGGCGAGGGTGGAGATGTCGCCAAGCGCGTCGTGCTCGTTGGCGGCGATCTTGCGCAGGATGCGGCGCATGATCTTGCCCGAGCGCGTCTTGGGCAGCCCCGGCGCCCACTGGATGAGGTCGGGCGTCGCGATGGGGCCGATCTCCTTCCGCACCCATCGGATGAGCTCGCCGCGCAGGACTTCGCTGGGCTCACGGCCCACGGTCAGCGTCACATAGGCATAGATGCCCTGGCCCTTGATGTCGTGGGGGTAGCCCACCACCGCCGATTCCGAGACCGCCGGATGCGCCACCAGCGCGCTTTCGACCTCCGCCGTCCCCATGCGGTGGCCGGAGACGTTGAGCACGTCGTCGACGCGCCCGGTGATCCAGTAATAGCCGTCCTCGTCGCGCCGGGCGCCGTCGCCGGTGAAGTAGCGGCCCGGATACTGCGAGAAGTAGGTGTCGAAGAAGCGCTTGTGGTCGCCATAGACCGTGCGCATCTGCCCCGGCCAGGAGTCGGCGAGGCAGAGCAGGCCCGAGCACGCGCCTTCGAGCTCGTTCCCCTCCTGATCGACGATGAGCGGCTGCACGCCGAAGAAGGGGCGCGTGGCCGAGCCCGGTTTGAGCGCCGTCGCACCCGGCAGCGGCGTGATGAGGATGCCGCCGGTCTCGGTCTGCCACCAGGTGTCGACGATGGGGCAGCGTCCGTCCCCCACCACCCGGTGGTACCAGAGCCAGGCCTCGGGGTTGATCGGCTCGCCCACCGAGCCCAGCAGCCGGAGCGAGGCGCGCGAGGTCTTCGCCACCGGCCCCTCGCCCTCGCGCATGAGCGCGCGGATGGCGGTGGGCGCGGTGTAGTAGATGTTGACGCCGTGCTTGTCGCACACCTGCCAGTGGCGCGAGGCGTCCGGGTAGTTGGGCACGCCCTCGAACATCAGCGTCGTCGCCCCGTTGGCGAGGGGCCCGTAGAGGATGTAGCTGTGGCCGGTGACCCAGCCGACATCGGCGGTGCACCAGTAGGTCTCGCCGTCGTGGTAGTCGAAAACGTACTGGTGGGTCATGGAGGCATAGATCATGTAGCCGCCGGTCGTATGCAGCACGCCCTTTGGCTTCCCTGTCGAGCCCGAGGTGTAGAGGATGAAGAGCGGGTCTTCGGCCGCCATCTCCGCCGGCGGGCAGTCGGCAGACGCCCCTTCGACGAGGTCGTGGTACCAGACGTCGCGGCCGTCCACCCAGCCGATCTCGCCGCCGGTACGCTTCACCACCACGCACTTCTGGATGCTCGGGCAGTTCTCCAACGCGGCGTCTGTGTTGGCCTTGAGCGGGATCGCGCGGCCGCCGCGCAGGCCCTCGTCGGCGGTGATGATGAGCGAGGAATCGCAGTCCTGAATGCGGCCCGCGAGCGAATCCGGCGAGAAGCCGCCGAACACCACGGAGTGGATGGCGCCGATCCGCGCGCAGGCCAGCATGGCGATGGCCGCCTCCGGGATCATGGGCAGGTAGATCGTGATGCGGTCGCCTTTCTTCGCGCCGAGCGAGAGGAGGCCGTTGGCGAAGCGCGAGACCGCCTCGTGAAGTTCCCGGTAGGTAAGCGTCGAGTCCTCGGCCGGGTCGTCGCCCTCCCAGATGATCGCCACCTGGTCGCCGCGGCCCGCGAGGTGGCGGTCGACGCAGTTGGCGCTGGCGTTGAGCGTGCCGTCCTCGAACCAGCGGACGTGGAGGTCGTCGGCCTGGTAGGAGACGTCCTTGACCTTGCTATAGGGTTTGATCCAGTCGATCCGCTGCCCGTGCTCGGCCCAGAACCCCTCCGGGTCCTCGATCGAGCGGGCATACCAGGCGCGGTAGGTTGCGTCGTCGCAATGGGCCGATTGGTCGAGGCCCTCGGGCACGGGGAACAGCTCAGTCTCCGACATCGTGGCGCAACGCCTCCCTGATGGATTGGCCGACCGTCTCGGCGCGGCGGGATTATATACGCTTAGAGGTCCACGGCGACCGAATCGCCCTCGACCGAGACCGGGAGTTGCCGGAGGTGCTCGCCGATGCAGGGGCCGGAGAGGCAGTGCCCGTCCTCGATTCGGAAGAGAGCGCCGTGGGTGGCGCAGAGGATCATGTCCTTCTCGCGGGTGAGGAACTGGTCCGGCACCCAGTCGAGGGGGCCTCTGGTGTGGGGGCAGGTGTTCTCGTAGGCCCGCAGTGTGGCGCCGGCGCGCACGACGAAGACCGAGTGCAGGTCGTCGCCGTCTCTGAAGTCGAAGCCCTTGGACCCCGGATCGGGAATCTCGGTGAGACGGCAGAGAACGCGGCGATTCATGGTGAAGGGCCGCCGGGTCGTGCCGCCCTCAGGCGGCCTCGCGCGCGACTGTGCGCAGGCTCGCCAGCACGGCATCGGCCAGGTGATCGATCTCCGCTTCTTCCATCGGGGTGGAGAGGCACGCCATGCCCGACACGGAGGTCACGAATCCGTGGTTGAGCAGCGCGCGGAACAGCCCTTCGAGCCGGCGCGCACGTCCCTCCGTCCCGGCGCGGTAGACGGCGCGGTAATCGGTGAGCGGCTCGTCGCTCATATGGAGGAGGATGAGCGAGCCTTCGCCGGTGATCTGCCCCTCAACTCCGGCGATACGGAAAGCCTCGCGCAGCCGGGCACGCGCGCGCTCGCCAAGGGCGTTCAGCCGTTCGACGGCCTCAGCCGTGAACATACGCATCGCCGCAACCCCGGCGGCCATGGAGAGAGGGTTGGCCGTGAACGTGCCCGATTGCGGGCAGGCGGCCTTGCCCGTGCTGCTGTCGTAAACCGCCATCGCGTCGGCGGTGCCGGCCACCGCACCGATGGGCAGGCCGCCGCCGATCACCTTGCCGAGCGTCGTGAGGTCGGGCTCCAGGCCGTAGAGTGTCTGGGCACCGCCCTCGTGCAGGCGGAAGGTAATCACCTCGTCATCGATGATGAGCGCACCCGACTCGCGGCGGAATTCGTGCAGCATGTCGATGTAGGCGGGGCTCATCGGCGCGCCGCCGCAGCGGGCCGGCACGAGGTCGATCAGCACGGCCGCCAGATCGCCCGCATGGCGGGCGAGGATCTCGCGGCTCCCGGCCACGTCGTTGAAGGGGATGATCACTGCATCCTGGAGCAGCCCGGCCGGCGTGCCTTTCGCGTAGCCGACCGCGCGCGGCCGGTCGGTGCCCCAGCTCTGCGGGTCGGGGTCGAGGCTCGCCTCGGCATAGTCGTAGGCGCCGTGGTACACGCCTTCGCACTTGGCGATCTTCGGCCGCCCGGTGTAGGCCCGCGCGCCCTTGATAGCGTGCATCACCGCCTCGGTGCCGGTGTTGGTGAAGCGGATGCGCTGCAAGGATGCCGCCCGGCCGCAGATCGCCTCGGCAAGCTCGATCTCGCTCTCAGTCGCAAGCGTGAGCGACATGAAGCGCTCGGCCTGCTTCAACACCGCCTCGACGATGGCCGGGTGCGAGTGGCCGAAGAGCTGGACCGTGTAGTTGTTGATGAAGTCGATCCGCTCCACGCCGTCCACGTCGGTGATGCGGCAGCCGTGCGCCTCTTGCGCGTAGATCGGATAGGGCGCGAGCTGGGTGAGGCCGCGCGTGCCGCCGCCAGGGAACACAGCGCGTGCTCTCGCGCCAAGCGCGGCGGAACGCGAGTGCGGATCGGGATACGCCATGGCCGAGGCTCCTGCCGGGGGATGCGCCTGCGTATGGAGTTCAGTCGCGCCGGTTCCGCGCGTGCCTCACAGCGGGCCGATGCCAGAATGCGCCCATCCCGAGCCGCAGGCAAGCATCGGAGGGCGCGGCGGTGGTACACTCTCCGGTCGTCTTTACCCGCCGCCGCCGTCATCGGCGGCGGCTATACGTGCGAGGCCAGAGCGAATGAGCGACAGTGTTCTCGAGGTCGGCAAGCTGCCGCCGATACTGCTCGCCGAGGTGTTGGTGACGGGGCGGCCTGTGCCGCCCGAGCTTCTGCTGCCGCCGACGGTCGGCGAGGATGCCGGCGTCATCGCCGTGCGCGGCGGAGCTCTCATTGCCGCGAGCGACCCCGTGACGCTGACCGGGCAGGATGTCGGCGCCCATGCGGTGCTCGTGAACGCGAACGACATCGCGGTCACGGGTGCCAAGCCGCGCTGGTTCACCGCGACGGTCCTGCTACCGCCGGGGATCACCGAGGCCGAGGTGCGCGCGCTCTACCGGCGGATGCACGAGGCGTTGGCGACACTGGACGCCGTGCTGGTAGGGGGCCATGTCGAGATCACCGATGCGGTCCGCCGCACCGTGGTCGTCGGCCACATGATGGGTCTCCGGGAGGATGGCGCCTTCACCCGCACAGCCGCGCTGGAGCCTGGGCAGGTGGTGGCGCAGATCGGCCCGGCGCCGGTCGAGGGCGCTGCCGTGCTTGCGGCGGAGGCGCGCGCGCAGCTCGAAGGCAAGGTCGCCGCCGCGACACTCGCGGAGGCTGCCGGCGCACTGACCGATCCCGGCATTTCGGTTGTGGACGCCGCATTGCGCGCCACCACGCTCGGTGCGAGCGCCATGCACGACCCGACCGAGGGCGGTCTCTCGGCCGGGCTCTACGAGATGGCGGAGACGGCGGGCGTCCGGCTCGTGGTCGCGGCCGACGCCGTGCTCTGGTACGAGCCGGGCCGCATCCTCTCGGAGGCGCTCGGGATCGACCCCTGGGGGTTGCTCGCCTCGGGCGCGCTGCTCGCAGCATTTCCCGCCGGTACCGCCGAGTCAGTACTGGCGACGCTCGCCGCGGAGGGTTTTCCCTGCGCGCCCATCGCCCGCGCCGAAGCGGGGTGCGGCGTCAGCTTCGAGTCAGGCGGTGAGGTGCCGCGCTTCGCACGCGACGAAATGATCCGAGTGGTGAGCGCAGACGGGTAGTCTGTGCTCAGGCGGTGCAGTGGTCGGCGTCGGCGCCCACGTGGCCGGAGAGATCGACGATGCTGGGCCGCTCGCCGCAGAGCGCGCAAGCCGGATCGGGCTTGACCTTGATCTTGCGGAAGATCGCGGCCAGCCCGTCGTAGACGATCAGGTTGCCCGACAGGCTCTCGCCGATCCCCAGCAGCTCCTTCAGCACCTCGGTCGCCTGTAGCGAGCCCATGGAGCCAGCCACGGCGCCCAGAATGCCGCCTTCCGCACAAGAGGGGATCAGACCCGGCGGCGGCGCCTCGGGGAAGATGCAGCGATAACACGGGTTATCTTCCCCTAGGTGGGCCTTGAAGGTCGCGAGCTGCCCATCGAAACGGAGGATCGAGGCCGAGACCAGGGTCGTGCGCGACAGGTAGCAGGCATCGTTGATGAGGAAGCGCGTCGCAAAATTATCGCTGCCGTCCGCGACCAGGTCGTAGCGTCCGATCAGGTCCATGGCATTGCCGGGGTCGAGGCGAACCGAGTGACATTCGACCGACACATCCGGGTTGATCCGCGCCACCGTCTCGGCCGCGCTTTCGGTCTTGGGGAGGCCGATCCGGGCCTCGGTGTGGGCGATCTGCCGCTGCAAGTTGGAGAGCGCCACCGCATCGTCGTCGACCACGCCGATGGTGCCGACGCCCGCCGCCGCGAGATAGAGCATGAGCGGGGAGCCGAGGCCGCCCGCGCCCACGACGAGCACCTTCGAGTCCAGGAGCTTCTGTTGGCCTAGCCCGCCCACCTCCTGCAACAGGATGTGACGGGCGTAGCGCTCAAGCTGGCGTTCGTTGAACATGGCGTTGTCCGCGTTGCCGGCCGCTGCCTAGAGGCCCGCGAAGAGGTCGGTGGAGAGGTAGCGCTCGGCGAAGGAGGGCACGATGACGAGGATGCGCTTGCCCGTCATCTCCTCGCGCGCACCGACCTGGAGCGCTGCGGCGATGGCGGCGCCGGACGAAATACCCACCGGAATGCCCTCCAGCCGCGCCACCCGCCGGGCGATCTCGAAGGCGGTCTCGTCGCTGATCTGGATCAGCTCGTCGATCACCGAGCGGTCGAGCACGCCCGGCACGAAGCCCGCGCCGATGCCCTGGATCTTGTGCGGCCCCGCGGGCGCGCCGGAAAGAACGGCGCTCGCCTCCGGCTCGACCCCGATCAGCTTGAGCGCCGGCAGGCGCGGCTTCAGCGCCTGGCCGATGCCGGTCACCGTGCCGCCGGTGCCGACGCCGCAGACGATGGCGTCCAACACGCCGCCGGTGTCGCGCCAGATCTCCTCAGCGGTGGTGACGCGATGGATCGCCGGGTTCGCCGGATTCTCGAACTGCTGGAGCATCACCGCGCCCTCGATCTCGTCGACGAGCTCGATGGCGCGCGCCAGAGCACCGGGGATGCCCTTGGCGGCCGGGGTGAGTTCGAGCTCGGCTCCGAGGAACAGCAGAATGCGCCGCCGCTCGATGGACATGCTCTCGGGCATGGTGAGGATGAGCCGGTAGCCCTTCGCCGCCGCCACGAAGGCGAGCGCGATGCCGGTGTTGCCCGAGGTCGGCTCGACCAGCACCGAGCGGCCGGGGTCGATCCTGCCTTCGGCCTCCGCCGCCTCGATCATGGAGACACCGATTCGGTCCTTGACCGAAGCGAGAGGATTGAAGAACTCGAGCTTGCCGACGATTTCGGCGCCGCATCCGGCCTCGACAGGCAGGCGGTTGAAGCGCACCAGCGGCGTCGAGCCGATGGTCTCGGCGATGCTGCCGTAGATGCGTCCGCGTACTACCGGCGCCGGCGCCGGCGCCGTGACGGCGGGAACGGCAGCCTCGTCGGGGTGGTCTCGTGCCATGGTCCGCTCGGATCGTTCGCTCATACGGCCGTTCGGCCGCGTTGCTCGTTTTGAACCTGCACCCGCGGCGGGTCAAGCACGCCGTCGATCGGACTGTGAACCGGTTTGCCAGGAATCCCCGCGGCTTAAGGCGGATCAGGACACGCGTTTTCTCGGATCCACGGCCAGCCGTAGCCCGTCGCCGATCCAGGCGAACGCCAGGGCGACGATGATAATCGCGACACCCGGCAGCAGCGAGATGTGGGGCGAGCTGTCGAGGACCGGCGTGCCGTCGGCAGTCATGATGCCCCAGTCGGCCGTGGGCGGTTGGATTCCGATCCCGAGGAAGCTGAACCCCGCCCCGATGACGATCATGGCACCCACGATCGTCGTCGAGTAGACGACCAGGGAGCCCAGCACATTGGGCAGCACCTCGCGGGACATGATCTGGAGCGTGCTGCTGCCGCTTACCTGCGCCGCCGTTACGAACGGCTTTTGCCGCATCAGGGATGTCTCGGTGTAGACGAGCCTGGCCATGAAGGGCAGCTCGATGATGACGATCGCCAGCATGACGTTGACCATGCCGTCGCCGAGCACGCTGACGATGGCGAGGCCCAGCAGGACCATCGGAAAGGCGAGGAAGACGTCGAGCAGGCGCATGATGCCTTCGCCCACCCAACCCAGATGGTAGCCGGCGATGACGCCGAGCGGCACGCTGATGACGAAGGCAAGCACCGTCGGCACGATGCCGATGAGGAGGGACATCCTGGCGCCCCACATGAGGCGGGTCAGGATGTCGCGCCCCTGCCCGTCGGTGCCGAGGATGTGGCCGTCCACAAGCGGCGGCAGCAGGCGGTCGGCGCCGACGCCGGCGGTCGGAGAATAGGGGCTGATCCACGGCGCGAAAATCGCGATCAGCCCGACAATGACGACGATCGCAAGGCCGACGACCGCGAGCCGGTCGGCCGCATAGGCGCGCCATGTCTGACGCGCGCCATCGCGCCACGAGCGCTCGGCCGCCGACGCCTTCGACGGCGCATCAGTAGCGAATGTCCGGGCCCATTTCATTGGCAGACCGCGCCGTTACATCTTTTCCCGCCGCCTCGGGTCGAGGCTAGCGGTGGCTACGTCGGCGGCGAGATTGGCGAGAACGAACAGGGCGCCGACGACGAGAATCCCGCCGAGCGCCACGGGAACGTCCCGCGCGGACACGGCGTCGTAGATCAGGCGCCCGATGCCGGGCCAGCTGAAGATGACCTCCGTAAAGATGGCGCCGCTGAACAGCCAGCCGATCTGAAGGCCGGACACGTTGACCATGATGGGCAGAATGTTTCGCAGCGCATGGCGCCAGATTCGCCTCCGCACCGGAATACCCCGCGCGATCAGGGCCTGCATGAACGGCGCCTCGAGAGTCTCGAGCAGCGATGCGCGTATGACGCGCGCCAGGATCGTCGTGGAGATGGTGGCCGTGGTCAGGGCCGGCAACACGAGATGAACCAGGATCGACAGCGCTCGGTTGCTGTCGTGGAACGAATACATGCGGCTCGCGGGCAGGACATCGAGAACCAGCGCGAACAGGTACACGAGCAGGAGGCCGAACCAGAAGACCGGCACCATGCCGAGCACGACGATGATGCTCATGCCGATGCGATCAAACAGGCTCCGCTCTCTGAGCGCGGCAACGATGCCGAGAGGGACACCGACGCTGAACATCACGACGGCGCTGCCGACGAGCAGGATGATAGAGTTCAGCGCCTTGTCGAGAATGAGCTTGGAAACGGGCTGGTCGAACCGGGCGGACTGGCCCAGATCGCCCTGCAGCAGGTCTCCGAGCCACACGAAATACTGGATGTAGGCGGGGCGATCGAGGCCGAGATAGCTCCGCATCCTGGCGACCGCCTCGGGGTTGCCGGCCTGGCTTCCCAGCAGGCTGATCGCCGCGTCTCCGGGTAGCGCCTGAAACAGGATAAAGATCAGGATGGTGACGCCCCAGAGGGTGAAGAGCGCCAGAACCGTTCGCTTTGCCAGGAATCGGACCAAGAAGGTTCCCTTTGCGGGGCCGTACCGGGCCTAGGAGAGTGCGACGTCGTCAGTTCCCGAAGGAACGGCGCGGGTCGAGCTAGGCCGCCCGATGGCGATCGACGGCCTCGGATCGGCCGGCTCGACCCGCGGGTACGTCACATCTGCATGTTTCGGCGTTTCGCCTGCGTTCAGCAGTCGCCCAACCACGTCCGCGCGACGAAGCCCGTCTGCCAGTCGGACACATGCGGGTAATCGCGCACGCAGGGGCTGAGCACGATCGGTGCCGTGTCGTTGACGATGGGCATGAACCAGCCGGACGCCTCCACCTGCTCGGCGATGGCGTGGTAGGCCTCGTTCGCGGCCGCCGGATCGGTCATCTGGTGGGCAGCGGTGATGGCGTCGCCGACACCGACGTCCATCATCCCGTCGGGCTGGTTGCCGGGGTTGAGGAACATGTCCAGCCAGTAGGCAGCCGTCCACCCCCAGGACATCTGCACCAGCGACCAGTTGGGATCGAAGCCCTCGAAGAACTTAGCGATGTAGGCGTTCCACTCCGTCAGCTCGATTTCGGAGTCGAAGCCGGCATCGTTGAGGTTGCGCTGGATCCACTCGGCCATCTTCGCCGGTTGCATCTGGCCGGAGCCGCTGGTCGAGGTGGCGAACACGAGCTTGGTACCGACCGCGCCGGCCTCCTCCAGCAGCGCCCGCGCCTTGTCGGGATCGTAGGCGTGCCAGCGGTCGTCTGCCTTGAAAGCCTCCGAGGTCCTGCTGAGCCAACTCTCGCCTGGCAGAGCGGTGCCTTGGAGCAGCTGGTTCGCCATCCCCTCGCGATCGATCGCGTGGTGGACGGCCATGCGAACGCGGTCGTCGGTGAAGGCCGCTTCGTGCTCGTTGAACGACACCGTCCAGATGTGGGGCATCGTCCCCTTGGAGATAACGAAGCCTTCCTCCACCAGATTGGGCAGGCTGTCCGGGTCCGGTGCGATCACCATATGAGCCTCGCCGGCCCGGAGCGCCGCCTGGCGCGCCGCGACATCGGGCATCACCAGGATAACGATGCGGTCGACCAGGGCGCGCCACTCCTCCTTCCAGTAGTCGTCGAAGCGCTCGAGCACCATGAAGTCGCCCGGCACGCGTTCCACGAACTTGAAGGGGCCGGTGCCCACCATATTCGCCTGAACGCCGTCGTTTCCGTATTTCTCGACCGATTCCGGGCTGATGATGCCCATGGGCCCGCAGTCCGTCTGGGTGAACATCCGCAGGAACGGATTGAACGGGTGGGAGAGGTGGAACTTCACGGTGAAGTCATCGACCGCTTCGACATAGTCGAGGCCGGCGATGTCCCACCGCCAACCGGCCGCCGCCGCTGCCGCCTCATAGAAGTGGGGGGCGTTCTCGCGCCCGACGGTTGTCTGATCGAACTGCCTGTAGACGTTGAACACAACATCGTCGGCGGTGAAGTCGGTGCCGTCGTGGAATTTCACGCCCTGCTTGAGATGGAAGGTGTGGACCTTGCCGTCTTCGGACACCTCCCAGGACTGCGCGAGCCCTGGAATGAGCGGCGGCGGGATGCTCGCTTCGTCGATCATATCCTGCTGCACCAGCGGCTCGGCAACGTGGTTCATCACCCACCGCGCGCTGCTGGTGGCGCATGTGATGTGGGGGTCGAGCTCACCCAGTTCGGCTTCGTTGGCGACGATTAGTGTCCCGCCGGATTGCGGATCGTCCGCCACCGCCAGCCCGCAGAGAGCAACAGCAGAAACGGCGCCGATCGCCGTTGCGCCTATTTTATTGAGTAACGACATTCGCTTAGCCTCCCTTGTTTATAGCCTGACATTCCAGAAGTTATTTGGCCTTAGCCGGCGGCTTTTCCTTCGCCCTCCGGGGACTGTTCCATCGTCCAGACCGATGAAGCAACCAGCTCCTTGGTGTGTTCGTGTTTCGGATTCAGTATCACGTCATCGCAATCACCGAACTCCACCAACCGTCCGCTATGCATGACGGCAACGCGGTCGCTCAAGTGGTAGACCACGTCCAGGTTGTGCGCGATGAACAGGTAAGTCAAGCCGAGCCTGGCCTGAAGGTCCTTTAGCAGATTGATGATCTGGGCCTGGATGGTGACATCGAGGGCCGAGACCGGTTCGTCCAGGACAATGAATTTGGGGTGTCCGGCCAGCGCGCGTGCAATGGCGATTCTCTGCGCTTGACCGCCACTGAACTGATGTGGATACCGGTTATGGTGTGACAAATGTAGGCCGACCATGTCCAGAAGTTCGAGCACTCTTTCCCGGCGGCGTGTCTTATCCCATCCAAGGTTTATCAGGGGTAATTCGATCGATTTTCCGACGCGTATTTGGGGGTTCAAGGACGCTAGAGGATCCTGAAATATCAACTGCGTTTCCATCGTAAACTGGCGGCGAAACTTGCTATCGGCGGAGAAAACGTTCTCGCCTTCGAACACGACCTCGCCGGAGGTGGGCTCGATTAGCCCCAGCATCATCATGCCGAGGGTCGTCTTGCCAGCGCCCGATTGGCCGACCAGCGCCAGCGTCTCGCCTTCGTGAACGGCCAGCGACACGTCGTTGACGGCGTGGAGGACGCCCACCTGCCGCGGAAAGAGGAGGCCCTCCTTGATCGGAATGTCGCGACAGACGTTGCGCGTCTCGATGATGGTCTTGGGCATCGCCCATCTACCCCTGCGGCACCGGGACCTCGGTTCCCATCGCCTGATCGCCCCTCAGATGGCAGCGGGCGAGCCGGCCGTCCATCACGGGCCGGAGTTCCGGTTCAACCTGCTCGCAATGGGGCACCCGCTCCGCACACCGGGGCGCGAAGCGGCAACCCGGCGGCATCGCTGCAGGGTCCGGCGGCTGCCCGTCGAGCTGCTGCAGGCGGCGGGACCGCTTGCCGACCCGAGGGACCGAGTTCATGAGGCCAAGGGTGTAGGGGTGCTGCGGCGAGGACAGAACGTCCCGAGCCGATCCCTCCTCGACGATTCGCCCTGCATACATGACGCCCACACGGTCGGCCATCCGCTCTACGACACCGATGTCGTGGGTGATCAGGATGACGGCCATCTGCAGCTTCTCGGTGACCTCCCTGAGCAGGTCGAGAAGGTCGGACTGCACCTTGGCGTCGAGCGCGCTGGTCGGCTCGTCCGCGATGAGGAGCTTGGGCCGGCACAGGAGCGCCATCGCGATCATCACCCGCTGGCACTCTCCGCCGCTCAACTGATACGGGTACGCCTTTGCAATCCGATCCGTCTGAGAGACATGGACGGCGGCCAGGTGTTCCCTCGCTTGTTCGTGCGCCGCGCGTCGGCCCAGGCCCATCTGCACGGCCGCAGTCTCCGCGAGCTGGTCTCCGATCCGGAAGTACGGGTCGAGCGCCGCCCGCGGGTGCTGGAAGACCATGGTCGCCTCGGACCCGCGCACCGCTTCCATCGCCTTGCTGTCGAGATCGAGCAGGTTGACGCCGTTAAGCGTGATCTCGCCCTCGACGATCCTCCCCGGAGCCGGGACCAGCCGAAGGATCGACAGGCCAGTAGCGGACTTGCCGGAGCCTGACTCGCCCACCAGGCAAACGGTCTGCCCGCGAGCGACATCGAGATCGACGCCGTCGACGGCCCTTATTGTATGTGTCGACAGCTCGAAATGAGTCGTCAGGCCGCGCACGCGCAGCACCGGCTCGGCGGTCCCCTTCTCCCTATCACTGTCTGCGGATGGTCTCATCGCTCCTGCGCGCGGGATCGGGCCTTGTGTCGTCTCGGACGGCCCACCACGATACGATGACGATACCGGGGAGATCGATGGAATTAATCGAGTCCTCCAGGGAGTACACCATGTGAGCCGTGTAAACGAGGGCTCTCCTTCACCGGACGACATCGCGGCGCTGCGGCAGGAGCGCTGGCGCGTCCAGCGAGCCTACGTCATCGAGCGATCGCCCTTCTTGGCCCGGCTTTGGGCCGGCCAACGGGTGCCGGAGCGGCTGGAGGATCTGCCAGCCCTCCCTTTCTGCGATAAGGGGATGCTGCGGGAGTCCCAAGCTGCGCATTCGCCCTTCGGCGATTATCTCGCGGCCGCGCCCGAGCGCGTCGTCCGCCTGCACCGCACCTCCGGCACCACCGGCCAGGCGATGAACATTGCTCAGACCAAGGCCGATGCGGCACAGACGGCCGAGGTCGGCGCCCGCTCCTTCCGCACCGCAGGGCTGACGCTCGGCACACTCACGGTCCATTGCCTCAACTATCAGATGTGGATGGGGGGTGTGAGCGACCACCTCGCCCTGGAGGCGGCGGGCGCGACGGTGATCCCCTTCGGCGTGGGAGACAGTGCGCTGCTGGTGCGCACGATCCTGGACCTCAAGATTGCCGCGATCCATTGCACGCCCTCTTACCCCGCCGCTCTGGAGCGCACCATCGCCGAGCAGTTCCCCGGCCTCGCGCCGCGCGACCTCGGGCTCAGGCTCGCCCTCTTCGGCGGCGAGGCCGGCCTTGACGAGCCGAGCTTCCGCGCGCGCCTCGAAGCGGTGTGGGGGTTCGCCCCGCGCAATGCCAACTACGGCATCTCCGACGTGTTCAGTAACTTCGCGAGCCAGTGCGCGGCGAACAACGACCTTCACTTCCTGGGCCACGACGTGCTCCATGCGGAGTTGATCGAGCCGGAGAGCGGCGACGTCGTGCCGTGGCGGGAGGGCGCGAGCGGCGAGCTGGTGCTGACCCACCTCGCCAGGGAAGCGCAGCCGCTGGTTCGCTTTCGCACCAACGACGTCATCGCCATTACTGGCGAGGGCGCCTGCGCCTGTGGGCGCGAGGCGACTCGTTTCCGGGTGCTCGGCCGCAGCGACGATATGGTGGTGGTGCGGGGCATCAACGTCTTCCCCACTGCCGTCGGCGGGGTGATCGGCGGGTTCGATGCGCTGTCCGGCGAGTTCCGCATCTGCCTCAAGGGCGGCGGCCCCTATGATCGGCTGCCGGTGGAGGTGGAGCTTGCAGCGGGTGCCGAGGCCTCGGGCGCGCTCGCCCTCAGCGTGGAAGACGCGATCAAGGCCACGCTCCGCGCCTCGGCCAGCGTGACGCTGTTGCCTGCGGCATCGATGCCGCGCACGGGCGGCAAGACGAAGCGCCTGATCCGGGAGGACTGACGATGGCAGGCACTGTTCTCACAGGAATCACGGATGGCGTCGCGACGCTGACCCTCAACCGGCCGGAGCGGCTGAACGCGCTGAACGCCGTGCTGCTTGCGGATCTCTGCGCGGCGCTCGATAGGGCGCTCGCCGACGACAAGGTCGGCGCGCTGGTCCTGCGCGGAGCGGGGCGCGCCTTTTGCTCGGGAGACGATCTCAAGGACATCGAGAACCAGACCGCCGGCGAAGCGGAGACACGGGCCTTCATCGCGGCGATCCAGGACGTCTCGCGCCGCCTCGTGCTGGGCGACAAGGTGGTGGTCGGCGCGATCCACGGCTGGGCCGTGGGCGGCGGGCTGGAATGGGCGATCAACTGCGACCTCGCTGTCTTCGCCGAGAGCGCGAAGTGCTTCTTTCCCGAGATCAAGTGGGGCATGTTCCCGACCGGGGGCGTAACGGCGATTCTGCCCCGCATCGTGGGGCTGGCGAAGACCCGCGAGCTCATGCTGCTCGGCGAAACCTTCAGCGCTGCAGAGGCCCACGAGATGGGCCTTGCCTGGCGGGTGGTGCCGGACGACGCCGTGTTCGAGACAGCGCACGAA
Source organism: Alphaproteobacteria bacterium (assembly GCA_965262755.1). Classification (GTDB taxonomy): domain Bacteria; phylum Pseudomonadota; class Alphaproteobacteria; order UBA828; family UBA828; genus WTGU01. The sequence continues at coordinate 480,946 of OZ253557.1, read as the reverse complement.
ACCGCGGCCCGCATTGCCGCCCTGCCCCAGGGCGCCGTGCGCGAGCTGAAGCGGGTGCTCAACCGGGCGGGCTCCCTCGATGTCGAGGGCGCGCTGGCACTGGAGACCGAAGCGACGGTACGGCGCTTCCTCGACCCCGAGACGGTCGAGCGGGTGAAGAGCTTCGGCGGCGAAAGCGAATAGCGGGGGCGCGGGATATGGCGCCATGTTGACCCAAGAAATCTTCGCCCAGCCGGCCAGGGTACTCAGCCAGGACCAGCGGGAGTTCTACTTCCAGCGTGGATATCTGTTGCTGGAACACCTCGTCGAGCCGGCATGGCTCGAACGGCTTCGCGCAGTGACGGCCTCGTTCGTAGAGGCGAGCCGTACCGTGACCCCGGAAGACGGCGCCTTCGACCTCGCGCCCGGCCATAGCGCCGCAAAGCCGCGGCTCCGCCGCCTGAACACGCCCGACCAGCGGCACGACGACTATTGGGCGTTCGCAACGGGGATCGTTGCCGATGTTGCCGCCGACCTGGTTGGGAGCAATGTCGTCTTTCACCACTCGAAGCTCAACTTCAAGTGGAATGACGGTGCGGATGGGGTCGGATGGCATCAGGACATTCCGTTCTACCCCCACAGCAACTACAGTCCGCTCACGATCGGCCTCTATCTGGCCAACACCGAGATGCCACACGGCCCGGTCGCCGTGATCGACGGGAGCCATGAGGGGCCTCTCTACGATCACTACGACGCGGACGGCCGTTGGGCGGGGTGCCTGTCGGAAGCCGATGTCGCGACCCTGGACCTGGCGAAGGCCAGATATCTGACCGCGCCGGCGGGCTCGCTCACCGTTCACAACTGCCGCACGATCCACGGCTCGCCACCGAGCGAGAGCGACGAGGGCCGCCCCCTGCTGCTCAACGCCTACGCCGCGGCGGACGCAACGCCCTACACCGAGCTCGATCCGCCGGCGCGGTCCGTTCATGGCGGCGAAGTCGTGCGCGGCGCGCCCGTGGCGGAACCCCATGTCGATCCACGGCCCTGCCCCATGCCGCCCCGCTGGGATGGCCAGAACACGTCGATCTACGCCAATCAGCGCGGCGAGAGCAGGATGGTGCGACCGGATGGGTGAGGACCTCTGTTACACCACTGCGCTGGAGTTGGTCGGGCTCTACGAATCCAAGCGCGTTTCGCCGGTAGAGGTCGCGCACGCGATCCTGGAGCGGATCGAGCGCCTCAACCCGATCCTCAACTGCTACTGCTACTGCAATCGCGACGACGTGCTGGCGGCGGCGCGACAATCCGAGGCGCGCTGGTCCGTGGGCGAGCCGTTGGGGCCGCTCGACGGCGTTCCCGTCTCGATCAAGGACCTCCTGCTCACCAAGGGGTGGCCGACGCGCTGCGGCTCCAGACTGATCGACCCTCAAGGCCCTTGGAGCGAGGACGATCCGGCGGTGGCACGGCTGCGCGAATCGGGTGCCGTCCTGCTCGGCAAGGCGACGACGCCTGAGTTTGGAAACTCGGGCATCACCGACAGCCCGCTCACCGGCGTCACCGTCAATCCATGGGATAGAAGCCGCACGACGGGCGGCAGCAGCGGTGGCAGCGTGGCGGCGGTCGCGTCGGGGCTCGGCCCGCTCAGCATCGGCACCGACACGGGCGGCTCGATCCGCACGCCATCGAGCTTCTCCGGGCTGGTTGGCCTGAAGCCCACCTTCGGCCGTGTCGCCCAGTATCCGGAAACCGACTGGGGCGGCATCTCGGTTTCGGGCCCGATCGCACGGACCGCGAGCGACGCCGCGCTGCTCATGACCGCGATCGCGCAGCCCGATCCCCGCGACGGCAAGTCGCTCCCCCGCGATGACCGGGATTACGTGGCCGCGAGCGCTGGAGGGGTCGAAGGGTGGCGGGTCGCCTTCAGTCCCGATCTCGGCTTCATGCCCGTGGACCCCGAGATTGCCGCCATCGTTCGCGACGCTGCCGGACGCTTCGAGACCCTCGGTGCCCGTGTGGAGGAGGTTGCGCCGCCGTTCGACGATCCCGTTCATATCTTCAACACCATCTGGTCGCCGATTCTCGCGGCCGGGCTCAGGGCCCGTTTCTCTGAGGATCGTCTCGCCGACCTGGGAGACGAGACGCGCGAGGCGCTTGAGGAGGTGAAGGACATCGCCCTCGAGGACTTCGTCGAAGCCGAGCGGCAGCGGGATCTTCTCGCCCACCGCATGCGTGCGTTTCACGAGAGCTACGACCTGCTGCTGACGCCGACGGCGATCGTCTCGCCGTTCGGGATCGCGCATGCGTTCCCGCCTGAGTGGGATCGGGAGCGCGCCTGGGTGTGGGAGTTGCCGACCTTTCCCTTCAACTTCTCTCGCCAGCCAGCAGCCACGGCTCCGTGCGGCTTTACTGCCGCCGGGTTGCCGGTCGGTCTGCAGATCGTCGGCCCCATCTACGACGATGCGCGCACGCTACGCGCGGCACGGGCCTATCAGGAAGCCTTTCCCACGACGGATCGCCGGCCGCCGCTCGATTAACCCGCATTTCTCAATGACGGGGAGAACGAGCCACACCCTTCCCGTCGGTCAGGCGTCACCCTCGGGAAGGCCTGATCCGGTCGAGCCGAAGCCGCCGGCACCCCTGTCGCTCGGCGGCACTTCGCCCTCCACCAGCCGCGCCCGGCTCACCGGCGCGATCATGAGCTGGGCGATGCGCATGCCGCGCTCCACGACGAAGGAGCTCTCGCCCAGATTGACGAGCAGCACGCCGATCTCGCCCCGATAATCGGAATCGATCGTGCCCGGGCTGTTGAGAACGGTCACGCCATGCTTGAGCGCAAGGCCCGAGCGCGGCCTGATCTGGCCCTCGTAGCCTTCCGGCAGTGCCAGCACCAGCCCGGTCGCGACCAGGGTGCGTGCGCCCGGCGCGAGTGTGAGCGGGCCGGCGGCGGCGTAGAGATCATGGCCGGCGCTCCCCGCGCTGGCGTGGCTCGGCAGCGGCAGATCACGCGCATGGGCGAGGCGCTGGACCGTGATCTCGACCGGCACGCTCACGCCAAGTTTGTGTCCGTAGAGAACGCTTGCACGATGCGTGCGACCAGCCGTGCCGCGACCTCGGCCTTGCTCATGCGGGGCCAGCGCTCGACTGTCGGCGCCCCTTCGCCCTCGCTGCGCGTGAGGAGGTGGATGAGGTTGTCGTCGCTGCCGAAGACATCGCCACCCCCCGCCACCTGATTGGCGAGAATCCAGTCGCAGCCCTTGGCCGCGAGCTTGGCGGCGGCATTGGCCTCCAAGTCTTCGGTCTCGGCGGCGAAGCCGATCACCAGTCGCGGGCGCTTCGGGCCGGGGGCACTCAGGTGGGCCAGGATGTCCGGGTTTTCCGCAAGTTCCAGAGTGGGTGCGCCGTCGCCGCGACCCGCGCCCCTTCGGGGCTTCTTGATCTTCTGCTCCTGGGGCGCCGCCGCCCGCCAATCGGAGACCGCTGCCGCGCAAATGGCGATGTCGGCGGGGAGGCCCTGCTCACAGGCGGTTAGCATCTCCTCGGCGGTCTCGATCCGCACCGTCTCGACACCGGCCGGTGCCGGCTGTTGGGTCGGGCCCGAGACGAGCAGCACACGGGCGCCCGCCTCGGCGCAGGCGGCCGCGATCGCGTGGCCCTGCTTGCCGGAAGACCGGTTGCCGAGGAAGCGCACCGGGTCGATGGGCTCATAGGTCGGGCCGCTGGTGACGAGCACACGCAGGCCGGCCAGCGGGCGGGGCGGGGCCGCGTTCAGGATGTCGGCGATGGCGGCCACGATCTCCGGCACCTCGGCCATGCGGCCCGGGCCACTTTCGCCCTCCGCCAGCGGGCCGTCGTTGGGGCCGACGAAGCGCACGCCGTCGGCTTCCAGCCGCGCGCGGTTGCGCGCCGTCGCGGGGTGGAACCACATCCGCGTGTTCATCGCGGGCGCCGCGAGCAGCGGCTTGTCGGCGGCGAGCAGCGTCGATGTCGCCAGATCGTCGGCGATGCCGTGCGCCATCTTGGCCATAATATCGCCGGTCGCCGGGGCCACCACCACGATATCGGCCTCCTGCCCCAGCCGGATGTGGGCGATGTCGCTCTCGGCGGTCAGCGCGAGCGTGTCGGTGTAGGCCGTCCCGCCGGCGAGGGTCTCGACCGAGAGCGGGGTCACAAATTCGGCACCGGCACGGGTCAGGATGCAGCGCACCTGGGCGCCGCTCTCCCTGAGCCGCCTGATGAGATCGAGGCATTTGTAGGCGGCGATGCCGCCTGCGATCACCAGCAGTACCCGCTTGCCGCTGAGCGCTGCGCTGGCTTCGGCTCCGCCCTCGTTTCCCACCTCTTGCATGCGGATACGCTACGAGGCCGCCGCAACCGCCGCAAGAGAGTGGCCGGCGCCGGTCAGGGCCAGTGCACCTCGGGCGGGAGCGACATCAGGATCGCCTCAGTGTTGCCGCCGGTCTCCAGCCCAAACCGCGTGCCGCGGTCGTAGAGCAGGTTGAACTCGACGTAGCGGCCGCGGCGCATGAGCTGGTGCTGGCGTTGCGCCTCGGTCCAGGGCTCCGCCATGCGGCGGCGCACGATCGCCGGATAGACATCGAGGAAGGCCCGGCCGACATCCTGGGTGAAGGCGAAATCCGCCTCCCAGTCGCCGCTGTTGACGTCGTCGTAGAAGATGCCGCCGACGCCGCGCGGTTCGTTTCGGTGGGCGAGGTGGAAGTAGCGATCGCACCACGCCTTGAAGCGCGGATAGTAGGCCGCATCGTGACGCTCGCAGGTCTCTCTCATCGCCGCGTGAAAGTCTGCCGTGTCGCGCTCGTCCGGATAGGTCGGCGTGAGATCGCTGCCGCCGCCGAACCACCACGTGCTGGTGACGATGTGGCGCGTGTTCATATGAACCGCCGGCACGAGCGGCGAGCGCATGTGGGCGACCACGGAAATCCCGCTCGCCCAGAAGCGGCCGTCCTCTGCGGCGCCGGTCACAGCCTGCCGAAACGTCTCGGAGAACGTGCCCTGCACGGTCGAGACGTTGACGCCGACTTTCTCGAATACCCTGCTCCGCATGATCGACATTACGCCGCCGCCGCCGCCGGGGCGTTCCCAAGGCTTGCGCTCGAAGCGGCCGGGCCGCTCGCCCGCTGTCGCCGCTTCGTCCTCGATCGCCTCGAAGGCGGCGCAGATCTCGACCCGAAGCGCCTCGAACCACGCGCGGGCGCGTTCCTTTCGCGCCGTGGCGTCGCTCGTGTCGCTCACGGGGGCTGCTACTCCCCGCCGGCGGCGGGCGTCACCGCGTAGTCGGTGCCGAGCGAGAGGGCGTCGAGGATCTCCGTGATCCGCGCCCAGGTGGGCCCGTCGATGGGGAAGCTGCCGCCGGGCTCGCTCCCGGCACGCGCACCGGGCAGGCGCACGCCCGTGCTGCCTTCGGCGGGCGGGAGCGCCTCCAGCCCGGCGACGAAGTCCTCCATCGCCCGCACGAACTCAGGCCCCATGCCGAGCGCCTGCGGGTCGGCGGCGAGCACGAAGAGGCCGTTGCCCTGGTCCTCATTCTCATTGCCCCGGCTCATGCCCGCACCTGCGAGCGCGCCGGCGAAGGCCTCGATAATCAGGCTGAGCAGAAAACCCTTGTGGCCGTCGGCCGCGCCGCCGAGCGGCAGCAGCGACGCGCTCCGGGGCGTGTCGAAGAAGCCGGCAGGCTCCGTGGTCGTCTTGCCCGCGCGGTCGATCAGCCAGCCCTCGGGCACGGTCTCGTCTTGGTTCGCGGCCATCCGGATCTTGCCGAGGGCCACGACGGAGGTCGAGATGTCGATCACCAGCGGCGGCGTGCCGGGCGCGCGCGGGATGCCGCAGGCCAAGGGATTGGTGCTGAGGAAGGGTGCGGCGCTGCCGAAGGGCGCGACGCAGGCACCGCCGCCCGCGTCGTTCACCAGGAGGAGCGTCATGAGGCCCGCCCGCGCCGGTGCGCCGACATAGGCACCCAGGCGGGCCACGTCGTTGCCATTGCGCACGGCGGCGCAGCCGATGCCCTGAGCCCGCGCCTTGGCACTGGCCTGCTCCACGGCGAAGACGCAGGAGACCGGGCCGAGGCAATGGCGGGCATCGATCATCGCCGCAGCCTCGGTCTCGTGCACCACGACCGGCGCCGCCGCCGGCGCGATCATTCCGTCCCGCGTGTTTTCGGCGAAGGTGGGGATGCGCATCACCCCGTGGGAATGGTAGCCCGCGCGGCTCGCCTCCAGCAGGGTCTCCGTCAACACCGCGCGCTCAGGCCCGGTGAAGCCGAGGGCCCCGAAGATGTCCTCGATAAGCAGGACGACCGTCGATTCCGGGGCGTTGACCCCCGACTGGGTCGTCGCCGGAGACATCGTTTCAGCGCTCCGCCACCTTGACCACGAGCTTGCCGAAGTTGCGCCCTTCGAAGAGCATGCTGAGCCCCTCGGGCGCGTTCTCCAGCCCCTCGATCACATGCTCCTTGTAGGACATCCGGCCCTCGTCGAGCCACGCGGCGAGCCGGGCGAAGGCCTCCGGGTAGCGATCGAGCCAGTCGAGCACGAGGAAGCCTTCGACCCGCGCCCGGTTGATGAGGATGTAGCGCAGGTGGCTCGGCCCGACGTAAGGCTCGGTCAGCGTGTAGTGGTGGATATTGCCGCAGACCACGACACGCGCCTTGAAGGCGAGGCGTTGCATCACCGCATCGGTCATCGGGCCGCCGACGTTGTCGAAATAGACATTCACGCCATGGGGGCAGGCCTCGTCCAGTGCGGCGCCGATGTCGTTCGCCGTCCGGTAGTTGATCGCGGCGTCGAAGCCCAGCTCCTCGGTGATGTACGCCGCCTTCTCATCGCTACCGACCGTGCCGACTACCCGGCAGCCGCCGATCTTGGCGATCTGCCCCACCGCCGCGCCGACCGCGCCCGAAGCCGCAGAGACCACCACCGTGTCGCCGGGGTGCGGCTGGCCCACCTCCAGCAGGCCGAAGTAGGCGGTAGCGCCCGGCATGCCGAGAATGCCGAGCGCGTAAGAAGCCGGATAAGCGGACTGGGGCAGAACCCGCGCGCTGCCGCGCGAGCAAAGCGCGTATTCCTGCCAGCCGAACATGCCCTCCACCAGATCGCCAGACTTGAGGCCCCCGGCCTCCGAGCGGACGACCTCCCCCACCGCGCCGCCGGTCATCACGTCGCCGATGGCGACCGGCGCCGCGTAGGACTTCGCCGCGCTCATCCGCCCCCGCATGTAGGGGTCGAGGGAGAGATAGAGTACCCGCACCAGCGCCTGGCCGGGCCGGGGCTCGGGCACCGGCTCCTCGGCCAGCGAAAAGTCGCTTCCTTTCGGCATGCCCACCGGCCGCGCCGCGAGCCTGATCTGGCGATTGATGACCGAGTTCATGATGCTTCCTCCGCTCGCTTCGGCCTGGGCCAAGAAACCCACCTCCCCCTGTCCCCCTCCCCCAAAGGCGGAGGGGGAACGCAGGTGGCGCCGCCCGTTACTCCCTCTCCGCCCCCAGGGGGAGGAGAGGGCCGGGGTGAGGTGGGGGTGTTTCTCTTCGTTCTCCCTGACAAGTGACGGCAGAAGCTGTCGCCGGTGCCGTTGGCAGCGTGCTCGCGCGCCTATGGCACGACCGAATAGCCGCCGACCGCCAGGTAGCCGCCGTCGATCACCAGCTCGGTGCCGGTGACGAAGCTCGATTCCTCCGAGGCGAGGAAGACCACGCCGTTGGCGATGTCCTCGGGCTTGCCCACGCGCCCGATGGGATGCTGCTTGGCGAGCGCCGCCAGCCCCGCCTCCAGGCTGCCGTAGTCGCGGTAGCAGGTGGCCTCCATCATCTCGGTGTGGATGTAGCCGGGGTGGATCGAGTTCACCCGGATGCGCCGCTCGTCCTTGGCGCCGTCGAGCGCGGCCCCCTTGCTGAAGAGCCTGACCGCCCCTTTGGTCGCGCTGTAGGCGGAGAGCCCCGGGATGCTGGTAAAGCCGAGGATCGACGAGATGTTGATGATCGAGCCGCCCGCGCGCATCGCGCCCATGGCGTGCTTGGTGCCGAGGAAGACGCCGTCGACGTTGACCGACATGCTCTTGCGCCAGCTCTCCAGCGTCACATCCGGCAGCGGCTCGATGATGCCGACGCCGGCATTGTTCACCAGCACGTCGAGGCCGCCGAAGCGGTCGACGATGGCCGGGATCGCGGCCTCCCAATCGGCTTCCTGGGTGACGTCGAGGGCGACGAACATCGTCTCCGCGCCGCCTTGCGCCAGCTCGGCCGCGAGCGCCTCGCCCCCCGCCGCGTCGATATCGGCGAGCGCGACCGGCGCGCCCTCCGCCGCGAGCGCGCGGCAACACGCCTTGCCGATGCCCTTCGCGGCACCGGTGACGAGCGCGACGCGGCCTTCCAGTCGTCCTGCCATCCTGCGGCCCTCCCCGCGTCAGTCGCCGACCGAGGCCGCGCCGTCCATCATGGCGTGGACCATGGCGGGCTTCGGCACGCTCGGCTTGGGGTAGGCCTTGCGGCTGTGGGTTAGCCCTAAGCCGAGCACAAACTCGGCGAGCTTGTAGGTGAGCGGGCCGGGGTTGATGACCGGCACCGGCAGGTTGGCGGCCATGTGGCCGTGCGCCTGGTGCATGGTGGTGGAGCCCAGGAGGATCACCTCGGCGCCGTCTTCCTCGATGCAGCGCATGGCGCACTCCACCAGCTTGGGGAAGACCACCTCCTCCTTGCCGCCGAGCAGGTTCTCCACGTCCGGCATCACGTTGATGGAGCGGATTGAGGCGAGCCTGTCGGCGACGCCGTATTCCTGCGTGCCCTTCTTGTAAAGCGGGATCCAGCCGTCCCACTGGGTCACGACCGAGAAGCGGTTGCCGAGCATCAGCGCGGTCATGAAGGAGGCCCGCCCCGGTCCGATCACCGGGATGTCGAGCACGGAGCGGAGCGCGTTCATGCCGGAATCGCTCATCGTGTCGATGCAGACGGCGTCGTAGCCATCGTCCTCGGCGCTCAAGCCGGCTTCGAAGAGCGCAATGTCGCCCATGACATAGTCGTGATAGCAGTCGAGCAGCGCCGGCCCCGCCTTGACGCCGCGAAAGTCGAACTCGATGTCCGGCCCGAGCGCGACCGATTCCAGCTGCGAGCGCCGGTTTGCGAGCCCCTTCTCGTCGAAGGCGAAGGGAACGATTACGAGTACCTTGGCCATGACCCACTCCCCATCCGTGTCGTGCCGCACCTTGCCGTGCAATGTCCGTCCGCGCGTGCCGCGCGAGGGCCGGATCATGGCGCAGATGCCGCGCGGGCGGAAGGGCACTCGGCGCTAGCGGAAGCGCGAGGGCGGCGCTCTCGGGCCGCCGTGCGGGCTGCTCGAAACTTTTATGAAGCGGGATTTGCCGGGATTAAGTGGGATAAGTGGGATATCGCTCACACCTGAAAGGTCGTGCGCGCGGTAGAGGGGTCCAACACCCCCACGCCCCAAGGGTAGCGTGGACTTGCCCCGTTTCGGTGGACACCTGATCAGTTGGGAGAAAGGAGTCCACGATGCCGATGACACGTCCACCCTATCCATCCGGTTTCCGGGAGCAGATGGTCGAGCTGGTTCGCTCGGGCCGCTCGCCGGAGGAGCTGGCTCGGGAGTTCGAGCCTTCCGCTCAGTCGATCCGTAACTGGGTCGGCCAGGCCGACCGGGACGAGGGCCGCTCACATGACGGCTTGACCAGTGCCGAGCGCGAGGAGCTGCGACGGCTCAGGCGTGAGAACCGCCGGCTGCGCCAGGAGCGCGAGATACTGGCAAAAGCCGCGGCCTGGTTTGCTCGGGAGACCGGCTCGATCCCGTCCGGGTCTTCGAGTTCGTGAGAGCCAACCGGGCCTTCTATCCTGTCGCCACGATGTGCCGGCTGCTGGGGGTCTCCGCCAGCGGGTACTACGCGTGGCAAGGCCGGGCGCCGTCGGCCCGCGCCGAGAGCGACGGAGCAATGCTCGATCGCATCCGTGACATCCACCGCGCCTCGCGCGGGACCTACGGCACCCCCCGCGTTCATGCCGAACTCGTCGCTCAAGGCCACGCTGTGGGCCGCAAGCGGATCGCCAGATTGATGCGCCGTGCCGGCTTGAGGGGCATCAGTCGGCGCAAGGGGACACGGACGACGGTACGGGACGCGCGCACCCGAGCGGCACCGGATCTGGTCGAGCGCGACTTCACCGTCGACGCACCCGATCGGCTCTGGGTCGCGGACATCACCTACATCCCCACCTGGGCCGGGTTCCTGTACCTCGCCGTCGTGCTGGATGCCTTCAGCCGCCGCGTGGTCGGCTGGTCCATGGCCAACCACCTGCGCACACAGCTCGTGCTCGATGCCCTCGACATGGCGCTCTGGCAGCGTCGGCCCGACGGCGTGATCCACCATAGCGACCAGGGATCGCAGTACACCTCGCTCGCCTTCGGCAAGCGATGCCGGGACGCCGGCGTGCGCCCCTCCACCGGATCGGTCGGGGATTGCTACGACAATGCGATGTGCGAGAGCTTCTTCGCGACCCTCGAATGCGAGCTGCTCGAGCGCCGGAGGTTCCGGTCTCATGCCGAAGCACGGATGGCCGTCTTCGAGTTCATCGAGGGCTGGTACAATCCACGACGGCGCCACTCCGCCATCGGATATCAGTCGCCCGTCAACTACGAAAGGAGCCAGCTACCCCCCGCTCGCCCAAATCCATAACCGTCCACGAAACCGGGTCAACTCCAGCGGGCCCGGTAGATAGTGTCTTTCGCGCCCGCTGAATTCGCCTGCGCCTCCTCTAGTCCGTTTGCTTTGGTTCTGCATGGCGCGAGCCTGGCGCGGACAGGGCGTGCAGTGCATCGCACCATGGTCCGGACCGCGCGACCACGCCCGGCGCCTGAGGGATCAAATTGGGTTCCCCCCACCTCACCCCGGCCCTCTCAGCCCCCAGGGGCGGAGAGGGAGCGTAGGCCGGTGCCCTCTGCGTCCCGCATCCGACCTTCGGGGTGGGGGCAGTGTTCTGCACGAGATGTTTCTGTGCGTGTACAGAACTGAGATGCGTCAATTTTGGGATATAGTCGAATATCCGGGGACGTATCGGGAGATTGGGCGCCCATACAGGGAGTTAGCGGCCATCCAGGCCCTCCCGCGGCGCCCTGCAGCTAGGCGCCAGGACCACCAAGTAACGTCGGTTCCAGCGCCGCATCGGCCTTGCGCGGCAAATTGCAGGCAAGTCGTTATTCGGCTCATGGGTTCGACGCCGATCGGCACAGTATCCTATTTAACATGCGCGAATCTGAGGGATCGATGTTCCACGCTTAAGGACAGCCTGACGCGAATTGCCATAAATTGGCAGTCATGATAGCTGTAACCCCAATATCTAGTATCTTGAGCCTCTTGCAAAACAGCTGAGGCGAGCGGCTTTTCTGCCTGAGTGAAGGCCTTTGCGGTGGGACCGGCCCACCCTCGTGAGTATCATGTGCTGCCGCAAAACACCGCATGATGCCCACGGAGGAGTGGAGCCGTGTCCCTGCGCGAGATGCTATCGGATTACTGGTACGCCTTTCAACAAGAGTTGTTCCCGAGGCTCGAGAGCGAGCTTGGCCCGATGGGCGAGCGCTACGAGCTGTTCGTCGCGGTTCTGGAACTGGTGCGGGTCGAGGCTCTTCTGCCCTACTTCCGCGGCCAGGTAGGGCGTCCGGAGGAGGACCGCGCGGCGCTGGCGCGCGCCTTCATAGCCAAGGCCGTGTTCGACGTTCCGACGACGCGCGGCCTGATCGAGCGTCTTGAGGTTGACGGCAGGCTATGGCGGCTGTGCGGCTGGAGCGGTGCCGGCCGGCTTCCGAGCGAGGCGACGTTTTCGCGGGCCTTTTCCGAGTTTGCCGAGAGCGGTCTGGCCAGCCGTCTGCATGAGACGCTGATTGCGCGGACGATGGATGGCCATCTGGTGGAGCACATCTCGCGGGATGCGACGGCGATTGAAGCGCGGGAGAAGCCGGCGGCGAAGCCGAAGGCAGCGAAGCCGAAGCGGCGGCGCAAGCGGGGGCGGCCCCGCAAGGGAGAGGCGCGGGCGAAGGAGCCGAGCCGGCTGGAACGGCAACTGACGATGAGCCTTCCGCAGATGCTGGCGGACCTGCCGAGGGCCTGCGATGTCGGCAGCAAGCGCAACGCCAAGGGCCATACCACCTCCTGGATCGGGTACAAGCTGCACGTCGATACCGCCGATGGCGGGATCCCCGTCAGCTGCATCATGACGTCTGCGTCGACGCATGACTCCCAGGTGGCGATTCCGTTGGGGACCCTGACGGCCGGGCGGGTCGAGAACCTCTACGACCTTATGGACGCGGCCTATGATTCCATCGAGATCTGGGCGCACAGCATCTTGCTGGGCCACAAGCCGATCATCGACGTGAACCCCCGCCGCTCGGTCGACATGAAAGAGGCGTTGAAGCAGGAGAAGAAGGCGCGGCGCACGCTCGGTCTCGTCTTTCCCGAGGAGCGTCGCTACGTCGTGCGCTCGGGGTCCGAGCGGATCAATGGGCGGCTCAAGGATGAGTTCGGCGGCCGCCATGTCCGCGTGCGCGGGTACGACAAGGTTCTCGCCCACCTCATGTTCGGCATGACCGTGCTGACGGCCAGCCAGCTGATGCGCCTCATCGTTCCGCCGATCTAGTCCGGCTCGTCTCCTTCGCCATCACGGTGGCCGCACTTCTCGAAAGACGGTGCGGCCAAACGCGCCCGAAGTTCGACGAAAATACCGAATCGGAGGCTGTGCCAACGCCGATCCGACCATGGTCGCCATCAAAATCGCACCAATTGCCGTGCGCGGACGTCGTTGCTAGCTTGGGTGTTCTTGCGCCGCTCCGAATCGATCAGAATTTTGCAAGCGGCTCTCTTGACAACAGAATAAAACGTGAACAAACATGGCTGACAATTGCTACTCTGGGAACTAACGTGAGCGAGCCGTCAGAGCCGTATGAGATCCGGGATCCCGTTCACGGATTCATTCGACTGAATCAGCTCGAGTGGGATGTGATCAATCAACCCGTTTTTCAGCGACTCCGGAGAATTCGGCAACTCGGCTGGACCGACATGGTCTATCCTGGCGCGACGCACACCCGATTCGAACACTCTCTCGGCGTCATGCACGTCGCATCACGAATGTTCGATACGCTGCTGCGCAGAAGCCGGGATGTCCTTTGCAGCAGCGACTACGGATTTGATGACGCCAGCCTAGGGCGCCAGAGGCGAATCATACGCTTGGCAGCCCTGCTGCACGATCTTGGTCACGGGCCATTCTCACATGCGGCCGAGGAGCTCCTGCCCCTCAAGCCCGATGGGTCCAACCGATACGAGCACGAGGACTACTCGGCTGCGGCGTTGAGACATTGTCTGGACGATCTAATTGAGAACCACAGAGAGTCGAGAGCAAACGGGATTCACGTCAAGAACATTCTCGAAATCTTTGAGGCACCAGCTCACTCGGCAGGTGTGCTGGTTTGGAAAGACCTCGTCTCCGGACAGATGGATGCCGACCGGATGGACTACCTGCTACGCGACGCGCACCACGCCGGCGTGCAGTACGGGCGATACGACCTGGACAGAGTTGTCCATACCTTGCGCCTCTGCCCAGACCCTGAAACAGAAGGTCACCACATCGGCGTCGAGGAAGACGGCGTCCATGCCGTTGAAGGACTACTTATCGCTCGCTTCATGATGTTTACACAGCTCTATTTCCACAAGACGCGGACGATCTACGACTATCACCTGATTGAGTGTTTGAGGAAGCTACTCGAGAGCACTGGTGGCGTATTTCCGCCTCCCATGACGGTCGCCAATTTTCTTGAGTGGGACGACTGGAAGGTGCTCGGTCAAATTTCCGAAGGAACGGCGGGAAATCACGGTGAAATCCTCAGCTCCAGAAAGCACTATCGGATGGTGTTTACAACCGCCGAAGTCGTCACCGACGATGAGATAAGCGAAGTGGAGGAGCTTGCAGACAAACTTGAACCGCACGGATGTGTGGTCCGCGACGCCGAAAAATCCTGGTACAAGTCCGGATCAGAGGAGATTAAGGTATGGCGCACCTCGGGCAGTTCTGAGCGTTCAGTACCTCTGCAAACGCTATCGCCCGTAATCGCCGGACTGATCAAGGTCAACCAGCGCCGACTCTACGTGCCGGAGTGCAATCGCCAGGCCGCCGAGGCGGCTGTTCGACAATGGACGGAGTAATAAAGGGAATCACATGACGGGGATAACCGGAAAGATCGACCAATACGCTCTGGTCGCATTTCTGATCAAGCAAGCTGCGCAGGTCCACCAGCAACTCGGTAAGAAAGCGCTTCAGAAGAAAGTGCATCTCATACAGGAATTGGGGGGTGTCGATACGGGATATCGTTTCTCATTCTACACCTATGGGCCGTATTCGGTCAGTCTTGCTGGAGATTTGGATGTAATTGCGAACAGCGGAGGCGCGAAGATTCGTTACATCAGTTGGGATAACCATTACCTGATCGATCCTGAAGAGCACACCGACCGTATGATCGAGAGGGGGCGGGAGTTTTTCGAGCAAAGCCAGGCAGTCATCGACAAAGTGTTGGCAACCTTCGGCAATAGATCGGCGAAAGGCTTGGAGCTTGTTTCTACGATCGCCTATTTGCGTCGACACGCGCCGCAGGAGGAATTCGAGGACAACGGGAAACTCGCGAAGCATATAATGGCTCTAAAGCCCAAGTATTCTGAAATGGAAGTCGAGAACGCGATTTCTGAGGTAAAGAACTTTCTGTCCAAATAACTGGATGGCGAGTTTTCTGCTCGAATGCGCTCGTCATCGCAGGGTGTTGATCAGATCGTGTGTACAGAAGGGGCAATCGCCTGACAGTTGCCGCTTGCGTTAGGAGGCCAGCGTCGCTGTCCAAAATTTCTCGCTGCCTAGCTAGCATTGCTGTCAACCGACATTTGACCGTGCAGTTCGGGCGACGTTTCTAAGTTCGCCTCCGCCCCCTGCACTTCAGGCCCGAATTGGGCGAGGCGCTGGACCATAATCCGCACCGCTTCGGGATTGCTGTCGATCAGGATACAGGAGCGGCCGTGTTTGGCGGCGGCTTCGCCGAAGGTGCCGGAGCCTGCGAAGAAATCCAGCAGGGTGTCGCCCGGTGAGGAGTGGACCTTGACGATGCGCTCCAGCAGCCCGAGCGGCTTCTGGGTGGCATAACCCGTCTTCTCCTTCCCGTTGGTGGGCACGATGGTGTGCCACCAGACATCCGTCGGCGTCTTGCCTTTCGCGGCTTTCTCGGCCCCCACCAGCGCCGGCGCCATGTAGGGGATGCGATCCACCGCGTCGAGGTGGAAGGTGTAGTTGGCCGGGTCCTTCGCGTACCAAAGGATGGTGTCGTGCTTGGCGGGCCAGCGCCGCTTGGGCCTGCCGCCATAGTCGTAGGCCCAGATGATCTCGTTGATAAAGCGCGCCCTGCCGAAGATGCCGTCGAGCAGCACCTTGCAGTAGTGCGCCTCGCGGTAGTCGATGTGGAAGAAGAGCGAGCCCGTGTCGGCGAGCACCCGATGGGCCTCGATCAATCGCGGCTCGAGGAAGGCCAGGTAGTCGTCGAAGCAATCCCGATAGCCGGTCTCGCCGAGCGCGGTGGTCCGGTAGCGCTTGCCCTGGAAGCCGGTCCTGTCTCCCGCCGCGTCCTGCTCCACGCGGAGGGCCACCCGCGTCTGGGTGCGCCCGGTGTTAAAGGGCGGGTCGATATAGATCAGGTCGATGCTGCCCAGACTAAGGGTGCGCAGTACCGTCAGATTGTCCTCGAGGACGATCCGCAGCATCGCCCGGCCTCCTTCCGCGCCAGTCTCGACAGCCGCAAGGTGGCGCAGGGTTACCGTTCGCGCAACGGCGTGCGGGGGGAAGGGCGCGTTTGTGAACGCGACCGGGCTATGCGGTCAGCGCCCGGAGGCCGTCCTCGAAGAAGAACTTGTCTTCGCCGAAGGCGGGTTCGAGCTGGTCGAGCCAGGTGGCCTTCGGATCGAAGCGCGCGAAGAAGGGCTGGCCGACCCAGTCGGGGTCGCGGCCCTGCAGGAAGCGCAGCACGAAGACCTTTTCGCCCGCGACCTCTTGGACGCCCAGCACCTCGACCTTGCCCGGCGTGGCGCTCATGCTCGGGCCCCGGACCGTGCGGCCCAGGCCCGAGACCTGCTGGATCGCGCTCCTGAAGACCTCCCAGCAGCGCACCAGCGGCACTTCGAAGTAGTGCCTCGGGCCGGTATCGCGCTCCACGAACATGTAGTAGGGGATGACGCCGAGGCGCACCTGCTCGCGCCACATCCGCGCCCAGATGGCGGGATCGTTGTTTATCTGGGCGAGCAGCGGCGCCTGGCTGCGGATGACCGCGCCGGTATCGCGGATGCGGCGGATCGCGTCCTGCACCACGTCGGTCCGCATCTCCTGCCAATGGTTGAAGTGGGCCATGACCGCGACGTGCCGGCCCGCGCGGACCAGCGCCTCCAGCAGGCGCAGCAGATCGTCCGCATCCTCGTCGTTGACGAAGCGATGCGGCCAGAAGGTGAGCGCCTTGGTGCCGATCCGGATGTTCTGCACGTGGGCCAGCGCCGGATCCTCGATGAAGGCTCGCAAGTAGCTCTCCATCACCCGGGTCTTCATGATCATCGGGTCGCCGCCCGTGAACAGGACGTCGGAAATATTGGGATGGTCGGCGAGGTAACGGTGCAGGCCGACCGCATCCTTGGTCGATATCTTCAGCTCCTTCTCGCCGACGAATTGCGCCCAGCGGAAGCAGAATGTGCAGTAGGCGTGGCAGGTCTGGCCCTGGCTCGGGAAGAACAGAATGGTTTCGCGATATTTGTGCTGGAGTCCTTCGAGGGTCTCGCCTTCTTCACGGGGAATGTTGAGCTCCCGCTGCCCGGCCGGATGCGGATTGAGATTGGCGCGGATATCGGCGGCAGCGCGCTCGATCTCCTGCGGCGTGGCACCCTGCACCATGAGGTCGGCGATCCGGCGGAAGTCGCCGTCGCCCAGCATGCCCTGTTGCGGGAACACCAGCTTGTAGACCGGATCGTCCGGCACCCGGTCCCAATCGATCAGGTGCTCGATCACGTAGCGGTTGGTCCGAAACGGCAGCACGGCGCTGACGACTTTCATGGCGAACAGATCGTCGCCAGTCACGTTCCCAAATTGGGAAATCGAGTCGAGATTTCTCCGCGTTAGCGCCTGAAACTTTGTGGTCGGTCGCGCGGACTCCTTTCGATCACGCGGACGGTTCGCACTCGGCCAGTCTCGCAGGACCGTTGTCCGCGGGATCGCGTGAACGCTCACTCTGGTATCTCCCCAAAAACATTGGTTTTTTTGCCTCTGTGACCTTATATCACATCCGGCCCGAAAGGTGAAGGTCGCGCCCCTGAGGCGCGCGCCTGCTCATTCGATCGACGCCGGTCCTAAGCCGGATGAGGGGTCCGGCGCTACAGGCCGGGAGGGCGGCGCAGGGTTGCCTTTCGTGCATTGCCGGGCCACACAGATTTCCTCTGCCGCACCCAAGGCCCGAGCGATTGCACGCGGGAGGTACCGGGTGCGGGTTCAATCCGAGGGGGAGGGAGGCGCATGCCGCGAGCAAGCGAAATCTGCCGGATGGACGCCGTGACGCTGGCGTCGCGGGTGCGGGCCAAGGAGCTTTCGGCGATCGAGGTCGCGGACTCGGTGATCGCCCACATGGAAGAGGTGGAGCCTCACCTGCACGCCTTCTGCACGCCTGCGCCCGACCATGCCCGCGCCGCCGCCCGGCAGGTGGACGCGCGCGTCCAGGCTGGCGAGGACCCGGGGCCTCTTGCGGGCGTGCCGGTCGGCATCAAGGACCTCGTCTGCACCAAGGACCTGCCGACTGTCTCGGGCTCCATCGCCTACGAGGGCTTCATGCCCGACGAGGACGACGTGGCGGTCGAGCGCCTGCGGGCGGCCGGCGCCGTCATCCTCGGCAAGACCAACGTGCCGGAGTTCGGCTACAGCGGCGCGAGCCACAACGCCGTGTTCGAGGCGACGCGCAACCCGTGGAACCTGGAGCGCTCGCCCGGCGGCTCCAGCGCGGGCTCGGGCGCCGCAGTGGCGGCCGGCGTCGGGCCGCTTGCCGTCGGCAGCGATGGCGGCGGCTCGGTGCGGATTCCGTCGTCGTTCTGCGGTCTCGTGGGGGTCAAGGCGTCGATGGGGCGGGTGCCGCTCTATCCCGGCTGCCGCGACGAGCGCTACCCCGGCGTCTCCAGCTGGGAGGGGATCGAGCATATCGGCCCGATGACGCGGACCGTGGCGGATTCAGCGCTCATGCTCTCGGTCATGGCCGGCCCGGACGATCGCGACCGCCATTCGCTGCCCGCCGGCGACGTCGACTGGACGGCCGTGGGCGGTGACCTCAGGGGATTGCGCGTGGCCTACAGCGCGGACTGGGGCTATGCCGCCGTCGATCCCGAGGTGCGCCGCATCGTGGGCGATGCGGTCAAGGTGTTCGAGAGCGACCTCGGCTGCACCGTGGAGGAGGCCGACCCCGGCTGGGACGATCCCTACCTCACCTTCTGGGGCCTGGTGGCGGCGGAGACTGACCTCGCCGGGATGCGGCGGCTGGTGGCGGAGCACGGATCACAGATGACGCCCCATCTGGTGGACTTCATCACCCGACCGTGGACGGCGGAGGACCTGACGAATGCCGTGATCGGGCGCAAGGCGGTCGTGAACAAGATGTGGCGCTTCATGCGGGGCTACGACCTGCTGCTCACGCCGACGCTCGCGTGCCCGCCCTTCGGGCTCTATATGCAGGGGCCGGAGATCATCGAGGGGCGCCTGGTGCCGCCCTTCGCCTGGCTCGCCTTCACCTTCCCCATGAACATGACGGGCCAGCCGGCAGCCAGCGTGCCGGCAGGCTGGACGGCAGACGGCCTCCCGGTCGGGCTGCAGATCGTGGGCCGGCACCTGGACGATGCGACGGTGCTCAAGGCAGCTGCCGCCTTCGAGGCCGCCCGCCCCTGGCGCGACCGCTGGCCGGCGCTCGTCTCGTAAGCCAGAGCGAGCCCGTCTTTGACGGGCTCGCGACAGGCCCCGACCGCGGCCCGCCGCTCCTGCGGCGCACATCGCGCGCCCGCGCGCGCGTGGACGCACGACGCGGAGGCGCCGGCCGCAGGCCGGCTGCCGTGAGCGAAATAATGCCGCCCCCGCGGGGCGGGGCTACTCGGCTGCTGCCGGCACCCGCTCGATGCCGTTTTCGGTCAACTTGTGGCCGCGGCGCTCGGCTTCGGCCAGTACGTCGTCGCGCCATTGCACGCGGCCGGGGTCGGTGGCGCCGACGATGACGAAGAGCAGGCCTTCCTCGTCGCCTACGTTGCGGAAGCCCCGCATCACATGGGGCGGGCACGAGGCCACGTCCCAGGGATCGAGGAGAACGTAGCGGCTCTCCTCGTCGTCGCCCCAGAAAATCTTCCAGCGGCCTTTGAGCGGCATGAAGACCTCGTTGGTCTCGTGATCGTGGTGCAGCGTGCCCTTGCCGGGGGCGCAGCGCACCACGCCGACGTTGAAATCCCGGTTGTCGGTGATCGCGGCCTTCTGGGTCGCGTCCTCGCCGACGCCGCGGCCGATGATCTGGTAGATCTCGCGCTCGCAACCGGGGATCACCGCGTCCAGCATGGGAAGCCGGCTGCCCTCCAGCTGGTCGAAGCGCGCGACGCGCGTCTTCTCGAACTCGTCCACCGTGATGATATCGTCTCTCATCGCTCGGCCTCCCCTGCCATGTCCGGTCGTCTCTTGTACCGCGTACCCTATCGTACCCTATGCCCCGGCGCGCTCGACCCGGCGCGCGGTCTTGATCGCCTGCATCCGCGCCACCGCGTCGAACACGGGCGGGAAGGTCGGGCGGTCGACATACTGCCCCGTGCCTTCCTCGACGTTGAGGGTGCTGCCGTCCCACACCTTGCGCCCGCGGCTGATCGTGGTCGCCGCGACGCCCTGGACCTCCATCCCCTCGAAGATGTTGAAGTCGACGTTCTGGTGGTGGGTCTCGACCGAGATCGTCCGCGTCGCCTTGGGGTCCCAGACCACGATGTCGGCGTCGGTGCCGGGCTGGATCGTCCCCTTGCGCGGATAGATGTTGAAGATGCGCGCGGCGTTGGTTGAGGAGAGCGCCACGAACTCGTTGGGGGTGAGTCGCCCGCTACCCACGCCGTGGTGCCAGAGCACCGACATGCGGTCCTCGATGCCGCTGGTGCCGTTCGGGATCTTGGTGAAGTCGTCCTTGCCCATGGCCTTCTGAGGCGCGCAGTAGCCGCAGTGGTCGGTCGCCGTGGTCTGCAGGTTGCCGGACTGGAGCCCGTGCCATAGCGCCTCCTGATGCTCCTTCGGGCGGAAGGGCGGGCTCATCACATAGGCCCGCGCAGCTTGCACGTCGTCCTGGTAGTAGACCGACTCGTCGATCACGAGATGCTGCACCAGGCATTCGCCGAAGACCCGCTGGCCCTCGAGCCTGGCGCGGGTCACGGCTTCCAGCGCCTCCTTGCACGAGACGTGGACGATGTAGATGGGTGCGTTCAGCACCTGGGCGATACGGATCGCGCGGTTGGCCGCCTCGCCCTCGACCTCGGGCGGGCGCGACTGCGGATGCCCCTCGGGCCCGGTGATTCCTTTGGCGAGCAGTTGCCGCTGCAGGTGCCAGACCAGCTCGCCGTTCTCGGCATGGACGGTGCAGAGCGCGCCAAGCTCCTGACAACGCGCGAAGCTCGCCAGCAGCTTCTCGTCGTCCAGCATGATCGCGCCCTTGTAAGCCATGAAGTGCTTGAAGCTGTTGACCCCGTTCTCACGGGCCAGCACGCCCATGTCCTCCTCGATCTTCTCGTTCCAGTTGGTGATCGCCACGTGGAACGAATAGTCCGACGGCGCCTTGGCGGCGCGCTGCATCCAGTCCCGCCAGGCCTCCATGGGCCGCGTCTCGGGGTCGGGGATCACGAAGTCGATGATCATCGTAGTGCCGCCGGCGAGCGCCGCCGCCGGGCCGGTGAAGAAGTCGTCGGTGGTGACCGTGCCCATGAAGGGCACTTCCATATGAGTATGCGGATCGATCCCGCCCGGCATCACCAAGGCGCCGCCGGCATCGACGATCTCGGCGTCAGCCGGCGCCTCCAATCCTTCGCCCACGGCCTTGATCGTGCCGCCTTCGCAATAAACGTCCGCCCGCTTGGTTTCGTCGGCGGTGACGACCGTGCCACCCCTGATCATAAGCGACATCGCTGCCTCCCCCGGCCCGTCCGCACGCGCCTTTTCCGCTGGTCCAACCCTGAGACTAGCAAATTCCGCGTCTTCAACCGAACGGATCGAGGCAGCGGGCGCCGGTGGGCGCGATATGCCTCACGTTCCGCGTCACGACGACGATCTCGACCGATCGAAATCCGAGTCCTCTCCGACATCGGGCATGGCGCGGAGATGATTGCCGATATTCTCCGAGTTTTCTGCCAGTCGGCTCTCGACTGCCTGGATCCCCTTCTCGGACAAGGCCCAGATACCACGCGGAGAATCATCCCGGAGATAGCCTTCCTTGACGAGTTCGCTGCGTTCCCAGCAGGCGGCATTCCACCAACGCTCATCGCCCGTGCTGACATGCTCGAAGTCGCCGGGGAGCAACCGAGACCCAATGCGTTCTTTCAGGACTGGGAGGACATCCCGCATTTGAGCGCTGCCACCGAAATCGTAGATGACCTTTAGGAGAGGCTCCCGAAACTCCCTCTGAGGCAGTTTAGCATGCTTAAGGCCGGCTGCCCCTAAGCTCGGAACGACTGCAGGATTATCGGCGCTACGCAAGGTCGGTCGCGGAGCAGGACGGTGGGACTTCCGACCCTGTGCCTCGCGGTAGGTTTCAGCAGCGTCCAAGACCTTTGCAAGCGCCGATTCCGCCGTATCCTCGAGCGGTTCTGCCCACGCCTTGAGCCGTTGCATGGACATGTCAGAAATACGAATTGTCGGCATGGTACTACTCCTCATGGTGACCCCGTGTCGTGGCCTATGTGAGCATGTTCACTAGTAACTATGTTACAGATAGTTCATATTGTCAAGCCAAATCCGCATAGACTGGCCCCGCGATGACGCGATCGAGGGCGAGCGCTGTCCTTGAATGGCAGCTCGCCTTATCCGCCTTACCTGCCCACACACCACCGCGTCATGCCCGGACTTGTTCCGGGCATCCACGTCTTCCGCAGGTTTACGGCAACATCTGGTAGAGGTCGTCCCAGTCGGGATTCTGCGCGACGATGAGATTGACCTTCCAGGCGCGCGGCCAGTGTTTCATCGTCTTTTCCCGCTGGATGGCCGCGGCGATGTCATCGTGGCGTTCTGCATAGACAAGCCGCGTGAGGCCGTACCGCTTGGTGAAGCCGTCGACCACGCCCTCGCGGTGTTCCCAGGCCCTCCGCGCGATGTCGCTGGTCACGCCGAGATAGAGCGTGCCATTGGGCCGGTTGGTCATGATGTAGACCCAGCCCCCGCTCATTGTCCGATGCTGCGACCCGTGGATGCCCGGAACAAGTCCGGGCATGACGATATGAGTTGTAGTGCTTGGGCCGATGCGCAGGCGCGGCCTGCTCTAGCGGAGAGCGTCAGCCGCCGCCGAGGCACCAGAGCAGGATCGCCTTCTGGGCGGGCACGCGGTTGGCCGCCTCGTCGAGCACCACCGATTGCGGGCCGTCGAGCACCGCGTCGGTCACCTCGCAGCCGCGTTTCGCCGGCAGGCAGTGCATGAAGATCGCATCGGGCGACGCCATCGCCATCACGGCTTCGTCCACCCGATAGGGCTCGAACAGGACGTTCCCCTTGCGCGTAGGTTCGTCATGCAGCGAGACCCAGCTGTCGGTCACCACGCAGTCGGCGCCTGCGACCGCGCTGGCCACGTCGGTGCCCACCTCAACGTCCGCGCCCCGCTCCTTGGCCCAGGCGACGATTGCGGCTCCCGGCGGGAACGCGGCCGGGCAGGCCAGGCGCAGGCTGAAGCCGCAGAGCGC
The DNA here is from genome assembly GCA_965262755.1 of Alphaproteobacteria bacterium. Classification (GTDB taxonomy): domain Bacteria; phylum Pseudomonadota; class Alphaproteobacteria; order UBA828; family UBA828; genus WTGU01. Next base: position 457,978 of record OZ253557.1, on the reverse strand, counting down.
GGCCGTCTGCACCCAGGTCGCGGCCATGTTGTTGCCATCGCCGAGCCAGGCGACCGTGCGCCCGGCGATGGGGCCGCGGTGCTCCTCGTAGGTCATCACGTCGGCCACGAGCTGGCAGGGGTGGCTGCGGTCGGAGAGCGCGTTGATGACCGGCACGCTCGCGCCCTCGGCCAGCGCCATCAGGGTCTCGTGGGAGCGAGTGCGGAGCGCGATGGCATCGACATAACGCGAAAGTACGCGCGCGGTGTCCTCGATGGTCTCGCCGCGGCCGAGCTGCATGTCAGACGCCGTCATGGCGATGGTCTTGCCGCCGAGCTCGTCCATGGCGACCTCGAACGAGACCCGCGTCCGCGTCGACGGGCTCTCGAAGATCGCGGCAAGGGTCTTGCCCGCGAGTGGCGCTGCGCCGTTCCGCCCCTTGAGCGTGCGTGCGCGGTCGATGGTCGCGCGCAGCGTGGCGGCGTCGATCCCGTCGAAGTCGAGGAAGTGGCGCGGTGCGGTCACGTAGCCACCTGGCCCAAGGCCCGTTCCAGCGCGTCGCAGGCCTCGTCGATCTCGGCCTCGCCGATGGTGAGGGGGGGAAGCATGCGGAGCACGTTGCCGTCCGCCGGCAGTGCCAGCAGCTTGTTCTTGCGCAGCGCGGCGAAAAGCTCCATGTTGGGTGTGACGCACTCCAGGCCCAGCATCAGCCCGCGCCCGCGCACGCCGGTGTAGACGCTCTTGTTGCCGGCGAGCGCGGTGAGGCGCTCGGTGAGCAGCGTTCCCATCTCCTGCACCTTGTCGAGAAAGCCATCGCCCAGCACCACGTCGAGCACGGCGTTACCGACCGCGGACGCCAGCGGATTGCCGCCGAAGGTGGTGCCGTGGCTGCCGGGGACCATGGCCGCCGCCACCTCCTCCCGCGCGAGGCAGGCACCGATGGGGAAGCCGTTTCCGAGCGCCTTGGCGACAGCCATGATATCGGGCGTGACGCCCGCCCATTCATGGGCAAAGAGCCGCCCGGTGCGCCCCACGCCGCACTGCACCTCGTCGAAGATGAGCACGAGGCCGGCCTCGTCACAGACCGCGCGTAAGCCCCGCAGGAAGTCGTCGCTGGCCGGAAAGACACCGCCCTCGCCCTGGACCGGCTCGACCAGCAGCGCTGCCGTCTCGTCGCCGATGGCGGCCCGGGTCGCATCCAGATCGTTGAGGTCCACCTGGTCGAAGGCATCGATGGCCGGCTCGAAGCCCTTGAGGTGCTTGGCTTGCCCGCCCGCCGCGATGGTGGCCAACGTCCGCCCGTGGAAGGCGTTGCGGAATGTGACCACGCGGTAGCGCTCGGGCGCGCCCCGGCTCGTCTGGTAGATGCGCGCGAGCTTGAGTGCGCATTCCATCGCCTCAGCGCCGGAATTGCAGAAGAGCACACGGTCGGCAAAGGTTGCGGCGGTGAGACGCTCGGCAAGGCGCGCCTGCGGCGGGATCTCGTAGAGGTTCGAGACGTGCCAGAGCTGCCTGCTCTGGGCCTCGAGCGCGGCGACGACATGCGGATGCGCGTGGCCGAGGCTGGTCACGCCGATGCCGCAGCCAAAATCCAGATAGCGCTCGCCGTCGGCCGTGTAGAGGTACGACCCCTCGCCCCGCTCGAAGGTAAGCCCGATGCGGGCATAGTTGGCCATCAATGAGGTGGACACGGCAGCGCCTCCTTGAATTTGGGAAGCGCGCACTATCCGTTCGCGGGCTCCTCAAGTCAACGCGGGCGGGCGCATTTCGGCCAAGGGGAGAAGGATCAGATGGGGTATTCGATCTTCCCGAGGCGTGCCGAAAGCTTCATGTTCTCGCCGTAGTCGATGGGCACGCCGATTACCGCAGGCCCGGGTTGCTTGAAGGCTTCCTCAAGGGCCGGGGTGAGCTCGCTCGCCTTCTCGATAGTGCGGCCCCAGGCGCCGTAGGACTGGGCCCAGAGCGCCAGGTCCGGGTTGGTGAAGGAGAGATCGAAGTGCCGGCCATCGAAGGCATTGCGCTGCTTCCACTCGATCAGGCCGTAGGCGCCGTCCATCCAGATCATGGCGACGACGTTGACCTTGCGCCTGACCGCGGTCTCCATGTCCTGCGCGTTCATGAAGAACCCGGCGTCCCCATTGATCGAAAGAACCCGGCGGTCGGGCATGGCGATCTTGGCCCCGATCGAGCCGGGGAAGGCAAAGCCCATGGTGCAAAAGCCGTTGGAGATGAGGCAGGTGTTCGGCTCGTCGCACTGGTAGTAGCGGGCGATCCACATCTTGTGCGCGCCCACGTCGGAGAGCAGCACGTCCCCCGGCCCCATGATCTCGCGCACGTCGTAGAGCACCTTCTGCGGGCGCATGGGGAAGTGGCTGCTGCCCTTCTCGGCGGTGAGATCGTCGTGAATGGTATGTCGGAGCGCTTGCCGCGCGCCGATATCGAAGAGCGGCAGGCTCGCGCCGCCCTCGGCGCCGCGCCGCTCGATCTCCTCGTTGATCTGCCAGAGCGCATCGGCGATGTCGCCCTGGACGTCCACCTGCACCTCGTAGTCGCCGTCCACCTCGGCCGGCCAGAAGTCGATATGGACGATGGTCTTCTCCACGCCGCGGTTCCAGAAGGCCGGCGAGTACTCCACCAGGTCGTAGCCGACGGAGACGATCACGTCGGCCTCGCGCAGTGCGGCGATGATGTGGTCCTTGCCCTGCAGGCCCACGGTGTAGAGGCAGTGCTCGTCGCTCCTGGGCACCGCGCCCTTGCCCATGAAGGTGTTGACGACGCCGATGCCGGTGAGTTCGGCGAGGCGCCTGAGCTGGCTCGAAGCGCGTTTGCGGATGGCGCCGTTGCCGGCGAGGATCATCGGGTTCTTGGCGCCCGTGATCGCATCCACCGCCCGCGCCACCGCCTTGTAGTCGGCGCCGGGGCGGCGGGTCTTGATGGGGGCGATCGGCGCGCCTTTCGCCTCGTGCTCGGCGATGTCCTCCGGCAGCTCGATCAGCACCGCGCCCGGCTTCTCGGCTTCCGCGACCTTGAAGGCCTTGCGCACGATCTCGGGGATGCTGTCCGGCTGGTGCACCGTCTGCGCCCACTTGGTGATGGGGCGGAACATGGAGACCGAGTCCATGTTCTGGTGACTTTCCTTATGGAGCCGCTGGGTGCCCGCCTGGCCGATGAGGCAGACCAGCGGTGCGCGGTCCATGTTGGCATCGGCGACGCCGGTGACCAGATTGGTGGCGCCTGGGCCAAGCGTGCCGAGGCAGACGCCGGCCTTGCCCGTGAGCCGGCCGTAGACATCGGCCATGAAGGCCGCCGCCTGCTCGTGCCGGCAGAGGACGAAGTCGATGTCGCTCTCCATCAACGACATCATGACGTCGGCGTTCTCTTCGCCGGGAATCCCAAAAATGTGGGTCACGCCCTCGGTTTCGAGGCATTTGACCAGAAGATCGGACGCTTTCATGCAACCCCCGTGGGCGGATCCGCCCCGCCGCTGCGCCAGCAGGTGTGCCATGCACGCGGCGCACGATGCGACCGCGGCGGGCTCGAGTCAACGCACCCGCGACGCGGATCACATCACTGTTTGAATTGTTGAAATATCGTGCCGCGATAGCGGCGCCTAACCGGGCGCGTCGTCGCCTGAACCGCTGCCTGCGTCTTCCGGTCCGTCGCCGGTCCTCTCGCGCGGCGTGCGCGCGCGCTGCCTCGTCTCTTTCTCCCCCTCCCCCTCTTCGCCAGCGGCAGAGTGCGGTGGGGCGGAGGCGTCCGTGCTCCCCCTTGCATCCTCGATAACCACCCGGCCTGCGGGGGCCCGCCCCTGCTTGTCTTCGCCGAAGTAGATCGTGGTGTGGGGGAAGGGGATCTCGATGCCGTGTGCGTCGAAGGCGGCCTTGAGGCGGCGGTTGTATTCCCGCCCGGTCGCCCATTGCGTGAGCGGCTTGGTCTTGAGCCGGGCGCGGACCATGACGGCCGAATCGCCGAAGCTGTTGAGGCCCATGATCTCCAGCGGCTCCAGCATGTTGGGGCCGAACTTGGGGTCCTGCTGCAGCGCCGCGCCCACCTCGCGCATGATCTCCACCACCTCGTCGTAGTCCTCGCGATAGGCCACGCCCATGTCGATCAGGTAGTAGGAGAACTCCTTGGTCATGTTGGAGATCGTGTCGACCGAGCTGTAGGGCACGGTATGCACGTGCCCCTGCAGATCCCGCATCCGGATCGTGCGGATCGTGATCGCCTCGACCGTGCCGGTATGGCCGCCTGCAGTCACGACATCGCCGACGGCAACGCTGTCCTCCAGCAGGATGAAGAGCCCGGTGATGATGTCCTTCACCAGGGTCTGCGCGCCGAAACCGATGGCGAGGCCGGCGACACCCACGCCGGCGAGCACAGGCGCGATGTCGAGGCCGATCTCGGAGAGTATCATCAGGGCCGCGATCACGCCGACGACGACGCGGAGCGCGTTGCGTGCAAGCGGCAGCAACGTGCGGGCGCGCTGGCTGCGCTCCACCAGCTCGCCCCTCTCGTCGACTTGAGTGAGGTAACGGTCGACGAGGGTCGTTACCACCTCCAGCACGATGACGGCGATGACGGCGATGGCGACGATGGAAGCGAGTGTGGCGATCACGGCCCGGCCCGTATCGCTCGCGAGCCAGGTGAAGATGTCGGCGTTCCATGCTTCGAGGATGAGGCAGAGGCCCAGCAGCAGGATCACCGCCTGCGCCGCCCTGCGCGCGACCGGCAGGTAGCGGTTGACCCGCGCCTGCAGCCCCGGATAGCGCTCGTGCAGCTCGGCGCGGATGCGGAAGCCCCGCTCGAAGGCGCGCCGGGCGCCGGCGATACCGAAGCCCGTGGCCCAGGCGATGACGATCGTCGCGGCGCTCCCCTTGATCAGGAAGAGGAAGCCCGCCGGCCCCTCCGCAGCCGCCAGCAGCCCGCCGGCGACGACGTAGAGGATCGCCGGGATGTGCCAGAAATCGGCGAGCTTGCCGAGGAAGGCAAAGACCCTGAGGTACGCCCGCGTGCCGCTGGTCCGCCCGGTCTCGTGCAGCCAGCGCGCGAGCGGCGCGCGGTTCTGCAGGATGAGAGTGACGAGGAGCCCGACCAGGAGGATGCCGAGCAGCCGTACCAGCGCGGCATAGCCGCTCTCCGGCAGGCCCAGCAGCAGCGCCGCCTGGCAGAAGACGTAGCCATAGGCCCCGATGTTCACCAGGCGCCGCCACCAGACCGAGCAGTAGGCGGCGTTCTCGTCCGTGAGCGGGGCGAGGCGGAGCTGCGGCGCGTAGGGCGCGAGAACCAGGGTGCCCGCCGCCTTGACCACGCTCACGATCAGGTGGGCGTTGATGATCGCGAGCGCGATCACCCGCACAGCATCCGCCGGCGCGATGACTGTGAGGACGCCGTAGGCCACCCCGGCCGCGATCAGGTTCGGCGCCGCCCTGAGCAGGGCGTGATAGAGCAGCAGCAGCGGCCGGAGCCAGGGGGAGGGCGCCTCCCGCCGCTCCACCCGGCGCCTGAGCGCGGTCAGCGCGTAGAAGGCGATCAAGCCGGCGATTATCCCGCCGGCGAGGACGGCGACCAGCTTGCCGAAGGAGATCAGCCAGGCGTCGCGCTCGTCGGGCTCGCCCCAGTGCTCGATGAGCCAGGCGATGGCATCCGGAATGCCGGCGATTTCCCGTGCGAGCTCCACGATGTGCTTGCCGAGCACGGCGACGCCGTCGGAGATCGCGCGCATGGCGGACGCGCCCTCCGCGTCCTCGCTCTCCTCCTTCGCCTGCTGGGCTGCGAGCGCGGCCTTCAGATCGGTGAGGAAGCGCTCGCGCTGCTCCGGCGATTCGAGGGTCTCGACCAGGTTCTCGAGGGCCTGGGCATCGGCCGCGCCGGCGCTAGTCGTGCTCTCCTGCGCGAGCGCCGGTGCGCTCGCCGAGAGCCAGAGGGCTGTCAGAAGCGCCACCGCCGCCCCCGCGACGAGTGCGCGCGGGGCGCGCAGGGCCGGCCTCTGGACACCCGGCCGAAGCGCGTGCCAGAGTCCCGCCGCCATGCGATGCACCGGGAGGAACGACATGGCGGTGACTATTTACCACAACCCGCGCTGCTCCAAGTCCCGTCAAGCATTGCAGTTGTTGCGGGACCGGGGCATCGAGCCGGAGATCGTGGAATATCTGAAGACACCGCCGTCCACCGACGAGATCGATGCCGTGCTCTCGAAGCTCGGCCTGAAGCCTCGCGCGGCGATGCGGGCGAAGGAGGTCGCCTACCGTGAGGCCGGCATGGCCGACGAAAGCCTCTCCCGCCGCGCATTGATCGACCTCATGGCGGCCAATCCCATCGTGATCGAGCGGCCGATCGTGGTCAGCGGCGCCCGCGCGGCTCTCGGTCGTCCGCCCGAGAACGTGCTGTCCATCCTCTAGCCCCGCATTCGGCGCCCGTGGCCCTTCCGGTCGTCTTCCACCCGGACTACACCGTCCCGCTGCCGCCCGGTCATCGCTTCCCCATTGGGAAGTTCGGCTGTATCAAGGACGTGCTGCTTGAGGACGGCGTGATTCCGCCCGCAAGCCTCGTCGAGCCCGTGCCTGCGTCCCGCGCCTGGCTCACCCTTGCCCATGACGAGGCTTACGTGGACGCGGTGATGGCGTTGGCGCTCGACCGGCGCGCGGTGCGGCGTCTCGGTCTGCCGCTCTCGGCCCCACTGGTGCGGCGCGGCCGCGCAGCGGTGGGCGGTACCGTGCTCACCGGCCGTCTCGCGCTCGACCACGGGCTTGCCTGCAACACCGCCGGCGGCAGCCACCATGCCTTCGCCGATCATGGCGCCGGCTTCTGCCTCTTCAACGATGTCGCCGTCGCGATCCGCGTTCTCCGCCAAGACGGGCTGATCGAACGGGCGCTGGTGGTCGATCTCGACGTCCATCAGGGCGACGGCACCGCCGCGATCTTTCAGGGCGAGGCGGAGACCTTCACCTTCTCGCTCCATTGCGAGGCGAACTATCCGCCGGCCAAGGAGACGAGCGATCTCGACATCGGCATCCCGCCCGGCACCGGCGATGGGGTCTATCACTCGGTGCTCACGACCCACCTGCCGACCCTCATCGCCCGCCATCGGCCGGACATCGTGTTCTACAATGCCGGAGTCGATCCCCATAGGGAGGACAAGCTCGGCCGGCTCGCCCTCGGCGACGAGGGGCTTGCCAGGCGCGACCGTTACGTGATCGAGACCTGCCGCGCGGCCGGGGTGCCGACCGCCTGCGTGGTCGGCGGAGGCTATGCCGACGATCTCGACCGCCTCGCGCGCCGGCACACGAGCGTCCATCGGGCCGCCGCGGCGGTGGCAGCAATGACTGCCCCGGCGGAGAGGCGCGCAAGGGTCCGGGTTGCGGGAGGGAGGCGATGAAGGCTGCGGTGATTCACGGCTACGGCGAGGCGTTCGACACGCTCGTCTACGAGGATGTGCAGACGCCGGCGGCGGGCCCGGGCGAGCTCCTCATCAAAGTCCATGCCTCCGGCGTGAACCATTGCGATACCGACCTGCGTAAGGGTCTCTTCGGCGTCGACAGCCCCATGCCGCACGTCATGGGGGTCGACGCGGCGGGCGCCGTCGCAGACATCGGCGCCGGGGTGACGGGGTTCGGCGAGGGCGACCGGGTCGCGCCGCACTTCATGCTGAGCTGCGGTGCCTGCAGCGACTGCCGCGACGGCCGCGAGAATCTGTGTATGAACGCCGGCGTGCTGGGCGTCACCCATTGGGGCGGTTATGCCGAGTACGTAAAGGTGCGCTACGACCATGTGGTCCGCATCCCGGATTCGCTCTCCTATGAGGATGCGGTGGCCGGTCAAATTCCCTTCGCGACGGCCTGGGAGGCGTTGATCGAGGAGATCGGCCTCCGCGCGGGCGAGACGGTGCTGATCACGGCGGCGGGCGGCGGCGTCGGCTCCGCCGCGGTGCAGATCGCGAAGCTCGCGGGCGCACGGGTGATCGCCGCCGCGGGCTCCGAGGAGAAGCTGGAGAAAGCCCGCGCCCTCGGCGCCGACGCCGCGATCGACTACACGCGCGAGGGCATCGGCGGCGCGGCGCGGCGGCTCACCGATGGCCGCGGCGTCGATGCGGCGCTGGAGATGACCGGCGGCGCGATCCTGGTGGGTGCCATCGATGCGCTCGCGCCCGGCGCCCGCCTCGCGACCATCGGCGCCCACGGCGGCGAGCAGGTGGAGATCGATTTCATCGAGTTCTTCCGCAAGCACATCTCGGTGCACGGCTGCGGGCGCTCGACCAAGACCCATGTCCAGCAGGTGCTCCGGCTGATGGCGGAGGGCCATCTCAAGCCCGTGATCCACCAGACCTTCTCCCTGAGCGAGGCATCGGCGGCTCACGAGCTCATGGAGAGCCGCAACTTCTTCGGCCGCATGATCATGCGGCCCTGACGGCGGTGCCCGATCCGCTCGGCAACATCGCCTTTACGTGGCCGTTCTACGCCGGCGGGGTCATTGCCTATCTGATCGGCGCGCTCCCCATGGGGCTGATCGTGGCGCGCCTCTTCAAGCTCGGCGACCTGCGGCGCGTCGGCTCGGGCAATATCGGGGCCACCAATGTTCTTCGCACCGGCAACAAGGCGGCAGCGGCGCTCACCCTGCTGCTCGATGGCGGCAAGGGCGCCGTGGCTGTGGTCATCGCCCAGCGCTTCGGCCCCGACATGGCGGTGATCGCCGCCGGCGCCGTTGTCGTCGGCCACATCGCGCCGGTCTGGCTGCTCTTCAAGGGCGGCAAGGGCGTGGCCACGACCCTCGGCGTTCTGCTCGCGATCGCGTGGCCGGTGGGCTTGATCGCCTGCGGCCTCTGGCTCGCCGTCGCCGGTCTCTTCCGCTATTCGTCCCTCGCGGCACTGATTGCGATATGCGCGTCGCCGGGGTTCGCGCTCGTCTTCGACATGCCGCAGATCGCGTGGCTCGCCGGCTTCCTCGCGGTCATCGTCGCGCTGCGCCATGCGGGAAACATCGTGCGCCTCGCGCGGGGCCGCGAGCCCCGCATCGGCCGGAGCGCCCCGGCCGCGCCTGGGGCCGACCTCCCGGCGGGCCAATGAACGTCGCCGACACCAACGAGCGCCGCACGCTCTCGGACGCCGAGCGCCTCGACTGGCTGCGTCTCGCCCGTTGCGAGAACGTTGGCCCGATCACCTTTTTCGCACTGCTTGACCGTTTCGGCTCGCCCGCCGCCGTGCTGGACGCGTTGCCGGCGCTGGCCCGCCGCGGCGGCAGGCGGCGTCCCATCAAGATCTGCTCGCGCGCTGCGGCCGAGCGCGAAGTCGAAGCTCTGACCGCGCTCGGCGGGCGCATGATCGCGCTGGTCGAGCCCGCTTACCCCCAGGCGCTCGCCGCCATCCCCGACCCGCCGCCGGTCATCGCCCTGCGGGGCCGTGCGGACTTGCTGTTGGCCGAGTCCATCGCGGTGGTGGGGGCGCGCAACGCGTCGGCGAACGGGATGCACTTCGCGGAACGTCTGGCGGCCGATCTCGGCGCGGCCGGTCTCACCGTGGTCTCGGGCATGGCGCGCGGCATCGACGCCCGCGCCCATGCCGGCGCGATCGAGACCGGCACCGTGGCGGTCATGGGCGGCGGCGCCGATGTCGTCTATCCCAAGGAGAACCGGTCGCTCTTCGAACGGCTGCTGGCGGAGGGCGCGGTGATCTCGGAGGCGCCGCTCGGCACCGTGCCCATGGGGCGCCACTTCCCGCGCCGCAATCGCATCATTGCGGGCCTCTCCCGCGGCGTGGTGGTCGTCGAGGGGGCGGCGCGCTCGGGCTCGCTGATCACGGCGCGGCTCGCGCTGGAGCAGGGCCGCGAGGTGATGGCGGTCCCCGGGTCGCCCCTCGACCCCCGCGCGAGCGGCCCTAACGGCTTGATCCGACAAGGAGCGACGCTGGTGGAGAATGCGGATGACGTGCTCGATGCGCTGGCCGAAGGCGGCCGCCCGGTGCTCGGCGAGCCCAGGCAACAGTGGCCCTCCGACGCCGCTCTCGGCGTGCCCGAGGACGACGAGGCGCCCACCAGTGCCCGCGAGACCGTGGCCGCGCTACTGGGCTCGAGCCCGGTGCCGGTGGACCTTCTGGTGCGTCAGAGCCGGTTGACTCCCGCGATGGTGGCGACCATTTTGCTGGAGCTTGAGTTGGCGGGACGCCTGGAGAGACATCCGGGCAACCGCGTTTCTCACTCCCAGCCGGCGGCGTAGCGCCGCCCAAAGGCGCTACGAGAAATCGTTTCAGGATGAACGTCGTCGTCGTCGAATCGCCTACCAAGGCGTCAACCATCGCAGGTACCTGGGGCCGGGCTACACGGTCGTGGCGTCCTACGGCCATGTCCGCGACCTCCTGCCCAAGGACGGCTCGGTGCGGCCGGACGATGCCTTCGCCATGGACTGGACCGTTTCCGACGGGGCCGAGAAGCATATCGGCGCCATCGGCAGGGCGCTCCGGGGCGCGGATAGGCTCTTCCTCGCCACCGACCCCGACCGCGAGGGCGAGGCGATCTCCTGGCATGTGAGGGACGAGCTCGGCCGCCGGGGGCTCCTGGACGGCGTCGCCGTGCAGCGCGTGGTCTTCACCGAGGTCACCAAGAGCGCCGTGCTCGATGCCATGGCCCAGCCGCGCGACCTCGACGACAATCTGATCGACGCCTACAAGGCGCGACGCGCGCTCGATTATCTGGTGGGCTTCACGCTGTCGCCGGTGCTGTGGCGCAAGCTCCCCGGCTCGCGCTCGGCGGGCCGCGTGCAGTCCGTCGCGCTCCGGCTGATCTGTGTGCGCGAGGTCGAGATCGAGGCCTTCAAGCCGCGCGAGTATTGGTCGATCGAGGTCGATCTCGACACGCCCAGGGGCGAGCGCATGGTCGCCCGGCTTGCGGCCCTCGACGGCGAAAAGCTCGGCAAGTATGCGCTCGGCGACCGGGAAGCGGCTGAGCGGGCCGCCGCGCTCGTCAAGGCTGGCCGCTACAGCATCGCCGCCGTGGAGCCGAAGCGCGTCAAGCGCAATCCGGCGCCGCCTTTCACCACGTCCACCCTGCAGCAGGAAGCCTCGCGCAAGCTGGGATTCGCCGCGCGGCGCACCATGCAGGTGGCCCAGCAACTCTACGAGGGCATCGCGGTGAGTGGCGAGCAGGTGGGCCTCATCACCTATATGCGGACCGACGGCGTACAAATCGCCGAGCAGGCGCTGCGCCAGGCGCGGGACGTGATCGGGCGGCGCTACGGCCAGGCTTATGTGCCGGAAAAGCCCCGCCGCTACCGCGCCAAGGCGAAGAATGCGCAGGAGGCGCACGAGGCGATCCGCCCCACCGATCTCGCCCGCGACCCGCGCTCGCTCTCGGCCGCGCTCAACAGGGATCAGGCGCGGCTCTACGAGCTGATCTGGAAGCGCGCGCTCGCGAGCCAGATGGCAAGCGCCGAGATCGACCGGGTGAGCGTGGATATCGCCTCCGACGATGGCCGCGTCGGCCTGCGCGCCACCGGCGCGACGGTCGCCTTCGATGGGTTCCTCCGCGTCTATCAGGAGGGCCGGGACGACGCCCGGCGCGACAACGGCGACGGCGCGGATGACGAGCGCGCGCTGCCGGCGGTGAGCACGGGCGAGGCGATGGCGGTCGCCGGCGTCACTCCCAACAAGCACGTGACCGAGCCGCCGCCGCGCTTCTCCGAAGCGAGCCTCGTGAGGCGGCTGGAAGAGCTCGGCATCGGCCGCCCCTCCACCTACGCCGCTATCATCTCGGTGTTGCAGGACCGCGATTACGTGCGCCTGGAGAAGCGCCGCTTCGTGCCGGAGGACCGCGGGCGCATCGTCACGGTGTTCCTGGAGAGTTTCTTCAGCCGCTATGTCGAGTACGACTTCACGGCCTCGCTCGAAGGCCAGCTCGATACCATCTCCGCCGGCGAGATCGACTGGCGGGCGGTGCTGAGCGATTTTTGGCGCGACTTCGCCGGCGCGGTGGAGGAGACCAAGGGACTCCGGGTCAAGCAGGTTCTCGACGCCCTCGACGCGACCCTCGGCCGCCACCTGTTCCCGGCCGAGGATGGCGAGGAGGATCGCCGCTGCCCCTCGTGCGAGGACGGCCGGCTCGGCCTCAAGCTCGGGCGTTACGGCCCCTTCGTCGGCTGCGCCAACTATCCCGACTGCCGCTTCACCCGCCCGCTCGCCGATAGCGGCGACGAGGCTGCGGAGCCCCGCACGCTCGGGAACGACCCGGTGAGTGGCCTGCCGGTCGCGTTGAAGCGCGGCCCCTACGGCCTCTATGTCGAGCGCGGCGTCGAGGAATCGTCCAAGGAGAAGCCCAAGCGGGTCTCCCTGCCTCAGGATCTGGCGCCGGACCTGGTCGATCTGGAAACGGCGCTCGGCCTGCTCGCACTGCCGCGGGAGGTCGGGACTCATCCCGAGACCGGCAAGCCGATCACGGCGGGGATCGGCCGCTTCGGCGGCTACGTCAAGCACGACGGCGCCTATCGTTCTCTGCCGCGCGGCGAGAACGTGCTGACGGTGGGCCTGAACCGGGCGGTGGTGCTGATCGCCGAGAAGAAGGGGGGCGCCCGCGTGCTGCGCGAGCTCGGTGCCCATCCCGAGGGTGGCGAGTCTGTGCGGCTCTGCAACGGCCGCTACGGACCCTATGTCCAGCATCGCCGGCTGCGCGCGTCGCTGCCCAAGGGCGCGTCCGCCGACGCGTTCACCCTCGAAGAGGCCGTCACGCTGCTCGCCGCCAAGGCGGCCAAGGGCGGCGCGAAGACGAAGACCGCCGGAGCCAAGCGGAAGCCGGCGGCGACCAAGGCCGGCGGGACAGGGCGGGCGAAAGCGAAGCGCGCCTCGCGGCGGCAAGCGGACGCGCCAACCGACGGCGCGCCCTAGCGGCGCGCGGCGGTCTTGGCGAGCAAGCCGGCTCCCTTTCCGAGCAAGGACGAGGTTCTGCGCTTTGTCCGGGAGAGCCCGGGCAAGGTCGGCAGGCGCGAGATCGCGCGCGCCTTCGGCATCCGCGGCAACGACCGCGCCGCGCTAACGGAGCTCCTGCGCGCGCTGGAAGCGGAAGGCGCGCTCGACGGACGGCACAGGCGGCGCCGGTCTGACGGGAGGCTGCCGGCCGTCACCGTACTGGTGGTGGAGGGGCTCGACAGCGACGGTGCGCTTACGGCCCGGCCCGCCGGGTGGGAGTCACCCGATCCGCCGCCGCCGATCACGCTCGACCCCGCGCCCCGCGGCGTGCGCGAGCCGGGGGAGGGCGACCGCGTGCTCGCACGGCTCAGACCGGGGCCCAACGGTGACTACCAGGCACGCCCCATGCGCGTGCTCGATTCGGGCCCCCGCCGGGTGGTCGGGGTCTTCCACGCCGACGGGCGGGGCGGCGGCACGATCGAACCGGCCGACCGTCGGATGCGCCGCGATTTCGCGGTGCGGGCGGAGGAGACCGCCGGCGCCCGGTCAGGCGAGCTGGTGGTGGGCGAGACCCGAGAGGGCCGCCGCCTCGGTTTGCCCGATGCCCGGGTGGTGGAGCGGCTGGGAGACGTGGAGTCGCCGGGCGCGATCAGTCTGGCCGCCATCCACGGCCACGGCCTGCCGGTCGACTTCTCCGACGAGGCGCTGGCGGAGGCCGAGCACATGGCGGCGCCGGATCTCGACGCGCGGTCGGACCTGCGCGCGCTCCCCCTGGTGACCATCGACGGCGCGGACGCCCGCGATTTCGACGACGCGGTCTGGGCCGAGGCCGATTCCGCGCCGGATAATCCGGGCGGCTGGCGTGCGGTCGTCGCCATCGCCGACGTGGCCCATTTCGTGCGGCCGGGCAGCGCCCTCGATAAGGCCGCGCGGGAGCGCGGCAACTCCGCCTATTTCCCGGACCGCGTGGTGCCGATGCTGCCGGAGGCGCTCTCCGCCGGTCTCTGCTCGCTGAAGCCCGGCGAAGACCGCGCCTGCCTCGCCGCACATCTCCAAATCGACGCGGAGGGCACGGTGCGCGATTGGCGCTTCGAACGCGCGCTCATGCGCTCGGCCGCGCGGCTCACCTACGACGGCGTACAGGAGGCAGTAGAACGGGGCGCCAGTGGCCGGGAGGAGCCGGTGCAGGCTGCGATTCCCGCGCTCTACGGCGTCTACGGCGCGCTCAGGGCAGCGCGGGAGCGCCGCGGCGCGCTCGATCTCGACCTGCCGGAGCGCATCGTCACGCTCACGGACGACGGCGCGGTGGCGCATATTGGCTTCGCGCGCCGCTTCGACAGCCACCGCCTGATCGAGGAGTTGATGATCGCGGCGAATGTCGCCGCGGCCAGCGCGCTCGAGGCCAAGCACATGCCCTGCATGTACCGCGTCCACGACCGGCCCGACACGGCGAAGCTCGAAACGCTGCGCGAATTTCTCCGCAGCCGCGGGCTCGCCCTGCCGCGAGGCGGCGCGGTCCGTCCCGATGCCTTCAACCGGTTCCTCGCCCTGCTCGAAGACCCCAGAGATGTCGGGGTCGCCAGCCTGATGATCCTGCGCGCCCAGGCGAAGGCGGCCTACAGCCCCCGCAACATCGGCCACTTTGGGCTCGGCCTCGTGCGCTACGCCCACTTCACCTCGCCGATCCGCCGCTATGCCGATCTGCTGGTGCACCGCGCCCTGATCGACGCCTACGGCCTCGGGTCGGATGGGTCCGCGCGCGGGGAGGCGGCGGCGCTGGAGCCCGTGGGCACGCACATCTCCTCGACCGAGCGGCGCGCGCAGGCCGCGGAGCGCGACGCCCTGGATCGCTATTGCACCGCCTACCTGGCCGATCGCCTGGGCGCGGAGTTCCACGGCCGTATCGCAGGCGTCACGCGCTTCGGCGTCTTCGTCTCCCTCGACGAGACCGGGGCCGAGGGGCTCGTGCCCGCCCGCACGCTCGGCGCCAACAGGCCGCGCTTCGATGCGAGGCGCCAGACGCTCGATGTCGATGGACGCACGCTTTGCCTGGGCGATCCGGTGGTCGTGTCGCTGCAAGAGGCAGACCCCATAGCCGGCGGTCTGACCTTCTCGCTTATTGCCGTAGACGGGGAGGCCTGGGCGGCGGCGGACCGTGGCCGAGGGCGGCGCGGGAGGCCGCGCCGGCGGCGCTGATCGTGGCGCTCGCGCGCACCCGCTGGGACATCGTGGCCATCGCATTCGCGGCCGGATACATGGTCGGCATGCAGGTCGGCAAGGTGCCGCCGGCGCTGCCCATGCTTCAGGCCGAGCTCGACCTGTCCCGCGTCATCGCCGGGCTGATCGCGTCGTCGTTCTACGGCATCGGCGCCGTCCTCGGCGTCGCGGGCGGCCTGCTCGTGGACCAGCTCGGCATCAGGCGGATGGTCGTCGTGGGCGGGGCTGCAATGGCGCTCGCCGGCCTCGCGGGAGGGTTCGCGGAGAGCGGGGCGCCGCTGCTCGCGGCCCGCATCGTCGAGGGCTTCGGCTTCGTCACCCTCACGGTCGTCGGCCCCAAGATGCTCGTCACCGCGACGGATGCCGGTGTGCGCCGCTTCCTCCTCGGAGTCTGGGGCACCTACATGCCGGTCGGTATCGCGCTCTCGCTCGTGATCGCGACCGCGCTGCTGGAGCCGATTGGCTGGCGCGGTCTTTGGTTCCTCAATTCGGGGCTCATTTTGGTCTTCGTGCTCGTCTTCCTCTGGGGCGCCGCGCCGGGCCGCTGGCAGGCGCCGGCGGTAAGAGGCGGGAGCTTCGACGGTGCCGGCGCGCGCGCGACGCTGGCGCGGCCGGGGCCCTGGCTGTTCGGCGCCAGCTTCGCGATTTTCGCCGTCGAGTGGCAGGCGTTGATGGCATGGCTGCCGACCTTCCTGATCGAGACGCAGGGGCGCTCGCTCGCCGGCGCCGCGCTCTTCACCGCGCTTTTCGTCCTCACCACCGCCTTCGGCTCGGTGGCCTGCGCCGGGCTCTTGCAGCGAGGCGTCGCGCGTTGGCCGCTGCTGGCGATCACCTTCGCAGGCATGGGAGTCTGCGCCGCGGCGCTCTTCGCGCCGTTCACGCCCGTCGATGCCAAGTTACCTCTGGCGCTCTGCTTCGCCCTGGCCAGCGGCCCGCTGCCTGCCGTGTGCTTCGAAGGCGGCATCGCGCATGCGCCCAGCCCCTCGCAGGTCGCCATGGCGGGCGGTTTCGTGGCGCAAGGAGCGGCTCTCGGCGCCGTGCTCGGCCCGCCCCTGCTCGCCGCCGTGACCGAGGCACTGGGCGGTTGGGAGGCAGCGTGGTGGACGATGCTGGTCTGGTCCTCCCTCGGTCTCGCGGTCGTCGCCGGCGTGTGGCGGGCCGATACGCGTCTCGCGCGCCTGGCGGCTGCGGCATGACGAGCGGCCGTTCACTGGCGCACACCGTGGTCGTGGCCGCCATGGTGTGCGCGGTGGCGCTCGCATCCGGCGAAGCGCTCGGCGCCTCCATCCCGCTTTCCACGAGGCAGATCGCCCTCGATCCGGCAGACCATGCCCGGCACCGTGTCGGCGATCTGCAGTTCCTCGGCGGGCTGGATCTTCGAAGCGACGAGCCGGCGTTAGGTGGGCTGTCGGGCCTCAGCGTCACGGCCGATGGGCGGCTTGCCGCCGTCACCGACCGAGGCCACTGGTTCACCGCCCGCATCGTGCGCGACGCCGCCGGCCGCCTCGTGGACCTGGCCGATGCCGCGCTCGGGCCGCTCAAGAACCCCGAGGGCCGGCCGGTGGAGGGGGAGTGGCGCGACGCCGAGGCGCTGGAGCGCTTGGCCGGCGGCGACTGGCTGGTGAGCTTCGAGCGCAAGCACCGCGTCTGGCGCTACCCGGCAGAGACGGGCGGCCTGCAGGGCCGGCCCCTGCCCCACCAGACACCGAAGGCAATCAAGCGCGCCCCCGCCAACGGAGGGCTGGAGGCGCTCACGCTCCTTTCAGACGGCCGCATCCTGATGCTGGCGCAAGGCCTGAAGCGGGACGACGGCGCCCGCGCCGGCTGGCTCATCGGCGACAGCGGGATCGAGGCTCTGGGCTACCGCACCGCGCCGAAGTTCCTGCCGACGGATGCCGCGGCGCTGCCGAACGGCGACGTGCTCGTCCTCTCACGCCATTTCAGCGTGCTGGGCGGGGCCAGGGCGCGTCTCGAGCGCGTTCCCGCCGAGGCGATCGGAGCCGGTGCCGTGCTGCAGGGCGCGCTCGTGGCACGCTTCGAGCGCCCCTTGACGGTGGACAATTTTGAGGGCGTGGCGGCGGTGCAGGGCGAAGACGGCGAGACGCTCGTCTACATCCTCTCGGACGACAACTTCAACTTCTTCCAGCGCACGCTCCTGCTGCTGTTCCGCCTGCAGAGCTCCTGACACCGGCCGTGACAGTGGCGCGAAATCCGGGCTAGCCTCCCCCGATGAGCACGATCCTCGTCACCGGCGCGCTCGGGCAGATCGGCGCCGAACTGGTACCGGAGCTCAGGGAGCGCCACGGAGCCGACAACGTCATCGCTTCGGGCTGGCGGCGGCGGGATGTGGCGACGGTTGTCGACGGCGGGCCGTTCGAGATCGTCGACTGCACCAAGCCAAGCGATATCGCCGCGGTGGTCGAGAAATACGAGATCGGCACCATCTACCACATGCCGGCGTTCCTCTCGGTGCTCGGCGAAGAGCGGCCGGAGGACGCCTGGGCGCTCAATCTCGGCGGCTACGCCAATGCGCTGGAGGTGGCGCGCCGCCACGGCTGCAAGGTGTTCTTCCCGAGCTCCATCGGCGCCTTCGGGCCGGGCACGCCGCTGCAGAACACGCCGCAGGACACGATACAGCGGCCGAACACGATCTACGGCGTCTCCAAGGTCGCGGGCGAGCTCTTGGGCGACTACTACCACGCGCGCTTCGGGCTGGACACGCGAGGGCTCAGGCTGCCTGGGCTGATCTCGCACGTGGCGCTGCCGGGCGGCGGCACCACCGACTACGCGGTCCACATCTTCTACGAGGCGCTCAGGGAGGGGCGCTACACCTGCTTCCTGCGCCGGGATTCCCGCCTCGATATGATGTACATGCCCGATGCGGTCACCGCGATCCTCGACCTGATGGACGCCGATCCCGCCCGGCTCCGCCACCGCAACGCCTTCAACGTGACCGCCATGAGCTTCACGCCGGACGAGCTTGCCGCCGAGATCCGCCGCCACGTCCCCGGCTTCGAAATCGACTACGAGGTCGACCCGCTGCGCCAGGCGATCGCCGATTCTTGGCCGGATTCGATGGACGACAGCGCCGCCCGCGAGGAGTGGGGCTGGCAACCCCGCTACGACCTAGCCGCCATGACGGCGGACATGATCGGGACGCTTAGGCGGAAGCACCACCATTCGTGAGGCCGGCGGACGAGGCGGTGCTTCTTCCTGAAAGACCCAGCTTCGCACGGGGCCCACGTCTAGGTGGACGAAGTCCGATCCCCGGTAGAGGCCGACGCCGCCCCGCCGCAGATCGACCGCCTGGCGCCAGACCGCCTCGGTCGCGAGGCCGGGCACCCTGATATCCACCGCCATGCCGATCGTGTGGAGCGAGTTGCGGGCGACGCCCTCGGTGGTGGCGCTGAGCCACGCGTTCGTCCCGGCCGAGCGGTAGCCCGAGACGAGGTCGATCCGCGCCGGTCTGCCCAGCACCTTCCACAGGAAGAAGAGCTGATCGAGCACACCGTAGAAGATCGGCTCGACCTCGCCGTTGCGCCGGTCGCGCAGCAGGTGGCTGTAGGCGTCCAGCGCATGACGGTCGTAACCGCCCTCGCGCCAGTAGACCAGGTCGCGCTTTTCGCCGGTCCACAGGTTGCGGATCGGCACGCGGCGCTCTTCGTCTTCCAGAAAGCTCCGGGCCCGAGCCGCACCGGGAGAGGCCGCAAGGCCGAGGAGGGCCGCCGCTCCGGCCACACAGAACTTCCGACGGGCGAGGCGCTTGCCCCGCGCCCCTCCCCAGTCGCGCATGCGTCACCCTAGCACGGCAGTCGTCCGCGCCTGAAAGGTCGCGGGCGCATACCGATGAGTCCGCGCCTGAAGGGTCGCGGGCGCCTGTGACGCAGGGCGCGCCTTGCCGGTCCCGCGCCCGATCGGCGATACTGCGCGGCCTCCTCCACCACTCATCCGCCGACCGAAGGGACACCGCACCATGAGCACTGCCGCCGCCGAGATCGTGAAGGGCGTCTTCCTCCAGGACCAGACGCTGTTCCGCCAGCAATGCTATGTGGACGGCCACTGGCTCGACGCGAAATCGGGGCGGAACACCGACGTGGTGAATCCGGCAGATGGCCAGGCGATCGGCACCGTGCCGGCGTTCTCCACCGCCGAGACCCGCGCCGCGATCGAGGCCGCGAACCGGGCCTTCCCCGCCTGGCGTGCCAAGACCGCCAAGGAGCGCGCCCAGATCTTGCGCAAATGGTACGACCTGATGATGGCGAACCAGGAGGACCTCGCCATCATCATGACCGCCGAACAGGGGAAGCCCATGGCGGAATCGCGGGGCGAGATCGGCTATGGCGGCTCCTTCATCGAGTGGTTCGCCGAGGAGGGCAAGCGCGCCTACGGCGATGTCATTCCGCCGCACCTGAGCGACAAGCGCATCGTTGTCACCAAGGAGCCGGTCGGCGTCGTCGCCATGATCACGCCGTGGAACTTCCCGAACGCCATGATCACGCGCAAGGCGGGGCCCGCGCTCGCCGCCGGCTGCACCGTGGTCGCACGGCCGGCGACGGCGACGCCGTTCTCCGCGCTCGCACTCTGCGAGCTGGGCGAGCGTGCCGGCATTCCGCCCGGCGTCTTCAACGTGATCACCGGCCCCTCGGGCGATGTCGGCGGCGAGCTGACCGCCAACCCCATCGTGCGCAAGCTTTCCTTCACCGGCTCGACGGAGGTGGGCAAGATCCTGCTTGAGCAGTGCGCGCACACGGTGAAGAAGGTCTCGATGGAGCTCGGCGGCAACGCGCCCTTTATCGTCTTCGACGATGCCGATATGGACTCCGCCGTGAGCGGCGCCATCGCGTCCAAGTACCGCAACACGGGCCAGACCTGCGTCTGCGCCAACCGCTTCCTGGTGCAGGGCGGCGTCTACGACACCTTTGCCGAGCGGCTCGCTGAGGCCTCGTCCAAGCTGGTCGTTGGCCCCGGCCTCGAAGGCGAGACCCAGCAGGGGCCGCTGATCGACGAAGCCGCCGTCGCCAAGGTCGAGGAGCATATCCAGGACGCTGTCGACAAGGGGGCGACGGTGATCCAGGGCGGCAAGCGCCACCCGCTTGGCGGCAATTTCTTCGAGCCCACCGTCATCGCCAACGTGAACACTCAGATGAAGGTCGCCCGCGAAGAGACCTTCGGCCCGCTCGCGCCGCTCTTCCGCTTCGAGACCGACGACGAGGCGGTGCAGCTCGCCAACGACACCGAGTTCGGCCTCGCGGCCTACTTCTACAGCCGCGACATCGGGCGCATCTGGCGGGTGGCGGAGCAGCTCGAATACGGCATCGTCGGCATCAACACCGGAATCATCTCCACCGAGGTGGCGCCCTTCGGGGGCATGAAGGAATCCGGTATCGGCCGCGAAGGCTCACACTACGGCCTCGATGAGTTCATGGAGGTCAAGTACATGTGCATGGGCGACATCGACAAGTAGCCCCCTCCTCTCCCCGGCCCTCTCCTCTCCTCAGGCGAGGAGAGGGAGAACGCGTCGAGACGGGCGCCAAATTGCTTGTCTTCGAAGACTCCCACGCGCGTCAGGGTAGTGTGACGAGGCCGCCGGACGCCACATAGGTCTGGCCCGTGATGAAGCCTGCGGCGTCGCTGAGCAGGAAGTACGTGAGTTCGGCGATGTCATCCGGGGTACCGGCCCGGCCTGCGGGAGTGCTCGCGATGATTCGCTCGCGCATCTCGTCGCTCATGCCGCTTGTCATATCCGTGTCGATCAGACCCGGCGCGACGCAGTTGACGCGGATCGCGGGACCGAACGCGGCCGCGCAGTTGCGCGAGAACCCGATGATGGCGGATTTCGACGTGCCGTAGGCGATCAGCCTGTCCGGTCGCATCGTGCTCGGCGCCAGACCGTTGATCGAGGAGATGCAGACGATCCGCCCGTCACCCTGGGCCAGCATGCCCGCCTTGGCGCGCCACACGCAGTGAAACGTGCCATCCAGGTTCACCGACAGGATGCGACGCCAGAGGTCGACGGGCATGTCGACGTCGTCGCGAAACGAGGCGATTCCGGCGTTGGTGACCAGGAGATCGACGGGGGCCCGGTCGGTCTCGATGCTTCGGAACATCGCATCGGTGGCCTCAAACGACGAGACATCGGCCCTGTAGACGCCGCCCTCACCGCCATTGGCCCCGATCTCGGCCAACGTTTCCGCCGCGGCCTCGTCGCTCGACGAGTGGTTGATGGCCACCCATGCGCCCGCCTTCGCGAGCCGCCGGCAGATCGCGCGGCCGATGCCCCGCGAGCCGCCGGTCACCAGAGCGACCCGCCCCGAAAGCTCTCCGTCGGTCACCCATGCCTCCGTCTTGCTCGTACCCCGTGCGGAAGGGCCGCGTCGTCGGAGAGGATGCGCAGGCCCAGACCCCGCCTCGATAGGGGGCTACGGGAGCGTTACCGGCCGACCGTCACCGACGGATTCGTTCGAGGCCGCGCGCACGCCGCCAATGGGCGACGGTTCCTTCCCGATCGGAATGGCCGATCAGCAGGCTCAGGCTGCCTCGGACACCGCGAAGCCCTCGCCGACATGCGTGGCTTTCCACCAGGGCGTCGTCTCGATTCCCTCCGACATCCAGCGCCGGACGTTGGCGTGGTCCTCGAGCGGCAGTTTCGCCCAGGCATGGAGGTGCATCGGCGCCGCCACCGCCACGTCGGCGATGGTCGGATCGTCGCCGCAGAGGTAGGCGCTCTCGCCCAGGCGCGCATCGAGGATGCCGGCCAGCTTGTGGAAATTCGGCGCCTCACCGTCGAGCACCGACTGGTCCGTCTCGGCGCCCAGAAGCGGCTTGACGCAGTTCTCGACCAAATGGACGTAGCAGGTCGGGAACCAGGTGCCGCATTCCCACAAGAGCCAGCGGTTCACGTCGG
The DNA here is from genome assembly GCA_965262755.1 of Alphaproteobacteria bacterium. GTDB lineage: Bacteria > Pseudomonadota > Alphaproteobacteria > UBA828 > UBA828 > WTGU01. Next base: position 435,997 of record OZ253557.1, on the reverse strand, counting down.
CCCTGGTCTTCAGGTCGGTGGGATAGGCGCTCGCATTGCCCGCCTGGTCGGCGGCGTACTGCAGGATCGCGTTCGACTCCCAGAGGACCAGGTCGCCGTCGCGCAGCACCGGGATCGCGGCGTTCGGATTGATCGCCACGATTTCCGGGCTCTTCTGCTCGCCCTTGAAGTAGTCGACCTTGGTCAGCGTGTAGTCCGCGCCGATCAGCTTGAGGCCCGCGAGGACCTTCCGACAGTTCACGGTGATCGGATCAGCGATAATTTCCATCTGTTTCTCCCTTGCCGTGCCGGACCGTTGGAGCGTTCACGTCCGGAGCGGGTGTGTGTCCCATTCGCTGCGCCCCTCATAGCCGATGCACCTTTTCCGGTCCAACAGATGCGCACGGTATCCGCACGCAGGCACCCTGGCTGCGCCTATTCGATCGCCTCGGCCTCGGGCGGCTCCGCGCTGCTGCCGGGGAGGCAGCCGCCGCAGACCGTGAGCTCCTGCGCCGTGATGTGGCGTCCGCGCTCGCTCGCAAGGAACACGGCCATGTCGGCGATGGAGTCGGTGGTCACCAGCACGCCCAGCATGTTGGCGCGCATGTTCGCTGCGTAGTGGTCTTCGTAGGCGATGCCGAGATCGGCGGCGAGGCCCCGGTGGGCGTCCTGCGCCATCTTGGTCTCGACCCAGCCGGGGCTGATGGAATTGACGCGGACGCCGTCGCCGCCGACTTCGTCCGCGAGGCAGCGCATGAAGGCGTTGAGCCCGTTCTTGGTCATGGCGTAGGTGCCCCAGCCGGCGGAATGGGCGCCTGCGGCGATGGAGGAGACGAAGATGACGGACGCGCCCACGCCCGATGCCCGGAGCGCCGGCAACGCGGCCTGAGTCGCGAGATAGGGGGCGGTGAGGTTGGTCTCTACCATGCCGTCCCAGCTCGCGAGGTCCATCTCGGCCACCGGCTTGATAGCAAAGATTCCCGCGTTGTTGACCAGGATGTCGAGGCCGCCGAGCCGCTCGATGGCGGCCTCGCACATCCGCGCGATGGCGGCGCGGTCGCGGAGGTCGGCGACGGCGGCAAAGGCACGGCCTCCCGCCGCCTCGATCGCATCGACTGTCGGATCGGCGCGCTCTTCGCTGCGCGCATGAACCGCCACGTGCGCGCCCTCGCGCGCGAAGGCCTCGGCGATGGCGCCGCCGATGCCGCTTGCCGCCCCGGTAACAAGGGCGCGGCGGCCGTGAAGAGAAGTCTCCATTATCGTCTCCCTGTGACGCTGCATGGGGGTGTGAGCCGACGGCCTGCGTGATCGGCACAGCGACCAGCAGATGGGGAATCGACAGGCGAATCGCGCTATAGGCTCGCCGTCACGATGAGCCGGCTCGCGCTATCATGGCAGAAATGAGGAGCGACGGGGGACCCGCGATGACCACAGGAACACCGTTTCAAGTCAGGGAGGGCATGCACGCGCCGGCAGTGCGGCGCGCCTCTGCCGCCGAGGTGCCGATCGTCGACTTCGGTGCGCTCTATTCGCCGAGCCGGGCCGAGCGCAAGACCATGGCGCGGGCGATCCACGCAGCCTGCGCGGGCCCCGGCTTCTTCTACATCGTCAACCATCAGTTCCCGCAGGCGGTGATCGCGCGGGCGCAGGCTGCCATGCAACGGTTCTTCGCGCTCCCGGTCGCCCAGAAGATGCGCAACCATTACCTCGACTGGCCCAATCACAGGGGCTATGTGCCGTCGGGCGGGATTACGGCCGACCACAGCCTCGAAGGCTCCAGCGATATCTCGGAGGCCATCGAGATGGCGCATGACCTGCCGGCGGACGATCCCGACCATGTGCGCGGCATTCGCTTCTACGGCCCCAACAACTGGCCTGCGGAGCCTGCCGACTTCCGCTGGGCGCTCGGCACCTATTTCGATTGCCAGTTGGAGCTCGGCCGCCAGCTTTTCCGCGCCTTCGAGTACGCGCTGGATCTGGAGGAGGGGTATTTCACCTCCAAGTTCACCAAGCCGCTGGCCCGGCTTCGCGTCTGCTACTACGAGCCCCAGCCGGAGCCCCTCGACATCGCCCACATCGGGCTCGGCGCGCACACGGACTACGAGTGCTTCACCACCGTCTGGCAGGACCGGGAAGGGCTGCAGATGCTGAGCCGGGACGGCGAATGGCTCATCCTGCCGCCGGTGGAGGGCAGCTTCGCCGTCAATCTCGGCGATCTCATGCAGCAATGGACCAACGACATGTTCGTCTCGACCATGCACCGGGTCATCAACACCTCAGGCAGCAAGCGCTACTCGCTCGTGCAGTTCTTCGGTGTCGATTACGAGGTGGAGGTCGAGGCGGTCCCTGGCTGCATCGGCCCGGGCAACCCCTGGCGCTACGAGCCGGTAAAGGCGGGCGACCACTCCGAACGAATGGTCGCCCGCACCTATCACTACGACGAATAGAGAGCCTGCCGCTCCCTACTCGGCTTCGATCAACGAGATCTCGGACCGCCGGTTGCGGCCGTCACGCACATTGTCGCTGGTCTTCGCGATCGGCTCCGACTCGCCCAGGCCCTCCGCGTGGATCACGAAGCGGCCGGCACCGTTCTCGATGAGATAGCTTGCCACCGAGAGCGCGCGCGTCTCCGAAAGCTTGAGATTGTACGCATCCGGGCCGGCACGGTCGGTATGACCGCGGATGAGGATCTTGTAGGGCCTCATCTCCAGCGCTGTTGCCGCAGCCTCCTCCAGCGTCTGCTTCGCGGCGTTCGAGAGCTCCGAGCTGTCGAACTCGAAGAACACCACGTAGTAGGTCACGTAGCTGGGCTCTGGTTCCGGCTCAGGCTCGGGCTCCGGCGCAGGCGGCGGCGCAGGCCGCATCGCCACCTCGACGGCAACCACCGAGCCGTAGAAGGCGTTGCGGCAATCCGCGATGTCGCCTGGCTGGTGGCCCTCCTCCTGCTCCTGCATCCAGCAATCGAAACTGAGCTGGGCGCGGGCGGCGGAGATCGGCGCCTTGTTTTTGCCGCCCCCATACAGCATCGCCATGAGTCTGGCTCTCGCCTTCGAGAGCTCCTCCACCTTGTCCGCCGAGATCCGGCGATCTTCGACGGCACTTGGCCTCACGTCGTCGCCCCTGGCCGCGACGGCCGCCTTCATCGCGAAGACGTCGGAATCCCGGTAGTCGTATTCCGCGAGCTCGCCCGAGGACAACTCGATGTAGCCCGCATAAAGCTGCGTGTTGAATTCCGAGCCCTGGGGATCGAGTCCCTGGACGCCTTCGAGTTCCATGCCCTGGCACGCGCCGAGCAGCGCCGCCAGCCCTACGACCGCTGCGAGGCGAAGCCCGGTCGCAGAGACCTTGGTTCCTTTGAATATTCTCATTTGACGCCTCCCGTGCTGTCGCCCGAACTATAACGCCATCCACGGCACCGTATAAAGCACGATGACCGATGAATTGCGGCATTTTCGGGCGGGTGGAACCGCCGCCGCTCGACAATATCGAAAATACCGCCTAGATCACAGGCGATCGAAGCGATGCAACCAGACCGGAGGCGCGCCATGCTGCAAAGGCTCCTCGTTCCCGTCCTTCTCGCGGTCGCACTGGCCGCGCCGGCCGTTGCCGACGACGGTTCGCGCTATTCCGAATGGCGTCCGGACGGCGCGGAGACAGAAGGCGCCGCCGCGCTTGAGGCGCTCGCGCGGGAGCTCGAGGCGCTGATCGACGAGGCCGAGAACGCGCGAGCGGCGGATCCGCACTTCCTCCAGGACCTGCGCGACAAGATCGCAGCCCACGTCGCCGATGCCGCGCCCCGCGAGGCCCTAATCCGCGATGATTTTTCCGACGGCGACTACACGGACGATCCGCGCTGGGAGGTGGTGAGCGGCGACTTCTCGGTCGACCGCAGGCTCGGCCTGCGCACGACTATTCCGCTGAGAGGGGCCGACACGGAGACATTGAGACTCTCCCTCGATACCATCCTGGATACCAAGGAAGAGCTTCTCGACGACGCCGGTGAGCTGTTCGACAAGGGCAAGGATACCTTCGGCGACCTGTTGAGCGGCGAGAAGAAGCTCAGCGACCTGTTGAGCGGCGAGAAGAAGCTCAGCGACCTGTTGAGCGGCGAGAAGGCGAAGGAGGACACAGGGCCGGCCGGCCCTGAGCCTGCGGAGATCGTCCTGGAGACGGAATTTCCCAACACCTTTGCCCTCGAATTGGAGATCATGTCGGGCATGGCGCACAAGGACGCGCAATTCGAGATCGACCTGTTTCAGGGCAGAGCCGGTGCCGCGGGCTATCGCCTCTCCTACCTGCCCGGCGACGATCCCGGACTACTGCTCTCGCGCTTCGGCCGGCGCAGCACGGAGGTGATCGGCGAGCACGAGGACGCGCTGACCCTCGAGGACGGCCAAAGCCACACGGTCGCTCTCGTGCGCGAGAGCGACGGGACGATGACCGCGACGGTCGATGGCTCCGAGCTTATCCGGGTGAAGAGCAGCGCCTTGGAAGATCCGTTCGGCGGCGTGTCGCTGGTCAATGGCGGCGGCGACTACGCCATCCGCAGCATCGCAATCTATGGCGACCAGTAGGGCGCGCCGGCGCATGAGCGGAGGGGTGCCCGACCGGCCTCTGCCCGGCGCTGCGCGGGCGGCGGTCGAACGCTGCCTCGCACGGATCGAGCAGCTCGATCCCGTGCTCAACGCCATGGCGACGACCACGGCGGAGCAGGCGCGGGCAGAGGCCGATGCCTGCGACCGGGCGGCCGCCGAGGGGCGCTGGCTCGGTCTCCTGCATGGCATGCCCATCGCGCTCAAGGACAATATCGAGACGGCAGGCGTGCGCACCACCAGCGGCGCCGCCTACCTCGCCGACCACATCCCCAACCGCGACGCTCCCGTGGTCGGCCGGCTTAGGGCCCAGGGCGCGGTGCTGATCGGCAAGGCCAACATGCAGGAGCTCGCCTGGGGCGTGGTCTCGACCAACCCGGTGTTCGGCCAATGCCGCAATCCCTGGAACCCTGAGCGCATTCCGGGGGGCTCCAGCGGCGGCTCCGGCGCCACCGTCGCGGCCGAGATGGCCGACGCCGCGCTCGGCACGGATACCGGCGGCTCGGTGCGGATTCCGGCCGCCATGACAGGCATCGCGGGCCTGCGCCCCACCCATGGGCGCATCTCGATCCGCGGCATCACGCCGGTCAGCGTCGCGCACGACAGCGTTGGCCCAATGGCGCGCTCCGTGGCGGATGTCGCACGCCTCTTCGCCGCGCTCGCCGCCTACGACCCGCTCGATCCGGTCTCGCGCGATCTGCCGCTCGACAACTTCCTGCCCCGGCTGGACGACGGGATCCGGGGCGTGCGCATCGGGCTCGCGCGCAAATTCTTCTTCGATAGCGTCGACGCCGAGGTCGAGGCCGCGGTCCGGGCCGGCGCCAGCACCCTGGAATCGCTGGGGGCGCAGCTGGTCGATGTCACGCTCACCGGCGCCGAGACCGCCCAGCGCTGGACCACGATCATGGCCTACGCCGATGCCTGCGCCTACCACAAGGAGCGTCTCGACGCGGGCCCCGGCGCGCTCTCCAAGGCGGTCTACGAGCGCATGATCATGGGCCGCGAGTTCAGCGCGGTGGACTATGCCGAGGCCATGCGCGGGCGCGAAGCCTGGCGGCGGGCGCTCGCGCAGGTCTTCGAGACCGTGGACGTCCTGCTCGCGCCGACCACGCCCCGGCCGGCGGCGCCTATCGCCGACGATCGCAGCCTTCACCGCGCCACCCAAGATGCGACGCGCTTCACCTATGGCGGCGCGCTGGCATCGATACCGGGTCTTTCGGTTCCTTGCGGCTTCTCCTCGGACGGTCTGCCAATCGGCATGATGCTGGAGGCCGCCTGGGGGGCGGAGCCGCTGCTGTTCAGGGTCGGTCACGCCTATCAGCAGGCGACCGACTGGCACCTCCGCCGTGCGCCTTGCCTTGACGACGCGGGGGTGGGCGCCACATAGGTCCCATGAGCGATATCCCCGCCGACGCTGCCGCTGCGCCCGAGGGCGAGGGCAGCGATGCGGCGGCGCGCCTGATCGTGGACGAGGCCGCGGCGCGCTATTGCGACGCGCGGCGGGCCAAGATCGACGACTTCGTGGACCGCACGTTCTCGCTGCCCGGCACGCTCCGGCTCCACCGCCGGGCGCTCGGCTGGGACCTCGTGCGCTCGCCGGCGAATTTGGCCCTGTCAGCGCCTCATCTCGCAGCGCGGATGAGCGCCGGGATTGCGCGGCGCGTCGGGTTCGCGCCGGCCGCCGACTGGCTCGACAGCCGGCGCTATTTCCTCCAGACCGACGTCGCGCGGGAGCTCGAATGGCGCCTCTTCACCGAGCTCCTGGAGCTGCCGATCCAACAGGGCGAGCGTGTGTCGGAGCGCGATGCGCTGGCCGACGAGATCCTGCGCGACCCCCGCATCGCAGCGGGAGGCGGGGACGAGCTGCGCTCGCCCGCAGAGCAGGAGGCCTTCCGCGCCTGGCTCGCCGGCGCGGCGAGCGCCTACGAGGGGACGCGGGTCGCGGCTGCCGACCTTACCAATGCGGCGGTGAGCGCCGGCGTCGGCGCGTTCGCTTTCAAGAAGTTTACGCCTGGCATGATGTCGCTCGGCCCGGCGACGGCCCAGGTGCTGGTGCAGAATGCGGCGATCGCGGGCTTCCCCCTCGGCAGCGGGGCGGGGGCGCTCTGGTACGGCGTCTTTCCGGCGGCCGCGCCGGCCGCGCTCTCCATCGGGCTCACCGGCGGCCTCCTGGCGGCAGGCGCGGTGATCGGCGCGTTCTCCGGCGTGGTCTCCGATCCAATCCAGCGCCGGCTCGGCCTTCACCACCGCCGCCTCAGGCGCCTGATCGACTGCCTGGAGCGCGAGTTGACCGGACAAGGCGATAGCCGCTTCACCGTGCGCGATCACTACGTCGCACGCACCCTCGACGTGATCGAGGCGCTGGGCCTCGTCTGGCGCGCCGCGCGGTAGCCTCGATCCGTCGCGGGCGGCGCTGCCCCGTGCTATGACCGGCGCGCCCGCCGCCTGCAGGAGAATCCATGTCAGCCCGACCCACCGCGCTCACCGAGGAGCTGCACGACTATCTTCAGGCTCACGGCGTGCGCGAGAGCGCGGTCATGCGCCGCCTGCGCGAGGAAACCGCCCGCCACGAGATGGGGCTGATGCAGATTACGCCGGAGCAGGGCGCGCTGATGGCGCTGCTGGTAGAGCTGATCGGGGCCAGGCGCGCGCTGGAGGTCGGCGTCTTCACCGGCTACAGCGCCCTCGTGGTGGCACAGGCGATGGGCGCCGACGGCAGGCTCACGGCGCTCGACATCGACGCGGACTATACCGGGATCGCACAGCGCTATTGGGCGGAGGCGGGGCTCGGCGAGCGGATCGAACTGCGTCTGGGAGACGCCAGGGAGAGCCTTGCGGGGCTCCGCAGAGAAGGCCTCGACGGGCTCTACGATTTCGCCTTCATCGACGCCGACAAGTCGGGCTACGACATCTACTACGAGCACTGCCTCGCGCTGGTGCGCTCCGGCGGCCTGATCCTGATCGACAACACCTTCCACATGGGCCAGATCGCCGAGCCCGCCCGCTGGAGCGAGAACACCCCCGTCGTCGATGCCCTGAACAGGAAGATCCACGGCGACGAGCGGGTGACGATCGCCATGCTGCCGGTGGGCGACGGCCTCACGATCTGCCGCAAGCGGGGGTGATTCTCTTAGACCCCTCAAGCGCCGGGCGCCCCCGCGCGCGTATTCGCGCCGTCCGGGCCTTCGGCCCGGCCCATCGGGTGTCTGCTTTGCTTGCGCTTTGCCGTGTTCTACGGTGAGCGGCGGGAGGTGGACGATGGACGCGAAGGCTGAAGCGCTGGCGGCCGCGGCGGCTGTGGACGAGGCGAGGCTCTGGTCCCGCCAGATGGCGATGGCGAAGATCGGGGCGACCGAGCGCGGCGGGGTCAACCGCGCCGCGCTCTCGGACGAGGACCGGGCCGCCCGCAGGCTGATGGTGGAGTGGGCGGGGGATCTCGGATTCGAGGTCGCGACCGACGGCATCGCGAACCTCTACGTCCGCCTCCCCGGCAGGCAGGCGGACGCGGCGCCCGTGGTGACAGGGAGCCACCTCGACAGCCAGCCGCGCGGCGGCAGGTTCGACGGCGCCTACGGCGTCGTCGGCGGCTTCGAGGCGCTGGAGGCCATCGCGCGCGCCGGGATCGAGACCGAGCGGCCTATCGATCTGGTCGCCTGGACCAATGAGGAAGGCGGGCGCTTTCAGCCGGGCGCCATGGGCTCTGCGGTGTTCGCCGGCGTGCTCAAGTTGGAGGATCAGCTCGGCATCGAGGACCGCCAGGGCGTGACTCTAGAAGAAGCGCTCGCCGAGACCCTCGCGTCTACGCCAGGACTGCCGCATCGCCCCTTCGGGCATCCTTTCGCGGCCTACGTCGAGGCGCATATCGAGCAGGGGCCGCGGCTGGAGAACGAAGGCCTGACCATCGGCGCCGTGACGGGGATCCAGGGCATCGACTGGTTCGGCGTTGAGGTGAGCGGCGCTGAGGCGCACGCGGGAACCACCCCGCTCAGGCTGCGCAGGGATGCTCTCAAGGCGGCGGTGTCCATGGTCCACGCGCTTGAGGAGCTGATGGCCGACGAAAGCGACACGGTGCGCTTCACCGTGGGCCGCTTCGAGTGCCACCCCGGCTCGCCCGCCACGGTGCCGAGCCGCGCATTCTTCACCATCGACTTCCGCCATCCCGACCCGGCGGTGATCGACCGCATCAGTTCTCAGATCACGGCCACCTGCGAGGCACACGCGAGAGGCTGCGGGGTTACGGTCAGGCCCATCATGGAGATTGCGCCCCTCGTGTTCGACCCCACCCTGATCGACATGGTGGAGCGCTACGCGGAGAGCCTGGGCCACCCGGTCATGCGCCTGCCCTCCGGCGCAGGCCACGATGCAGGCCACATCAATCATCTCTGCCCGACCGGCATGATCTTCGTGCCCTGCGAGCGGGGCCTCAGCCACAACGAGGCGGAGAACGCGACACCGGCCGACCTTGCCGCCGGCGCCCAGACGCTGGCCGCCTGCCTCATTCATCTCGCCAACCAGGAGTAGCCATGAGCAGACGCCGAAGCGAATACGCGGCGTTCGACCCCGAGGCGATCGACGCGCTCAGGCCGGTGATCCGCGGCCATCGGCACGCCATCGTCGCCGGTCACTATCTGGCTTCCCAGGCGGGCTTCGCGATCCTGGAGGCAGGGGGCAACGCCATCGACGCGGGCGTGGCCGCAGGCATCGCTTTGGGCGTCGTGCACAGCGATCTGGTCAATGTGGCGGGCGTCGCCCCAATCATCCTCTACAGCGCGAAGACGGGGCAGGTGGAGACCATCAGCGGCCTCGGCACCTGGCCCGCCGCGATGACGCCCGATCTCTTCCAGCGTGAGCACGACGGGCACATCCCGGTGGGCCTGCTGCGTACCGTCGCGCCGGCCGCGCCTGACGCCTGGATCACCGCGCTCGAACGCCACGGAACGATGACCTTCGGCGAGGTGGCCGAGGCCTCGATCAGGCTCGCGCGCGACGGCTTCGTCATGTATCCGCTGATGGCGAGCGTCATCGCCAAGAAGGTCGAGAACTACGCCCGCTGGCCCTCCAACGCGGCGATCTATCTGCCGGGCGGTCGCCCGCCCGCCGTCGGCGATGTCTTCGTGCAGGCCGACCTCGGGCGCTCCCTCCAGTACATGGCGGATGAGGAGCGCGCCGCCGGTGGCGACCGTGCCGCGGGCCTCGCCGCCGCCCGGGCCGCCTTCTATCGGGGCGACATCGCAGCGGCCATCGTCCAATACCATCGCGAGAACGGCGGCCTGCTCACGGCCGACGACCTCGCCTCCTTCAGAGTGGCGGTGGAGCCGCCCGAGCGGGTCACGATCGAGGGCATCGACGTCTATGCCTGCGGCCCCTGGTGCCAGGGGCCGGCGCTGCTCCAGGCGCTTCGCCTGCTCGACCTGAAGGCGCTGGCGGCGCACGGCCACAACAGCCCGGACGCGCTGCACATGATGGTAGAGGCGCTGAAGCTGGCCTTCGCGGACCGCGAACGCTGGATCGGCGACCCCCGCTTCGTCGACGTGCCGACGGCGGCGCTGCTCTCGGACGACTACATCGCGCGCCGCCGCGCTCTTATCCGGCCCGGCGAGGCCTGGCCCGAGATGCCGCCGGCGGGCGATCCCACGGGCGGCCTTGCACAGGATGCCACTCTGCAGGCTGCCGCGGCGGCGGGGCCGGTCGAGGCCGCGCACGACACCTCCTACGTCTGCACCATCGACAGCGAGGGCAACGTCTTCTCGGCGACGCCGAGCGATATCTCCTTCGACACGCCGGTGATCCCCGGCACCGGGCTCTGCGTCTCCTCGCGCGGCGCGCAATCCTGGGCCGACCCTCAGCACGCGTCGAGCGTCGCGCCCGGCAAGCGGCCGCGGCTTACGCCCAACCCGGCGCTTGCGATCAAGGACGGCGCCTTCGTCATGCCCTTCGGCACGCCGGGCGGCGACGTCCAGATCCAGGCGATGCTCCAGACCTTCGTGAACATCGTGACCTACGGCATGAACCCGCAGGCCGCCGTCGAAGCGCCGCGCTTCGCCACCATGAGCTTCCCCAACTCTTTCGAGCCGCACGAGTACCACCCCAACAAGCTGATGCTGGAGGCGCGCATTCCCGAGGCCGCCGGCGAGGCGCTCGCCGCATGGGGGCACGGGGTCGACTGGTGGCCGGAGTGGGCCTGGCCGGCGGGCGCGATGTGTGTGCTCGTCCAGGATATCGCACGGGGCACGATCTCAGGGGGTGCGGACCCGCGGCGGCCCGCTTACGGTCTCGCGTGGTAACTGGCGGGTCAGATAAGGGAGCAGCATCGTGACGATCGTCTTCGAGGGATGCAGGGTCTTCGACGGGGTCTCGGCCGAGCCGCGCGAGAACGCGACGGTGGTGGTGGACGACGGCCGGATCGAGGAGGTCGCCGACGGCGCGGTCCGGGCGCCGGCCGATGCGGAGCGCGTGGCATGCGCCGGCCGCACGCTGATGCCGGGCCTGATCGATGCCCACTTTCACGCCCTGCTCGTCGAAATTGACGTTCAGTCGATCGAAGACATGCCGGCATCGCTGCTCTACCAGCACGCGCGGCACAGTCTCGAGGGCGCGCTCAGGCGCGGGTTCACCACGGTGCGCGACGCAGGCGGCGCCGATCTCGGCCTCGCGATGGCGGTGGAGCGCGGCCTGATCGCGGGCCCCCGGATCCTCTTCGCAGGCCGCGGGCTGAGCCAGACCGGCGGCCACGGCGACATGCGCAGCCAGACCCGCTTCGAGCCCTGCGGCTGCGCCGCCTACCACGGGCCGATCACGCAGGTTGCGGACGGGGTCGATGCGGTCCGCCGGGCGGCGCGGGAGGAGCTGCGCAAGGGCGCCCACCAGATCAAGATGATGGTCTCGGGCGGCGTGCTCTCGCCGACCGATCCCCTGTGGATGGATCAGTATTCCGACGAGGAGATCCGGGTCGGCGTGGAGGAAGCCGCGACCCGGCGCACCTATGTGATGGCGCACGCGCACACGGCAAACGCGGTGCGTCGCTGCGCGGAACTCGGCGTGCGCTCGATCGAGCACGGCACCCTGATCGACGCCGAGGCGGCAGAGGCCGCGGCGGCGGCCGGGGCTTTCGTCGTACCGACGCTGGTGACGCTCTTCGCCATGATCGAGTCCGGAGCCGAAATAGGGCTGCCCAAGATCTATGCTGACAAGCTGCAGGGCCTCGGCGAGGATGGGCTGCGCTCCCTTGAGGTTTGCCAGGCCGCCGGCGTGCCGATGGGCTTCGGCACCGACCTGCTCGGGTCGCTTCAAGACCGGCAGAGCCAGGAGTTCCTGATCCGGAGCGAGGTGCTGGCGCCGGTCGACGTGCTGCGGTCCGCGACCTCGATCAACGCCGCGCTGATCCAGCGCTCAGGCGAGCTTGGCACGATCGCGCCGGGCGCGGTGGCGGACATCCTGGTGGTGGATGGCGACCCCCTCGGCGACCTCGGGCTCCTGCAGGAGCAGGGGCGGCACATCCCCGTGATCATGAAGGAGGGCAGGTTCTGCAAGAACGCCCTCTGACGGATCGGGCCTCCATGAGCGGGACGGTGGCGCTCGATCCGCGCCACGAGGGAGAGTGACCCATGGCGACCGTACTCCAGACCGACTTCGCCTGGCCGGATGTCACCATCGAGCGCGGCGTGATCGAGGGCGCCGGCCACAGGCTGGTCACGGGCCCTTCAGAGCCGAGCCCGGCGGCGGCGGTGGAGGCCATGGTGGCGGAGCACGACCCCGCCGCGATCCTCACGTGCTGGGCAAATATCTCGGCCGAGGCGATTCGCCGCCCCACCCAGCTCAAGATTGTGCAGCGGCTGGGGGTGGGGCTCGACAATATCGCCATGGAAGCGGCGACGGCGCGGGGCGCCTGGGTCGCCAATGTGCCGGACTATTGCGTCGAGGAGGTCTCGGATCACGCGGTGGCCCTGGCCTATGCCTGGTTCCGCGGCATCGCGCTCTTCGACCATGCGGTGAAGGCCGGCCAGTGGGACCCCTCCGGCGCTCGGCTCCGCCGCGGCGCAACGCTGACCGCCGGCATCCTCGGGCTCGGGCGGATCGGGCGTTGCACCGCGCGCAAGCTCGCGGCCCTCGGCATGACCGTCCTCGGCCACGACATCGCCGCCCCGCCCAAGACCGTGCCGGCGCGCATGGTCGGGCTCGACCGGCTGGCTGCCGAGGCCGACATCGTCATCGTCCACCTGCCGCTCACCGACGAGACGCATCATCTGGTGGATGCGGCGTTCCTCGCTCGGATCAAGCCGGGCGCCTTCCTCATCAACGTGAGCCGGGGCCCGGTGGTCGACAACGATGCGTTGATCGCCGCCCTCGATGCCGGCCAACTGGCCGGTGCCGGCCTCGATGTGGTGGAAGGCGAGCCGAACCCACCTGCCGCTCTCGTGGCTCGCGCGGACGTGATCGCGACGCCGCACGTGGCCTTCTCCTCCGACGCCTCGCTGGCCGAGCTCAGGCGGCGCGGTGCCGAGGAGGTGGTGCGCGTGCTGGCCGGCGAACCGCCCGAAAACCCGTGCAACAGTATCGGTTGACGATGCGAGGCGAGCACCGCCTCGTAGTCGAGGCCTAGCCCGGAGGGAGGAGACGATGAGCGCGCCAGAACCCGCTTTCGTCGATCAGGCCGCCCTTGACTGGGAGGGCGGAGAAGACGCCGGTCTCGCGACCGGCACAGGGATTCGCTGGAAGCTGCTGGTCGCCGGCGAGCGGACGGAGAGCGAGGGCCTCGTCACCGGGATCGCCGAGATCGCGCCCGGCGGGGAGCTCATGCGCCATCACCACGAGCCAGCGGAGACCTATTACATCTTGAGCGGCCAGGGCGAGATGGAAATTGAGGGCCGCACGCGGGCGCTGGGGCCGGGCAGCGCGGTCTACATCCCGCCCGATGCCCGCCACGCCGTCCGCTGCACCGGCGCGGAGCCGCTGATCTTCGTTTTCTCCTTCCCGCGCGACCGCTTCGACCAGATCGTCTACCACTTCGATCACTAGAGCATATTCCGCTCACACACGATCGTATCCTGCAGCAGCGAAGTAGTTTTGGCACTCGGTCGGGGTGAAGATGTCTGTGGCGTGGCCGATGGCCTCCCAGAGTTCGGTGACGGTGCGGGCGGCGCGGCGCTTGAGGTAGGCCTCGAACTTGGAGAAGGCCATCTCGATCGGATTGAGATCGGGGCTGTAGGGCGGCAGGAAGCGGAGCTCGGCCCCGGCCCTGTGGATGGCGTCGGGGGCGGCGGCGCTGCGATGGGCGGGAAGGTTGGCCATCACCACGATGTCGCCGGGCTCAAGCGTGGGCACCAGCACCTTCTTGACGTAGGCGAGGAAGGCGGCGCCGTGCATGGCGCCGTCGAGCACCATGGGGGCGGTCATTCCGCTCAACCTCAGTGCGCCGACGAAGGTGGTGGTCTTCCAGTGCCCATGGGGCACCGGCGCCCGGCAGCGATGGCCGCGCAGAGCCCGGCCGCAGCGTCGCGCCATCTTGGTAGAAGCGCCGGTCTCATCGACGAAGACGAGCCTGTCAGGATCGAGAGCCGGCTGGGCTTCGAACCAGGCCCGCCGGCGCTGCAGCACATCAGGTCGTTGCTGCTCGCTGGCGTGCGCCGTTTTTTTGAAGGTGATCCCCCGGCGGTGGAAGAAGCGTCACACGGTGCTCTGGGAGACCCGCAGCCCATGCTCGCTCTCCAGGTGGGCCGCGATCTCCGCCAGCGTCATGTCCGGGGTCTCTTCGACCAGCGCCAGGACCGTCTCGGCTCGTGCCTCGATCCGGTGCGAGCGGTTGTCGCCGCCTTGCGGTCTGGGCCGACAGCAGCCTGTTCGCTGCCAGGCCCGAACCCACTTGATCGCCGTCGAAGGCGCGATCCCGAAGCGCTTGGCCGCTCCCCGCGGCGCGGCCCGGGCCGTGGCCACTGCACGCTGGAGTATCCGATAACCGTCTATTGCTTAGGCCGGCCCTATGCGAGGCTAGAGCCTGAGCAGGAGGACAGGCGGGGCACGCTGCCCGAGAGCCTGCAGGCCGAGGACGCGTCGACTCTGCCGGCGACCAGCGCATTTGACGAGGCAGCCACGGGTCTTGCCCTGCTCTTCGGTGGGGATTATGCGCGCCTTGACCTGGATTCCGCCTGCTCGTCATAGTGGATGGACACACAGCGAGAGTTGGTGCGCGAATGCAGCTCGCGGGAACCGATCTGCGCGTCTTGAGGGTGTTTGACACCTTGCGTCAATTTCGAGCGGGTTCTTCGCGAGTACGTATGGAGCGGTAGTACCGGTTCTGCTTCACTGGGGTAGACAACGGCCCGAACTAGCCAGATTCTCGCACATGGCCGGATTCGCCCGGCCCGGCCGGCGGGTTCACTGGCGGGAACCCGCCGAGCTGCCACGGGGGAGGATTTTCTGGTCCCGTCGGGACATCCCCGACACGAGCGATCTGCAAAGGGCTGGGCGAAGCACGAGCCGGCCGCGGCGCTGCTCTCCTGTTACGCCCTGGTGCAGTCAAATAGCGTCATTCCTCTGTCCCCTCGGACTAGGCATTTTCTGATGGGACTCCGAAGACAACGGTATTGGGAGTCCTTCCCGCAAGCGGCTACATTGCTGCTCTCCGGCACGCGGCCCGAGGGTGCGGACACCGGTCTCGGGGTAGGCGGCCAGGCGCGGCGTGACAACTTCGAAGGAGGAAAGTGCGCGATGGGCATTCGGCAATATTTGGCCGACCGATGAGCGCACACCGTTACTTCACGCCGGTGGCCGGCCTTCCGCCGCAGCAGGCGCTGTTGACCGACCGCGCCGTGATCACCGAGGCGTACACGATCATTCCGCGAGGCGTGCTGCGCGACATCGTCACCAGCCGCTTCCCGCACTGGCAGGGCACTCGCGCGTGGGTGCTGTCGCGTCCGGTCGCGGGATTCGCGACGACGTTTTCCCAGTCAATCGTCGAGCTCGACCCGGGAGGCGGCAGCGAGCGGCCCGAGCCGGGCGGCCACGTCGAATGCGTGCTGTTCGTCATGGCCGGCGAATTGCGGCTCACGCTCGATGACACCGAACACACGCTTTCACCCGGCGGCTATGCCTATGTAGCGCCGGCCACGCGCTGGACGGTCGCGAACGCAGGAAACGCGCCCGTCTGCTTCCACTGGATCCGAAAGGCATATCAGCCCCTGGAAGGTGTCGACGCGCCCGAGTCCTTCGTGACTTCCGACCACGACGTCGAGCCGGTGCCGATGCCGGATACGGACGGCGCCTGGGCGACGACGCGTTTGGTGGACGGGGGACGACATGCGCCACGACATGCACGTGAATATCGTGACCTTCCAGCCGGGGGCGTCGATTCCCTTCGCCGAGACCCATGTCATGGAACACGGGCTCTATGTGCTCGAGGGCAAGGCGGTGTACCGGCTCAACCAGGACTGGGTGGAGGTCCAGGCCGGTGACTACATCTGGCTGCGCGCCTTCTGTCCGCAGGGCTGCTACGCCGGTGGACCCGGGCCGTTTCGTTACCTGCTGTACAAAGATGTGAACCGCATCGCGAGGCTCCCCGTCCCAGGTGCGCCCGCGCCCGCGTAGGGCTTGGCGATCGTCGCCGGCGGAAGTCCTGGGCGAGGAGGATGCGCCCGCACCCGCGGTAGGGCCCGGCCTTTCCTGATCTGCGGGACCGATTGCGGAGTCCGGGGGCGCGACCAGCGCCATGATTCCCTTCGCCTTGCGAGCCCGCAACCATCGACGCAACCGATGGCGCGCGGGCATCCACGGCTCGATACGCCGCCAGAGCCCTCCCACGCGCGACGCGGTCCCGCTACGCCGGAGGATGAGCCATGCCGCCCGGCGGGCGGGACTGCCCAGTCGGACGAGAACGCGGCGTTGATCGTCGATACCCTTTGGCCGCTGGTCCAGCAGGACACGCTGGCCATCCCGCGCGGCGGCTATGTCATCAGACGCGGACGCATCATCGTCGAGCGCGCAAGGCCGTAGCGACCCGGCGCGCGCCGCCGCGCACCGCTCGGCGCGTCGTCGATCGGCAGCGAGATCGCCGCCCGAATTGCCTCACCACCTCTCGGGACACCAACTTCCCGCCTGACGCATAATCGCGTACGTCACCACATGGAGTTGTCCGGTTGCCGCGGGATCCAAGAATCTACATCCTTTCCGAGAATGCCACTGTACTCCGCGAGACTCATCGTGCCTGACGCCATGAACACCATCTTCGGCCGCGAAGCCTTTCTCGCTCTGCTCGAAAGTGAGGGGGTATCGCATCTGTTCGGCAACCCCGGCACCACCGAGCTGCCGATCATGGCCGCGCTGCCCGACCGACCGGCCATCACCTATGTCATGGCGCTGCAGGAGGCGCTGGTGGTCGCCATGGCGGACGGCTACTCCCGTGCCTCAGGGGATCTCAGCGTCTGCAATGTTCATGTCGCCCCCGGCCTCGGCAACGCCATGGGGTCGCTTTACAACGCAAAGTGGATGGGCTCGCCGGTCATCGTCACCGCAGGGCAGCAGGAACAGGGGCACGGGCTGACCGAGCCGATGCTCTACGCTCCGCTGGTGCCGATTGCGCAGCCCCTCGTGAAATGGGCGGTGGAGGTTACCCGGCTTCGGGACTTGCCGCGCATCGTGCGTCGTGCCGCGAAGGTCGCGACGACCCCGCCGACCGGCCCTGTGTTCATCTCGCTCCCCGGCGATATTCTAAACAAACAGGATGCGCTCGAGCTCGGCCGACCGACGCGAGTAGACACTGCCGGCCGCCCGAGCGATGCGGCGCTCGACCGCCTGGCGGACCGGCTGCTCGCGGCACGGCGCCCAGTCATTGTCGCGGGACACGAAATAGCGACCGCCGATGCCCTCGACGAAGCGGCGGCGTTTGCCGAGGTGCTGGGTGCACCGGTTTATCAGCAGACTGTGTGCGACGGGGCCCACTTCCGTTCCGAACATCCGGCCTTCATGGGCGCACTCACTCGCGATCAGAGAAACGTCCGCGAAACCCTCTCCCCCTACGACCTGATGTTCTGCATCGGCTCGGACGTGCTGCGCATGTCCGTGTTCAGCGAGACCGACCCGATGCCCGACGGCATGGCGCTGGTCCAGATCGGCCTCAGGGACTGGGAGATGGGGAAGAACTACCCGGCGGAGATCGCCTTGCGCGCCGACGTGAAGGACACGCTTGTCGCTCTAGCCAGCCTGATCGAAAGGAAGCGGGGCGCCGAAGGAGCCCGGAAGGCGGCGGCCGCAATTGCGGCGCTCAAGACCTCCAACTGGTCCGCGAATCGCGAAGCGGTCCGCGCCGACGCGCTCGAGGGTGCGGGTGAAACGCCGATGCCACCGGACCTCGCGATGCTTCGGATCGTCGATGCCCTGCCCGAAGACGCGGTCATCGTGGAGGAAGGGATCCTGAGCGCCCGCGCCCTGCCCGCGCTTTCTCCGTTCCGCGATACCAAGGCGTATTTCGGCCTCGGCAGCGGCGGCATCGGGTTCGCCATGGCGGCGCCGTGGGCGTGCAACTCGCGCTGCCCGGGCGGCCTGTGGTCGCCGTCATCGGCGACGGCAGTGCGATGTACAGCATCCAGGCTTTATGGACCGCCGCAAACGCCAAGCTTCCCATCACCTACGTCATCGCCAACAACGGCGGCTACCGCATCATCAAGGAACGATTGAGGTCGTTTCACGGCGTCGAGAGCTACACCGGCATGGAGTTCAGGGACCCGCCCATCGACTTCACCGGACTCGCCCGCTCGATTGGAGTGACCGCGCTTCGGATCACGGACCCCGACGAGATCGCACCTGCCATCGCCGAATCGACCCGGCGCCACGGGCCGACGCTGCTTGATATTGTCGTCGACGATGGATTCGGGAACGAGGGGCGGTAGAGCCTGGCCTTCCTTGTCGCCCATCGTGTCCTTCGACCCTATTGCACTGAGAATGAGCAAGCCATGGAGTGGGCCCCAGGGGCCCACTCCCAACTACGGGTGAAGCAGGCCAATCGATCGGGAGCAACTGTACGCCCCCTGTACTTCGAGCACCTGGAGGGGACCCGTGCCCCGATCGTTGGCCGCGGTGGATGCCCCGGGGGGAGTTCGCGCCTCCGAGCGCCAGTACAGAGTTTGGCGAGCATCGGGGCGGTCCGGTCTGAGGTGGGACGGGGAAGGACTTGATGGACATGATCGAGTGGTTCGTCGGTGTCGACTGGGGATCGGAAAATCACCAAGCCTGCATCATCGACGGTGACGGGAGCGTGGACAACAGCGCCGGGAACGTGAATGGCGCGCGGCCGCCAGGGCTCGTGGGGGCCGGCGGCGTGCGCGGCGTCGGTCGAACCGGACACGGCGGGGATCGCCTCGTATCCTCAGCCAACTGCCAGTGTTGACGACGGTCTTGCAAGCATCTCACACCAGCGCATTTGAGTGGCACCCGAGGCGGGGCTGGTTCCGAAGCGGGTTCGTCGTTGTTGGCGGGAGGGCGGTTGGGGCCTGGCAGGCTGCCGAAGAACTCCTGGCCTTGAAGGGAATGCGGTGATTGGCTGCGGGTGCGGGGGATCGGGGCGAGGTTTTCATGCGTGGCAGTGCCGGCAAGCCGCTGCCGCGCCTCTCCAACCGGGCTGCCCGGAAGCTGTTCCTCGACCGGCACGGCCTCGGGCGCCCGCCGCAGGGAGAGGATCTTGCAGGGCTGATCGAGCGGCTGGGCTTCGTCCAGATCGACAGCATCGCCACGGTCGAGCGCGCCCACCATATGATTCTGGCCTCCCGGCGCAGAAGCTACCGGCCGCAACAGCTCGACGACCTGCTGGAACGGCGGCGCGCGCTCTTCGAACACTGGACCCACGACGCGTCGGTCATCCCCATGTCGTTCTATCCCCATTGGCGGCTGCGCTTCCGCCGCGACGCCGACATGCTGCCCGCGCGCTGGCGGGCATGGCGCCGGGCGGGGTTCGAGGACCGGTTCGACGACGTGCTGGAGCGCATCCGCGAGGGCGGGCCCGTCTTGGCGCGCGAATTCGGCGGCGGCCGACGGCGTGATGCCTCCGGCTGGTGGGACTGGCATCCGTCGAAGACGGCGCTGGAATTCCTCTGGCGCACCGGCGCGCTCGCCATCGACCGGCGCGAGGGGTTCCAGAAGGTCTTCGACCTGGCCGACCGCGTGATCCCGGCCCCCTTCCGCGCCACCGTGCCGGACGAGCGGGAAACGCTCGACTGGGCATGCGCGGGCGCTCTCGACCGGCTCGGCTTCGCTTCGCCCCGAGAGATCGCGGCCTTCTGGGACACGGCTTCTCTCGACGAGGTGCGGGCCTGGTGCGCCGCCCGGGACGCCAGCGAGCTGGTTGAGGTTGAGGTGGAAGGCGCGCGGCCCGGCGAGGCCCGCCGCCTGTTCGCGCGTCCCGACATATGCGAGCAGGCCGAACGGGCGCCGGAGCCGCCCGCCGGGGTGCGCGTGCTCAGCCCTTTCGACCCGCTGCTGCGCGACCGCAAGCGCACCGAGTGGCTGTTCGGCTTCCGCTATCGCATCGAGATCTATGTGCCGGAGAAAAAGCGCGAATACGGCTACTACGTCTTCCCGCTGCTGGAGGGCGACCGGCTGGTCGGGCGTATCGACATGCGCCGCCGGGAGGGCCGCCTGTGCGTGCAGGCGCTCTGGCCAGAGCGCGGCGTGCGCCTCGGCAAGGGGCGGCTGGAGCGCATCGGGCGCGAACTCGACCGCATCGTCCGCTTCTGCGGCTGCGACGGCCCGGTCTTCGAGAACGGTTGGATCAGGGAGAGCCGGGAATAGCGGGAACCGGCCGGGCTCCTTCGGAGCCCGGTGCATGGTCCCGTCAGGTCCGATCGCAGGAATTGCCCTTCTTCCCCGATGCCGAATGTCGCCTGTCGCCGCGGCAACTCATGATGTCACCCCGACCTTAATTTGGATTTGTCACCGCGGTCATGGCCTGCGCGGTGCTGTCCGGCCGTCAGGGCGGAAAAGCCGCGCCGCGCGTCGCGCGACCACGCGCGCAGGGCGCGCGATACGGGGCATCGGGCAAACGGCTTGACGCACCCTGCCGGCGGCGTCATCGACCCCGACCGGCAGATAAGCCCCGTTCATCGTCAGACCGGGATAGCGGGCTAGGCTCGGACTTGACCCTTTGTTCCGTGCGAAAATAGGTTGGTTCTGGCGGTCTTCCCGGGTGCGGCACCAGGCTTGTGCGACGCAGGCGACGCAGGCGGCGTATCGAGCCGTGGATGCCCGCGCGCCATCGGTTGCGTCGATGGTTGCGGGCTCGCAAGGCGAAGGGAATCATGGCGCTGGTCGCGCCCCGGACTCCGCAATCGGTACCGCAGATCAGGAAAGGCCGGGCCCTACCGCGGGTGCGGGCGCATCCTCCTCGCCCAGGACTTCCGCCGGCGACGATCGCCAAGCCCTACGCGGGCGCGGGCGCACCTGGGACGGGGAGCCTCGCGATGCGGTTCACATCTTTGTACAGCAGGTAACGAAACGGCCCGGGTCCACCGGCGTAGCAGCCCTGCGGACAGAAGGCGCGCAGCCAGATGTAGTCACCGGCCTGGACCTCCACCCAGTCCTGGTTGAGCCGGTACACCGCCTTGCCCTCGAGCACGTAGAGCCCGTGTTCCATGACATGGGTCTCGGCGAAGGGAATGGACCCGCCGGGTTGAAAGGTCACGATGTTCACGTGCATGTCGTGGCGCATGTCGTCCCCGTCCACGAATCGCGTCGTCGCCCAGGCGCCGTCCGTGTCCGGCATCGGCACCGGCGCGACGTCGTGGTCGGACGTCACGAAGCACTCGGGCGCCCCGACACCTTCCAGGGGCTGATAGGCCTTTCGGATCCAGTGGAAGCAGGCGGGCGCGTTTCCCGCGTTCGCGACCGCCCAGCGCGTGGCCGGCGCTACATAGGCATAACCGCCGGGTGAAAGCGTGTGTTCGGTGTCATCGAGCGTGAGCCGCAATTCGCCGGCCATGACGAACAGCACGCATTCGACGTGGCCGCTCGGCTCGGGCCGCTCGCTGCCGCCTCCCGGGTCGAGCTCGACGATTGACTGGGAAAACGTCGTCGCGAATCCCGCGACCGGACGCGACAGCACCCACGCGCGAGTGCCGTGCCAGTGCGGGAAGCGGCTGGTGACGATGTCGCGCAGCACGCCTCGCGGAATGATCGTGTAGGCCTCGGTGATCACGGCGCGGTCGGTCAACAGCGCCTGCTGCGGCGGAAGGCCGGCCACCGGCGTGAAGTAACGGTGTGCGCTCATCGGTCGGCCAAATATTGCCGAATGCCCATCGCGCACTTTCCTCCTTCGAAGTTGTCGCACCGCGCCTGGCCGCCTGCCCCGAGACCGGTATCCGCACCCTCGGGCCGCGTGCCGGAGAACAACAATGTAGCCGCTTGCGGGAAGGACTCCCAATACCGTTGTCTTCGGAGTCCCATCAAAAAATGCTTGGTCCGAGGGGACAGAGGGATGACGTTGTCTGACCGCACCAGGGCGTAACAGGAGAGCAGCGCCGCGGCCGGCTCGTGCTTCGCCCAGCCCTTTGCAGATCGCTCGTGTCGGGGATGTCCCGACGGGGCCAGAAAATCCTCCCCCGTGGCAGCTCGGCTGGTCCCCGCCAGTGAACCCGCCGGCCGGGCCGGGCGAAACCGGCCATGTGCGGAAAATCTGGCCAGCTCGGGCCGTTGTCCACCCCAACGAAGCAGAACCGGTACTACCGCTCCACACGTACTCGCGAAGAACCCGCTCAAAATCGACGCAAGGGTTGTCGAGACGGGGGAGTCTCCGTCCCGGTCGCCTGCAGACGAGTTCGTCGTAGTAGGTTTCGACGCGTCCGCACGTGGCCGCCAGATCCGCTTCCTCCTGGGCAACGGCGGCCTGCCGCGCTGCGGCGCAACAGCGTTCGGCAAGCAGACGATCATTTGTCATTTTATCGGGTGGTGGTCGGCAACTGGCGGCGCGAGGCCGCACGCTTTGTCCCGGATCTGGAGCTTCTGGTCGTTCACGGATCCGACCGGCGTGAGCGTTTGGGGGAATCCCCCACCATCATCTCGTCGTCACGACCTACCCGCTGCTGAACCGGGACCATGAAGCGCTGTTCCGCCACGACTACGACACCGCCGTTCTGGACGTGGGCAGGCGGTGAAGAACCCTGCCGCGGGCGGATTAAAAGGGAATTATATCGAATAGTGCCGAAAAGTCCTTGAACCCCCCGACCTTCGGCACTTTGCGATATAATTCCCAAATGACAACGGACCCGTAGCCGGGGGGTCTCGTCAGGTCACCGCCTTTATCTGGCGATACCGCGGCCGGTCCCAGCTCCGTTCCGCAAGCACGTCCTCCATGACGCCGGCGGCCCGAACGATGTCGCCGGCGTCGAGATAGAGCGGAGCGATCCCGAAGCGCATCACGTCCGGGGGGCGAAAGTCTCCGACGACGCCGCGGTCGATGAGCGCCTGCATGAAGGGATAGGCGTCCGCGAAGCGCAACGATACCTGCGAGCCCCGCTCGAGCGCGCTCCGGGGGCTCACCAGCTCGAGCTCCGGACAGCGCCGCTCGACTTCCCTGATGAAGAGCTCGGAGAGCTCCACCGACTGCGCCCTCACGTCTTCGATCGACACCCCCTCCCAGGCGTCGAGGGCGGCGTCGAGGGCGGCGAGGCCGAGTATGGACGGCGTGCCTATCCGCATGCGGGCGATGCCGGGGCCGGGGCGGTAGTCGAGGTCGAAGGCGAAGGGAGCTTCGTGGCCGAGCCACCCGCAGAGGGCGGGCCGCACCCGCTCGATGTGCCGGGAGGCGACGTAGATAAAGGCAGGCGCGCCGGGTCCCCCGTTCAGGAACTTGTAGGTGCTGCCGACCGCGAGGTCGGCCCCGGCCGCTTCGAGGTCGATAGGGAGCGCGCCCGCGGAATGCGAGAGGTCCCATACCGTGAGCGCGCCGGCCGCGTGCGCGGCTCCCGTCAGGCCCGCCATGTCGTGAAGGCGCCCGGTGCGGTAGTCCACCTCGGTCAGCATCAGCACCGCGACACTCTCGTCCAGGGCCTCGGCGACCGCTTCCGGCGCCACCAGACGCAGCTCGTGGCCGCGGCCGAGGGAGTGCATGAGGCCCTTGGCCATGTGGAGGTCGGAAGGGAAGTTACCGTAGTCGGAGAGGACGACCTGCCGCCCGGGCCGGAGCTCGAGCGCGGCGGCGAGCGCCTGGTACACCTTGATGGAAAGCGTGTCGCCCATCACCACCGTGCCGGGCGCAGCGCCAATGAGGCGGCCGACCCGGTCGCCGATGCGCGCCGGTGCGTCCATCCAGCCCGCCTCGTTCCAGCCCCGGATCAGCATCTCGCCCCACTCGTCGCTGAGTAGGCGGGCGACGCGATCGCGTGCCGCGAGCGGCAGGGGGCCGAGCGAGTTGCCGTCGAGATAGACGACCCCCTCCGGGAGGTGGAAGAGGGATTTGGTGCGTGCGAAGTCGGTCATCGGCGGGGGCGGCGGGCGTCGCGGGCGGGGAGGGCGTCGTGCTCGTGAGCGGCGGAATTCATCATCACGGGCTCCGGTGGATGGTCGTTACGAAGGCGCCGGGCAGGGACACCTCCAGCAGCTCGAGGTCGTCCGTGCAGTGCTCATAGGCGCTGCGAAGCCCCGGCGGCAGCACGAAGGCGTCTCCGGCCCGAAGCTCGCAGGTCTCGCGCTCCGGCATGCGCAATGTCATTCCGCCTTCCAGGACAAAGGTGAAGAGGATGTCCGCGTCATGGCTGGTTTCCGCAGCGTCGCTGCTTTCGCCGGTGCGTCTCGCGACCTGCGCGTTCGCCACCCCGCCGGCGGCGACGGCGATTCCGGTGTCGCAGGCGGAAAACCCGGGAAGGCGGGCCGGATTCCAGACCGCGTCGCGCGCCGTGTGGCGGCAGAAGCGCTGGCCGCCGAAGTCGCGATGGGGACGCAGGTGGCCGGTGGGGAGCTCCAGCGTGTGGTCGAGCGCGGTGAGGTGCTCCGCCGGCACCGCAATCTCGATCACTTCCAGGCCGGCGGAGGACTCGAGCACCCGGTGGCGGATCTGCGGGGGCTGAATGAGACAGTCCCCGGCTTCGAGGCGGAAGGACGGACCCTGGTCCTCGTACACGAGGTCCACCCACCCCCGGTAGCAGAAGATGAGCTGGAACGCCGCGATGTGGTAGTGCACATCGTCGGGGACCGGTCCCGCCTCCGGGATGCGGATGTGCGAGGCGATGATCGCCCCGCCGAGGCGCCCCGGAATGAGGTCCCGGTAATGCATGCCGGCGCGGCCGATCACCCACGCGCCGCCCATCGCGCCCTGGCGCTGCACCACCAGCGCGTGGCGGGTGGGCGGGCGCCGCAGGCGGGGATGGAGGTCTCGGAGCTCGATGCGGGTGCCGTTGGGGGCGTGGAGGTCCTGCACGCCATTTCCGAATGCGCCCGGGTCCTCGCAGTGGAGCCGGATCACGCCGGGGGCCTCGGCGGCGTCGCGTTCGAGCCGGATGCGCACACCGTGGCCCGACAGCACCGCCTGCGCGGGGTCGTCGGCGGGAAAGATTGAATCGAGACGGAAGCCGAGCCGTTCGCGGAAGAAGGTGAGATCCGCGTGCAGGTCGCGACTCGGCAGGAGCAACTCGGCCCGTGCCGTTCCGCCCGGAGCGGAATCCGGCGTCGCCCCACCATGCGCTCCGGATTCCCGGACCGCATGCAGGCTCGACTCGTCGTTCAACGCAATCCCCCTCGCCGCGCGTCGCACCGGCTCGTCCCGACCATTGTAGCCCCACGGGGGTACCCAGGCGTTGTCGTTTCAGAAAAATTTTCTTGGCGCGCCCATTGAAGCAGGCAGGCTACCATTGGCCTCGTCATGAACGCCGCCCCGCAGCCCGAACCCGGCCGCTCGCCGGCGCCGATTCTCGCGCTCGAAGGCCTGACCCGCCGCTTCGGCGGCCTGACCGCGGTGGACCGCTGCTCCTTCACAATCGAGGCGGGCCGCATCACCGGGATGATCGGGCCGAACGGCGCGGGCAAGACCACCATCTTCAGTATGGTGGCGGGGGCGCTGACCCCCAGCGCGGGCCGGATCCTCTTCGACGGCGAGGACATCACCGGCCTCCCGACTCACCGGCTCTTCCACCGGGGCATCGTGCGCACCTTCCAGATTCCGCACGAGTTCGGCGGCCTCACGGTGCTCGAGAACCTGATGGCGGTGCCCGCCGCCCAGCCCGGAGAACGCCTGTGGCCGGTGTGGCTCGCGCCGGGCGCGGTCGCCCGGCGCGAACGCGAGGTGCGCGAGAGGGCGGAGGACGCGCTCCGCTTCCTCACCCTGTGGGATCTGCGCGACGAGCTCGCGATGACCCTCTCGGGCGGCCAGAAGAAGCTGCTCGAGCTCGGACGGGCGATGATGACCTCGCCCCGGCTCGTGCTCCTCGACGAGCCGGGGGCGGGGGTCAACCCGACCCTGCTCGTCCGCCTCCGGGAGATGATCTTGGAGCTCAACCGCGAGCGCGGCTACACCTTCGTCGTCGTCGAGCACGACATGGACTTCATCGCTTCCCTGTGCGAGCGGGTCATCGTGCTCTCGCAGGGCGCCGTCCTCACCGACGGCCCCATGGAGCAGGTGCGCCGGGACCCGCGGGTGCTCGACGCCTATCTTGGCGGAGATGAGGACGAGGGTCGTGCCGGCCCCGAACCCACGGCGGGAGGGGAAAGAGAGCACGGCGTCGGCGGGGCGGGGGCGGATGGGGGAGGAGACGTTCCGTGAGCGACGCATGCGCCGGAACGCCGCAAGAAGGGGCGGGAACGCCGGTCCTCGCGCTTGAGTGCGTGACCGGGGGCTACGGCGGGGCCGAGATCATTCACGAGGTATCGGTCAGCGTCGGTCCGGGCGAGATCGTCGTGCTCGTCGGCCCCAACGGGGCGGGCAAGTCCACGGTGATGAACGCGGTGCTCGGTCGCCTCGAGCTCGCGGGCGGGCGGGTGTGCCTCCGCGGTCGGGACATCACCGGTACCGCCCCTGACCGGGTGGTGCGCCAGGGTGTGTGCTACGTCCCCCAGACCGCCAACGTGTTCCCCAACCTCAGCGTGAACGAGAACCTGGAGATGGGGGCCTACATCCGCCGCGACGACTTCCGCCCCCGCATGCAGGAGATGTACGAGCTCTTTCCGCCGCTCGCGGAGCGGCGGCGCACCCCTGCCGGAAACCTCTCGGGGGGCCAGCGCCAGATGGTGGCGATAGCCAAGGCGCTCATGGTGGAGCCGGTCGTCCTTCTCCTCGACGAACCGACCGCGGGGCTCTCGCCGCGCTTCCGCGGCGACATCTTCCGCGTGGTGCGGGAGATCAACGCGCGCGGCGTCCCCGTCCTCATGGTGGAGCAGAACGCGCGCCAGGCCCTCGCCATCGCCGACCGCGGCTACGTCCTCGTCGACGGGCGCAACCGCCTGGACGGCAGCGGCGCTGCGCTTCTCGCGGACCCCGCGGTGGGCACAATGTTCCTCGGCGGGCGCGGAGACGACACTGCCGCCGGCGTTGGCGGGCCCGCGCGAGGAGCGACCCCGCGGTGATCGAGTTCCTCAACTTCTACCTGATTCCGGGCCTGGTGCTCGGCAGCATCTACGCACTCGGCGCGATCGGCGTGACCCTCACCTTCGGGATCTTGCGCTTTGCGAACTTCGCGCACGGGGAGACGATGACGCTCGGCGCCTTCTTCGCCCTCTCACTCGCCTCCTTCACCGACTGGCACCCCTTCGCCGTCCTTCCCCTGGCAATGGCGTTCACCGCGCTCGCGGTGCTCGGCATGGACCGGCTCTTCTTCCGGCCACTCCGCCACGGCTCGACCATCATCCTCGTGATCGCC
This sequence comes from Alphaproteobacteria bacterium, assembly GCA_965262755.1. GTDB lineage: Bacteria > Pseudomonadota > Alphaproteobacteria > UBA828 > UBA828 > WTGU01. The sequence goes on along the minus strand of OZ253557.1, from coordinate 408,606 downwards.
TCCTTCGGGCTGATGCTGATGGTGCGCTCCCTCGTGCAGCTCATCTGGGGCGCGAGGCTCCGCTCTTTCGGCCCGGGCATCGAGCTTCCCTGGGTGCTCTTCGACGCGCTGCGCGTCTTCCCCAAGCATGTCACCATCATCTGCGCCGCCCTCGTCCTGATGCTGGCGGTGCACCTGCTGCTCGGCCACACCCGGGCCGGCAAGGCGATGCGCGCAATGGCCGACTCGCCCGACCTCGCCCGGCTCACCGGCATCGACACCGAGCGGGTGATCCTCACCACCTGGATCGTCGGCGCGGGGCTTGCGGCCGCGGCCGGGGTCTTCCTTGCCTACGACACCCACGTCGAGTCGCAGCTGGGCTTCAAGCTGCTGCTGCCGATCTTCGCCGCCGCCCTGCTCGGGGGAATCGGGCGGCCCTACGGGGCGATGGCGGGGGGGCTGATGATCGGCCTTGTCGAGGAGCTCTCCACCTACCCGTGGATTGGCACCGAGTCGCTCGTCCCGCCCGGCTACAAGACCGGGGTCGCCTTCGCGATCATGGTCGCGATCCTGATCTGGCGCCCGAGCGGGCTCTTCCGGGGTCGGGTGTTCTAGGCCATGACGCGGTCGATGCCCATACCGCCCGGTGCGCACCCCTCGAGGAAGAGGCGGGCCGCGTAGATGGAACAGCTCTACGGCATCTTCCTCTACGCCGTGTTCCTGCTCACGATGGGCGGGATCTACGCGGTGCTCACCCTCGGGCTCAACATCCAGTGGGGTTTTACGGGGCTCTTCAACGCCGGGGTGGCGGGCTTCTTCGCGATCGGCGCCTACACCACCGCCATCGTGACCACCGTTGCCTCCGAGCGGCACTTGGGCGGCTTCGCCCTGCCGCCGGGGGCAGGCATGGTCGCCGCGATGATCACGAGCGCGATCATCGCCTGGGGCGTGGGGCGCATCTGCATTCGGCTCCGCGCCGACTACCTCGCGATCGCCACCCTCGGGATCGCCGAAATCTTCCGGCTCGTTCTCAAGAACGAAGTGTGGGCGACCAACGGCCCGCGCGGGATCTCCCTCATCCCGAAGCCCTTCGAGCACCTCCCCGAGCCGTGGAACCAAGTCGGGATGCTGCTGCTGGTCTTCGCGGTGGTCGCCGTGCTCTATGTCCTGCTCGAACGGGCGCGGCGTTCCCCCTGGGGACGGGTGATGGCCGCGATCCGCGAAAACGAGGCGGCGGCGCGCGCGGCGGGAAAGGACGTCGAGCGCCTGCGCATTGAAGCCTTCGTCCTCGGCGCCGCCCTCATGGGCCTCGGCGGGGCGCTGATGGCGCACCACATCAAGTTCATCGAGCCGAACGCGGCGGAGCCGATCTCCGCAACCTTCCTGGTCTGGGTCATGCTCGTCGTGGGCGGCGCCGGGAACAATCGGGGCGCGGTCTTCGGCGCCATCCTGATCTGGACTATCTGGTCGACAACCGAAATACTAAGCGCGCGACTACCCCCGGAGTGGGCGGTCAAGTCGGCTTACCTGCGGATCTTTCTCGTGGGCCTTGCATTGCAGTTCATCTTGCAGCGTTACCCGGGCGGCATCTTCCGCGAGCGCCGCTTCCGCACCGCTCCTTCATCTTCAACCAGGGAGCAACGTCGATGAAGAGAATGATGTTAGCCGGAGCCGCGGTCGCGCTCGCCCTGAACGGCGCCGCCGCCACCGCGGGCGAAATCACTGTGGGTTCCGCGGCGGCCGTTACCGGTCCCATCGCGGAGCTGGTGGTAGCCATCGTCGATGCCCGCAACCTCGCCGCGAGCCACGTGAACGAGCAGGGCGGCCTGCTCGGCGGAGACACCTACCAGCTCGTGCTGGGCGATGCGCAGTGCGACCCGAAGGCCGCGGTCGACGCGGGCGCGAAGCTCGTCAACGTCGAGCAGGCAGTGGCGGTCATCGGCCCCAACTGCTCGGGTGCCACCAACGGCATGGCCCAGTCCGTCACCATCCCGGCCGGCGTGGTGATGCTTTCCGACACCGCGACCGCGCCCTCGATCTCGGACCTCGACGACAACGACCTCGTGTTCCGGGTCGCGCCCTCCGACGCCTACCAGGGGCGATCCCTTGCCGAGCTCGCCTGGGAGCACGGCTACCGCAAGCTCGCGGTCGCCTACGCCAACGACGACTACAACTCGGGCCTTGCCGGCGTGTTCGCGAGCGCCTTCACCGAGCTCGGTGGCACGATCACCGGCAACCAGGCGCACGAGCCGGGCAAGGCGTCGTACCGCGCCGAGCTCGCGACGCTCGCGGCCGGCGAGGCGGAAGGGCTCGCCCTCTTCGCCTACTTCGGCTCGAGCGGCATCACCATCCTGCGCAACAGCCTCGAGAACGAGCTCTTCGGCAAGTTCCTCGGGGCGGACGGCATGATGGACAAGTCCGTCATCGAGCAGATCGGCGCCGACAACCTGCGCGGCAACATCATGCTCTCGCAGCCCGCGTCCGACACCGGGGGCGGGTCGTACAAGGCCTTCGCCGCCGCCTTCGAGGCCGCCGGCAACAGCCCGGACGCCCCCTTCGTCGCCCACGGCTACGATATCGCCTTCCTCGCCGCGCTCGCGATCGAGAAGGCAGGCTCGGCCGACCGCGGGATGATTTCGGCGGCGCTTCGCGATGTGGCCAACGCCCCCGGCATGGTCATTCGCCCCGGCGAGTGGGCGAAGGCCAAGGAAGCCATCGCGGCCGGCGAGGACATCAACTACGAGGGCGCCTCCGGCGCCATCGAGTTCGACGAGAACGGCGACGTGGCCGGCATCTACTCCCTCAACGTAGTTGGGGACGACGGCACCTGGACCCCGGCGATGTAGGGAGGTGACCGGCAGGGCCAGACCTCAGGCAGGAAGCCGAGAGCGCTGAATTTGGGTGCGGGCGCCCGGTGAACCGATGCGCCCGCGCTCGGTGGAACCCACTTGGCGAGGCCGGGAACGGCGTGGCGCTGCTTCCGGCCTCGCCGCGGTGTTGCGGGTCTCGTGACGCCACTTCCGGAATTATCGAGCCGGATTTGTCCCAAGCCTGCTTGGCTCTGTTCCCGTATGGCCCTCTGCGCGCCGCTCTCTTGAGTCCTCAATTCCATTCGGAGAGATCATTTGAAGAGCAATCCATATGGTGACCGATTCCGAAAACTCGGCCGGCAAGGTGGAGGATGAGTGGGGCGCCGCGACCTGGGCAGGCTTGGAGAGGGCGCAGCTCAAGGCCGCGCTCGCCGCCACGCCCGCCCAGCAGCCCGCGTGGCTGGAGGAGGCATGCGCTTGGCTCATGCTTCCGGTACACTTCCGGTACAGTCCAGAAGCCAGGCCGAACCTCAAACGTCCAAGCACGACTGATCGTCCGGCTGCAATTCGTTCCAGTGCCGCTTTGCGCACAGCAGCGGACCTGTCCGCCATCTAACAGGGTTCGTGCTCTCTCAAGAGTTCGTCTCTGTGAACGCGCTTGGCGTGGGGGCCAGAAGAGATGACGACAGCAACGCAGCACACCTACTCGCGCACCTTCGGTTCTAACATACTGATACAGCGTTGCTTTTTTCCTCCTGTTCTGGCCGGGGGACGCGGAATCGGTCCGCGTTTTCGCCCCGGCTGCAACAGAATGCAGGAGGAAATTCCATGGCAACGCTACGCCTCGACGAACGCCGTGTCGACAGGCTCAGGACCCGCAAGTCCGCCTACGACGTTCGCGATCGCGAGCTCAAGGGCTTCGGCATCAGAGTCCTGTCCTCAGGCGCCAAGCGCTATTTCATCCACAGCCAGCACCGCGGCCGGCGGGTCTGGAAGATCGTCGGTGAGGCCGGCTCCATCGGCGCAAATGAGGCCCGCGCCCGGGCCAGGACCCTGCTGGCCGCGATCCGGGAAGGAAGCGATGACGAGATCGCGGGGGCTCCCGACATCGCGTTCGAGACGGTCGCCGACGAGGTTTTTCGGCGCTACGCCCGCAACTGGAAACTCTCGACCCTCAAGGTCAACCAGGGCTACTACCGCAACCAAATACTGCCGTGGTTCAGGGGGCGCCCGATCAGCGACATCACCGCCCGCGACGTCCAGCGCTGGTTCGCGTCGCTCCACGAAACTCCGGTGGCTGCGGATCGCTCGGCTCCGGTCCTGTCGGTCATCATGCGCCAGGCCGAGATCTACGGCTACCGGCCGGAAGGAACCAATCCGTGTACGGGCATCAAGCGATACCGGCGCCAGGGGCGGGAGCGCTTCCTGTCGACGGCGGAAGTCCGCCGGCTGGGCGAGGTACTGGTATGCCACGAGGCCGACCACCCGCAGGCCGTGACGATCATACGGCTGCTGCTGCTCACCGGATGCCGCACGGGCGAGATCGTTACCCTGAAATGGACCTTCTACCGCGAGGGCAAGCTGTTCCTGCCCGACAGCAAGACCGGGCCTCGCACGATATGGCTCTCGTCTGCCGCGCGAGCCATCCTCGGCGGCCTGCCCCGAAGTGCGGTCTGGGTCTTTCCCTCGCCCCGGACGGATAGCTGTCTGACCGCGGCGGTGGTCTATCCGGTCTGGTATCGCGTGCGAGCGGAAGCAGACCTGTGCGACGTCCGCCTTCACGATCTACGCCACACCTACGCCAGCATGGCGTTGGCGCGGGGCGAGACGGTGCTGGCCATCGGCCGTCTGCTGGGGCACCGCGATCCGGCAACGACGCTCAAGTACATCCATCTTGCCGACTCCATGGTGCGCGAAGCGGTCGATACCGTCGGCGTCGCTCTGGAGGGCTGAGGGATGGCCGCGAGGAGGCGGCGTCTGACCGACGCCAACGTCGCGAGGCTGCAGCCGGCGGCCCGCGAATTCACGGTCTGGGACACGCGCCATGCGGGTCTCGGTGTACGGGTCCGACCTTCCGGACATAAGAGCTTCGTGTATTGCCCCAAGGGCGAAGACGGGGCGCGCAGGATCACACTCGGGCCTGCATTGTTGACGGGCGTCGATGAGGCGCGCGACAAGTGCCTCGCCATCGAGACCGGAGCACGGCTGGAACCAACGGAGCGCGGCGCGGTCCTGACCTTCGGGGATTTCGCCGCAGGTCCGGCGCGAGCGCGTTTCGACCGATGCAAACCGTCAACGCAAAGGGCCGAAGCCTGGATCCTGAGCGCGCGCTTGCTTCCGGCCTTCGGCTCGTTGCCGCTGGACCGGATCACCAACGCCGGCGTGACCCGCTGGTTCGACGAGTACAGCCGGACCGCGCCGGGCGGGGCCAACCGCGCGTTGAGCCTGCTTCGCCGGATGCTCAACCAGGCGATCGATTGCGGGTATCTCGACGCAAACCCGACCCGCGGCATCAAGCGGAACCCCCGGCCGAAGCTCACGCGCTTCCTGTCGCGCGAGGAGGTCCGTCGCCTTCACCAGGCGCTGGGCCGCTGCGCCTGCGCGCGGCCGCCACGCACGCGACAGGCGGACATCATCCGCCTTCTGTTGCTGACCGGCTGTCGAAGGAACGAAATCGTGACCCTTCGCTGGCAAAACGTAGACGGTGACGCGCTCAATTTGGCCAACGCCAAGACCGACCCGAGAACGGTCTTTCTGAACGCGCCGGCCCGCGCCATCCTGGAGCGGCAGCCAAGATCGGCGAGCGCCTACGTCTTCCCCTCGCCGCTCGATCCTGGGCGGCCGCTTACGTCCGACCTGCCGCTCTGGTACTCGGTGCGCAAGGAAGCCCGGATCGAGGACGTGCGCCTGCATGATCTGCGCCACACGTTCGCGAGCCACGCTGTCCTGCAAGGGGTCCCACTACCGGTCGTCTCCCGTCTGCTCGGCCACAAGCGGCCGAGCATGACGCTGCGCTACGCCCATGTCGGGGACCGCGAAACCGAAGCGGCGGCGGAACGAATCAGCGCGGCCATCGCGCGGGCGATGGGTGGCGGTGAGGCCAGCCCAAGCGCCTGATTTGACGCGCTCGCATTGGGGCCACCAATGAACCTCAATGAGGCTGGGGCCAATCGGCCCCGGACAACCGGAGTGAACCAGAGGTGGTCATCTGTCTCATAACCTGAAGGTCGCAGGTTAACATCCTGCCCCCGCAACCAAACATCCCCGTTATCTCAATATGATAGAGGGGATTTCTATTTGAGAAAGCCCCGGCAGTGTATTGCAGGTACCAAATGGGTACCAAAAGTTTGTAAAGTTGAGGGCACACCAGAGAAGCGCTGACATCGTGACTGTTGTTAAGCGCGCTAACCTGACCCCCACGAATCTAACTAAAACAATCAGTTAGCGCGCTGATCGGCGCGGAACTGACGCGCTCTTGAGTAACAGGTGCCTAAGCGATTGACAGCATTGGGTTCTGTTTTTCCTCTCCTTGCATTTTCGGGACGAGTTGGAGCCCGAGTTTTCGGGCTTGGCGGTCGAGATGAGCGAACTTTCTGTTGAGGCGCCGCTTCTCGTAGGCGTCGATGCCCTGCTCGACGTATTTCTGGCCTTCGGTCACCATGAGGTAGATCAGGCAGGCGAGTTCGCGGGCGGTCGCCTTGATCGCAACGGGGGTGTCCATTCGGGCGAGCCTTGCGCGGTGCTTGGCGCCGATGAAGGTCTCGCTGCGGCGCGCGGCCATGGCCGCCATGCGCAGGGCCTGCCCGACGGGGTTGACCGCCTTCGGCGACTTGCCGGGGAGGTTCTTGCCGCCGCTGATCCTGGTTCCCGGCGCGAGCGCAAGCCAGGAGCAGAAGTGCTGGGCGGAGGGGAAGGCGGAGAAGTCCGGGCCGATCTCCGAGGCGATCACCAGTGCGGTACCGGGACCGATGGTGGGGATCGCGGTGAGGTCGACGCCCATCATTCCGCGCAACGCCAGGGCCTGGATGCCCTCCTTGCCGGTGTAGTTGCTTGCGGCGTTCGCAGAGCGGCTCGACGCGGTTTCGGAGGTCGTGCCGGGGGCAGGGTCCGGCGCGCCGCCGTCCGGGAGATCGTCCGGCGGTGCCAGGCGCTCGATCTCGGCCATCACCCGGACCTCGCAGTCGTCGATCTGCTGGGTCAGGAAGTCGTAGCGCTGCATGGCCTGTTCGAGGGCGAAGAGGTGCTCCTCGCGCCACGTCCCCTGAAGGCTCGCGGCGATCGTATCGGCGTCGGTCTTGATGCCCCGGTGGCGGAGCGTCGCCAGGCGCTCTGGGTCACGCTCGCCGTCGATGATCGCGCGCAGGATGCGCTGGCCGGTCAGTCCCGTGATGTTGGCGATCACCGAGTCGAGCTTGACGTTCATCTCGGTCAGCGCCTTCTGCATGTGCAGGACGCAGCGGGAGCGGTCCCTGGTCAGCCGCCTCATCTGGCGTGCGTAGGAGCGCAGCGGGCAAACCTCGTCGCCCGGACGGAACGCTCCCCGCAGCAGGCCGTAGGACATCAGCTGCCAGATCCACTGGCAGTCCAGCACGTCGCTCTTGCGCCCGCCGATCTGCTTCGTCATGCGCGGCGGCACCAGCATCACCTCGAAGCCCGCGCGCTCCAGCGTCTCGTAGACCGGGATCCAGTAGACCGAGGTCGACTCCATCGCGACCTTGGTCACCCCGCACGACGCCAGCCACGCCGCCATCTCCTCCAGATCGCGGGTAAAGGAGCCGAACGAACGCACCGGCTCATCGCTGCGTTCCGGGTCGACCGCCACGAAATGCCGGTCCTTGCCGATGTCGATCCCTGCGCAGTCCGGGTTCACCACCCTGAGGCGCCGGGTTCTTCGAGACTTGCGCGCCATGGAACATCCTCCCAGGTTTCATCTCCGTCGCGAGTGGGGAGGAACCATGTTCGAAGTCCCATTCTCTTGAACGAGGTCACGGGAAACCCGCGCCATCAGTGACCGAGGCGACAAAATGGTTCGGACCAGGCTTAACATCGGGTGCCGCTACAGCACGCCAGTGCTCGAACGGCCTCTTCACCCCACCCGCAGCCAGTTCAAGCCCGAGGCGTCGCAGACACAAGCCCCCGTTACTCCCGCGACCGAGCCGGAGCGCCGCGCAGGTGGAGGCTTAACAACAACGCTGCGAAGTTGCATAGAGATCTAATTCTAATCGCGAGCTGATGTCAGTCTCGGCTATAGTATGCCCGCGAAACCAAAGAAGACTTTGACAACATTGATGTTTTCAGAGGTGGGCCAGCCACGGCAAGAGCGGCGCGCCGAATACCACGCGGACGGCAGAGCGGGCGGCAGAGCGGGCGGATGTGTGGCATGAGCCGCTGAAGCCGATACCGCTCACGCCGATGACGATTGTGCCCGACGCTGCCTTCAGACGAAATTTGGCGAAATGGAATATCTGTTCCATCATGGTGGGTCTTTGCAGAGTTCTCGAGCCAATGCAGGGACCAGCCTGTAATGAACTTCTCGCATCCGCCGGAAACCATCGACGCCTTATTCGCCCGGTTGCACGAGGGCTCGGCAACGCTGCCCAAGCGTCTCAGGCAATGCGCTGCCTTCGTGTTGCTCAACCCGGATCGCATCGCGGTCTCGACGGTCTCCGAGCTCGCGGAGATGGCGGAGGTTCAGCCGTCTGCCTTCGTGCGCTTCTGCCAGGTGCTGGGGTTTTCCGGCTTCTCTCAGCTGCAGCGGCTCTTTCGCGAGGCCTACGCCCAGCGGCAGTGGCCGGACTACACCACCAGGCTCGAGATGTTGCATGCCGAGGACGACGACAGCCCGGCGGTGCTGCTTGGCGAGTTCGTGTCCGCGGGGCGGTCCTCTCTCGATAATCTATTGCATTCATTGAATATTGTTGATCTTGAATCGTCGGTCGACTTGATCGCCGAGGCCGAGGTGATCCACGTGGCCGGATTTCGGCGGTCGATGCCGGTCTCGACCTATCTGGCCTATGCGTTCGAGAAGCTCGGTGCCGCGAGCGTGCACCACGCGGGCGTAGGCCGGATGAGCAACCATCAGAGCGTGCGCGGGGGCGACGTTCTGATCGCGATCTCGTTCGCACCCTACACCGTCGAAACCGTGGAGCTTGCGGCACATGCGCGCTCGGTGGGGGCCTCGGTGGTGGCGATCACCGACGCCGGCCTCAGCCCCTTGCGCAGGCTCGGGACCGTGGCGCTGACGGTGTCCGAGATCGACGTGGGCGCGTTTCGCCCTCTTGCGGCGACTCTTGCGCTCGCCATGACGCTCGCCGTTGCCGTCGGTGCACGCCGCCATGCCAAGGCCGTCGAGACATAGAGAATTCTCCTTTGCATTCCAATACTGGAACTTGTATTCTAATTCGAGCAACCGCGCCAGACGCCCGGGCGGACGCGAATCTCCGCCCATCGGGTCCAGCGCACTGGGAAAGGGGAGTGACTCATGAGATCCAAATTCATCGCGCTTGCAGCGGCTGCGTTGGCGGTCATCGGCATCGCCACCGCGCCGGGTACGGTCGCAGCAGAAGGCGAGAAGTTCGTCCTCATCAGCCACGCGCCGGACAGCGACAGCTGGTGGAACACGATCAAGAACGCGATCGGGATCGCCGGCGAGCAGATGGGCGTGACCGTCGACTATCGCAATCCGCCGACCGGCGACCTGGCCGACATGGCCCGCATCGTCGAGCAGGCGTCGGCAGCCAACCCGGACGGCATCATCGTTACCATCGCCGACTTCGACGTGCTCAGCGGCCCCATCACCGATGCCGTCGACAAGGGCATTCCCGTCATCACGATCAATTCGGGCACTCACGAGCAATCCGAGCAACTCGGCGCCCTGCTGCACGTGGGCCAGCCGGAATACGACGCCGGATTCGGTGCCGGCAAGAAGGCCAAGGCGGCGGGCGTCACCAAGTTCCTGTGCGTCAACCACTACATCACCAATCCGGCCTCGTTCGATCGCTGCCAGGGCTACGCCGATGCCCTTGGCGTGGAGCTCGGCAACCAGATGATCGATAGCGGCCAGGACCCGGCCGAGATCAAGAACAAGGTGATGGCGTACTTGAACAGCAACGAGGATGCGAACGGAATCCTGACGCTGGGGCCGACCTCGGCCCACCCGACGCTGGCGGCGCTGGACGAGCTCAGCCTCTCGGGCGAGATTTATTTCGGCACCTTCGACCTCTCGAGCGAAATCGCCGCCGGGGTCAAGGACGGCACGATCGCGTTTGCGATCGACCAGCAGCCCTATCTTCAGGGCTACATGCCGGTCATCATCCTCACCAACCTCGCGCGCTACGGCGTTGTGCCCTCGGGCCACATGAATTCCGGCCCCGGCTTCATCACCACGGGCAACATCGCCCTGGTCGAGCAGTACGCGGGGGAATACCGCTGATCCTGTCCTGACCTTCCCCGGCTCGGGGGCGATCCGCCGCGGCCCGGCGCCGCGGCGGATTCCCGCCTTGTGATCGGGGGATATTGCGGGAGGGAGCCATGCCCGACGAACGCCTGAGGGAGATGTCGTCGTTTCGTCGCGCCATGATCCGGCCCGAACTGGGCGCCATTTGCGGCACGATCCTCGTCTTCGTCTTCTTTCTCATGGTGGCGTCCGACACCGGCATGTTCGCGCCGGAAGGCATCATGAACTGGGGCGTCGTCTCGGCGCAGTTCGCGATCATCGCCGTCGGCGCCTGCCTGCTGATGATCGCCGGCGAATTCGACCTCTCGGTCGGCTCCATGATCGGCTTCGCCGGCATCGTCATCGCAATCGTCTCGGTCCACTGGGGCTATCCCGTCTGGCTCGGGATCATTCTGGCCTTCGTCGTTGCCGTCGCACTGGGCGCGTTGAACGGCTGGATCGTCATCAAGACCGGCCTGCCGAGTTTCATCGTCACCCTCGCGTTCCTCTATATTCTGCGCGGGCTCACAATCTTCATTTCCATCACCACCACGCGCAAGACCATCATCGGCGGCGTGAAGGACGCGGCGGAGGGCGACTGGCTGGCGCCCGTCTTCGGCGGCACGATTCTCGGCGGCCTCTTCGACTGGCTCGCCGATCTTGGCCTGATTGCCACCTTCACGCGCGGCCGCCGCGAGGGAGAGCCGGTGGTAGACGGGGTTCCCATGCTGATCGTGTGGGCGATCGGCTTGGTCCTCGTCGGGCACTGGGTGCTTACCCGGACGAAATTCGGCAACTGGATCTACGCCGCCGGCGGCGACGCCCAGGCCGCGCGTTACACCGGCGTGCCGGTGAACCGCGTCAAGATCCTGATGTTCATGTTCACTGCCTTCTGCGCCACCGTCTTTGCCACCTGCCAGGTGACGGAATTCGGCTCCGCCGCCGCGGACCGCGGCCTGCTGAAGGAGTTCGAAGCCATCATCTGCGTGGTGATTGGCGGCGCGCTGCTCACCGGCGGATACGGCTCCGTGGTCGGCGCTGCGCTCGGCGCGCTGATCTTCGGCGTCGTTCAGCAAGGGCTCTTCTTCACCAGCGTGGAGAGCAGCCTCTTCCGCGTCTTCCTCGGCGTCATTCTGCTGCTGGCAGTGATCCTCAACACCTACGTCCGCCGCATGATCACGGGAGAGCGATAATGAGCGACCCCATGATTGAAATGCGCGACGTGGAGACCGACGAGGATTCGCTGATCGAGCTGTCGAAGATCGAGAAGCACTTCGGCGCCGTGATCGCGCTGGCCGGCGTCTCGATCTCGGTCTGGGGGGGTGAATGCCACTGCCTGCTGGGCGACAACGGCGCCGGCAAGTCCACCTTCATCAAGACCATGTCGGGCGTTCACAAGCCGACCAGAGGGCAAATCCTGATGGGCGGCGAGGAGGTGAGCTTCGATAGCCCGCGCGACGCCATGATGGTGGGAATCGCGACCGTGTATCAGGACCTCGCGCTGATCCCCTTGATGTCGGTCACCCGCAACTTCTGGATGGGGCGCGAGCCGACCAAGGGCTTCGGGCCCTTCAAGTTCATCGACTTCAAGATGGCCAACGACGTGACGATGACGCGCATGGCCGAGATGGGCATTCACTTGCGCGAGCCGAGCCAGGCGGTCGGGACACTCTCGGGCGGCGAGCGCCAGACCGTCGCCATCGCCCGCGCGGTCCATTTCGGCGCGAAGATACTGATCCTGGACGAGCCCACCTCGGCGCTCGGCGTGCGCCAGACCTCGAACATCCTTGCGACCATCGACCGGGTGCGCAACTCGGGCATCGGCGTCGTCCTCATCACCCATAACGTCCGCCACGCCATGGCAGTCGGCGACCGCTTCACCGTGCTGAACCGCGGCACGACTCTCGGCACGGCGAAGCGCGGCGAGATCGAGGCCGAGGAGCTGCAGGACATGATGGCCGGCGGTCAGGAGCTGGCGGCGCTCGAAGGGTCCCTCGGCGGCACCGTGTGATGCGTCCTCTCGATGTCATATCCATCGGCCGATCGTCGGTCGACCTCTACGGCGGCCAGGTGGGCGGCCGGCTGGAGGACATGCGGACCTTCCGCAAGTACATCGGCGGCTCGCCCACCAACACGGCGGCCGGTGCGGCACGGCTCGGCCTGAAATCGGCCGTGATCACCCGCGTCGGCGACGAGCACATGGGGCGCTTCATCCGCGAGCAGCTGCGGGCCGAAGGGGTGGACGTGCGCGGTATCATCACCGACCCGGAGCGCCTCACGGCGCTCGTCTTGCTCGGTATCCGCGATCAGGAACGCTTCCCGCTGATCTTCTACCGCGAGAACTGCGCCGACATGGCGCTCTCGCCCGACGATATCGACCCTGAGTTCATCGCCGAGGCCCGCTGCGTCCTCGCCTCCGGCACGCACGTGTCGCATCCCCGGACCGAGGCCGCGACTCTCCGCGCCGTCGATCTGGCCCGCGCGGCCGGCGCGAAGACCATCCTCGACATCGACTACCGGCCCAACCTCTGGGGCCTGTCGGGCCACGGCGACGGCGAGAACCGCTTCATCGAATCGGAGGCGGTCACGGCCAAGCTGCTAGGGATCCTCGGCCGTTTCGACGTGATCGTCGGCACGGAGGAGGAATTTCACATCGCCGGCGGCGCGACCGCGACGTACGAGGCGCTGGCCAACGTGCGCGCTGTGAGCGCGGCGACCCTGGTCTGCAAGCGGGGTGCCGCCGGCGCCACCGCGTTCGACGGGCCAGTTCCCGCGTCCCTCGACGAGGGGATCAGCGGCGAATCCTTCATGGTCGAGGTCTTCAACGTGCTCGGCGCCGGCGACGGCTTCATGGCGGGCCTGCTCAAGGGATGGCTCTCGGGCGAGGACTGGGCCGAGACCTTGCGCATCGCCAATGCTTGCGGCGCACTCGCCGTCTCGCGCCACGGCTGCACGCCGTCCTATCCCAGCGCCATTGAGCTGCGCCACTTCCTGGACAACGGTCCGGCGACGCCGGCGGTGCGACTCGATGCGCGCCTCGAGCAGATCCACTGGGCGACGAACCGGGCAAGAGCTTGGCCGAGTCTTCACGTCTTCGCCTTCGATCATCGCACCCAACTCGAGAAAATCGCCGAGTACTGCGGCTCGGGGCCGGAGCGCATCGGCCCCTTCAAGAGCTTGTGCCTGAATGCGGCGCTTCGCGTCGCCGACGGCCGCAACGGCTACGGCATCCTCTGCGACGGCCGCTTGGGGCGCGACACCCTCTACGCGGCGGCGGGGACTGGCTTGTGGATCGGGCGCCCGGTCGAGAAGCCTGGAACGCGGCCGTTGGAGGCCGAGATCGGCGACGATTTCGGGTCGGCACTGGCGGACTGGCCGGTGGAACATGTGGTGAAGGCTCTTTGCTTCTATCGTCTCGATGACCCCCACGATCTTCGCGCCCGCCAGGAGACCACGGTCAAGCGCCTGGCCGAAGCGGCCCGCGCGAACGGCCTGGACTTCCTGTTGGAGGTGATTCCGTCGAAGTTCGGGCCGACCGACGAGGCGATGACGGCCGCTATCGTCGAGCGCTTCTATGCCATCGGCGTCTACCCCGACTGGTGGAAGCTGGAGCCGATGGTCTCGGATAGGGCGTGGCGAATGGCATGCGACGCGATCACCGCAAACGACCCCTATTGCCGGGGCATACTCGTACTCGGCCTGGATGCGCCCGTCGACGACCTGCACGCGAGTTTTCGGGTTGCGGCCAGGCACGATCTGGTCAAGGGGTTCGCCATTGGGCGCACCATATTTGCCGATGTCGCCCGGGCCTGGATGGCCGGTACCATGACCAACGATATGGCAGTAACGCGCATGGCCGAAACCTTCGCCGGCCTCTGCGCGGCTTGGGACGAGGCGTGCGCGGGATTGGGACGACCATGAGCACGATCCGACTGACGGCGGCGCTGGCCCTCGTCCGCTATCTGGGCGCACAGGTGAACGAGGACGGCGAGCGGCTCGTGGCCGGGGTGTGGGCGATCTTCGGCCATGGCAACGTCGCTGGACTCGGCGAGGCCCTCCACCGCGCGGGCGATTCGCTCCCCATTTGGCGTGGCCATAACGAGCAGAGCATGGCGCACGCCGCGATCGCCTACGCCAAGGCCAACAACCGCAAGCGGCTCATGGCGGTAACGTCGTCCATCGGACCGGGTGCCACCAACATGGTCACGGCGGCGGCGCTGGCGCATGTGAACCGCCTGCCAGTGCTGTTCCTGCCGGGAGATGTCTTCGCGAACCGGCTCCCCGACCCGGTCCTCCAGCAGGTCGAGGATTTCGGGGACGCAACCGTCAGCGCCAACGATTGCTTCCGCCCCGTCAGCCGCTATTTCGATCGCATCGCCCGGCCGCGAGCAGCTGCTCGCGGCCTTGCCGCGTGCGATGGCGACGCTCGTCGACCCCGCCGACTGCGGACCCGTCACCCTCGCTCTGTGCCAGGATGTCCAGACGGAGGCCTACGACTACCCCGACACATTCTTCGAGGCACGGACCTGGACCATGCGCCGCCAGCGGCCCGACGCGCGCGAGTTGGAGCGCGCCGCAGAGGCGCTTCGTGCCGCCGAGTCACCCCTCATCATCGCCGGCGGCGGAGTTCTCTACTCCGAAGCCTGCGACGCGCTGTCTGCCTTCGCCGAGCGACACGGGATCCCCGTTGCCGAGACCCAGGCGGGCAAGTCAGCGTTGCCCTGGTCTCACCCCTGCAGCGTCGGCACCATCGGCGTGACGGGGACAGAGGACGCCAACGCCATCGCGCGCACGGCCGATCTGATTCTCGCGATCGGTACCCGGCTGCAGGACTTCACCACCGGCTCGTGGAGCCTGTTCCAGAACCCGGACGCGAGGCTGGTGGCGATCAACGCGGCGGCCTTCGATGCGACGAAGCACGAGGCCATCGCGGTGGTCGGCGACGCACGGACGACCCTCGACGAGCTCGACGCCGCACTGGGCGAGCGCACCTTCACACCGCCGAGCCAGGCGCTGAAGACCGATTGGAACCGCGCTGCCGACGCGGCCACCGGCGCGCCCGGCAATAACGTCCTGCCATCGGACGCCCAGGTGATCGGCGCCGTGCAGCGAACCATCCGCGACAACGGGATGATCGTCTGCGCAGCCGGCGGCCTGCCCGGCGAGCTGCACAAGCTGTGGCGCTCGCCGCGCCAGGGCGACTGTCACCTGGAATACGGTTACTCGTGCATGGGCTACGAGATCGCCGGCGGGCTCGGCGTCAAGATGGCGCGCTCGGAGGCCGAGGTCGCCGTGATCGTCGGCGACGGCTCCTACATGATGATGAACTCGGAGCTTGCGACCAGCGTCATGCTCGGCCTGAAGCTCACCGTCGTCGTGCTCGACAACAGGGGGTTTGGGTGCATCGACCGGCTGCAGCGCGCGACCGGCGGCGCGAGCTTCAACAACCTGCTCGACACGGCCCGGCACGAGGCGCCGTCGGCCATCGATTTCGCTGCCCACGCCGCTTCGATGGGAGCTGTCGCGATCCATGTCGACGGCATTGAGGGCCTGGAGGCCGCCATAAGCGAGGCGCGGTCGGCCGACCGCACCACCGTCATCGTGATAGACACCGACCCGGCGGTGAGCACGGAGGCCGGCGGCCACTGGTGGGACGTCGCGGTGCCGGAGGTCTCGGAGCGCGCCGAGGTCGTGACGGCGCGCGAGGCCTACGAAGCGGCGCTGACGAGGCGCCGATGATCCGCTACGGGACCAACCCCATCGCGTGGTCGAACGACGACGACCGGAGCCTCGGCGGCGACATCCCGCTCGAACAATGCCTGAGCGACGCCAGCCGTATCGGCTTCGACGGGATCGAGAAGGGCCACAAGTTCCCCACCGACGCGGCGACGCTGGCGGCGACGCTCGGCACGCACGGGCTGGCCTACGTCTCGGGATGGCACTCGCTGAAGCTGCTGGAACGCTCGGTCGACGATGAGACGGTGGCGATCCAGCCCCATCTCGACGTGTTGAAGGCGCTGGGATGCTCAATCTGCATCGCCTGTGAGACCACCGGCGCCGTCCACGGCGCAATCGACGCGCCGCTCTCCGACCGGCCGACGCTCGATCCCTCCCGCTGGCCCGCGTTCTGCGCCGACGTCGAGGCAGTCGCCGTCCATTGCGCCCGTCAGGGCGTGCGCCTCGCCTACCATCACCACATGGGAACCGTGGTCGAGAGCGGTGCGGACATCGAGGCGTTCATGGCGCACGCCGGCCCCAACACATGGCTGCTGCTCGACACCGGGCACGCCGCGTTCGCCGGCGCCGATCCGGCAGCCCTCGCCGAGCGATACATGGACCGCATCGTCCACATTCACGCGAAGAACGTGCGCCCCGCCATTCGCCGCAAGGAGCTCGCCGAGGACCTGTCGTTCCTCCGGGCGGTCAGGCTCGGCGTGTTCACGGTGCCGGGAGACGACGAAGGCTGCGTCGACTTCCCGGCTGTCCTGCGCATAGCCGCCCGGCACGGCTACTCCGGTTGGCTCATCACCGAGGCCGAGCAGGACCCGGCGGCACGCGACCCGGTCGTCTACCAGACATTGGCACTGAAGACGCTTCGCGCGATGGCGCGGGAAGCCGGTTTGGACAAGGAGCACGCAAATTGACCAGTCTCTTGCGAAAGCCCTCGGGCTCGACAGGCAAGATTATCGATATCACGCCGGAAGACGCCGGCTGGCGCTATGTCGGGTTCGCCGTCTACGCGCTCGAGGCTGGCGAGACGGCCGGCGAGGAGACGGGAGCGCGCGAGGTGATCCTGGTCATGGTCGAAGGCAAGGCGCATCTTTCGACGCCGGACGTCGATTTCGGCCTCCAGGGCGAACGCATGAGCGTCTTCGAGCGGAAGAATCCCCATGCCGTCTACGTGCCCAACGGAAGCTCATGGTCCGCTCGGGCAGAGACGGATTGCACCGTCGCGGTCTGCTCGGCGCCGGGGCACGGCGGGCACGCGGCGGCGGCCATCGATCCGGCCGGCATCCCCCTGCTGGAGCGCGGCAAGGGCGCCAACAGGCGCTACATCCACCCCATCGCCATGGACGACGCCGATATCGCCGACAGCCTGCTGATCACCGAGGTCTTCACGCCCCAGGGCAATTGGTCAAGCTATCCGCCCCACCGGCACGACGCCGACGAGGGCGAGGAGATGACCTATCTCGAAGAGACCTATTATCACCGCATCGACCCGCCGCAGGGCTTCGGCATCCAGCGCGTCTTCACGGAGGGCGGCGATCTGGACGAGACCATGGCGGTCTCCGACGGCGATACCGTTCTCGTGCCGCGCGGCCACCACCCGTGCGGCGCCCCCTACGGGTACGACATGTACTACCTGAACGTCATGGCTGGTCCGAAGCGCCAGTGGCGCTTCAGGAACCATCCCGATCACGACTGGATTTATCGCCGGGACGCGAAGTCGTGAGCGGCCCTCTCGCACTTGGGCTCCTCGGCGCCGGCCGCATGGGCCGCGCTCATGCGCGCTCGCTAGCGGTGATCGAAGATGCGCGACTGGTTGCCGTCGCCGACCCCGACGAGGCCGCTGCCGCGACCGTTGCCCGGCTGACCGGCGCACGCGTCGCCTCGGCCGACGAGGTGCTGGACGATCCGGCCATCCAGGGCGTGCTGATCGCGACGCCCACAGACCTGCACGCCGATCAGATCGAGAGGGCGGCTGAAGCGGCCAAGCCCATTTTCTGTGAGAAGCCGGTCGCCCTCGCCCTCAACCGGGCGCGGCGGAGCGTGGCCGTGGCAACAGGGTGCGGTGTTCCATTGATGATCGGATTCCAGCGTCGCTTCGACCCGTCGTTCCGGCGGCTGCGCGACATCATCGACAGCGGGGACATCGGCGATGTCGAGCTGGTGCAGATCACGTCGCGCGACTCGGTGCCGCCGCCGATCGCCTTCGTGGAACGCTCCGGCGGGCTGTTTCGAGACATGATGATCCACGACTTCGACATGGCCCGGTTCCTGATCGGCGAAGAGATCGTCGAGGTCACCGCAACGGGATCGGTCCTCGTCGACAAGGCGATCGGTACCGCCGGCGATGTCGACACTGCGGCCGCCACGTTGCGCACGTCGGGCGGGCGCCTTGCCCTGATCTCAAACTCGCGCCGGGCGACCTACGGCTACGACCAGCGGGTCGAGGTGCACGGCTCCCTCGGCATGGTCTCGGCCGGCAATCCCGTGGCCACGACTGTCACGCGCGCAGGCGGGGCCGGGTTTGCCACCGACCCGCTCCGCGACTTCTTCATGAATCGCTACGTCGACGCCTACCGGCACGAGATCGAGGCGTTCTGCGACCTCGTCAGGGGTAAGGAGGTTGCCTACTCGGATGGCACTGACGGTCTTGTAGCTCTCGCAATTGCTGATGCCGCCGCGCAATCCGCCGAGACCGGTCGAAGCGTTGCCGTCCCTGATCCGGGCAGCCTTTCGTGATCGACGCTTGGGTCGTCATTTGACTGCCGTCGACGGAGTTGTTCGTGACCACAGCTGCCTCGGGCCGCTCCGAGACCACAACGTATCGAGCGCGGCAGCCAAGCTCGCCGCGGTAAGGTACGCCTGCCGTGTTGAGGATGATGGGGATCAAATGAAAATCGCTAGCGAGTGTCTGCCTCGGTGGTTGCAAGCCCCCGCAACCAAGCTGACTCGTTGCTTTAATGGCGTTGACAGGTAACGATTCGGTCGTGCCGGGATGCGGAACCTGTCAACGACTTTGAGACAGTGACGATTGCGATTTAGTGAGCAGTTTCTCCTGTTGCGGGTGTCACAGGTGGGTTGATCCAGACGGCTTGGGGAGGGGGATCCGGTTGTGGGATCCCTCGAACGAAGCGTTCGGGATGACGGGTCCAGGCGGCTTGAAGGGTCCGCCCGCGCTGCTCCAGCACGCTCTGGGTTCGATTGTGATGGACGTCGTCCGGGGTGAGCATCGCGATCCCGCCATGGCGATGTTCGGTGTTGTACCAAGGGAAGAACGTTCGGCAGAAGGCGATCGCGGCGGTGATGTCGTGGAAGCGGCCAGGGAAGCCGGGGTGGTACTTCAGGGTCTTGAACTGGGCCTCGGAGAAGGGGTTGTCGTCGGACACCTGAGGGCGGCTCAGTGAACGGGTCACGCCGAGGTCGGCGAGCAGTTGTGCGGTGCACTTGCTCGTCATCGGCGCGCCGCGGTCGGAGTGCAGGGTGAGCACCTGGGGCTGGACGCCCTGGTTGTGGCAGGTCTCTTCGATGAGACGACCGGCCAGCGCCGAGTTCTCCCGGTCTGCGACCATCCAGCCGACCGCGTAGCGGCTGAAGATGTCGAGCACGACGTAGAGGTAGAAGTACGTCCACTTGGTCGGCCCCAACAGCTTGGTGATGTCCCAGGACCAGGTCTGGTTCGGCGCCGTGGCCACCAGCTCGGGCTTGGTGTACTGGGGATGCTCGCGCTGATTGCGCCGCTCTCGGACCGGCTGATCGGCGGCCAGGATCCGATACATCGTCCGCTCCGAGCACAGGTAATGGCCTTTGTCGAGCAGCGTCGCCACGACCTCCGCCGGCGCACGGTCGACGAAGCGCGGGCCGGCGAGCACATCGAGGATCTGCTCGCGCTCGGCTTCACACAGCGCCCGGGCGGGCGTTGGACGGGGCTGCCGGTGCCCGGGAGTTGGCCTCTGACGACGGTAGAAGCTCGCCCGTGACACGCCCAGTGCTTGGCAGGCCGGCGCCACGCCGACCTGCGCCGCAAGCGGTTGGACCGCGATCAAGAGCGCGTTCCGTGTTCGAGGTTCAATCCCAGCAGCCCGGCAACTTTTCCCTGCACGTCCAGGATCGTGTGCGCGGTGTGCAACTCGTGCTCCAGGCGAGCCACTTGCGCCTCGAGCGCGCGCACCTTCGCATCCAGCGGGTTGCGTTCGGCCGGTTTCGCGCCGCGCTTCTTCGCGGCCAACTCCCGCAGCGAGCCCTTGCGCCGCGCCTTGCGCCAAGCCGTCAGATGCGAGCTGTACAACCCCTCGCGGCGAAGCAGGCGGCCCACCTCGCCGGGCTGTGTGCAGCGATCCGCCTCCTCCAGAACCCGCAGCCGATACTCTGCGGTGAACTGGCGCCGCTTCGGCTTGGCCACAACCTCCGGGTCCGGGGTCGGTCTGGCGCGGCCGGCCCTGGGGGCCTCGTCGCTACGCTCCTCGACCCCCAGGGCCGGAACGGAAACCTCATTCAATGTCATCGAGTCTCTCTCTGCGGTCATCGGTTTTCACCTCCACCGCCCTACAGAAATTCCAAAGGTTGCTGGTGTCTCAGTGATGTTGGCAGAGAGGGCCGGAGCGGCGGGGTACTCGCGCAGGATGGGGGTGCGTGTGCTCATCCAGGGCGCGCCGAGCGCGGTCAGGCGCACCCCGTCGGGCACGCGCTCGAACAGCCGAACGACAGATTGCAGGGACTGGCGGAAGCTTTGGCGCCATCGCGCTCGTGTCTGCTGGGAGTTCGAAATTCGAAATATTCGCACGAGCATCCATAGCGTTGAAGCGACGCGAGTACGCATCAGATCGAACTGAAGTGGTACCTAGTGTTGTGTCCCAGAGATATATGAGCAAAGTCTCTGGACTTTTGCGAGTATTGAGTCTGCGGTTGCGGTCCACATGAAAGGAGTGGCTTTGGCGTTGTAGTGGTGGACGAAGAGATCGATCTTGTTCACCAGTTCGCTGACGTTGGAGAACGAGCCGCGTCGAATGGCCGTTTGAGTGATGATGCCGAACCAGCGCTCGACCTGGTTGAGCCACGAGGCATAGGTGGGTGTGTAGTGGATGTGGTATCGCGGTCGCCTTGCGAGCCAAGCTCTGACCTTCGGGTGCTTGTGGGTGGCGTAGTTGTCGGCGATGAGGTGAACGTCGAACGGTTCGGGGACGTTGGCGTCGATGTGGCGTAGGAAGGCGAGAAACTCCTGGTGGCGATGGCGCTTCTTGCACTGGGTGATGACCTGTCCGGTGGCGATGTCGAGGGCGGCGAACAGGGTGGTGGTGCCGTGACGGACGTAATCGTGGGTGACCCCTTCGACGTAGCCCAGCCCCATCGGCAGCATCGGTTGGGTGCGGTTGAGCGCCTGGACCTGGGTTTTCTCGTCGACACAGAGCACGACGGCGTGGTCGGGCGGGTTGAGATAGAGGCCGACGATATCGCGCACCTTCTCGACGAAGAAGGGGTCGTTGGAGAGCTTGAAGTAGCGCTGGCGGTGGGGTTGGATGGCGAACAGACTGAACCAGCGTTGCACGGTGCTCTTGGAGACGCCGCTTTGCTCGGCCATGGCGCGCACGCTCCAATGGGTGGCGCCATCGGGTGGTTTGGTCTGGAGCGCGGTGTTGATGACCTCGGCGACCCGTTCATCGTCATGGGTTCTGGGCCGGCCCGCGCGCAGTTCATCGTGCAACCCCTCGATCCCTTGCATGCGATAGCGCTTCCGCCACTTGCCAACGGTGGCATCGCTCAGGCGCATGCGCCGGGCGATCGAGGCGTTCGCCTCGCCCTGGGCGCAGGCGAGAACGATTTGCGCACGCCGCACCACTCCATGAGGCAAGGAGCGAGAGTTGGCGAGGCTGAGGAGCTGATCTTTCTCGTCGTCCGTGAGAACGACGGGTTCGATGGGGCGACCACGGGGCATGGGCAGACTCCTGACAGGAAACTGCCCATACATATATCATCTATCTCTGGGACATCACACTAGTTGGTATCTGTAAATTGAGACCGAAGCCGCATGAGGAGAGGGGATGATCCATAACATGCTGTATAATAACGATTAATGTGATAACCTTATAGTACATGGGATAGCGATACCCGTTGCGCCAGTTACTATGGTGCGGTGCACGGCGCGCGCCGCCAAGGGCGGAAGCGACATTTCAAACCGAGTCACTGCCTGAGCAGGGCATCGACGGGGAGTGTCGATCTTGGTAGCGGGGAGCCGACCTCGCCGCTAGTATCGCGCCTCCATCCTGTAGAGGGGTCTGGCGAAATGGGTCAGATGAGCCGGCGCCACGTGCCGATCAACCTGCACCAGAGCGGCGACTTCAACGCCAAGATGCTGCTCTCCACCCGTGTGCGGAAATCGCCCTATTTCCATCTGGCGAAGGCCGCCGGCTGCTGGTGCTACACGGTCTACAACCGCATCTATCACCCGCGCGCCTACATCCCGCTGGAGGAAGGCGGCCTGCTCAAGGAATACGAGTACCTCACCGAGCACGTCACCATGTGGGACGTAGCCGTGGAGCGGCAGATCCAGGTCAAGGGCCCCGACGCGGAGAAGTTCGTCGACCTGGTGATCACCCGCGATGTGAAGAAGGTCGGGACCGGCAAGGCGCGCTACGTCATCCTCTGCAATCTCTATGGCGGCATCATCAACGACCCGGTGCTGCTGCGCGTGGCCGACGACGAGTTCTGGTTCTCGCTCGCCGATTCCGATGTCGGCATCTATCTGCAGGGCGTGAACGCCGTCGCCAAGATGGATGTCGAGGTCAACGAGATCGACGTCTGTCCGGTCCAGATCCAGGGACCCAAGGCGCAGGACCTTATCCGCGCGTTGGTCGGGCCGGCGATCGACGACGTGCCCTACTACGGGCTGCTCCAGAACGTGCAGATCGGCGGCTGCGAGGTGGTGATCTCGCGCTCGGGCTTCTCCGGCGAGGCGGGGTACGAGATCTACCTCATCGACGCCACGGTCAACGCCGATGCGATGTGGAACGCGGTGCTGGAGGCCGGCAAGCAGTTCAACCTGCGGGTCATCGCGCCGGGGCATATCCGCCGCATCGAGGCCGGCATCCTGAGCTGGGGCCAGGACATGGACATCGAGACCAACCCCTATCAGGTGGGCCTCGGCTGGCAGGTCAACTTCGACAAGGGCGACTTCATCGGCAGGGAGGCGCTCGCCAGGATCAGGGACGAGGGGGTGAGCGAGAAGCTCGTGGGGCTCCGCATGGGCGGCAAGCCCATCACCTGGTACCCGGCGGACTTCTACATCGTGCGCGACGGGGCGACCGACGTGGGCTACGTCACCAGCGCCTTCTGGTCGCCGGCGCAGAATTCCAACATCGCGCTCGCCATGCTGCCGATCGGCCATAGTGATGTCGGCACCAGGCTCACCGTGGAGCTGGACAAGCAGTACGCCGACGCGCCGGTGGACGCCGAGGTGGTGGAGACGCCGTTCAAGCCCTCGGATTCGCCCGGCAGCGGCTACCTGCTCACCGGCTCCAAGCTCTGAGCGCTGCGCCTGACGGGATCGACCCGCCCTGCCCTGCATACGGGCGGGGAGTCCGCGCGGCGCACGCCGGCGCTGAGCATTCCGAGGGGCCGTGAGCGCCGCGCCGCGGGCCGAGCGGCTACGCGTCCACTTCGTCGGCTGGCAATGCCGGATCCGCGCCGACGCCATGCGGCGCCGGGAGGGCCGGCCCGCGCCCGGCATGCGGCCGGCATGCGGCCGCAGGCGCTGAGTACGGTGGGCGAGGAGCTTGCGCCGGCCGTGACCACGCTCCTCGTGCGGAACGAGGCGGAGTCCTTCGCGCCCGAGTTCCGCCATCTGGCGCGGCGCACCCACGCCCCGCGGGCGATGCGCGATGCCGCGCTCGCGCTGCTGGCGGAGCACTACTACCAGTATGCGCGGGACTTCAGCGGCCTGCTGAGCGCGACCTTCGGGGTCGACTCCCCGCTCGCAGCCACGCTCGCGCGCGAGGGGCGCTGCGTCCTGGCCTTCGCCCAGGAGAGTTATGCCCGATTTTCGGTGACGGCGTGATCAGGCGGCGGCGCGAGTTTTGGTTTCGTCGATCTGCATACCGTCTTTGAATCTCACACCTTCGATGATCTTGGGCAACTGATTGTTTCCCATGAGCCGCCGCCAGGTCTTGCTGGCGGTGGTGATCAGCTTGAAGACCATGGCCAGAGTTGTCCCGTGAGACAAGCAGCCCTTGGTGCGCACGGTGCGGTGGCGGACGGTAGCGAAGACGCTTTCGATGGGGTTGGTCGTCCTGATATGCCGCCAGTGCTCGGCCGGGAAGTCGTAGAAGGCCAGCAAGGCGTCGCGGTCCTTTGTCAAGCAGGCGACGGCTTGGGGGTATTTGGCGTCGTACTTGGCGGCGAAAGTATTCATCGCCCTCTCGGCCTCGGCGCGGCCATCCGCCATCCAGATATCATGCAGGGCAGCTTTGGCGGCCGTTTGTCGCGACTTCGCCAGCTTGTTCAAGACATTGGCTGTCTTGTGGACCCAACAGCGCTGGCGGCGGGTGTCGGGAAAGATCTCCTCCAGCGCCTTCCAGAAGCCCAGAGCGCCATCGCCGATGGCGAGCTCGGGACCAGCCCGCGCCCGCGCAGGCATGCCAGCAACTCACGCCAGCTCTGGGCGCTCTCGCGCACCCCCGCCTGGAAGCCCACGAGTTCCTTGCGTCCCTCCGGCGTGGCGCCGATGAGGACCAGAATGCATTGCTTCTCGTCCTCCAGCCGACCCTGGAGATAGATGCCATCGGCCCACATGTAGACGTAGCGTCGGGCCGACAGGTCGCGCCGGCGCCAGCGCTCGTGCTCGGCCTCCCACTCCGCCTTCAGGCGGCCGATCACCTGCGCCGACAGGGTGAGCACCTGGGGCTGGACGCCCTGTTTGTGGCAGGTCTCTTCGATGAGACGACCGGCCAGCGCCGAGTTCTCCCGATCTGCGACCATCCAGCCGACCACGTAGCGGCTGAAGATGTCGAGCACGACGTAGAGGTAGAAGTACGTCCACTTGGTCGGCCCCAACAGCTTGGTGATGTCCCAGGACCAGGTCTGGTTCGGCGCCGTGGCCACCAGCTCGGGCTTGGTGTACTGGGGATGCTCGCGCTGATTGCGCCGCTCTCGGACCGGCTGATCGGCGGCCAGGATCCGATACATCGTCCGCTCCGAGCACAGGTAATGGCCTTTGTCGAGCAGCGTCGCCACGACCTCCGCCGGCGCACGGTCGACGAAGCGCGGGCCGGCGAGCACATCGAGGATCTGCTCGCGCTCGGCTTCACACAGCGCCCGGGCGGGCGTTGGACGGGGCTGCCGGTGCCCGGGAGTTGACCTCTGACGACGGTAGAAGGTCGCCCGTGACGCGCCCAGTGCTTGGCAGGCCGGCGCCACGCCGACCTGCGCCGCAAGCGGTTGGACCGCGATCAAGAGCGCGTTCCGTGTTCGAGGTTCAATCCCAGCAGCCCGGCAACTTTTCCCTGCACGTCCAGGATCGTGTGCGCGGTGTGCAACTCGTGCTCCAGGCGAGCCACTTGCGCCTCGAGCGCGCGCACCTTCGCATCCAGCGGGTTGCGTTCGGCCGGTTTCGCGCCGCGCTTCTTCGCGGCCAACGCCCGCAGCGAGCCCTTGCGCCGCGCCTTGCGCCAAGCCGTCAGATGCGAGCTGTACAACCCCTCGCGGCGAAGCAGGCGGCCCACCTCGCCGGGCCGTGTGCAGCGATCCGCCTCCTCCAGAACCCGCAGCCGATACTCTGCGGTGAACTGGCGCCGCTTCGGCTTGGCCACAACCTCCGGGTCCGGGGTCGGTCTGGCGCGGCCGGCCCTGGGGGCCTCGTCGCTACGCTCCTCGACCCCCAGGGCCGGAACGGAAACCTCATTCAATGTCATCGAGTCTCTCTCTGCGGTCATCGGTTTTCACCTCCACCGCCCTACAGAAATTCCAAAGGTTGCTGGTGCCTCAGTGATGTTGGCAGAGAGGGAGCCGGCCGAGCCGACCGAAGAGTTGATCCCGATCACCATAAAGATTCCGGGCACTCTGGCGGCGACCTTGCGGGCCCATGCCAGGAGCAGCGGCCACTCCATCGGGGAGATCGTTGCGCGGGCTCTCAGACGCTTGTTCCCGGACGCGGATCGACATGGCTGAACGTCGCTCGGGCGCTCGGCCCACGGTTCACCTCGCTTATGCCTTCGATCGTCTGCTCGCCGCCAAACTCCAGAACGCTTACGCGATCCTGGTGCCCGATCAGGTTCACAAAATCCCGGCCCGAGCGCAGGACATAGGAGACGACCATGAAGATCGCAGCCATTTACGCGCGGGTCTCCGGCGAGCGGCAGAGAGATGACAACACGATAGCGAGCCAGACCGAGGCCCTGATCGCCTACGCCGAGGACCACGGTTACAGCGTCGCGCCCGACATGACCATTGAGGATGACGGCTATACCGGCACCGTTCTCGAACGCCCAGGGCTCGAGCGGGTCAGGGACCTCGCCGCCGAAGGGCGCATCGACACGGTCCTGGTCCATGCCCCGGATCGTCTGAGCCGCCGCTATGCCTACCAGGTTCTGCTCATCGAGGAGCTGGCCCGCCAGGGCGTCGAGACCGTGTTCCTGAGAGCGCCGTCGATGCAAACCCCCGAAAATCATCTGCTCGTCCAGTTCCAGGGCATGATTGCGGAATACGAGCGCGCGCAGATCCTGGAGCGTTCCCGGCGCGGCAAGCGTCATCGGGCGCGCCGAAATCGCCGTCCTCGGCGGCGCGCCCTATGGCTATCGCTATCACAAGAAAACCCCGGACAGCGATGCGTTCTACGAAATTATCGAGCCGCAGGCGTCGGTGGTTCGCGAGGTTTACCGCTACTACACCTGCGATCACATGAGCATCGGCGCGATCACCTGCAGGCTCAATGAGCGCGCGGTACCCACTTCCACCGGGCGCTCGCGCTGGGAACGCTCGACGGTGTGGGCGATGCTCCGCAACCCGGCGTACAAGGGGAAAGCCTGTTTCGGCAAGACCCGCCAGATGCCGCGTAAATCTGTGACACGTCCTCTGCGCCTGCGCCGCGGCGTGGCCAGCGGCACAACCGGCGGTCACGAAAAACCGCGTGAGGAGTGGATCGAGATCCCGGTGCCGGCGATCGTCAGCGAAGAAACCTTCGCCCTAGCCGAAGAGCGGCTGGAGATGAACAAGATCCACGCGCCGCGCCGTACCAAGACGCCCAGCGTGGTCCAGGGACTGGTCTCGTGCGGCAAATGCGGCTACGCGCTGTCTCGCACATCGGCCCAGACGAGTGCCCGTAAGATCTCCTATTACCGCTGCCTGGGTTCCGACTCCTGGCGCCATCTCAACGGACCGGTGTGCGACAGTCGGCCGGTGCGCCAGGACTGGCTCGATGACGTCGTCTGGGGCGAAGTGGTCCGCCTGCTCAAGGATCCGGCAGTGATCGGCGCCGAGATCGACCGGCGACTGGAGACGGCCCGCGCCTCCGATCCAAACCAGCAGCGCGAGAACGACCTGCGGCACCGTCTGATCCGGGTCCGAAAAAGCATCGACCGCCTGGTCAACGCCTATCAGGAGGAGTTGATTACCATCGACGAGCTGCGCGACAGAACGCCCGAGCTCCGTCGTCAGGAGCAGGCTCTGCATCGCGAACTGCAATCCGCCGTCGATCGGGCGAAGGACCGGGAGACCTATCTCCGGCTCGCCGAGACGCTGACCGGCTTCCTGGCGCGGCTGCGCTCGTCCGCCGAAACCCTGGACATCGTCGAACGGCAGCGCATCGTCCGGCTCATCGTGAAGGAGGTGTTGGTAAGCGAAGAAAATATCACCATTCGTCATTCAATCCCGATCTCGGGATCGCCGGGCGGCAGTCCGGACCCGTCGAAACCCGACACCGACAGCACCGAAGGCGAATGTTACCTTTTGCGTTCAGGGCGTCTTCTCCCCCGTCTTGGCGAACGTGTTCCTGCATTACGTGCTCGACCTGTGGTTCCACAAGAAATGGCGTCCGAGCGTCCCGGATGGCGAAGCGATCATCGTCCGTTACGCTGACGATATCGTTGTCGGGTTCCAACACAAGCGGGATGCGGAGCGGTACCTCCGCGACGTTCGGGAGAGGCTGAGCCGGTTCGGTCTCAGTCTTCACCAGGACAAGACCCGCCTCGTGGAGTTTGGCCGGTTCGCGGTGATGAACCGTCGCCAGCGCGGGGTGGGCAAGCCGGAGACTTTCGACTTCCTGGGCTTCACGCACTATTGCACGACGACCCGGAGAGGGCGCTTTCGGCTTGGTCGCAAACCAGTCGCCAAACGGGTCAACAGGACCCTGGCGCGCATCGACGAGGTGCTCCGCAAGCGCTGGCACCACGACATCTGGGAGGTCGGAAAGTGGCTCGGGCGGGTCTGCGAAGGCTGGCTCAACTACTTTGCCGTCCCAGGGTCGAGCCGGTTCATCAATGCGTTCCGCCGCAGGCTGCAACGCCGGTGGATGTGGGCGCTTCGCCGACGGTCCCAGCGAGCCCGTTTCAGTTGGAAGCGACTGGAGCGCATGACTGAAATCCTATGGCCACGCGCGTCCATCCGCCACCCATGGCCGGACCAGCGGTTTACCGTCAATCACCCGAGGTAGGAGCCGGATGGTTCAACGACCACGTCCGGATCTGCGCGGGGGGTGCGCAGCAATGCGCATTCCTACCGCAACTCGCGCTTCGTGATCCATCGCGCGCTGGATCGGGACTCTCTGCCGCCGGAGGTTCTGCGCCGGGCGGTGCGCGAGATGCTGGTGCTGTCCAGGCTGGAGGAGAGGCGGCTGCGCGATGCCGGCGCCGGAGAGGCTTGGGAGGACGCCTGCGACGCGGTGGACGAATGGATCGACCGGGAGGGCATGCTGGAGGGGCTGACCGATCCCGGCGCGGCGAACCGCTGGAAGGCGGTGGGGCCGGCTGGGGAGGACGAGCCGTGACGGAGGAAGCCGGGCGGCCCGGCAGGCGGCAGCGGAGCCTGCACTGCAAGCCGGCGGAGCAGGCGATGATCCGGGAGCGCGCGGCGGCGGCGGGGAAGACCGTGTCGCGCCAGGTAGGCGAAAAACCCGGCCCTTACCCGGTTCCCGTCGTCGGCCTCCTCCATGGCGCGTGGGGGTGCCCCGACCATTGTAGCAATTGCGGAAGACCAGCGGGGGTCCCCTCCATAGTGGCCCGTCCGCGCATTGCGGCACTTTCCTCCTGTTCCTGGTGACCCGCGGACCCTGGTTCTCTTGGCTACGCGTGGCTCCGGCAGGGCGCCTGCCCGCTGCCCATCTCCGGCTCCGACCGTTCGAATTGACTCGCTGCCGCTACCGCCTGGCCTTCGTCGCACTGCGCCCGGCCCAAAACCCGACGCCGTTCCGCCCGCTTGAGGGCCCCAGGAGTTTCGATTGGCGAAACGCCAACAATGGGCTTCACGACATGGCGTAGGAAACAGCGGGTTCCGGCGCCGTCCGTTGCCGCTCCTTCACATCCTTGAGCCAATCCTCAAGCTTCTTGAGCTCCTCCAACAGTTCGGCATGGGTCGTTTCGCTCGGATTGATTGTCTCCGGCGACGCGTGCAGGTCTTCCGAGAGACGGGCGCGCGCTGCCCGCACCGCGATCACGTCATCGTCATTGACGATCGCGAGCTTGTGGAGCGACGAGCCCTTGATCTGGCTGTTGAACCGCGACATGACCGGCTGGATCAGATCCGCAATTCCTTGCTCCCAGGCTTTGCGGAGCTTTCCGATGACGCCGTCGGCAAACACGGAACGACGCGCTTCCGGCCAATTGTCGAACGCGCCTCGCACCGTCTTGAGTTCCGAGCGGAGCGCCTCCGCCATGGGCCAGGCAGCCTTCGCATCGATCGGCAGGTCATCGCTGACATGTCCGGGTCTCGACTGGACGCGATGGACATTCTGGTAGTGAACGTCCTGTCCGCCCGCCACGGCCTCCCGCTGAAGATCAAACAGGAAGGTCAGGTCGTGTGTGAACACAATCACCTGCCTGTGGGCAGCCTCCTCCACGAGGCGCTTCGCTACGCGTCTCCGATACCTATGATCGAGTGACGACATCGGATCGTCGAAGACGATGCCCGAATAGTCTTTCGACGTGACAAGCTCGGCCAAGAACGCGGCCAGCGCAACGCAACGGTGCTCCCCCTCGCTGAGGATTTCGCCGACCGGCTCATCCGGCTTGTCGACAAGCGCAACCTTAAAGAACGACTGGAAATCCCGGTCGCGCACTTTCCGAAGCTCGATTGGCATCGAGCCGATACGGAGTTTTTCCACCTCGCGCGCAAAGCGACCCCGAAGCGCGTCGGTGACGAGCTTTTCCGACAGATCCTTGTTCTTCGTCGTGATCAGCCGTTTTGTTCCGGTTCCGCAAGTCTTCTCGGCTTTCTTGAGCGCAGCGATTTCTCCTTGTCGTTCGATCTCGGCGCGGACATCTTCCGCGATCCCGGCGAGAGACAGCCTGTCCTTCAACTCCCCGTGTTCCGATACCAGGGCTTGCCGTTCCGCGCTATCGGCGTCACTGGACAGGGCCCTGGCCCGCTCGGCAATATCCTTGCGGAGCGCTTCCAGACCTTCCGTTGGAACCGGCGCCTGCGCCACCGGTTCGGCCGCGCCGGAGAGCAGTGCGCGCAGCCGCCATGCCGCGGTCAAGGCAGAGCGCCGCACCTCGGACGCCAGTCCGGGCCGGTACAATTCCGTCTTGAGTAGCGTAACGAATGCGCGGATGTCGCCCATCGGCATCCGTGCATCACTCAGATCACGCCGATAGCTCGCGAGTTCTCGAGTGGCGTCCTCCGTTGCCTTTTGGGCCGCGCCCCTCACAAAGGTCTCGAAGGCACTCTGCCGACGCCGCGCATCATCCTCCAGCGGCTGCTGGCAAAGCACGCAACGCTCATCGTCGACCGAAGCCGGGAATAAACGATCCGGATAGGCGACTTCATCGGAATAGGCGCGGGCCGCTTCCCACAGACGCCGCCAGGCATCGCTCCCGACCCCGGGGAGCGGCGCCCCCCCGAAAAGGCTGTCGGACGCAAGCCGTGCAGCCTCCGCTGCCCCCTTCGCATCCGACTCAAGCCGACGCAGCTCGCCGAACCTGCCGGATACCGCGGCGCCCACGAGTCGGTTCAGCGCCTCGAGCGAAGAATCTAGTTGTGCGCCGCGAGCCCTGAGTTTTTCGGCGGCCTTCGCGGGATCCTGGGCGAGATCGCCATCGAGCGACGACAACCGGCTCTTCTCGTCGTCGCCGAGCGTGACGAGCAGGTCCAATTCCACCGGACTGGACTTCGCGGACAGACCGTGAAGGAACGCGCCGGCTGCGGTGCTCCCGTTCAACGACGGCGTCTTGATTGCCACCGGCGTCTGGCCTGCAAGTGTATCGATCCGCGCGGTCACGCGGGCCCGCAGTCCATCGCACGCCTGTCCCAGCCGATCGAGCAAGGCCATCGCAAACGGTACGTATGCGACGTTGTTCGTCTTCTGCACATGGGTATTGGCGCTGCGGGCGTCGAAAATGCTGACGGCCGGCAGGTCCGCGTGATCCCCATGCTCCGGCTGCCAATCGTATGCTTCGGCTTTGCCGGCCACCTCAAAATCGATGTGGGCGGATTGCGCAACGTCGTTCGCAGCGTTCACATCCCGCAATATCGATGTCTTGTCGTCCCGGGAGCGACACGCGCTCTTGAAAACGCGTACAAAGCCCGATTTTCCCGATCCGTTGTCCCCATACACGATGGTCAGGCCCCGCGCAGAGAATGTCAGACCCTGGCCGCTTGCCAGTGCATTCACGCCCACAGGATCGCGCAGGCCTGTGATCGCCACCGGCTTGCCGGCCAGGCGCTGAGGCACGATATGTTGGTTGGTCAAGTGGGACGCCCCGCCCTCGGCCCCCAGACATATCGCCTCCAGCTCGTCCATGTCCTGACCCGACAACTCGCCACCGACCATGAGGCGGCGCAGCGCGTCCCTCAACCAATCGGGCCTCGCCCTCGACCACTCGAGGATGTCACTGAGGGCGGACGTCTCCGTGTAGGGACGCGCTTCGCTTCCGGGTGTTTCGGGCATTCGAACCCAGTCGTCACTGTCCAGTTGATAGCATCTGCCGAGTATTGCGGTCGCATCCGCCAGCGCGATCGGAAGCCTCAACGCCTTGTAGTCGAAATCCGGATCGCTCGAGACCTGCGCGAGAAACGCTGCAAGGTCCGCCCGGATCGAACCGGCGAGCAGAAGGTTGCCGCTGCCCGGCAACAGTTGGGCAAACCGGAACACGTCGGCTCGATGCTTTCGTATGTGCCGGGCATCAACGTCTTAGCCATTCGCCCTGCGTCCGGCAAGATCGAGAAACGCGCGCGCCTTGAACGGGATGAGGATCCTTTCGTCGACAAGGCTGAAGTCGTCGATGACGCGACGCATGTTCCGGAGCGATTCGAAATTGTCATCCTAGATTCGGCAGTTGCGGGCGTTGGACGGCCGTTTTTCGGGGTCGATTTCAGCCCGCCGGCGCGACCCGAGGCGGTGGGAGCCAGGGCTGACGCCCCGGCTGGCGGCCACGGAGGTACTTCTTCAGCGCTTCCGCCAGGATCCGGCGCCAGCGATCCTCGGCGCTCAACTACTCCGCACTTCGCACCAGGGTCTGGAAGAAGCCGGTGATCCGCCGCAAAGCCGCGACCACCGCCCTCCGCCGCCCATGGCTCGATGTCACCGTCAGCCGGGTCTGACCGGCGTGGTGGGTCTGGCGGGCAATCCCGTGAAGCAGAAGCGGCCGGCTGGTGATCGCCTCGCGGTGGTGATCGGGGTCCGCCAAGCGCACGAACAGGCTCCACCAGTTGTAGATGAGCGCGATCAACCGCGCCATGTGCTGGCAGCGTTTCAGGTCGCGCGTGGTGAAGCCGCCCCAGCCCCACTGGTTCTTCAACTCGTCGAAGGCGTTCTCCGCGTCCGCCCGATCCCGGTAGAGCTGGGCAACCGATCGGACCTCCAGATCCAGCGACGTCGCCAGAACCGCGAACTCCCAGACCCCCGTGCCCGGCTGCGCGTCGGTCCAGAACAGATCGCCCTGGCCGTCATCGCTCCGCGTCAGCGCCACCGTCCCCGGCAGGCGACGGCGCAGCACCACAACGCGGCGCGTCCGGCTCCAGCCATGCAGGCGAAGCTCGGCCTCGATCCCCGACCAGCCCTGGCCCGCGTCCTCCCACTCGTCCCGCGCCATCAGGCGCTCGGCAAGCCGGCGCGCTCCCTTCGTCAGGCGCAGTTTGAACAGATAGTCGAGGCCCGCCCCCTCGCACGACGCCATGTTGCCCTCGCTCCCCCAATCCTTGTCGCCCCGTACAAGGCGCGGCCAGTGCTCCCGGCCGAGGCGGTCAAGCAAGGCCCACAGCGAGGGCGCCGCGCTCTTCGAGCGGTGACGGTCGCCCGGCGCTACATCAACGTCCAGCACAAGGCGCGTGCCCGCCATCAGGAATGCATGGTAGGCGTGCGAGGGACGGCCCGGCTTCTTCGGGTTGTAGCCCACCACCGCCCCCTCCTGGTGGCCGTAGAGCGGCTTGATCGTGGTGTCGCAGTCGAGAACCCACGGCTCGCTCAGCAGTGGCCGCACCGTGTCGTCGAGATGGTCGTGCAGCCAGGATGCGCCGTCCTCCGCCTCGATCCGCTCCAGGCCGCGCCGAACAGATTCCTCGCTTGCCACCTTGCTCATGCCCAACAGCGACGGATTGACCCCGTCGCCGCGCAGCGCCGTGATGTGCGCATAGCGCCACTGCCCCGCGAGAACCGATAGAAGCACCGTCCCCAGAACCTCCCGCTTCGACGGTGCATTCGGGCTCGTGTAGTGCAGCGGGCAGTCCGCCACCAGCGCGTCGAAGCGGCCGCTGACCTTCAGATACTCGGCGAAGAACGCCAGGTAACCCAGCGGCGTCGCCGCCGCATCAGGATCCCATTCGACGTGGACCGTGCCGCCGAAGGTGTCCACCTTCACGGCCTCTCGGGCGACCTCCCGCGCAGCGCTGGGACCATCACCCGCAGGGTGACCCTCTCGGGCCTCTCTCGATTCGCTCATCCCCCGAATCTACAATGGTTTTCCGAGATCAGCCCCTCGCCCAATTGCTGAATCTAGGGTCATCGTTCAGGAGAATCGCCGAAAGGCTGATCACGTCCTCTTCCACAGGTATCGGTGCGAGCTCCGCCCCGTCGAGCAGCAGCTGAGTACGGCGCGCGCGATGGCCTCGATGTTGTCGGTCGATCCGGCCATGGCCAACAGCTAGCACAAAAAGGTCCGGCCCGTGCACCTCGGCAATGCTCCCGGCCCTTGACCCGGCAATCACGCCATCTCCGCCCGCACAGCCCAGGCTGGGCAGGCGCATGATCTCCGACCGTCGGCTAGCCCTTGAGCTTCGAGCGTGAAAGGCGCATCGAGGCTCCAAGGAATTGGGTTTGATATGGCTGCGGCGGATCCTCTCCCTCTCCGTTGAAAGGCGACGATCCGCGGTTTCCGGATCTGGCACCGCTGGATGACCGCCCTCCAGCGCTGGGACGAACCGAATCAGGATGAAGCCTTCATGACCGCCATCAACACCCGCCGTGACGCCGAGCCCGATGAAAGCTGAACACGCAGAATCGAACACTCGCGGCACCGAAGCTTGCGAACGGCGAACCGTAGGGCCGGCTTTCTTCACCCGGCGGCCTTCGGCCCTTCTCCCGATGCGTCCCGCATCGCGGGGCTGACCGGACTTGCCGGATGTTCACTATCGTCGCACCCACGGCAAGCCTCAGCCTGGATGAGCACTTCATCAAGCGGCCCGCGGCAACGTTCTTCGTCGCCGTCGAGGGCGACGGCATGGCCGAGTGGGGGATCCTTGCCGGCGATACCCTTATCGTGGACCGCTCGCGCACGCCGGGCCGGCACTCGATCGTCGTCGCCGCCATCGACGGCGAACTGACCGTTCGCCCCTTCACTGTCTTCGAAGGAGCGGATGCCAGCGTCTGGGGCGTCGTCGCCGGGGTGGTGCGGAGCCTGCCATGACCGTTTATGCGCTGGTCGATTGCAACAACTTCTTCGTCTCCTGCGAGCGGGTGTTCCGTCCGGCGCTCGAAGGCCGTCCCACCGTTGTCCTGTCTTCGAACGACGGCTGCATCGTCGCGCGGAGCGACGAGGCCAAGGCGCTCGGGGTCAAGATGGCGCAGCCGGCGTTCCAGGCCGGGGACCTCATCAAGCGGCACGGCATCGAGGTCATCAGCGGCAACCTCCAGCTCTACACCGACATGAGCAACCGGGTGATGGAAGTCCTCGCCGAGCTCGCGCCGGCCACCGAGAAGTATTCCATCGACGAATGTTTCCTCGACCTCGCGGGGCTGGCGGACGACGTCACGGAGTTCTGCCGAGGGGTGAGAAGGACGGTGCGCCAGTGGACCGGCTTGCCCGTCGGCGTCGGCATCGCCGAGACCAAGACGCTCGCCAAGATCGCCAACAAGATCGCGAAGACCTCCGCCAGGACGGAGGGCGTTCTCGACCTCACCGGCTCTCCATGGCGCGACAAGGCGCTGGAGCTGACCCAGGTCGGAGACGTTTGGGGGATCGGCAAACAGTTCACCCGGAAGCTCGACCGCAACGGCGTCAGGACGGCCCTCGATCTCTCGCGCCGGCCCGACGCCTGGGTCCGCAACGAAATGGGCGTGAGCGGGCTGCGGACGGTACGGGAACTGCGGGGAGACGACTGCATAGGCTTCGAGAACATGCCCCAACCCAAGCGGACGACGATGGTCTCCCGCTCCTTCGGCACCGAGGTGCGCCGTCGGGAGGACCTTGCCGACGCGATCACCCTGTTCG
The DNA here is from genome assembly GCA_965262755.1 of Alphaproteobacteria bacterium. Taxonomy (GTDB): domain Bacteria; phylum Pseudomonadota; class Alphaproteobacteria; order UBA828; family UBA828; genus WTGU01. Next base: position 372,814 of record OZ253557.1, on the reverse strand, counting down.
CGACCGAAGCAGCTCGCTCGATCCGCCGGGCCGGTCTCGTCGGCTCCGCGGTCAGCGTGTTCATCGAGACCAACCGTTTCTCGAAGGGACCGCGCTACGCCCCCTCGCGGTCGGAGGCCCTGTCGCCCCCGACCAGCAACACCAGGCATATCGTGCGCGCGGCGCTGAAAGCGTTGGACCGGATATACCGGACCGGGCCGGCGTACAAACGGGCTGGCATGATGATGCTCGACCTCGTCGACGCCGCCGATGCGCCGCCATCGCTGTTCGAGCAGCCCGATCCGAGGGACGACAAGCTCATCGAGGCCTTCGATACCATCAACGACCGGCTGGGGCCGGGGTCCATTCGCTTCGGCCGCACCGGGCGGGCCGCGGGGTGGCAATCCAGCAGCGCGTTCCGCTCGCCCCACTATACGACCCGGTGGTCGGATATCCCTGCAGTCAAGACCGGAACGGCCGAAACCGGGTGAGGCGGCATCGGCGTCCGGTTCCGTGAATTGGAGCACTGCGCACTCCGGGCTTCCCTGCCCGTAGGGGGTAGCCTTCGCTCCCCTTGGCGCCATTGGGCTGCTTGGCCGCGAAGGCCTGTCGCACGAGCTCCATCGCGTAAGGAATCTGGCGGGCGTTATCCACCTCCAGCTGGACGTCGCCGTTGCCCCAGAGCCCGAGATTGGTGATGTCGGCGGCAAGCCCGCGCGGGTCGGAGATGTCGTCGAAGCGCATGTTGAGGGTGAGCAGGAGCCGGCGCTTCTGCGGCACGATGTCCGTAAAGTTGGTCTGCGTCTTGTAGGCGACATAGTGCCTCGTGAACTCTTCGCGGACCTCCGGCGCGAGGCCGAGGATCTCCTGCCTGACCGCCTCGAAGAGGTCGTGCATCGGCGCGCCGGGACGCAGATGCGGGTGATGCTCGATCGTGTGGCGTCCGGCGCCGGCGCGCGTGGTCCTGTACGGTTCAAGGACACGGTCGGGGAGGACCGGACGCTTCCAGATCCCGACCGCCTCGTCAGCGAGACGCGCGCCGCGGGCGCGGATGCTATCGCCGTCCCAGCGCTCCGCCTGCCGCAGATCGGCGTTCAACCGCAACGGGCTGTCGCGGTATCCCTTCTCGGCATCGCGCTTGTCGCGGAACGGCCGGTTGCCCATCTCCGGGTTGAAGGCGGTGAGGGTCAGGTTGCCCAGGGTATGGCGGAGGCTCTGCCAAGTCTGCGCCCAATCGGGCCCGAGCTCGGCCTTCCACGCGTCCGGAAGGGGTTCGCCCTGCGGCATGATGTGATCGACCGTGCAGGACGAGAGAGGCACGCGCTCCTTGCGTCCGTCGTTCTCGAGCCGCTTGAGCAGGGCAACGTGGTGTCTGAAGCTGTACATGTTGCGGCTCACGAGCTTGGCCCGGAAAGTCTCATCCGAGGGGAAGGCGGAGCCGTCCGGGAGGCACAGGAAGTACGCCCGGACGCTCTCGACATAACGCTCCGGGTCGACGGAGCGCGACGCCGTTGCGAAGACCGGCGGCGGCGCGGCGGGCCGAAAGCCGCAGACCGCGCGGCGCATCGCATAGGCGGTGACCAGCCGGGTCAGGGTGAGAAGGTCGTGCCGGGAGAGACGCTCTCCGGCATGGTCGCCGTAGAGGTGGAGGAGGAAGGGCCAGACCGGCTTCATGTCGAGACTGGCGAGCTCTGCAAAGGCCAGTGCGAGCTCCGCATCGGGTTCCTCGCCGAGCACCATGGCGCGGTAATGCTCGGCGCAACCGCGTAGATCGGCGCTGAGCGCCTCGGGACCGGCGTCCTCGACCCGGCGCGAGCGGGCATGGGTCTTGAAGGCCGCGTATTCCTCCCCCTGCTTCGGGACCTCTCCCGTCCTCAGGGTCAGGAAGTCGCGGATGAACACATCGAAGTGTTCTTCCCCGTGGCGTTCGAAGCCGCGTTCGATGGGCCGCAGGTGGTCGGCGTAGAGCCGTTCCTGGCGTTCCCGGTCGAGCGGCATCAGGATGAAGTTGCCGATCATGTCGGCGCAGGTGAGGTCCCGGCCGCAGGTGTTCATGGTCTCGAAGATCCGGTGCGGGTTGTCTTCGCCCTCCTTGAGCTGGAAGGCGACGATGCGGAGCTTGCGCAAGCCCGCGCAGAGCGGGGAGACGTCCGGGCCGAGCTGCTTGATGCGTGTCTCGAAGAACGCGAAGGCCTCCATGATGCGCGATGAAGGCTCGGCCGGCAGGGGGCGGTCGTGGATCAGCGCCAGCAGGGTCTCCGCATCCCCCGCCTTGAGCATCAGGCGGTAGTGCTGGTCACCCTTGCCGAAGGGGTTGACGAGATACTCGCTCCCGATCTGGTCGGGCCCGAAGCCGTCCGGCGCGGTGTGGTCTTTGAGGTGCCGGGAGAGCGTCTTGAGGATCAGGGTGATCGTGGTCAGGCGCTGCTGGCCGTCATAGATCAGACAGGGCGCCCAGTGGGCGTTGAGGGGATCGACGGCGGCGACGTACATGATGGGTCCGAGGAAGTGCTCGCGCACGTCCTGGCGCTCGCCGGCGTCGAGGATGTCGTCCCAGAGCTGGCGGCAATGCCGCTTCGTCCAGGCGTATCTGCGCTGGTTGACGGGGATGCGGAACTGCGGCGACTGCCGGATGAAGTCGAGGAGGAGGGTTTCCGAGGTGCGCATGGGATGCTCCGGATCAGTGGGACGCGGCCCGGACCCACTCCGGGCTAACCGGGACCGCACCCCACCCAACGCTCCACGCGACTCCTGGCGATGTAGGAGCATCGGTTCGGAGCATCGGCGTTGCCTGGCGAACGATGCGACCTTCGTTGGGATCGAGCACGGCATGCGCGATGCCCGGAACGATCGACCGAGGACACCTGGCTACACCTCGGGGTCCTGATCGGCACCATCGAACGACACGAATGCCGGAACGACGACCAGCGTCTCGTCCTCAAGAAGTTCCCGATCCCCGGGCCGGAATCGACGCTGCCGGAACGCGCGGCGCCGGCGTCACGGGCGCAGGGCCTCTACGAGCCGTTTCACCGGGCGCTGCTGGGGGCGAACGGCCCCTTCGACCTCGATCACATCCTCGCCGTCGCCCGCTCCGTCGGCCTCGATGCCGAACGGCTTGCGCGCGACATGGAAGATCCCTCCCCGGATGCGCTGATCGCGCGGAACGCCATCCTCGCCAATGCTCTGCGCGTCAGGGGAACGCCGGCTTTCGTCATCGGCGACCGCATGATCCGGGGCGCTCTGCCGCTGAAGCAGTTCCGCGCAGCCATCGCGGACGCGCGGGTCGCGTCGGAAGGCGGGTGGAATCAGAGAGGCGCCGACTAAAGCGGGCTCCGCGTCATCCGGACCGTGCCGCGGCAAGCGTCGGGGGCCGCGGCGCGTCTTCCGCGGCTACGACCGTGGCGGCTCGACGATGATGCGCCCGCGCCCGCGCCTGAGCAGGTAGCCTCCGCGCGGGATGGAGAGCGTGCCCTGCTGCACCAGCGGCCAGAGGGTATCCACGATCAACGCAGCGTTCGCGTCGGCTGTCGTTCCCGCCGCCTGTTGCGAGAACAGCCAGGCGGCAAATGCCTGCGCACCGATCTCGTTGCCGACGGATTTGCGCAGGGCGTTGAGCTTGCGGCGCTGCCCCTTGGTGAGCGTGCTCTCATCGATGTGGGTCGAAGATGCCGTGGCCATAAACTTTCCTCCCCAGGGCCGCCGTCCAATCCGAATTAGGGCCGGCTTATATCAAAGAGCCGGCGAAACGCTACCCGTAAACGTCACCGAATGTTCCGGCTCTGGAATAAGAGACCGCGTCTGCAATGTTGGCGGGGTGGCGCGAGAAAATTGTGCCCGCCTTCGAAGACCAGCGTTCAAGACTTCTGTGCGTTCATTCATTCCCGAGAAAACTTCATCGATAAGAATCCCCGAGAATCAATCTGAACTGGCCATTGCGCAGGCTCCGACATCCATGAGGGGCCGGCATATGGTCGGCCTGACCACGTATATCCGTTGCCTGCCGTGAGGCACCTGCCGCCCGGTTCGGCACCCCGCGACGAGGCCTTCTGTCGCGGCCTGCGCGACGCAAGGGGGAAGCGGCCACAATGCGGGAGTCGCGGCGGGACATAGCGGGACATGGTGGCGCCGACGGCGGCTGTGGCCGGTACAGAGTGCGCCCGCGGTTTCTGCCGTCGCGCTAGGCAGTCCGTTCGCCCTTGCGCTGCAAGGCTTGCCGGTTGGGACGGGCCCGGGGAGGCGTAACGGGAACAGCCATCATTTGACCGTCCCGGCGGCCCGGCTACGCTGGTGGCGAGCTGGAAGGAATTTGCGCCATGGTGACGGTGACGCGCGCCGATCTGAGTGAGGCCGTCCTGAGGGAAATCGGCCTGTCGCGCCGTGAATCGGCAAAGTTCGTGGATTCGATCATCGACGCGATCGCCGACCGGCTGGAAGCTGGGGAGGTCGTGAAGATCTCGGGGTTCGGCACTTTCACATTGCGCGACAAGGGTGAGCGCCTGGGCCGCAACCCGAAGACGGGAGAGCCGGCGCCGATCTCGGCACGGCGGGTGGTGGTGTTCAAGCCCTCCGCTGTTCTGAAGAGGCGGATGGCCGAGGGCATGGCTGGTACCGGGGATGATAAGTAGGCGTGGCTGTTGTTCGGCGTGCAATTGTGACCCCTAGTATCAAGCAACTTCAATAGCTTATCGCGCCGATCGGCGCACAACCCACGCGCCGAACAACAATCTGGATGGCCGAGACCCGCGCGGTGGCCGAGAAGGCCTTCGACTTCTTCCTCGAGGCCTTTGGCCCCAAGTACGACAAAGCGGTGGCCTGCCTGGCCAAGGACCGCGACGTGTTGCTCGCCTTCTACGACTTCCCGGCCGAGCACTGGAAGCACATTCGCACCACCAATCCCATCGAAAGCACCTTTGCGACCGTGCGCCTCAGGACCACCAAGACCAAGGGCTGCCTCAGCCGCATGACGGCGCTCACCATGGTCTTCAAGCTGTGCCAGTCGGCCAGCAAGAAGTGGCGCCGCCTGGACGGCTCGCACCAGATCGCCGACATCATTCAAGGCGTCAAATTCAAGGACGGAGAAAAGCTAACCGAACGCGCCGCCTGAAACCTGCGTCACCAACTTTTGACAATAGCTCCAACCGCGCGCTACGCCCACCTTGCCCGGGATTCGGTCCAGAACGCCGCCGCGAGGATCACCGGGAGCATCGGCCACAACCTGATGATCGAAAATAGTGCCGACAAATCTGCTCCGTAGTAACCTGCATGATCTATGCCACAGCCATGCGGCGGTGGCGGTCGGCACCGGCGAGGGGCTGCGGATCGTCGCCAGCCTTCTCGGTCACGCCGATATCGAGACCACGTTCGGCTATGCCTGATCGAGCGCATCGTGCTCATGCCCGGTGCTAGGGGCACGGCGAGATGGACGCGGCGCTGCACGGCGACCTCGGCGCCATCCTCGAATGCACCGGAAACAGACACGGAAAGACAAAGACCGACACCCCCATGACGGGAATGTCGGTCTCGGTCGTTGCGGGGGCTCGCAACCACCGAGACCGACATTCGATGGAAATCCCCGTCTGATCCGATTCAACCCTCTGATTTATCGAGGGAATTTGGTGCATCCGGGGCACATCGCTTGCCAGGGTATCTCGACGATACCCCGAGCGCCCGCAGCTGAGAACATCAAACCACTCAGGATTTGGACAACACGGTGACCGGCTTCGGCCTTCGCATCCATCCCGCCGGGACCAAGTCCTTCACCCGCCAGCTGGTCGCCATTCTCGAACGCCGCCTCGCCGAGGCCGGCGACTACCAACCCGGCGTACGCGACTGGGTGTTCCCCTCGCCCACCAGCGCCACCGGCCATGTCCAGGACCCGCATCATCTCTACAGCCGAATCAGCGACACCGGCGGCGCGAAGTTCTGGTTTTACGGACTGCGGAACTGCTTCACCACCGTCGCCGAACGCGAACTGATGCTGCCCCCTTCGCTGACCAAGCGGCTAGTGAACCACGCCCGCCCCAATGACGTCACCGAAGGCTACGCGGCCGACTGGACCGTCGCCCAGCTCCGCGAGCCCGCCCAGAAGATCGCCGACCGCATCGAGGTGCTGATGCGCGGGCCCGAGGCGCTGTAGTCCGCGTCGGTAGTGGAGGAGCCACAGCTCAAGTTGTTCGGCGCCAACCGCTGGACGATGGTATGTTGAGTGTGGAGGGCTGGTGTCGAGAATTCCGCATCCCGTCGCGTTGAAGGGCAGCCAAAGGTGGTTGCAACTGGCTGTCAACCGTTGTCCGACCGTCATCGACCGTGCAATCCGCAGCGCGGACATTGACTTATCCGACTCGATCGAGTGGATGTCTCCTCTGGAAAGCGACGGCTTTTCCGAATATCAGGATTCGGCGTTCACCGATCGACTCGGGATTAGCCTTGAGCAGCGAGCGCTCTCTGCGTTCTGGCCCACCGGCGGGCCAGTATGGGATGGGCTGGCGCGCAGTGGTGAGCGGTTGTTACTGATTGAGGCCAAGGTATATGTTCAGGAAATCAACAGCAGCCCGACCAAAGCAGGACCGAAGAGTCTGGTCCGGATCAAAGACGCATTGAAAGAAACCAAGGCGTTCCTCAAGGTCAAATCGGACACCGACTGGGCACGATGTTTCTACCAGTACACCAACCGGTTGGCACATCTCTACCTGCTGCGCGAATTGAACGATCTGGATGCCTATCTGGTGTTCATTTACTTCACCGCCGACAGCACCATGGGCATGCCGGTCTCCCAAGAGGGTTGGGAGGCCGCCATCGCTCTAACGAAAACGCATCTCGGACTACCGAAGTCGGATTGGCTCTCCACCTACGTCAAGGACGTGTATATCGACACCGACGCCATGCGTCATGTCGAGTGGCCGCCTCGATCAAATTTTGGAGGACCAATCATCGACACTGAGTAACGCTCTTGGTCGAGTTGGACCCCGTGACAGTGTCTGCCTCTCGGTGACGCAGATGCGACATTCAAAGAGACACGATCCGACACAATCTGGCTTCGCCGCAGTCAGCAATTGAGGTAATCTACCTTGGCTCCGACAGATGAGCCGCTGACAGGGAACTATTGCTTCAAATGAGAAAATCCTGATCAGGGAAATACCGAATGGCATCAGTCCCAAAAATGGTTTTTTTCCATATCGGATGGATGAAACGGTATCAGGGAGCAGACGACGATGATCCGACGATAGGACCGCATCGCCATCTGCAATACAACAAGTTTGGCCACGAGTGATTCAATTTTCTTCCCCGTAACGGCAAATGTTATGGATACGTCCCAACGGGAGTCGACATTTCAAACCTCGGAGCGTCGCGAGGCGCAAAGTTTGTCGAAGACGTTGCTTGTGTCTGGGTGGCCAAGGATCCTGAACGGAATGCCAGAGTTATTGTAGGCTGGTACAATGGAAGCCGTGTTTTTCGTTCCAGCAAACCAAGCGGCAACAAACTCGATCGACAGGATATCGAATATCGGGCGGCCGCTCCCGAAGCCAAGTGTACCCTGATACCAATTCCGCGAAGGACATTCGAAATTCCGACCAGGCACAGCCCGGAGGGCGGACTCGGGCAAAGCACGGTTTGGTACGGTGGAAATGCTAGGTTTCGCAGAAGGGTCTGGGAGTACATCAAGAATTGGGAGGAAAGAAAGAAAGCAAAGAAGCCTCGCTCGACATCGCGAGGAAACGCCGGAGGCGGCCGCAACACCAATCCTGAATTGAGAAAACAGATTGAAACAATCGGGGTAAATTTTGCGATAGATTATTTTAGCTCCGAAGATGGTGGTGGCTATGACGTCGTCAGCAAAGAAAAAGACAATTTAGGATGGGACCGTGCCTATCCGGTCAGCACAGACACCCACCATACGTAGTATGCTTCCTGGAAGTATGCAGCCGCTCACGCCCCCATATCTGGTGGGTGTATGTGACAACCGGATAGGCACGGATGGGACATTGAAGCCAGTCATTCCGATAAGCCGACACTTCTGGTCGAAGTGAAGGGTCTTTCGGGAGATAGAGTTTCGGTTGAATTGACTCCTAATGAATATAAGAAGATGAAGTTGAAGAAAAATCGCAACAAATATGTGCTTTTTATCGTTACAAATTGTCTGAGAGAGCACCCTTTAGCTCATGATTACCGTTTCAAAAACGGTCGCTGGTCAGACGTGGATGGAACTGTACTAAAGATACAAGAGCGCACCGGTGCGGTCTGTCGATCTAATCGGTAACGCTACCCCGACAGGGACCAATCAAGGGCTAAGCGTTGTGGGGCTGCCGGACATCTATGCCTCAACCCGCGACCACCTTTCCCGCCTGATAGAGCCACCCAGGCATTGGGCGCTCGAGCTCCCACAGTATTTTCATGGGTCGTTCCGAGTCATGACTTCGGTACCGGGCGTAGCCGAGACAGTGGTAGGGAAGCGTTTCACCCCGGCCATCCCTTTTGCGTTCGCGCACGAAGAGGATGACCTTCGTGCCCTGGGTCGGTTGTTCGACGTAGCGGCGCCCCGTGCGTGTATCGGGTGAGGCGGTGTTCTGCGACTCCCAGTGAAACAGTGTCGGCGAAATCGGGTAGTCGGCGTAGCGTGTCGTGGGCGAATAGTCCCTGTCGGATTTCTCCAGCGTGACGAACAGGAGATCTGTCCGCGTCTCCTTGTTCCACAGGACTCCGCCCTGCGGAAAGACCAGCGCGCCACGCTTGTCGGTGCGCCTGTGTGCCGCCACGATCTCTCCGAGGGTATAGGTGGCGTGGCTTGCCAGGGGAACCTCACCGGTGGGATCCAGCGGTCGCGAGACCGTGCGAATGCGATCGGCGAGAATTTCCAGGAGATCGCCGATCTCGCGACGCAACTCTGGAGATTCGCGGACCCTTTCCAAGATCTGATCGGCCTCGTCGATCGACTGACGACGGCCACCCAGATCGGCAAACAACATGAGGCCCAGACGATGCTTCCGGCCCTGGTGCCGCGAAATCCCGTCGGAATAGCCCGTTTCCAGGATGTCTCGCCACGCCTGCAGTCTCTCATGATCATCCACGTGGATCAGCCGGCCGATGGCCTTCAGGATAGACTCATCCGCGGCGGCAAAGCTGGCGCTCTGCTCGAAGCCGGCCCGCCGGCGAAGTTCAGTAAAGCAGTGTCCCGCTCCAGGTCGTGCATAGACATCGTCGAGTTCAGCGCCGGCGTCGCGCATGAAACCGCGGAGTCGAGTTTCAGGGCCGAGAGCACGCAGATCGTCAGCGAGGCGGGCGCGGGCGTTCCGTACGGCTTCCTTGAGATTGCTGAGCACCGTCTCCTTGGCGACGCGGTCCAGCTTGAGCGCACATCCCGGTGGCAGGAGCGGGAAGTCGGCTTCGACGGCGCGCCGGACCTGATGGCGGGTGCCCCCAAGCAGAGCCCGATAGCGCACGTCGTAGCGGTACTCGCGCCGAACCTGGCCCACGAAGTCGAGGACCGTGAGGACCCGCTTCCCGTCGGTCCACCGCAACCCTCGTCCCAGCTGCTGGAGAAACACCGTGGCGCTCTCGGTCGGTCGAAGCATGAGCACGGTGTCGACCTCAGGCAGGTCGACGCCCTCGTTGAATAGATCGACGGCGAAGACGGCGCGAAGCTCTCCTTGCCGCAATCTCGCAAGCGCTGCGCGCCGATCATCGCGTGGAGTGCTGGCATCGAGCGCCACCGCCGGGTAGCCGAAACCGGTGAACTGCCTAGCCATGAAGTGGGCATGACCGACGCCCGCGCAGAATCCCAGCACTCTCATCTGGTGCGGGTCCGTTACGAATTCCTCGACAGCCTGGCGGATTCGAACGGCTCGAACGTGATCGCCGGTGAGCACGTTGTCGAGCTCGCCCGGAACATATCTTCCGCGCTCGAAACGTACCGTCGAGAGATCCGTTGCGTCGTTTACCCCGAAATAGTGAAACGGGCAGAGCAGTCCCTGGTCGAGCGCATCCCAAAGTCGGGACTCCGACGCGATGCGGCCGTCGAACCACTCGAGCACGGACTGGCCGTCAGCGCGTTCGGGCGTAGCGGTAAGCCCGAGGAGAATTTTCGGCTTCAAACGCGATAGCAGGCGCTCGTAGCTCGCGGCTGCCGCGTGATGAAACTCGTCCACGATGACCACATCGAAGCCGTCAGGTTCGATATCGTCGACGCGGTTGGCAAGGGACTGCACCGAGGCAAAGACGTGGTGTCCCGCGTGTGGGCGCTCGCCGCCAACCAGCCGCTCGCCGAACCCCGGTTCGCGCAGGACGAGTTGGAAGACCTGTTGGCTTTGACGGAGGATCTCGTCGCGGTGCGCAACGAAGAGCAGAGAATCACCCATGCCTTGGCCGCGCAACCGCTTGAAATCGAATGCCGCGATCCAGGTCTTGCCGGTGCCGGTCGCTGCGACCACGAGATTGCGGTGGTGCCCGCGCAGGCGCTCCGCTTCGAGCGCCTCGAGCGCAACAGCCTGGTGAGGCTTCGGCGAGACGTCGACCAGCAGAGACAGCTCGGTGATGTCCTCGGGTGCACCACCGCCGCGCTGTCTCGAGAGCGCGTGGTCGAGCCGCTCGGTGTCGCGTCCGGGTGCATAGTTCTCGAACTCGGGCTCCTGCCAGTACTGTTCGAAGGTCGCCTCGAATCGCTCGATGACCTCGGGGTTCTCGGCCGCGCTCACCCTCACGTTCCATTCGAGGCCCTCGATCTGTGCCGTGTGGGTGAGATTTGACGAGCCGATATAGGCGGTGTGCAGTCCGCTATGGCGGTGGAACAGCCACGCCTTGGCATGGAGACGTGTCCGGGCGACCTCGTAGGAAACCTTCACTCGCGCGCCGAGGTCGACAAGTGCGTCCAGTGCACGACGTTCTGTCGACCCGGTATAAACGCTTGCGATCACGCGCACCTGTGCTCCCTCCCGCACCCGTTCTTCAAGCTCGGAGCGGAACAGACGCAACCCTGAGTGACGCACGAACGCGCACAGGAGATCGATCCGATCGGCGCTTGGGATCTCCCGCGCAATCTCGCTCGCGATCTGGACATCGCGCCGTCCATTGACGAGAAGCCCGGTCCGACGGAGAGAGAGCGTTGGGCGAGGGACAGGCGCAGGCGTATCTCCCAGAACGCGGCGTTCGACAGCTTCCAGAAGCAGGCGTGCAGCGTCCGCGACCCGGTCGTCGGCCATCGCGCCATGTTCGAAGAGCACCTCCACCAGCCGGTTCGCGAGGGCGATCTGGTTGGCGGATTGAGTGCCATCTTCTTCGGGAATTCCTTCGAGCGCGCGGCGAAGGAGTTGATAAACGTGACGGGCCAGGAACTCGGGACGGACGGTTGCGTCGGCCGAACCGACATCTACCCACCAGCCCTCTGCCGTTCGGGCATCGATTTCCGCCTCCAGGGCAGAGGTTAGCAATTCTTCGTAGAGCCCGGATTGGAGTCGCCGCGTCATGACGGGTCCGAACGGAAGAGAATGGATGGCGGCGCCTGTGTCACCATGAAATCCCGAAGCGTTCCTTCATGGCCGGCGTCCGCCCCCACGGCTCGCCGGGTAGCTGATCAACAAGGATCGTGAACACGCGGCGAAACGAGTCCGCTGTCGACGCGTCCGTCAGAGCTACCGCCTGGGCGGCCGGCAGCAACGGACGCATGTCGAGCAAGAAGCGCGGATTGGCCAACTTGGCGAACATGCGCTCCTGGGCTTGGGCCCGAGAGATGGTCTGACCGGAAAGGCCCAGATAGCGCGCGAACATCTCAACGATGCGGTCGGCATCAAGGTCCTCGAAGACCTCCAGAGCGTGCGCGAGGTCGTAAAGATCGCGCCCCTTGTCGCGCTGCAGCAGCGCGCGCAGCTTGGTCGCCAGCATCTCCTCGCGGGAGAATGTCGGAATGGCTGCTTCACCGGAGAACCAGGGATTCACTATCTCCAGCGGCAATGCCGCCGGCCCATCGAACGCTTCGATCTCACGGGTATTGATCTCGATCTTCAGCCGGATCGGCACGCCGACGGCCTCCTCGGCCTCGACCCGGAAGCGAAACTTCTGTGCCACAGGACTCTGATCGAACTGCGCGCGCCCGAGCCACGGCTCCAGAATGACACGCAACCGATCGAGGATCGAGCCGATCGGCCCGGCGGAAGTCCGGACCAGGTCGATATCCTCCGAGTACCGCAGTGGTGCCGGGAAGTGCAGCTTGTTGAGCGCCGTACCGCCGCGAATCCGCAGCGCGTCGCGCAGCATGTCGTCCGAAAAGATGTCGACCAGAGTACGGCTGATGATGAGGTCCTGCTCGACCTGTCGCTGGTCGGCCCAAGGAACGACATTGCCCCAGGCAACAATGTTCTGGGCCGGGATCATGCGTCGCGCTGCGGCACACGCCGCACGATGATACGCCATCGCAGATCGCGCTGCCGCGGTTCCGGCGCGAAATCCGGATCCCGAGCCTCCTGCCGGTCGAGCTCGGTCCAAGGCAGCGATCCCCGTGCGTGCAACGACTCCAGCATTGGCCCCGCCAGGGCGTCATGGCCGAGATGCTCCAGCAGATACCCGAGACGCTGCACGACCGGACGCTCTACTAGCGCTGAAACGGCGGCGAGTTGCTTGGGATCGATCTTCTGTGCGAGGTCCGAGAGAACCGTGGCGACATTGTCGATGCCGCCAGACGCCTGCGGATAGCGCAGCAGATCGAGGGCGGTCAGTGCGGCTGACGAAATCTTCATCGTGCCGGTATCGGTCTTGCGGTCCTCGATCCCCGCCGCCACCGCGTCCATGTCCTTGCGGAAGTAGAAGACGATAAGGTTGCGACCGGCGCGAATCCTCGGAAGGCGCTTCGCCGTGACGACCTGAAACTCCATGACGGCCTGATGCGTCGCGCCGTGCAGCTCCGCGGCCTTGAGAAGCCCTACGTAGTAGGCCTGACCCTCGCGGCGCATGAGCGCGTCGATGTACCAGGCCGGTGGCGGCGCCCCCCAGGATGCGTATTGCGGCGGGACGACGACATAGAAGCCCTGCCGCAGGTTCAGCAAGGCCTCGCGGCGTTGCAACCGTTCGGCTGCATCCAGGAACGCGCCGTGCCCGACGCCGAGCGCCTGTTCGGCCTCCTCGGCGGTGAAGACCGTCCGGCCAGAGGAGAGCAGACCGCTGACGAAGCTTGATAAAGTGGACCGCTTATCACAAATCATGCTTGAATATCGGCTATTATCACGGATATGGCAACATGATATTGCAAGTAAGTAGATTTCTTTCTATATCACTGCATCGAGAGCGGATATTTCTTCATGATTGGTCAACGCACGGCGACACCTCTACGAAATTGTCCGCCCGACTTCAAGCTTCGGATTCCGGCCGTCGGTACCGGAAACGATCATCCACCTCGCCCGGTAACCGCCCGCCTGCACCTTGTTCCACCATCGATCCGCCAGGCGACAAAACCGTCCATGCACTAATATTTGGCCCCGACAGAGCAGCCAACACCACCTGACGGGGCTACGAAGGTTCAAGATCGACACACACTGAACATCTGGATACATCGCGACGCAGATGCCATTGCTAGATGAGGTCTACAGGAAGTTCGGCGAAGCTTCCGACCTGCACATGGAACGCAAGTGCCCCGCTATGGTATTTGCGGGTTGGAGGGAAAGAGATGCCAGAAGTAGAACGCCAAACGATAGTCGCCCATGGCCGTTTGACGATGCGTGAAGTGAGGCTCCATGCCGTGCGCGAACGGCGGCACGGACTGCAGATCATGACCTTCGAGCAGCTGGCGGTGCGGCTCGCCGGCGGTTTGGCGCGGCCCGTCGATGACGATGCGCTGAGGGAGGCCATCAAGGCCGTTCTGCCGGAGACGGCGCTCGGTGAGCTCGACGGGATCAAGGCTCTGCCCGGCATGGTGGGCGCCGCTGCCGACACCCTGCGCAAGGCGTGGCGGGCCGGCGTCGACCTTCAGGTGCGCGCCGCCGAGCATCCGCGCGTTCATTCCATCGCTAGCATGGAGGCGGCGGTCGTGGACGCACTGCCGCCAGCCATGATGCGGCCCGCCGACCTCGTTACCGCGGGCCTCGTGCGCCTGGATCATGCGGCGGTGCTGTTCGGGCCCATCGACATCATCGGCATCACCGAACTCTCGCCCGTCTGGCGACCGCTGTTGCACGCGATCGCAGGCCGTGTGCCGGTCCGCTGGATCGCGGGGCCCCGGCCGGTGCCTGCTTGGCTCGACGGTGAGGCGATCGAGATCGTGCGGGAAGAGGCGCAGTCGCCGGATCTCTCCGCCGTCAGCGCGGCCACGGCCTATCACGAGGCCGTCGAGTCCATGCGCTGGGCGCGGCAGCTCCTTGCGTCCGGCAGGGCGGAGCCTGCCGACATCGCCATCGCCTCCGCCGCGGCCACCGACTATGATGACCACCTCCTCGCTTTGCGCGCTGACGCCAGTCTTGACCTGCACTTCGTGCACGGCGTCAAGGTCACGGCCAGCCGGGAGGGGCAGGCGGCGGCAGCGCTCGCGGATGTCCTGCTGCGCGGCCTCTCCCAGACACGGATGCGGCGGCTGAACACACTGCTGCGCGCCTATTCCGGCCCGTTCGAGGACCTGCCCCAAGGTTGGACGCGCATTCTGCCAGCGGATGCCCCGCTCTCGTCCGCCGACGCCTGGACGCGCCTGATCGACAGGCTTACGGCTGCCGACTGGCCGGATGGAAACGACCATGACCCGGCGCTCGCCGCCATCGTCAGCCTGTTGTCCCAGGGCATCGAGGCCGCCGAGGAGGCGGGCGAGACGCTGCTTCGCGGGCAGGTGCGCACGATCTGGCGCAAGGCGCTCAGCGCTGGCGCGGCCGCATCCCTCGACCTCACCCTGGAGACGCTGAAGCAGGACGACGGTCTCGATCCCTGCGTCTCGGTCTGCTGGATGCCGGCGAGCGCGCTGGCGGCCTCGCCCCGCCGCTTCGTCCGACTGCTGGGCCTCAACTCCGCGCGCTGGCCGCGCAGCATGGCAGAAGACCGACTCCTTTCCGACCACATCGTGCCCACGGCCGAACTCGATCCCTTGCCCGTCGCCGCCGCCGACCGACGCGACTTCGCAACCATCCTCGCCACCACAGAGAGCCAGGTCGTGCTGTCCCGTGCCCGACGGGACGACGAGGGCCGGCTGCTCGGTCGCAGCACGCTGCTTCTGCAGGTGCAGGCCGACGAGACCTATGTACCGCGCAACCACGTGCCCGCGCACGCCTTCAGTGAGACCGACCGGCTGATGGCGCGGCCAGGTGAGTTTCGGAACCTGCCCCAGGCGGTCGCCGCGTCGGGCTGCTGGTTCAACTGGCTGCGCCCGGAGATTACGCCCCACGACGGCGCCCTCCGGCCGGACCATCCGCTGATGAATGTCAGGCTAACTCTGACGTGGATAGCCGGTGAAAGTCCGGCGGGAGGAAAGGTGTAACGAGCCGCCTTCGCCGCGAGCCGTGCGCAGGGCATCGTGAGGTGTCATGTGAAGTGTCGGTAGCGGCGCGTGCGGGCAGGGCTATTGAGCGTCGAAACATGGTCATTCGGAGTGCCGAGGCTGTATCAGCGGCCGAAGGCAACACTGACCGCCCGCTTTCGTGAGGGCGCGAGGGCTCCGCGGCGTCTAAGAACCCAGGCACGCACGTACGTCCACGCAGGGGACCTGAGAGGGCTCCAATCCGCCCCGGTCGTCGTACCGGGGCCGCGGAAGAGAGGAGATAGTCCGAATCGATGATGAACGGGTTGGAGCAATCGGATCTGGCCATAGTACCGATGAGGGCGGCGAACAAAGGGACCTCGGTTCCGGCGGAGCCGACGGAGGGAAGGGCTGGAACCAAGGGGAATCCGCGAGGCCAAAGCACGCACCGGACACAGCGCCGGGCGCGCGTGACACAAGCGGCGGAGCGGATACGGCAAGCAGCAACGAGGAAGCCGAAGGAGAAGCTCACTGCGCTGTTGCACCACATCACGACGGAAGCGCTCGATGCGGCCTACTTTTCGTTGAAGAAGGAGGCAGCGGCAGGCGTGGATGGCGTGACGTGGCATGAATACGGGAAGGGTCTGGCCGAACGGCTGAGCGACCTGCATGACCGGGTTCAGAGCGGAGCGTACCGGGCGCGTCCGTCGCGGCGGGTAGAGATACCGAAGCCGGACGGGGGAACACGACCGCTGGGCATCGCCGCAGTGGAGGACAAGATTGTCCAGAAGGCGGTGGCGGAGACCATCCTTTTGCCGATATACGAGCCGGAGTTCCTCGGATTCAGCTATGGGTTCCGACCCGGACGTGGGGCGCATGATGCGCTCGACGCCCTGGCTTTCGGGATAGAACGGCGAGGGGTCAGATGGATTGTCGATGCGGACATCCGGTCGTACTTTGACCGAATCGACAGGGACTGGCTGGTCCGGTTTCTGGAGCACCGTATCGGCGACAGGCGGGTTATCCGCTTGATTGTCAAGTGGCTCAATGCTGGCGTCATGGAAGGGGGCGAATGGCGGGATGACCTTCGGGGCACTCCGCAGGGTGCGATTGTTTCGCCGATTCTGGCGAACGTCTATTTGCACTATGTCCTCGACCTGTGGTTCCACAAGAAGTGGCGCGCCCGAACAGCCGAAGGCAACACAATCATCGTGAGGTACGCCGATGATTTCGTGGTCGGGTTCCAGTACCAGCGGGATGCGGAGCGGTTTCTACACGACCTGAAGGAAAGGACGGCCTCGTTTTCACTGGAGCTACACCCTGACAAAACCCGTCTCATCGAGTTCGGGCGGTTTGCGCAAAAGAACCGCCGGGCACGAGGCGAGCGGCGTCCCGAAACCTTCGACTTTCTCGGGTTCACGCACTACTGCCGAACGACGAGGAACGGGAAGTTCGGGCTGGGGCGCAAGCCGGTGGGCAAGCGGGTCGACCGGACCCTACGGCGTATCGGTGCCGAGCTGCGTCGGCGGATGCACCATAACCCATATGAGGTGGCCAAATGGCTAGGGAAGATTCTGAATGGATGGCTGCACTACTACGCCGTCCCGACCAGTTCCCCGTCCCTCAAGCGGTTTGCATTTCGACTCCGACGAATGTGGCTGCGTGTCTTGAGACGCCGGTCGCAGATGGACCGGACCAAGCTGGACAAGCTGGGAAGGGTCGCGGCGGCTTTCTGGCCGCCGCTGCAAATCCTGCATCCATGGCCAGAACAGCGGTTTGCCGTCAAACACCCGAGGTAGGAGCCCCGTGCGTTAGCGCGCATGCGGGGATCTGCACGGGGGGCGTCGGGCAACCGGCGTTCCTACCGTAACCCATGCAATCTTGGAGCGCACCCAGTCGGCGAGTTCGTTGCGCATGCTGTTGCGCAATCCTTTGGGTTTCGTCTGGTACTACGGCCTGCGCTGGCGCGCGCCCGAGGGCGGCGACGAACCCCTCGTGCTCGACGCGTTGACGATGGGCGATCTCGTTCATCAGACTCTCGACCAGGCCTTGCAGATGCTTGAGGCGGATGGCGGCCTCGGCAGCGCCGCCGAGGAACGAATTGCGGCTGCGGTGGACGGTGCCGCCACGAAAGTCGCGCGGCTCTGGGAAGCCGAGCGGGCAGTGCCCCCGCCCGTAATCTGGCGCAGGACACTCGACGAGGTCTGCGCGTTGGGCAGCCGGGCACTGGCTTTCCGCGACGGGGACCTCTCGGATGCGCGCGCCTATAGCGAGGTCCCCTTCGGCGGCGCAGAGCCCAAGTCCGATGCTGCGGTCCCCTGGGACGGCGACGCCACCGTGGAGATTTGCGGCACGGGCTTTGGCATCAGGGGCTACATCGACCGGCTGGACATCTCGGCCGACGGCCGCCAAACGGTGGTGCGCGACTACAAGACAGGCCGCGCGCCCAGGGACGACATCGTCCTCGACGGCGGCAGGGAACTGCAGCGTTGCCTCTACGCCTTCGCCGTCAAGGCGATGCTAGGCGATGGCGTGGCCATCGTAGCGTCGCTCCTCTATCCCCGAGACGAGCGGGACTTGCGCCTTGACGACCCCGACGGCACGCTCCGCACGCTCACCGGCCACCTGCACGCCGCCCGCGCCAGTCTCGCATCCGGCGGCGCGGTGATGGGTAAGGACACCGGCGACACGTTCGACGACCTCGCCTTCGGGCTACCGGCCAACGCCGGTGCCATCTATCGCCCGCGGAAAGAGGTCGCAGCCACCGCGCTCCTGGGGGACGCCGCGCGGGTTTGGGGGGCCAAGTGATGACTGCCCCTTCGCGAGCGTCTCTCTCGGACGATGCCGCCCGGCGCGACGCCATCGCGGTCCACAACCGCTCCTTCCTGGTGGAGGCTGGGCCCGGCTCGGGCAAGACCGCGGTAATGGCGGGCCGTATTGCCATGCTGCTGGCCGAGGGTACCGCGCCCAAGTCCATCGCCGCCGTGACGTTCACCGAGTTCGCCGCGAGCGAGTTGCTCATCCGGGTGCGGGCCTTCGTGAGCGCCCTCACCGGCGGCGATATCCCGACCGAGCTGCGCGTCGCCCTGCCGGACGGTTGCTCGGAAGAGCAGCGAAGTCATCTTGCCGCGGCAGACGCGGCGCTTGACGAGATGACCTGCTCGACCATCCACGGCTTCTGCCAGCGCCTCATCACGCCCTATCCGGTCGAGGCCGACATCGACCCCGGCGCGGCCGTGATGGGCCGCGATCAGGCGGACCTCGCCTTCGCGGAGCTCATCGACGGCTGGCTGCGGGAGGAACTATCCGGCGAGGCCAGCGGCCTGCTCGCCGAGCTGGTCCTGCACGATCCTGGTGCAACCGTCGGGCTCATCCGCACCGTCCTCGACCATCTCCGCCGCCATCGCGCATTCGCCCCCTACAAGCGGGAGGACCTGGCGCCACTCGCGACCGCATTCCGGGAGGCAGTGGACGGTTTCAGCGAATTCTTGGCCGAGGCGGAGGCCGAGGAGCCTGAGACCACTATCATGGCAGGCCACTTCCGAGAACTGGCCGAAGAAATCGGGACTGCGCTGCCGGCCGAGAGACCGGCTGCGCTTGTCCGGCTGCTGGTCGCGGCGCCTCATCCCGATCTATGCACCCGATCTGGCAGCTTTCTGGCGTATCGCAAGAAGGGGAAGTGGGGCGCAGCCGCAAAACGCGTAGGCCTAGCCAAAGCCGACGGCGAGCGGCTGAACGACATGGCTGGCGCTCAGTATGCGCGGTGCTGCGCGACTTGGGCAGCGTTGCAGCAGGCCGTCGCCACCCAAGTGCTCGCCGATCTCGTCCCGCTGGTCGAGCCGGTCATGGTGCGCTTCCGCGAGCACAAGCGCTCGGCGGCGCTACTGGACTTCGACGATCTGATCTTCGCCGCGCGCGATCTGCTGCGCGAACACGACGATGTACGCCGGGCACTGGCCGGGCGTTTTACCCATGTTCTGGTCGACGAGTTCCAGGACACCGATCCACTGCAGACCGAGATATTCTGGCGCCTTTGCGGTGAGCCGCCGGCAGACGAGGACGCTGGCGACTGGACGACATTCGTGCTTAGGCCGGGCACGCTCTTCCTCGTGGGCGATCCCAAGCAGGCGATCTATCGCTTCCGCGGCGCCGACATCGCGGCCTACGTCAGGGCCCGTGAGGCGTTCCGCACGCAGGCAGCCGAGGGCGTGCTCTCGATCACCACCAACTTCCGCTCCTGCGCGCCGATCATGGGCTACGTGAACGACCGCTTTGAGGCCCCGCTCTCAGAGGAGAACGGCCAGCCCGGCTTCCAGGCCCTCTATCCGTTCCAGCCGGCTCGGGCCGAGGGCCCCTCGGTCGCGGCTCTGGACATTCCGGTGGCGGACGAAGACGGCAAGGCTTCCGCCTCACAACAGCGGGATGGCGAGGCCGAGGCCGTCGCCGCGATGTGCGCCCGCCTGATCGGCAGCGAGCCCGTTCGCGACCCGAAGAGCGGTGAATTGCGCCCGTGCCGGGCGGGCGACATCGCACTCCTGGCGCCCACCGGAAGCGAGCTCTGGCGTTACGAGGAGGCGCTGGAGCAGTACGATATCCCTGTCGCCACCCAGGCCGGCAAGGGCCTCTACCGCCGCCAGGAAATCCAGGACCTCATCGCCGTGACCCGCGTTCTTGCCGACCAGCGCGACACCCTCGCCCTCGGTGCGCTGCTGCGTGGGCCGCTGGTGGGGCTGACCGAGGAGGAGCTGCTCGACATCGTCTGGGCGCTGCCGCGCGCCAACAATGCGCCCGACGACCTCCCGCGGCTCGACCTCGGCGTGGCGCCGGAGACGATCGCGCACGACCACGCAAGGGACATCATCGAGAAGCTCCAGGCACTGCGCCGTCGGGTGAACGCGACGACGACGCACGCGCTTCTCTCCCAGGCCATCGACGTGCTACGCGTCCGGCCCATCCTGCTGCGGCGCCATCGCGGCCAGGCGGAGCGGGCGCTCGCCAATGTCGACCTCTATCTCGGCTTCAGCCAGGCCCACGCGGTGCGGGGGCTCCGCGCCTTCGCCGAGGCGGTGACGGCCGCCTGGAGCGACGAAGCCCGCGCCGTCGAAGGCCGGCCCGATGCCCAGGAAGAGGCGGTGGCGCTTTACACCATGCATGCCGCCAAGGGGCTGGAGTGGCCCGTCGTTGTGCCGATCAACACAATGACCTTGGTGCGGGTGCCCGACAGCGCCGTCACCGATCATGCGAGCGGTCAGTTCTACTGCCGCGTGTTCGGGGTTGAACCGACAGGCCACGCGGCAGCCCGCGACGACGAGAGCGCCGAGCTCGACCGCGAGCGGGTGCGCCTCTGGTACGTTGCAGCCACTCGAGCGCGCGAACTTCTGGTTCTGCCGCGGCTCGATGTTGCAACCCGAGGGAAATCATGGATGTCGCTCGTCGATCTGGCTCTGCCCGAACTGCCAGCGCTCAACCTCGAACATCACCCGCCCGAGGTGGTCGCAAACGACACCGATAGAGAGAACGAACAGACGCGTAAGATTTTTGCCGCTGAGGCTGCTGCGATTGCGGAGCGCCAGCGCAGCATTGTCTGGCAGACGCCCAGCCGGGACGAAGACACGGCCGAGCAAGTGATGCGGGAGGAAGCGTCCGCGATCCTCGTGACAGACGGCGACGGCGCGCCGGCGGATGGCACTGCCCCGGAGACGATCCAGGGCGGGCGGGAGCGTGGCCTCATCCTGCACAAGTTGATCGAGGAGGTTCTCACCGGCGAGACGGCGGAGACGCTGCCCGACCTTGCGGCCCGCGCCGAGACTCTGATCCGCACCTTGGGCCTTCTCGTGACGAACGATCCCGCTCAGGGACTGGCGCCAAGCGAGCTTGCCCGCTGCGTCGTCCGCGCCCTGTCGCTGCCCGAGGTTATCGCCCTAAGGCCGGGCCTCATGCCCGAGTTCCCACTCTACGGAGCGACCGAGACTGACACCCATGAGAAGGTGACGGCGGGGATCGTCGATGCCATCGCCTTCGACGCGGAAGGCGCGCCGAAGGTGGTGATCGACTGGAAAAGCGACGTAGAACCCTCCGCCGAGATCCTCCGCCACTACCGCGCACAGGTCCACGCCTACCTGGAGATGACCGGCGCACAGCGTGGCCTAATCGTCTGCGTAACCCCCGGCACCGTTATCCCCGTCACGCGAGCGGATTGACAAAGGGTGTAGAACTTGCTCTTCACAGGCAAATCCAGCGTGTTGATTGGACCTCATTGCGCGGGACAATTTACTCAGCTAGCCAGTCTGCTTCCAGGCCCTTTGCTTCACGAAGTACCCGGAACTCACGTAACAGGCCACCAAGTGCGCCGCAATGCGGCGTTCTCTAGCTACCTCTTGCTGGAACAGATATGCGAAACCCCCGGCTGCTCGGAGGCATTCACTCATAGAAACCCGATAATGCCAGCAGCACGCCACCGTACTACATGTCACTCCACGCTGCTGAACGATGGCGGAGAGAACAGTAATCACACCAAGTTGCCGACCGTGGAGCTCCGTCCGTTCAGCAGCCCACCTTGGCTACGAAGTCGCACATGTACTATTGTTGAACCGCAAATAGTCAGTGAAGCTTCGTTCGCTCTGTCTTTTCCTTTTGTTGGTTTAAGTTGGAAGTATAAATTGTGATGATTTCTCTGGGCCCAATAACACTTGACGAAAGGTTAGTTGAATCCCAGCTTCGACGAGATCTTCGAGACGATTGGTTTCCGGACCCGTTGCGTTTTGAAGACATGTTTAACGCCGATCACATTAAACAGGTTTTAACGAAACGTTCCGGAAGAATAACGGTGTCTTTCAACCAGAACAGCGGACCCTCTTCAACATCCCCAAGAGCAATTTTACTCTACGATATGCCCTTGAAACTAGCCTAGCCGAACGCGCATTATATCATGCGATTGTGATGCGCCTTCTTCCACTTTACGATCCACTCATTCCTTGGAACGTCTTCAATCATCGCGCATCTCAACATCACTCTAGACGCTATCTATTTCGCGCCCCGGTTCCCGCATGGCAAGATTTCACGGGTGTGGTCCGGAACGCGCTCTTAAAGTCCCAGGTGCTCCTTTCGACCGACCTTGCCAATTATTTCGAGAATATTAATCTCTGTCGTTTGCAAAGTATGCTAATCAAAGAGCTTCCCGCACTCGAAGCATCGCCGACTGAAAAGGCTGAAGTTCGGAGTCATATTAGTGCCCTTTTTGATTATCTCAAGAGCTGGTGCTATTCGGAAACCTTGGGGATACCGCAGAATCGAGATGCTTCCTCGTTCTTAGCAAATGTTTACATGTTGCCCGTAGACCGCTTTATGCTGGCGGGTGGTTATCGATATTTCCGGTACATGGACGATATTAAGGTCGCATGCGATAGCGAGCACGACGCCCGAAGAGCATTGAAGTTGTTGAGCCTAGAGCTTCGCAAACTGGGGCTATCCGTAAATAGTGGGAAGACGAAGATAGTACCAGTCACTGACTGCCGCTCCATCGGCGAGTGTCTAGATGCAGGAGACACAGATCTACAACAGATTGACTCGATTTGGCAAACTCGATCCCTCCGGCCGATCAGACGATCTTTTCCGTTGTTGAGTGAGCTTGCACAGAGACAGCTGCGAAATGGAGAAGTAGGAAGTCGCATATTCCGATTCTGCATATGGAGGCTGGAAGCGCTAGCCAGATGTTCCGAATTTGAGGTGCCGGACATGTATTTTGCACAAATTACTCCCCTAGTGATTGACGCTCTATCCGATTATCCGGCATCAACGGATGAGCTAGCCCGATACATTGGAGCCGTGCCAACAACGGACGGAGAGCTTGCACAAATATCGGAGCTTCTCCGGGACGAACGCAGAAACTACTACACGTGGCAAAATTATCGCCTGTGGGCATTGCTAGTTCAGAAAAGCTTTTACGACGCCAATTTGCTCGACTACGCTATGACTATTGTTCGAACACAAGACGATAGTGCCACTCGATGTGGGGCGACGCTGTACGCTGGAGCTTTGGGGAGCAAGGGGGATCGCATTGAAATCGCGAGAGGCTTTCATACTCTAAAATCCTACATGGGGCAGCGCTCGGCTATCCTCGCGGTGCAGGAACTTCATTTTAGACCACACATCCGCGATCACGTGGCGCCATGGCTCCGCGACGATCTCAGGAACGTATATCGCATGCTCGATCGAAGAGGCCGATATATGGACCCACCTCCGCCCATGCCGATCACTCGCGTTCTTGATAGGGAGAGAGATTATGATTGACGTTGCTCTCCTCGCCTATATCCCCGACCCCTTCGCGGTCCAGGAGTCGTTCTACATGGTCGCTGAGAAGGAGGACGACCCTCGCTTACTTTCGGCTCGGGATCTCAGCACTTACGCTGGACCAATCATGACCTATGACGTATCAGCTCTTGTCGACGACCTTAGTAGACTCAAGCACCCACCCCCGAAACACATTCTGGACATTGGCGAAGCTTTGCGGCTTCTCGTAGCAAGATCAAAAGACGACGGTGGAGAGAGACTCTGGAACGTCTGGCCTGCATTGATACTTGTTTTTGAATCGAACGCGGATGGCGATAATTTTCAACGGGTGGTAGAGTCGAAGATAGACCGTCCCACGCCCGCAGAACAGATCCGTCTTCTCAAAGAAGCCCTAAAGGCGCTGCGACTTCAGTGGAAGAGTTTAGCGTTGAAACTGAAGACGGTAGGCGAACTTGAACGACTAGTTTCTGTTGAATGGCCGCTTCATGGCGTCTTTTCTTATCGCCAGTTTAGAGGTATTCGAGTGGATGTCATCGCTGCCCAACATCTTCTCGGCCGGATTTCGTCGGAGAAGTACGCCGCGTACAGGGAAGTGGCAGAAACATTAAACATGAGTCCGACTGGTTTAACATTTTGGAATATTTATCCTTACCTACAACGAACGGATGCCGCTCATCTTGTCAAGGTTGATCCTGGCGGCCGACTACAGGATGCCTTTGAACTCGCTGCGCCGAATTCTCGCTTCGCGTCGTCCTTTCTCTCCCTTGTGAAGGCCAAACGGGACGAGTCCATCGTGAAGCGAGCCGTAGGTGGCGGTGAACGTATTTATCCTGTCTTCCATATCCTAGGGACTGTAAGTGGTCGAATTCTAGTGTCAGACCCCTATCTGCAGCAGCTTCGACGAGCCTATCGCTCTCTCTTAGTCCCGGATCCAGACTTGCGCTTAATCTATTTGGATTATGCCCAGTTCGAGCCCGGCGTGCTTGCCGGCCTTTCGGAAGATCGTCGCCTCACGAAAGCGTACAATGCAGGAGATGTCTACACTGCTTTGGCCGAAGCCATATTTGGGTATGCGGGTGCACGGCCGATGGCAAAACGGGTGTTCCTAGCGTTCTCCTACGGTATGACAACCGAACGCATTGCCGCGATATTGTCCGGAAGTGGCGGCTCTCAGGAAGATCGAAAAGCCTACAAGACCAAGATCCTCGCCTTTTTCAAAGAATTTTCAATGCTAGAGGACTATCGGATTGGTCAACAGAAAGAACTACTAAAGGACGGTATCGTAAGGAGCTTGCTTGGCAATAGACGCTTGCGAACAAGTACAGGTTCTCTGACACACAAAGAGAAACGGTGGGCGCTAAATCACCCAGTACAGGCAACGGCCTCTCTCATATTCAAAGAGGCATTGATAAGTGTCGCGCGGGAAGTCGGGACTGAGAGTGTTATTCTTCCAATGCATGATGCCGTTCTGCTTCAACTGAGCAATGACAGTAACTTCGAACGCAAAGTGGAACGCTCTACGGAAATAATGATAACGGCATTCAAGCGCCACTTACCGGGTATAAAGGCGCGTGTGACTGTAGGTTCCTTCGCTGAGTAAAAGCAACAGATAGTCGAAGACGCTTACACCCGTGGCCTCCGGCGTGGACCCGTCCGGAGGCTTCGGGCGGCCAAATGAGAACGTGGACCTGCTGCTCGAAACCGTCGACGCGGTCGCAGCGGATGTGGCGGCGTCGCGATCTTATCCAGAACGGCCGACCCGAACCATTAGGGAAGGTCTGATGAAGTTGCGTGTGCCATAATTTGCGCAGGAGTCGCGGATTGGATGATCGAGCCATGGCACAGGCAAGCTTTGCGGAACTGGAGCACGACTTGAAGAAGCGCCGGACGCGGCGTGAGTTGTTCCTTGAGAAGATGGACAAGCTGGTTCCCTGGGAGCGGCTGGAGCGACGGATCGAGCCGTTCTATGCGAAGGCGGGGCGCGGTCGGCGCCCGTACCCGCTGTCGGTGATGCTGCGTGTTCACTGCGTGCAGTTGTTCTACAACCTGAGCGACCCGGGGATGGAGGACCTTCTCTACGAGGTGGAGCCGGTGAGGCGTTTCGTGGGGCTGCGGTTGACGGAGGCGCTGCCCGACGAGACCACCATCCTGAACTTCCGGCATCTGTTGGAGAAGCACGGCCTGGGCGAGGGTCTGTTCGAGGAGATCAATGCGCACCTGGCGTCGCGCGGCCATCGGCTGCGCACGGGGACGATCGTTGACGCGAGCATCATCGACGCGCCGTCGTCGACGAAGAACCGGCGCCGCGCACGGGACCCTGAGATGCATCAGACGAGGAAGGGCAAGCAGTGGTATTTCGGGATGAAGGCGCACATCGGGGTGGACGCCGGGTCGGGTCTGGCGCACAGCTTGACGACGACGGCGGCCAACGCAAGCGACGTGACGCAGGCGGGAGCGCTGCTGCATGGCGCTGAGACGACGGCGTGGGGCGACGCAGGCTACCAGGGAGTGGAGAAGCGTCCCGAGCACCGGGATGGCGGTGTCGAGTGGCGTGTGGCGATGAAGCCGGGGCGGCGCCGGCTGCTGGGCGAGGGCGTCGCCGAAGAGGCGGCCGAGAAGCGCAAGGCGTCGGTGCGGGCGAAGGTTGAGCATCCGTTCCTGTACGTGAAGCGGCACTTCGGCTACGCCAAGGTGCGCTACCGGGGCGTGGCAAAGAACAGGCAGCGCATCGCGTTGCTGCTGGGGTTCTTGAATCTGCTGATCGCCGGCCGCTACGCGACGGGATGACAGGGGAGTAGTCTGCCCGCCGCTGGCGGGACGGCGGGGAAGGAGGCGGATCGATGCGGATATCGCCCGTTCGCTCCGTATCCCGTGACCAAAGAAGCCCCCGGCCTGTCGGGAATATCGTCGAGCTTCACATCCAAGCCGCCTCTCCCCCTCGAAACCGCGAACATGGGGTTGTTCAGACTTTCCTTAGTGCGCCGATCGGCGTCTAATCAGCGCGCCGATCAACACCAAACCGCCGGACTACGTGGGATCGCGGCAAATCATGGTGACCCAAACCTCCATCCCCGCCACCCAGAGTTTTCACACGGTCTGGATGGTGTAGCCGCCGGTGAACCTGTGCTCGTCCCGCAGCCGCTCGAAGATCCGATGCGCCGTGTGACGCTGCTTGCGCGGCACGTCCGGATCGGGTGCGAGTCTCGTATGGCATTGATAGCAGGGGCTTCGTTCATTGAGTTCAGGCAGCGATGGCGATGACGGCACAGGGATTGATGTTGTCGTTGGCCGGTGTGTCGGTTGCGCCGATGATGGCCTTCCATGCCCGGTCGAAGCGAGCGGATTTGATCAGGGCGCGGAAGGTCAGCACAGCCTGTCCGCCGGCGATCCGCCAGCGCATGCCGGAGCGCTTCATGCGCTGGGTCACCAGGGTCTTGTTGGCCGCCTCGACCACGCCTGAGCCGATGGCGACGCCCTCTGCCTTCAGGGCGTGGTAGCGCATGCGCTGGCGGTGCTTGCGGAAGAAGGCGAGTTCCCGTTCGATCTCGGCCCGATCCGGCTTTGCGCTATCACGAAGGTGGCGCAACGCCCGGATCACCTTGTCGACGCCACAGGGGTCGTGACGCAGAACCTCGCGGTACCTCTCGAACCAGTCGGAGGCCACCGCATGGTCGGATGCCGTTCGGAGATGTTCGCAGGCATGCCAGAAGTCGATGACCTCGGTTTCGGGCGACAGGGTCTCCAGGAAGGTCCAATTGTCGGCGGCGGCGTCGGCGATAGCGACGATCCTGCCGTCGGGGCGCAGCTGCCTGATATGTGCGACTTCGCTTGCGAGCTGCGCCTTCAGTGTGACCTTGCCGCTCTCCGGCATGCGGCCGAGATAGAGGGTCTTCAGACGCTCGCCCCTGGCGTCGTGGAAGGAAACCGTGCCGCAGGCGGCCTCGCGCCAGGAGGCCTCGGCACGGCCGTCCTCGCCGGCCCGCAGCGGCACCATGACGCCGTCGAGCGACACCGAGGCGCTGACCGCCTCGTGCGGTACGCCCTCGGCGTCACGGATGCTGTCCAGCGTCTCGGGGCCGAGGGTCTCCCAGCGCTCGTGCATGGTCCGTGTCAGGCGCTGCAGGGTGCTCACCGACGGCGTCATGCCGCCGATCTTCGCAAAGAACGCCGCCGCTTCCCGCGCCGTGCAGTGACCCATCATCAGCAGACCGAGCTGAGCCGCCGGCCGCGTCAGGTAATCGTCGACGAGACCCAGGCTCTCGTCGACCGGCACCGGCGATGACCCGCTCGCGCCGCTACGGTAACGCGCGCGCCGGTAGGTCAGCGGACCGAGCGAGGTCATGATCGTCCTCGGCGTCGCCGCCACCCGGAACCAGCTCTGCCCGTCCCGCTCGATCCGGGACGCGCCGTCGTCCCGCTTCTCGATGACGGCGCCCAGAAGCTCACAAGCGAGCGCGTTCATGGTCTCACGCACCCGCAACTCCGCCTCCTCGAACGCCTCGGGACACGGGTCCGAGCGAAACTGCTCGTGACAGACTGCGACCACCTGGGCGACCGCCTCGGCGACCCGGGCAGGCACGCCGGAAAGATCGATGGACGAGGGTGCCGGAGAGCGGGATACTGACATGGGAACGCTCCTGATGTTGGGCTTCTCCACACAGCATCCTACCGTCTCTTGCGGTACGGAGCGTCCCCACCTTCCCCCGCTCGGCCCTGCCGGCGTGACAAATCCTCCCCTGGGATGGCCGATTGTCACGAAACCCCGTTTCCGGCCGTCCGTTTCGACAGCGAAATCGCGCTACTTCAATAACTTACGTTTGCCACACCAGACCCACACCCGATCGGCAGGGGAGGTCGGCTGGCGAATGTCCGTGTTGGGTCAGGAGCGACGTTTCGGCCCGCTGCCCTTACGGCCGTGGCTGGTGGAAGAGCGGACGTCATGCCGTCGAAGGCGGAAGTCGCGATTTGAGAGTCGGCTGCCGAGGCTAAAGCGGACGGTCCACGAATCCGCTGAAAGTGGCGCTGATAGCCAGGACCAGACATAATGTTGGAGTGAGCTGCTCACTTAACCAATTCGGTTGATCCTGCCCGCGCGAGTTCCCGTAGTAAGCAGTGCGCAAAGGCTTTTCTTGCGTCTACACCCACTCATAACCAGTCGTTTCAATGTTCCCGTCACGATCGCTCTCGTGCTCAAGGATAACCGTTAGACCGTTGACCCGCGCGAGGGCCTCGGCATTGCTCTGCAGGTACAGCACACCGCGGAAACTGGCACCGCCCTCAGCGGTTGGCCGACCGCGACCCGAACCTATCCACTCCGCCACCGCTCCATCGTGGGTGGTAATAATTCCGCGGCCCTCACCATAGACAAAACCGCCCGACTGGAGCTCGGTCCAGTACGTCCCGAGCTGAGCGGCCGGAATTCCGAGGATCGTTGCTTCGGCCTCGTACGTGAGCTCAGACCTCAGACCAGACCCTTCGTGCGGAAGGACTCGACGACTTGTGACTCTTCCCTTCTCTTTGTACACCTCGCTACCGAGCATGGCGGATCATCTCCTTTCGAAGCCTTCTTCATGTCATCGCCGGCCGCCAGTTGCTTCGAAGCCTCATCCGGAACGAAGTCGGCGCGAGCGGGCCTGACATTTTGAATAGGGACCGATAAACGTCACCCCAGTTTCTCGAGTGCCGCACGTGCGCACTCCATGTCCTCGGTGTAATGCCCGCCGCTCACACCGATCCC
Source organism: Alphaproteobacteria bacterium (assembly GCA_965262755.1). Classification (GTDB taxonomy): domain Bacteria; phylum Pseudomonadota; class Alphaproteobacteria; order UBA828; family UBA828; genus WTGU01. The sequence continues at coordinate 343,397 of OZ253557.1, read as the reverse complement.
ACCAACGACCTGATCGTCGACGATTATCGGAAAGCCGCCACCGAAGGTCGTCAATCGCGGCGTATGGACAATGCTGAGCGAAAGGGGCGCATCATCCTTGATGAAGTTGAACCACTCGTCTGTGCTGATCCCGAAAGACGCCGCCGTCCACGCCTTATTCTGTGCGATTTCAACGGCGATGAAGGGCGCACCATCCATCCTCAAGAAGGCCTTGAGTTCTCCAGCTTGATCACATACCGAAATCGCCATCGGCCTTTTGAGCTCCAGGGCTCTCGCGGCAGTATCTCGAATCAGCTGCTCTGCAAGCTCAGCTGAGACCGTCCCTATTTGGATTGCATTCAATGTAACCTCCTCTCAATTGGATGTCCGACCGTACTCTCGCCGGCGATCATGGAGCAGGCCGCAAACGGCCATGTTCACAGGATCGGCCACCGTTAGATCCGGTTAAACGTCAACTTCTCGTTGGCGACGCCATTGAGCCAACAGTCCTCACATGCCTCGGCCATCTCCTCGAGGCCTTCGACAACAGATCCGAACAAAGTACCTGGCACCCACCCACTGTCAGGACTGAGCAACAGGTTGTTGCGCGCGTAGTGAAGCGATAGTTCGGCAATAAAGCCGCTACCTGACGCCGGGAGGAGATCGGGTGTGAATCCGTACCCTCCGCTGCCAAGGTCGGCGCCTTTGAACCAGAAGAAACAGAGATCGCCTGCGGTTGGGGTGAGTGTGGGGTTCTCAAGCCCGGGGTAGTCGTCTGTGAAGGCTGGGACGAGTGTGTAGACCGAGTTCCGCGCATATTTGCTATGGAAGGCGTTGACGCCCTGCGGAAGCGCATCCCAAATAGCAGTGCACGTGTTTGGGGCCAGTTCGTCGAACAGATCAGCGACGCAGCTAACCGCGCGGTGCTCAAAACGAAGTTCTACTTGACGGGCCATTTCTGAAGTCCTCCTCGAACTCGTATTCCTAAATATCCAACGGACCTTGGGTTAGAGCATCTACCCAAGGCTAGACGAAGTGACGGGGCGGTTACGAAGCACGAGCGACCACCTCAATCTCGACAAGTGCACCATCTTTCATCTCGCCCGCTGTGATCGCCATCCGCGCGGGCCGGGTTTCGCCGAGGTACTGCGAATAGACCTCGTTCATGGCTGCCCAGTCGTCGCGGTCGCGCAACAACACTGTGGCTTTCACGACCTGCTCCATACTCGAGCCTGCGTCCTCAAGCGTTCGTGCCAAGTTCTGCATTACTTTGTGCGTTTGTTCAGTTATTCCGCCCGCAACCTTTGCACCGGTCTCAACATCGAACGGGAGGTGGCCGGAGGTAAAAATAAGATCGCCGGCGCGGGCGGCCGCGGAATAGGGCGCGGCGGGTTTCTCGGATGATATTTTTGTCGACATGTTCGCTTGGTCTCCCTGTGGCTGTCTGGAAATTCTTCCTCGCGTGCGCTAAGTCGCGTTTGCTAAGTCGCGTTTGCTCCGCCGTCGAGGAGCAACGATGCTCCGGTTATGTGCCTTGCCTCATCGGAGGCGAGAAACACGACTGCTGGCGCTATACGATCTGCACTCGCTAGCACTGAGTAACCTGGGTTCCTGAGTGGCGTGGCCGCCTCCCAGATCTCCTGCGCCCCTGTCGCCCGGTAGTCGCGGTTGAATTCCGTTTCGACGGCTCCCGGACACACCGCATTTACCCGTATGCCATCCGGTCCGAGTTCAGCAGCGACTGCCTTCGTGAAGGTTGCGACTGCGCCTTTCGTCGCGCAGTAGAGCGAGGCTTCGGGAGCGCCGACGAACGCCAAGTTGGAGGCGATATTCACGACCGACCCTTGTCTACCGTCCCGTTGCCACGCCATCGCGGCGGCTTGGGTCGTGAGAAATACTCCCCGAACGTTCACACGGAGGAGTCGATCGCAATCCTCGACGGTCAACTCCGACAGCGGTTTGAAAACAGTCACGCCTGCGTTGTTGACAAGAACGTCGACTTCGCCAGCGTCGCGGAAGAGCTTCTTGACTGCATCAGGCTCGGAAATATCCGCCTTAACGAAGTTGTCGGCTCCGCAGTGTTCAACCACTGAGTCGGCACTCAGCCCGTCATCCCGGGAAGTGTCCGCCCAATCAACGATCGTCACTCGCGCTCCCTCGTGAACCATGGAGGTAACGATGGCCCTACCGATCCCGGATAGGCCTCCGGTTACGATGGCGCGTTTGCCCGCCAGGCGACCGTTCGGAATATCCTTCGTCATGGCTGCGTAACCTCCGTCCATCCGAGCTCAGCAGCGAATCGTTGGAAGTTCCCCCCGAGAACTCCGTCGATATCGGCTTGAGTGGGTACAGGTCGCGATGGGTCCGCATGATTTGCGTGATCGACAATGCTTCGGAACGTTGCGATAGATGAGGCTGGATCGCCCCACGGAGCATCTGTCCCCCAAAAAAGTTTGTGCGAGACACCGAGGGCCTTCGCGTCTGACACGTCTTCAAACATTGTTCGGGAACCCCCTCCATATTGAGGGAAGTTGCGTCCGGCGACATCAGCGTAGACGTGCGGATACGTGAACATCATGTGGAGGGTGTCGGTCGTTGCCGGCATCCCGACATGGGCAACGATAATGCGAAGCTCTGGAAAGGCCTTGCAGATGTCGTCGAGCTGGACAACGGGCTGGTACGCCATGCGGGCCAGGCGGTTCGGCGTCCAACCTTGGTGGATCAGGATCGGTACACCACGCTCTTCGCACGCAGCGTAGACTCGGTAGGCTCGAGGATCCTGCGGATGGAAAGACTGATAGGTCGGGGCGAGCTTTAGACCCCGATGCCCCATGTTTTCCACCGCGTCGATGAGTTCAGCGACGGCCGTGTTTTCGATCGGGTCGACCGAAGCGAAACCGATCGCTCGACCTGGAAAGCGGTCGCGCTCGGCAGCGACGTAGTCGTTCGGCGTGTGAATACTCAGGTGGCGGGCTGCGTTGAAAGCCAAGAAAACCACCTGTTCGACGCCCGCGCTCGCCATGCTTTCCATGAGTTCGTCGGTGTCGACATCCATGACATCGGGATCGAGCCCAAATGGTGCGAGCCAAGTCCGCACCGATGCCTCGTCCCAATGCGCGCGGCGGAACAGATGAGCATGACTATCGATGATGGTCACAGTTTCCTCTCCCGGTGACGGTTGAGCCATTTTCTCAGGCCACCTATCGGTTCTGCAGCCGCAGCCGGCGGCATGTCCATTGAATCGGACCGGTCATCCCCGTGCTTTGTTTTGAAAGGCCATTCGAACTCGCGGCCGCCGGTCAGTCCCTGTGGTCGCAACACAAGAACGGCGACCATGATGAGAGCGACCGCGATCTCGCGGGCTCCGGGGGGTAGGTCTATGCTGATTCCAGCAACGGAGTCGCCGTTGACCCAACGATCAAGCACATGCGAGATCACCGTAATAAAGGCGGTGCCAACTACAACTCCTGAAAGGCTGTTGACGCCACCAATCACGAGCATCGCCAGAGTCAGGAACGTAACTTGAAGAAAGAAAGCGTCGGCTCCAAACGTGCCGACGTATTGGGCAAACAGCGCGCCTCCAAGTCCGGTAATAAACGCACTAACGACCATAGCCGCTAATCGGTACCGGGCCACGTTGATGCCTATTGCTGTTGCTGCGACGGCGTCTTCGCGCGTTGCTCGTAAGAGCAATCCAACCCGAGAAGTCTGGAAGAAGTATGCAATTGTGAGCGCGACGAGCGACCACACGAGTGCTGAGTACAGGGATGTTTCGGTCGGGACACGGGTCAGTGAGCCTGACCCGGAGGGACTCGGCTCGAAGTGCGTGAACACGTTGTTGACGATCAGCAGGACGGCGAACATGCCAATTCCAGCAGCGAGTCCTGTCAACCGGACCAATGGTATGCCGACGATAAGTCCGAAAAGAGCCGCTACAGCACCTGCTATCAAGATCGATTCTGTGGTCCCGAGCGTGTTGTTCAGTATGAAGTCAGGCATGTTCGGGATGATTACAGGCTTGGCTATGGCAGGGATGGTCAAGAGCCCAGCCACGTATGCACCGATTGCCATGAAGCTGACGTGACCGAACGAGACCACGCCCGAGTTCCCGATGAAGACATAGAGTCCCACGACCAGAACGAGGTTGATCAAGCCCACGGTCATTGTCCGCTCGGCATCACCCGACAGTCCGGTCACTGTCCCTGCGAGGATCAGAAGCAGGAGGATCAGCGATACAAGGCCCCATGAGCGAGCCATCCCGCGGTGGAGCATCGTTGTCACTACACGCGCTCCCCGGTTGGTGTCGGGATCAGACCACGGGGTCGAACAAGAAGTATGATCAAGACCAGTCCAAACACGAACGCGTCTCGGAACGGCTGAATGCCGTCCGGCATCGTCGCGTCTAGGACAATTGTGAGCACTCCAATAAAGAAACCGCCGATAGCGGCCCCTGTGAGGCTACCCAATCCGCCGATGACGGTTGCGATGAACGCGACGATGACCGCCTGCGTTCCGAACGCCGGGGTCAGTGTGGCGATACGAACCGTGAGGATGATACCGGCCACTGCCGCAAGGACCCCACTAATTGCGAACGCTGTCGCTATCACGACGTTCGCATGCACTCCAAGGTGTCGTGCCATCCCAAAGTCCTCGGCGGCGGCGCGCAACTGCGTACCGATCCGAGTTCGACGGAGGACAAGAGTTAGCCCTAGGATCAAGGCAGCCGTGACGCCGATCGTAACCAAATCGAGCAACGTCATTCGTACCGAGCCGATAAAGATCGGCGTCACCAGATCGCTGCCGAAGTCCACGGTCTTGGCCCGTCCCCCCCACGCGGACAATAGAATGTTCGTTAACAAGGCACTCAGCGTGAAAGAGACAATAAGCAGAGTGGTCGCGGGGGCTCCCCTGATCGGACGGAACGCCAATCTCTCCATCAACAGGGCGAGGACAACCACGACAGCTATCGATACGAGGATGACCACCGGCCACGGCCACCCAAGACCCACCGTTACAAAAATGGTGTAGCCTGCGAACGTTAGGAACTCACCCGCTGCGAAATTGATGATCCTGGCAACGCCGAATATTAGCGCGATCCCTAGTGAGAAGAGCGCAAAAAGGCTGCCAAGACTGACGGCATTTACTATGTGTTGTAAGACCTCAGCCATCTCAATTTATTCGCAGTAAGAGCTCGGTCATCTCGATTTAGATCCAATCTTTTGACTGAAATACGCGGCAATCATCTCCTGACCGCTGGCGTCCGCCGCTGTTGCGTCAACGCGCCCGTTCCGTAACAAGAACGTACGATCAGCGAAGTTCATTGCTCTCAAAGCCATCTGCTCAACCAACACGATCGCGATGTTCTCCTCGCGCAATTCACGCAATACTTTGAACACCTCGTTGACAATCAGTGGCGCCAATCCCAGTGAAGGCTCATCGAGCAACAGCACCTTCGGTCGAGCGATCAACGCGCGCGCCATCGCCAACTGCTGCTGCTCTCCACCAGACAACGTGCCCCCGGGGCGGTCGGCAAGCCGACCAAGAACCGGAAAACGCTCGAACATCTTGTCTATGTCGGGATCGATCGAGCCACGATCCCTTCGCACTGTGGCCCCGAGGTTCAGGTTCTCGCGTACGGTCAAGCCAGCGAAAACCCGATGCCCCTCGGGCACGAGCATTACTCCGGCCCGAGCTCTCTGTTCCGCCGAGCGTCCAGTCAACAGCGTGCCATCGACCTCAATCTGGCCCTTTACGCTAGAGGGCGGGAGCCCGCCTGCGATTGCGTTTGCCGCGCTCGATTTTCCGGCGCCGTTGGGTCCCACGAATGCGATCGCTTCGCCAGCCTCGCACGTAAATGACATGTCCTCGACGGCGATGACCGGACCATAACGGACGCTTAGATTCTCAACTCGAAGCATTGGTCTTCTCATTTTGCAGAGCTGCTTCATCGGGATCAGAGCCCAAATACGCTTCGATCACTTCTGGGCTTGCTGTCACTTCGTCAGGCGTTCCAATGCAGATCGTACGTCCGCCGTTGAGAACTTGGATTCGGTCACAGAGCCGCATGATCAATCCCATGTCATGCTCAATCACCAGAACGCCGCAGCCGCGATCCTCACGGATCGAAGCAATGGTATGCAGCATTTCCTCAGTCTCGGATTCATTGAGGCCAGCAGCAGGTTCGTCGAGCAGCAGAAACGACGGTCTAGTCGCGAGGGCCCGAACAAGTCCGAGGCGGCGTTGGTCGCCATGGGGCAACGTACGGGCTTTCAGGTGCGCAACTGCATGTAGTCCGTGTGCTGCTAACAGCTCGCGAGCAACATGACGCGTCGACCGCCGCTTCTGTCCGCGAGCGGACTTCAGCGCCGCGGCCTCAACGTTTTCCTCGACGGTGAGCTCCGGGAACAGTCTTACTCGTTGGAACGTGCGACCCAAACCCTGACGACAGATCCAATCAGGTGGCTGTCCCGTCACGTCTTTGCCGGCAATCAAGACTTGGCCGCTATCAGGGGTGTAATGACCGCTGATGATATTGACCATTGTTGTCTTGCCAGCACCGTTTGGCCCTATCAACCCGAGGATCTCCCCTTCCTCGACCCGGATGTCGACATCTGCGAGGGCGATGAGGCCGTTGAACGATACGGACACGTTCTTGACTTCCAGGCCCCGTCCCTCGACTTCTGAGCTCGAGGGACGGGGTGTTCTGGAACGGCGCAACATCGCCAACATCGCTGTCCTTAATTGGTGATGCCGAGCTTCAGATCCGGTGCCACGCTGCTCGTCAGCGTGTCGTGGTACCGCGGGACACCATCCACATACTCAAGGATCCGCAAGGGCCGACTTGCATTGATGTGGATTAAAGGAGTGTAGGTGGTCGGGAGAAGTGTGGGCTCGTTCGTCATTGCGTCGAGCTCTTTCGCTATGGCTTCCCCGTCCGTGTTTCCACCGGTCCTCTCGAGGGCGAGAAGGAGCGCTTCGGCCGCCGTGTAGCCCTCGGTCGAGTAGTCGAGATCGACCGCTCCATATGCCGCCTCGTATTCGGCGACGAATTGATTGATCCTCGGGTCCGGGTCGTCACCTGCGACAGACGCATTAGCCACGGTGAAGAAGTTGCTGATGCCCGGTACTGCGTCGACCCAGTATGTACCGGTCATGGCAAGATCCGTCACAATCGGCAGATCGATTCCAGCAGCGCGAATCTGACGCAACGCCACGGGGCCGCCAGGGGAATACGTGCAGATTGCAATCGAGTCAGCGTCCGACGCGAGGATACTAGCGATCTCTGTTGCGATTGAGGTTTGGTTGTTCTGGAATTCATCGTCGCCGGCAAGCGTTCCACCGAGATTCTCTGTCCAGTGAGTCCTAAACCCGTCACAGATTTCGCGCGAATAGTCGAGTCCCTGATCTTCGAGGACGTAGGGCCTGGTCCAGCCACGCTTCTTGATAAACTCGGCCATAATATGGCCCTCGTAGTACGTGGCCGGTGCCGGGGAATAGGCCAACGGCCCGATGCCTTGCACGCCGTACCGCGGTGAGGCAGCACACAAAGTGATGTTGACGATTCCGTTCTCCTGGGCAACCTGGGCCGCCGGCGCCCCGAAGTCGAAGTTGCATGTCACCACCATGAGCTCGGCGCCTTTTTCGACCAACGACTCCGCAACTTGTCTGGTTTTCGTCTTCTCGGAGTTGGTGTTCTCTACGATGATCTCAATCATGCGGCCGTTTATGCCGCCGGCTGCATTGACCTGATCGACCTTGAGTTTGAACCCGTTGAACGGCTGACCATCAGACAGCTCCATAAAGCCGCTGAGTGCGATCGCCGCACCGATGATGATCGGGTCGTCTGAAGCTGCACTCGACTCAGCACTCCCCCAGCCCGCAGCCACCAGCGCCAACGCTGGCAAAATGCGAGTCATCCTTCGCAGGGTCGTTCGATATACGCGCTTCTTGGTTTTCATTGAAGCTCTCCTTCTTTGGTTTGCCGAAATGGGTTCGGCCGTAATCGAATGCGTTGGCCTCCCCAAGAAATCTTCATTAGCCTGATCCTTTATCGAGAAGATCGGCTATCTGGACCAGGGTAGTCCAGCACACGCAAGACCACTTATCAAGCCAATTTACTAATTGGCTGTCGGTAACACACGATATGTCCGGTCCATGTACCAGATGATCTGTCCGGTTTTAGAACGCCTCTACGGTGTGGAGGGAGGCGATGCGTCGGACGGAGCGGGCACAGGGACTGAGACTGATGAAGTTCGAAGAGGTTTATGCGCGGACCAGGGCGCGGCGGTTGAGCCACGCCGAGGCGGCGGAGATTCTGGGCACCTCGGAGCGGACCTTCCGGCGCTGGCGCGATCGCTTTGAGGCCGATGGCGCGGAGGGTCTCTACGACCGCCGCCTGGGCCGGGTCTCGGCGCGGCGTGCGCCGGTGGACGAGGTGGCAGGGGTGCTTGAGCTGTTCGACACCCGCTACTGGGACTTCACCGCCAAGCACTTCCACGAGAAGCTGGTATCCGAGCACGGCTGCGCGCGCAGCTACAACTGGGTGCGGCTGACCTTGCAGGCGCATGGGCGCATGCGCCCGGCACCCAGACGTGGCGCACACCGGCGCAAGCGTCCGCGGCGCGCGCTCCCCGGCATGATGCTGCACCAGGACGGCTCGCGCCACGCGTGGGTGCCCGGCTGCTGGTGGGACCTGATCGTCACCATGGACGACGCCACGAGCGAGATCTACTCGGCCTTCTTCGTCGAGGAAGAGGGCACGATGTCGAGCTTCCGGGCGCTCTCCGAGGTGATCCGGGCACGCGGGCTGTTCTGCTCGCTCTATGCCGACCGGGCCAGCCACTACTGGCACACGCCGGACGCCGGCGGCACGGTGGACAAGGACAAGCCGACCCAGGTCGGCCGTGCGCTTCGGCAGCTCGACATCGAGCTGATTGCGGCCTATTCGCTCGAGGCCAGGGGGCGGTCCGAGCGCATGTTCGGCACCCTGCAGAAGCGCTTACCCCAGGAACTCAGGCTCGCCGGCATCACCGAGATCGACCAGGCCAACCGCTTCCTCAAGGAGGTCTATCTGCCGCTCCACAATGCCCGCTTCGCGACCCCGGCCGAGGCGGACGGCGCCGCCTTCGTGCCCTTCGCGGGCGCGCTTGACGAGACATCCTCTGCGTCCACGCAGACCGCGTCGTCGGCAACGACAACACCGTGCGCTATCGCGGCCTGAGCATGCAGATCCCGCCCGACCGACATCGCCACCACTACGTCAAGGCTAGGGTCAGAGTGCACGAGTATCCAGACGGAACGCTGGCCATCTTCCACGGCCCCAGATGCCTGGCACGATACCGGGCTACGGGCGAGCCCATCGACAACCAAACTCGGCAGGCTGCGTGAGCCGCTTCGACGCGACCGGCCAGGTGCCTGTGGACAAGTGGACAGCCGCTCCGCGCCTGACCACTTCCCCACAGGCCAACCACAACAACAAAAGCGGTCAACTCATCTGGTACATAAACCGGTCAAATCAGAACCTGCTTATCCCTGATTCTCATCCGGCGATGAGGGTTTGGTAGGGCATGGGGCTGGTTCGTGCGGCGCTGTGGACGAAGCGCGGGATCATGGTCTGGAGTTGATAGCGCCGGTTGTAGCGCCAGGCGAAGCTGGCGAGGTAGCGCTCGGCATGGTCGGGGCCGAGCTTGCGGTAGGTCCCGGTGATCGCGCTCTTGATATTGCCGAGCGTCGTATTGACCCATTTGAACGAGGCCACACGAGCAGCCTTGGGTCCCGAGCCGGTGCGGACCGGGCGATGGGTGTAGGCGCCCTCGCCGAGCACACGCCAACAGCCGAGGCCGTCGGTGACGACCGCGCTTCCCGGAGCCAGCCAATGCGCCGCGCCGCGCGCGATCTCGCGCTTGCGGAAGCCCCTGACCGGGGCCAGCTTGAGCTTGCGTGGGCGCCCCTTGGGGCCGGTCGAGACCGCCGCCACGAAGGGCGTCTTGCCCGCCGCGCCGCGGCCCCGCTTGCCGCCGGAGCGCCTGCCGCCGAGATAGGCATCGTCCATCTCCACCCGGCCCGAGAGCCGCTTCTCCCCCTCGCGTCGGGCCTTCACCGCCATGATCTTGTGCTTCATGGCCCAGGCCGTCGGCTGCTTGACCCCGAGGCGGCGGCCGAGTTCCACCGACGAGACGCCGTTCTTGGCCGTCACGATCAGATGGATGGCCGCGAACCAGAGCCTCAGCGGCAACTTGGTCGAATGGAAGATCGTGCCCGCCGTGGGCGATGTCTGCTTCTTGCAGCGGTTGCATTGGTAGAGCCCCCGGCCGCCAGCTCGCAATGCCCGCGATGACCGCAAGCGGGACAGACGAAGCCGCCCGGCCAGCGCAGCCGAACCAGCGCCGCGCGACACTGCTCCTCCGTGCCGAAGGTCTTCCGAAACCCCTCGTCGCTCAATCCGCGCACCCGCGATGCCACCTTGAACGCCATATCTGTGACCTCCCTATAGGGAACATATTGAGAACATACACCCTTCATGGCGGAGTGTCATGGATAAGCAGGATTGGCTTTAACCGGCCTCGTCCAAGCATAAGGACAACTCACTGAGCGTCATGGAAACCATATTGGTATTTAACTCAATGAGTTAATGTGTTTCTCGGACGCTCCCACGCGAACCTGATCCAGATTTCGGCGGGGAGCGGCACTGGAATCAGTGATAAGCTTCATGCTAGTGAATGCCAAATGCTCAGAGTGGACCATAGAGTGGACCATGAAAAAGCAATACCAAAGAGTGCAAGCAATGAGGAGCTCTGCGGGTGACGAAGCCGCGGCGCGCAGCGACTCAACTGCCAGGCAAACGCACCCTTCGCGCGAGCCAACGATCTCAGATGTCCTCGGAGATTGGCGCACGGGGCCGGGTTCCCTACATCACCGCCTCTCGACCGCGATGGTGAAAGCGATTGATCATGGAGATCTGCCGAAAGGGTCGGGGATCCCCCCTGAACGGGTTCTCGCCGACATCCTCGGCATCAGCCGGGGCACGGTCGCGAGTGCTTTGAAGACACTGCGTGGGTCGGGTCACATCGAGAGCCGCCGCGGGAGCGGAAGCCGGGTGCGCGAGAGTCCGCCGGCACCCGACCGACACCAAGAGGCAATCCTCTCCAATCCATTTCTGCGGACCGCACTCCTTCCCGACCGGGAAATGATCTGGTTTACGTTGGCAAAGATGCCAGCGTCGGACGAGGTTCGTGAGGCCGTACAGACCGCGCTGACTGGTGCCGATCTCGACACGCTGTTAGCAACCCACGGATACGCAACCGTCGGCACGCCGTCTCTTAGAGAGGCGATTGCCAGGCACTACACCGACTGGGGCTTTCCCACAAAAGAGGAAGAGATCCTCGTCACCTCCGGCGCGCAGCAAGCTTTGTCACTCGTGATGGCTGATGCCGTCGCTTCCGGGGGACCGATCGTCATTGAGGATCCTTCGTATTCAGGCGCCGTAGACTTTCTGCACGCCAGTGACACTGACCCAACTGCCCTACCGGTTGCGGCGGACGGCAGCCACATCGAACACATCCCGCGCGCGCTAGCCGAAAGGCCCGGCGGACTGGTTTACCTCGTTACCAGCTTCCACAATCCAACGGGCAGCGTGTTGCCTGACTCAGCGCGGCGCCTCGCCGCCGATGTCTTTGAGTCGACTGATGCCTTGCTCGTCGAGGATTCATCGCTCTCCCATGTGACGCTTGGTAGCCCGCCCCCCCTTCCTCTGTCCGCAACAATGAGACATCCGAACACAGTCGTTATCGACTCGATCAGCAAAGTCTTCTGGGGCGGGTTGCGCGTTGGCTGGGTTCGCTCGAGTGCCGACGTCATCAGGCCCTCTCTGCCAACATCGATGAGACACCTGCACCCCTTGGAATTACTGTGGGGCGGTGGAGACGAGAACCGATGGTCACAGAGAGAGAATCGATGGCATTGAACGAGATGGGCGCTCGGGCTCTGGGGGTTGAGGAGCGGAGCGACGAGACCCCCAGAGCCCGAGCGAGCGGCGCGAGGCCGGCGCCGGACCCCGAGGTGGTAGCCAAGCCGAAGCGGCGCCAGTTCACCGCCGAGTATCGACTGCGAATCCTAGAGGAGGCCGACCGCTGCACGCAGCCCGGCGAGGTCGGACGGCTGCTTCGCCGGGAAGGGTTGTACACCTCCCACCTGTCGGCTTGGCGCAAAGCGCGTCGTCAAGGCTCGTTGCGGGGCCTGACCCCGAACAAGCGCGGCGCCAAGCCTGCCGAGCATAACCCGCTCAGCGCGAAGGTGCGCGAGCTCGAGGCGAAAGTGGCGCGGCTGGAGAAGGAGTTGCACACCGCGCAGCGCACCTTCGGTGCTAAGTATCTGAAATAGGGTCGTTTTTTCTCCCGCATTTTGGTGCCGGGGAACGGATTCTGCAACTGTCCGTTCCCCGGCTGCAACCGCAACCGGGAGGATGAACATGTCCAGGACCACGCTCACCGAGGCCCGTATCAGGGCGCTCAAGCCCCGCAAGACGGCTTACGTTCTCCGCGACAGCAAACTCAGGGGCTTCGGCGTCCGAATGCTGCCCTCGGGCCGCAAACGCTTCTTCGTCCATTGCCAGCATCGGGGAGAGCGCGTCTGGAAGATCGTCGGCGACGCCGCGACGATGGATGTCCGCGAGGCACGGTCTCGAGCCACCGCGATGCTCGCCGCGATCCGGCGGGGCGAGGATGTGTCCTGCGAAACGGCCGAAGGACTCTTCGAGGCCGTCGCCGAGACCGTGTTCCGGCGTCACGAGCGGGTCTGGAAGTCGGGGACCCTCTACGTGAACCGATGTTACCTGCGCAATCAGCTCCTGCCGCACTTTGCCGGGCGCCGGATCGCGGACATCGGCAGGGACGACGTCCGGAACTGGTTCGCCTCGCTGCACGCCACGCCGGTTGCGGCGGATCGCTCCATGCCGGTGCTTTCCGTCATCATGCGGGAGGCGGAAGCGATGGGCCTTCGGCCCGAGGGGTCCAACCCCTGCCGGGGCATCAGGCGATACCGCCGGAAGGGGCGCGAACGCTTCCTGTCCGACGAAGAGATCCGCCGGTTGTCCGCAACGCTGTCGGCCCATGCGGACCGTCGACCAGGGCAGGTTGCGGTCATCCGCCTTCTCCTGCTTACGGGATGCCGCAAGAGCGAGATCCTGACGCTGCGCTGGTCGGATTACCGCGAGGGCCATTTGTTCCTCCGCGACAGCAAGACAGGCCCCAGAACCGTGTGGCTGTCGCAGCCGGCCAGGCGCATTCTCGATGCACTGGAGCGAACCGGCCCATGGGTCTTTCAGGCCGCGCAAGGGAACCGCCCTCGGAGCGCAGAGTGGCTGAACAGGTTCTGGCGCCGGGTCCGTACGGAAACGGACCTGTGCGGCGTGCGCCTTCACGATTTGCGGCACACGCATGCCAGCCTCGCGCTGAGACAGGGCAAGACCATCCTCGCGATCGGAAAACTGCTCGGACACCGCAGTCCGGAGACGACGCTCAAATACACGCATCTTGCCGACACAATGGTCCACGAGGCCGCCGAGACAGTCGGCGCCGTGCTGGAGGGCTGAGCGTTGGTGCGCGAGAAACACGTGCGGCTCACCGACGCGGCCATCGCCCGCCTGCGCCCCCGCGAGCGCGAATATACGGTCTGGGACGGCCGCCTGCCCGGTCTCGGGGTCCGGGTTCGGCCGTCCGGTGGACGCAGCTGGATTTTCCTGCTCAAGACGGGTGGCGGGACTCGCAAGACGTCCCTCGGCCCGGTGGCGCTGAAAACAGTCGAGCAGGTCCGCCGCGAGTGCCATGTCCTATCCGCGGCACCCGGCAACGAACGCGAGCCTGAGGAGATCGGCCTCTCGGTGCCATCGTTCCGCGGTTTCGTCGCCGACGCGTGGAAGAAAGCCCACTTCAACCGATACAAGCCATCGACGCGGAAGGGGGTGCGATACGTCCTTGCCAAGCAGCTCTTGCCGGCGTTCGGATCGAAGCCATTGGATCGTATATCCCCGGCGCAGATCAGGCGCTGGTTCGACGCATACAGCCAGACCGCCCCGGGCGGTGCCAACCATGCTCTCGACCTCTTGCGACAAATCATGAACTTCGCCGTCGCCTGCGGCCACATCGACGCGAATCCCGCGCGCGGCGTGAAAAGAAATCGACGTTCCGCCCTTACCCGCTTCCTGTCCCGCGAGGAGATCGGCCGCCTCCACAAGGTCCTCGACGACCAGTCCGGCGAGAGCCGCACGCAGCAGGCTGACATCATTCGGCTTCTGCTGCTCACCGGATGCCGCAGAAGCGAGATCGTGCAGCTGCGCTGGTCCGAGGTCCGAGACGACGTGCTCGCTTTGGCCGACAGCAAGACCGGACCGCGAAATGTGCCCCTCAACGCAGGGGCCCGACGCATTCTCGAACGGCAGCCGGAATGCGGGAGCCCGCTCGTGTTTCCTTCACCGCGCGACCCGGCCCGTCCGCGCGGTCTCAACCTTCCGCTATGGTACCGGGTCCGGCAGGAAGCCGGAATCGAGGATGTCCGCCTTCACGACCTGCGTCATACGCTGGCGAGCCACGCGGTGATGAACGGGGTACCGGTGCCGGTCGTATCCCGACTGCTCGGCCACAGCAATGTACGCATGACGCTGCGCTACGCCCATCTCGGGGACCGGGAAATCGAGGCCGCGGCCGAGAGCATCGGCCAAGCCATCGGAGCGATGATGGGCGTGTAGAATGACCGTCGGCTGACGTGTTCACCTTTTGCCGTTCGTGCGTGCAGGCGGAGTGCCCAGGCCGCTATCCAGACAAGCTTCTGCGCACGCTGCAACGCCGGGTGGCCTGTAGCGGGTGCGAGCGCTTTCATCAGGCGCCGGGACGGTATCGATCTCGACCGCTCGACACTGGCTGGCTGGATCGGCAAGGCGACGGCGCTGCTGGAGTCCCAGGCCGACGCCATCGGGCGTGTTAACGGCGGAGGAATAATGCTCCACGCGAGGCGTCCGGGCGGTCCGGTCGCGGCGGCGCAAAATTGTGCCACTCATGGTCCCTTGTCGGTTGCGACGAGGGGCAGGAGATGTACGGCGTGGAACTCTATGCGGCGGTTCGACTGGCGGTTGTCGACGAGGGTCTGAGCCATCACGAGGCGGGCCGGCGGTTCGGCATCGACCGCCGGACGGTGAAGAAGATGCTGAGCTATTCGGCGCCACCGGGCTACCGCCGGACGAAGCCGGTCCGGCGGCCCAAGCTGGACGGGTTCACCGGCATCGTCGACGCGATCCTGGAGGCGGACACGGATCCGGACGTGCCGCGCAAGCAGCGCCACACGGCGCATCGGATCTTCGAGCGGCTGCGGGACGAGCACGGGTTCAGCGGCGGCTATACCATCCAGACCGTGTGAAAACGTCATTGAATTCAGATTTTCGAGTGAGTCTGCTTGATTTCTGAAAAGTGCAGCCTGCTAAGTCATTGATTTCATTAACACTGACAATTCAACCAATGGGCTGAAATCACATTTCGAGCGATTCTCCGACGTTTTGACACAGTCTGCATCGTGAAGGACTATGTCCGGGCCCGGCGGCAACGCACTGGCTCCGGGGCGCGCAGTACCCATCGAGCGCGTATGAAACGCGAATCTCTTGCGTTGCGGCCTTCCGGTCGGGGATTTCCATCCCAGTGTCGGGCGGGCCAGATGTCTACACGCGGGCCAAGACCCCACCTCTCCGGCGGTCGCGCGCCAATCGCCCAGCATCAAGACTTCTGCGGCGCACGCTCCTAGCCCGCATTTCTCACCAGGGCCAACCACGCTGGCGGCGCCCCGGCCGGGCTACCGCAGATGGACGAGACGCGTCGGGCGTCCTTCGCCGGGAGCGCTCAGCGAGGCGGGGCGCGTGCAAGGCGCCACACCAAGCGGATAATGAAGTCGATCGCGCGGCGGTAGCCCTCGACCTGTAGATACTCATTGGCGGCGTGCTTGCGCCCTGCGTGACCGGGCGCCGTGGCGATCCAGGGCATGCCGAGCCGATCTGTGAAGAGACCGGCAGCGATCGAAACCGGAGCGCAGGGCCACACTTCAAGCGCGATGCCCATCTCGTCGTAGGTAGCGAGAAGCTCTCGAACCGGCCAGCTTCCGAACGGTGTGCCGCCGCCGACATAGCCGTTCAAGAGCTCGAGCGTGATGTCCTCGTAGCCGCGGGCGTCGAGATGCCGGCGAATTGCTGCCATCGTTCCTTCGATGGTCATTCCCGCGACGGGGCGGATATCGATGCTGGAGACGGCTTCGCCCGGGACGATCACCTTGTGGCCGTCTTCGATGACAACGCCGGCATGGAGACCGGAGACGTTCAGGGTGGGCTCGAAACACTGCGCCCGGAGAGCCTGCTCGACGGTGTCCTGCTTAAACCGAGTTGAGTCGGTCTGCCGGAGGAGCTCGGGGTTGTCGAAACGCTGCAACAGAATCCGCAATAACCTTTCGTCGTCTTCCGTCGGTACACGCTTGCCAACGTCGAAGTCGTCGATTGCGATCTCGAGATCGTCCGGCGTTCTCAAGCTGGCAAGCGCTTGGATCAGGCGATGGGCGGGATTCCCAATCCAGGCGGAATGGCTGCCGTGGATCTCCCCGCCGCGCGGCCCGCCCCACGCGCCACCGCGGCAACGAAGCTTCAATGTAGCCAGCCCTTTGACTCCGAGCCAAACGACTCCCGTTCCGTCGGACCGCTGCGTATGCCAGGGCCAGTATGCGACGTCGGCCCGCAACTCGGATCGATGCCGTTCGACGAAATCCGGAAGGCCGCCGCTGCCGAGTTCCGAGGCCTCGAAGACGAGGATCACATTGGCCGGCAGCGGCACCTCGGCGCGTCTGAAGCTTGCCAGCATGCTCAGAACGGATGACAGCGGCCCCTTGGTGTCCTCGGCGCCGCGGCCGACGATGCACTCGCCCAGGTCCCCGAGCGCCATCCGCGCTGCCGAGAACGGCGGGACCACCCAGTCCGCCTCGTCGGCGGGTGTCACATCATACATGCCGTGGATCAGAACGGTGCGCTCGGCACCCACATCGAAGCGACCGTAAACGATAGGGAATTCGGGCGAGGCAATGACGCGGCCGGCGCCGCCGAGCCTGTCAATCTCGGCGGCCAGCATAGCAGCCATGTCGTCGATGCCGGTGCGGGTCGCAGAGATCGATGGTTGCCGAATGTACCGCTGCAGCCGCTCGATATGGTGCGGCAGGTCGTCGGCTGCTTGCTGCAACACCTTGTCAAGCACTCGCCGATCGCCGCCCTGAGTCGCGGCCTTTCGAATTCGATCAGTTGGGTGTTGGCGTTCGGGCAATCCTCGCTCCTTTCGTCACCACCCTGAGTTTCCCTCTGAATGCCCTGCGTAGCGCGGCGTCGATTCCACGCAACCTACTCGTCGATCTCCATCTCGCTCTTGCGGCTTGGGCGGCCGGTTCAGATGCCCAGATACTCGTCGACGATCGCTTGCTCGGAGAGCTGCTCCGGTTCGATCTCTGCCACGATCCGACCCCTCAGAATGATCAGGACACGATTTGCGAGCTGGGCGATAAAATGCAGGTCTTGCTCGACCAGCAGTACGGTCAGGTTGAACATGGTCGTCAGCTGGACGAGCTTCTCGGCGATCTGCTCGACGATCGAGGGCTGAACCCCTTCCGTCGGCTCGTCCAACAACAGGAGCTTCGGCCGGCCGACCAGACACCGGGCCAGCGCCAGAATCTGCTGCTCGCCACCCGATAAGGCGCGGCCCGGACGGTCGAGGAGCTCGTTGAGCACTGGAAACAGCTCGAGGAGCTCGGGGATGGCGCTCTCTCCCTCACGGGTGATCTCGCCCATCCGGAGGTTCTCCATCACCGTGAGCTGAGGGAATATGTCGCGTCCCTGCGGGACGTAGCCGAGCCCGGCGCGCACGCGCCTGTGCATCGGCATGTGCGTCACGTCTTGACCGTCGAACCGAATGGTGCCGTGCGTCGTGCGCAGCTCCCCGACCAGCGTGCGGAGCAGGGTCGTCTTGCCCATGCCGTTGTGTCCGAGCACACCAACCACCTCGCCTTGCGCCACCGAGAAGGTGATCCCGCTGAGGATCGGGATCCGCCCGTAGCCGGAGCGCAGGTCGGTGGCCTCAAGCACCGCCCGACCCCCCGAGGTAGATGGCGCGCACCTGCGGGTTGTTCTGCAGATTCTTCATCGTGTCCTCGACCATGATCCGACCCTGGTGGAACACGGTGATCCACGCAGCAATTTGCCGGATGAACTGCATATCGTGCTCGACGACCACGATCGTGGCGGTCTTGTTCACCTCACGGATCAGTTCCGCGGTGCGCCGCACCTCTTCGACGGTCATGCCCGCGGTGGGCTCGTCGAGCAGGATCAGCTTGGGCTCGAGCGCCATGATCATACCGAGCTCGACCCACTGGCGTTGGCCGTGCGACAGCTCGCCCACCAGTTGCTCGGCGATGTCCGTAAGGCCCAGTCGCTGGAGAACCTCGTCGGCGATGCGCCGCGCCGCCGCCGCCACGTGGCGGAAGCGCGCCGCCAGCCAGATGTTCTCGTAGGCGCTGATGCCGTCGAACACATCGGGCACCTGGTTCTTGATGCCGATCCCGAGTCGGCTGATCTGGTGCGGATGGGCGCGGGTGACATCGACGCCGTCGAATACGATGCGCCCGCTGGTCGGCCTCAGCTGCGCCGTCACCATCTTGAAGAACGTGCTCTTGCCGGCGCCGTTGGGTCCGATCAGACAACGCAGCTCGCCGCGCGCAAGCCGGAAGTTGACACCCGCGATTGCGCGCACGCCGCCAAAACGCTTCTCCAGATCGCGCGATTCAAGAATGAGGTCCGCCGCTGCGCTCACGCCTTCCGCCCTCCACCGAGGCGGCGACCCAGCCAATCCCGGCAATAGCCGAGCACCAAACCGACGCTCGGTACCAGCCCCTGGGGCAGGACGAGCACGAGAATCATGAGCACTGCACCGAGGACGACGGTTACCTGGCCCACATTGGCGATTCCGAGGCGGTTTGCGAGATAGACGACGACGGCGGTGCCGAAGATCGGCCCGATCAGCGTGCCCTTGCCACCGACCATCACCCAAACGACGACCTGCGCGGCCTGGCTCAGGTTGAACATCTCGGGCGCGACGAAGTTGTTCCACACCGCGTAAAGCGCGCCGGCGAGTCCGGCCACCGCGCCGGCCAGGACGAACGCCAGGAGCTTGTAGATGCGGGTGTCGTAGCCCAAGAGCTCGACCCGCCGCTCGTTCTCACGAATGCCGACGAGCACGCGGCCGAACTGCGTCACGAGCACGAGCCGCAGCCCGATGTAGACCAGGATCAGGAAAACCAAGCACAGATAGTACACGCCGTCGAGGAACAGCGTTACGTCCGGGTTCCATGGCACTTGGATCGAGGGAATGCCCGGGATGCCGTTCTGTCCGTTGAGGCGGACATCGCCGATGACGTACTGGACGCCCGAGGTGGCGCGGATGCCCTTGTCGAGCATCAGCGTGACAACGAGCGTGATGACGGCGAAATACATGCCACTGATGCGGCCGTAGATCATGAAGTAACCAACCGCCGCAGCGAACAGGGCGGGCACAATGAGAGCCGCGACGAATGCACCGGTCGTCTCGCCGAAATTGAGCGAGAGAACGGCGTAGGTGTAGCCGCCCAGGCCGAAGAAGGCGGTCTGGCCGAAGCTCAGCATGCCGCAAAAGCCCCACAGGAAGCCCATGCTCAGCGCCAGGATCGCGAGGAGGAAGATGACCGATATGTTGAACAGGGCCGCGAGGTCGGCGTACTGGGGCACGCTCAGCATGATGGCCGTGCCGAGCGCGATGGCCGCCCACCACCACCAGCGTGGCCGGCTTGCCGCAGGCACCAGTCCGATGATGGGAGCGGGCATGCCTATATGCCTCTGCGAAATCGTCCGGTGATCCCCAGCGGCAGCAGCCGGAGCAGAATGATTGCGACGAACAACACGCACATCTCGGCGATCACCGAGCTCGAGACGTACGCGACCACGCCGTCGATCCAGCTGAACAGGCCCGAAGCCGAGATCGTGCCCAAGAGCGCCATGGGCCCGCCCGAGATCACGGTGATGAACGCCTTCGCGATATAGAACATGCCCATCGACGGCGCCGCTCCGACCATCGGCGAGAGGGCCGCCCCCGCGAGCCCCGTCAGCGCCGAGCCGAAGCCGAAGGTGAACATGTAGACCAGGCTCGTGTTGACGCCGAGCCCGCGCGCCATCTTCGGGCTTTGCATGGTGGCACGGGCGATGAGGCCGAACCTGGTGTAGCGCCACAGGCCGTATGTGAGCGCCAGCAACACGATGGCCAAGGCGATCATGAATAGGCTGTACTGGGCGATGGTGTACTGGCCCACGCGAAATCCGCCGAGCGGAGCCGGCGCACTCTCGACCATCGGGCCGAGGATCAGCGTGATGCCACCGACCAGGAACAGGCTCAATCCCCAGGTGGCTAGCAAGGTGTCGATGACGCGCCCGTAGAGCCAACGGATCACGACGCGCTCGACAAGGATGCCGAACAGGCCGACGGTGATCGGCGCGAGCAGAAAGGTGAGCCACACATTGATGCCGGCCTGCGTCGCCAGGCTGGTCGTGTAGGCACCGAGCATCAGGAATTCGCCCTGGGCGAGGTTGATCACGCCCATCATGCCGAAGATGACGGCGAGGCCGAGGCTGATCAGAATGAAGATCGCAAACGAAAGGCCGATCTGATAGGCGTAGATCGCGACCTCGTCCACGCCGCGCTCTCCGGATCAGATTGGATCGAGGCGCAAAGAGCAGCCGCCCGCCAAAGGACGGGCGGCCCACTCGCACAAGCGATCAGACACTGGGATCGTATTGCGTGGTGTCGTCCGGGTTGTCGAAGAGATTGCAGACGCTCTGAGTGCCCGTCGGCTGCTGCTGCGCGAACGTTTCAATCAGGTCGAAGCTCTGGCTGCGGTTGCTGCGCACTAGGTGAACGTCCATGACGCAGTGGTTGGTCTGGCCGTCGATCGTGACGAGACCACCAGGTGCCTCGAACTGAGTGCCGGGGAGGGCTTCGACGACGGCGTCAACGTCGGCCGAGCCCGCCTTTCTGACCGCGTTGGCCCACAAGTGGAGCCCGCGATAGCCGTACTCGGCGTACTCTCCGACATAATCATTATTGCCAACAAACTCTTGATATTTCCTGACGAAATTAGCCGCATTCTCGGTTGGCAGATCGTCGAAGAACGCACTTGCCACGACGATACCCTCGCCTTCGCCAGGGCTGAGCTGAAGCTGCTGCAAACCGGTCCCGAATGTGTTGGAGGCCACAATCATGTTCTTCTTTCCGATGGTCGCCTCGAACTGCCTGTAATAGGCGATATGGAAGCTGCCAACGAGGCCGTCCCACACAACATCGGGTTTGGCCGCTTGGATGCGCGCAATATGCGGAGCGAAGTTGGTGACGTCGAGTGGAATGTATTCAGTGCCCAGGACCTCGCCGCCGGCCTGCTCGATGAACTTCTTCATCCAGCGGCTGACAATGTGGCCATAATTGTAGTCGGCGACCAGAATATACCCACGCTTGCCGCCCAGCTCGTTCATCACGTAACTCATGGAAGTCTGGAGTTGCTGGCTGGGAACCAAAGCGCAGCACACGTGACGACGATCGCAGACACCGCCCTCATAAAGAGAATTGTAGAACAGAAGTCCGCCAAACTTCCGCACGATGGGGCGCATGACTTCGCGCGACGAGCTCGTTAGCCCTCCTTGAATGACGTCCACCTTGTCCCTGACAAGGGCTTGCGTGGTGTACTGGGCATTGAACTGATTATTCGATTGGGAATCGTAGAAGTACTGTTCCACGGGGCGGCCGAGCAGGCCGCCTGCGGCGTTGATCTCCTCGATTGCCATAGTGATTGCTCGGGACGGAGGCAGGCCATATTGCGTGATGACCCCCGTAACATCGAGAATGGTGCCAACACGGATCGGTTCCTCGCCAGCGATGCCAGCCCTCTTTAGCACCAACGGAGAGCTCGCGTAGGCTAGCGCGCCGGACGCGGCGAAGAAGAAGTTTCTGCGGTTGAATCTCACTGGACGTTCCTCCCTGATTTCAGGGGCAAACGGCGCCGACGACTTGCATTTCTTTTTTCGTCGGTCCAAGGCCAGCGGCCGCCGGCCGCCGGCCGCTGGGCCCCAAGGGCCAGCATCCACGAAGCATAGCCCAGCCTCCGAACACTGCGCAAGCACGTCATGTCAGGCAAGTATGTCAATGCCGGCGCAAGATTCATCTATAGGGCTGCGCAAGAGACTGCCACTCGGGATTACGAGCTGACCTTGGCGTGAGGCTGGAACCGGGGTCCGCAATTTAGGGGTTACTCGGCGGGCGCGGACAGGTTCGGCACGGCCTCGAGAAATCGCAACACCTCGTCTGCGCTCAGGATGACTGGAAGAGGCCTGGGTTCGCGCGCATAGGTGATCCGTTCCGGTATCTCGGACCAATTCGAGGTCGCGCCATAGAAAAAGCGCAGCGCGCGGACCGTCTGATTGAGGGAAGGCCAGGATATCTCCCGTGAAACGAGGTGGACCTGATAGGCTCGTACGTCCTCGATATCCAGCCGGTCTGGAGAGTGCTTGAAATGGCGGCTGAACTTGGCCACCGCATAAGGGGACGATTGCTGTGTGGCTGGTGACAGATTGCGCACCGTCATGTCGGCGATCATGCGCCAGCGTAGCGGGCTCTGGCGTGTCTTCGTCTTCGTCTCCGTCAGCGGACGGCCTCCTGATCAGGGGTCGAGCTTCGACACTGAAAACCCTTCCATCAGGTGTCCGCTCCTCACAGACCAGTTCACACCAAATCCCGCGCGAGCGGGTGCGTTCAATCACAGGTCCAGCCGCTTGAAAATGCATAGGATTCCGTCAGATCAGAAAAGTCTCCAGAAAGCCGCGCGCGACGATTTCGAGAGCCGCCGGGAGGCTTCGGGAAGCAAGGGAGAGCAGGATGCCGATAGGTCCAGTACCGCCGAGCGCGCAAAAAATTCAGGAGATGGCCGAGTCGTTCGGCTTCGAGATGAGCGACGCGGACGCCGCCGATTACAGCGACATGATGGCGGGGACGCTGCGCAGCTACCGCCGCCTCGACGCGATGCAGGAGACCAAGCCTCCGGTGAAATACCCGCGCGCGGGCTCCTACCGGCCGGGGCCGGCGGAGGACCCCTACAATGCCTGGTACGTGAAGGGCGAAATCAAGGGCGCGGCGGATGGCGTGCTCGCCGGCAAGCGGGTCGGCATCAAGGACGCGATCTGCGTCGCGGGCTTCCCCATGATCAACGGCGCCAAGGGGATGGAGGGGTACATCCCGGACGTCGACGCCACCGTGGTGACTCGTGTGCTCGATGCCGGCGGGACCATTCTCGGCAAGACCAACAGCGAGGACTGCTCGTTCTCCGGCGGGAGCCATACCTCGGCCTACGGCCCCGTCCGCAACCCGCACAAGACGACCCATTCCACGGGCGCATCGTCCAACGGCAACGCCGCCGCCGTCGCGGCCGGCGATATCGACATGGCGATCGGCGGCGACCAGGGCGGCTCGATCCGCATCCCGGCGAGCTGGAGCGGCATCGTCGGCCTGAAGCCGACCTACGGCCTCGTGCCCTATACCGGCGCCATGATGATCGAGATGACCATGGACCATCTCGGGCCCATGGCCGACACGGTGGAGAATACCGCCCGTCTGCTCACCGCGATTGCCGGCGAGGACCCGCTCGATCCGCGCCAGCGGGGCCGGATCCCGGCGGGGCTGGAGATGGACTATCTTGCCGGCCTCGACAAGGGCTGCAAGGGGATCAGGATCGGTGTGCTGAAGGAGGGGTTCGACATGGGCGCCGGCTCCGACTCCTGGGGCGATACGGGGCTGCCGCCCGGCGACGCCGTGGTCTCCGAGAAGGTGCGCGCCGCGGTCGAGCGGCTTGCGGGCGCCGGCGCCGAGGTCGCCGAGGTCTCCAACCCGCGCCACGAGGACGCCTACCACGTGTGGTTGCCGATCTGCGTCGAGGGCGCGCAGTCGGTCATGCTCAAGGGAAACAACACCGGCACCAACTGGACCGGGTTCTACAACACGCAGCTTCTCGACAACGTGGCGAAGAGTGCCCGTGCGCGTCCCAACGACATGGGCGTGATGGTGAAGTACGTCCTGCTCTTCGGCGAGTACATGCAGAACGACTATTACGGCCGCTACTACGCCAAGGCGCAGAACGTGCGCGGCCAGCTCACGCAGAGCTACGAGGACCTGTTCGACTCGTGCGACGTGCTGGTGATGCCCACCACGGCGATCCTGCCGACGCCGATCCCCGATAACGACGCGCCACTGAAGGAGCGGATCGCGCGCGCGCAGGAAATGCTCCATAACACCTGCCAGTTCGACGTGACCGGTCATCCGGCGATCTCTGTGCCGTGCGGCGTCTCCGAGGATCTGCCCATCGGCTTCATGATTGTCGGCCGCCACCTCGAGGACTCGACCGTGCTCCAGGTGGCGGCCACGCTGGAGAGTGCGGTGGACTGGAAGAGCTGCTGACGGCCGTCGGCAGACGCGCCGTCGCCTTCCGCAGCGGCGCTTCTGCGTTCCGTCCGTCCCGAGTCGCGCCTCAGCCCTTCGTCACGCCCTCCATCAGGCCCTTGAAGAAGAGCCGCTGGGCGAAGGTGAAGGCGATGATGCCGGGCGCCACGACCACGACATAGACCGCCGCGATGCGCGGCCACGGGCCGCGACATGACGTTGCCCTCGTCGTCGGTGAACGGCTCCTGGAGCTGCACCGGGAAGGCGTGGGCGAGGAACTCGATGACGGTCTCGCGGGGCGTCAGGTCGACGTTGATGTCGTCCCATTCCGATGCCGGGATCTCGGCGATGCGCCGCTCCATCAGCGCCTCGCCGGTCGAGACGAACTGGACGACGGCGGAGCGGCCGGAATCGAGATCGGCCTCGATCGCGCGGATGAGGGAGGGGCACTTCATCGAGGTCAACAGGTGGCCGAAGAAGCGCTGCTTCGCGCCCTCGAAGGCCGACATCGCGGCGGACTTCGCGTTCTT
Organism: Alphaproteobacteria bacterium; assembly: GCA_965262755.1. Classification (GTDB taxonomy): domain Bacteria; phylum Pseudomonadota; class Alphaproteobacteria; order UBA828; family UBA828; genus WTGU01. The sequence goes on along the minus strand of OZ253557.1, from coordinate 318,328 downwards.
GTTGAGCGTCGACTCGCCGTCGACGATGCCGGTGGCCTTCAGCGCCTCCTCGATGTTGTGGTGGATGACCTTGAAGGCGCCGGCGTAGGCGTTGTAGATGCGCCGCTGCGCATCGGTGAGCGGGTGTTCGAGGATCTCGACCTCGACGCCGTCATAGGAGAGCGCGCGGGCCTGGTAGAGCCCGAGGGCCTTCAAGTCCCTGGCGACGACTTCCAGCGCCGCGACGCCGCCCGCCTCCATCGCCGAGACGAACTCGGTGCGGGTCTCGAACGGCGTCTCGCCGGCGGCCCACAACCCCAGGCGGCCGGCATAGGCGAGGCCGGGGACGGTGGTAGCGCCGGTGGCGGACACATAGGCGATGCGCGCATCGGGGAGCGCGTGCTGGAGGCGGAGCCCCGCGCGGCCCTGCTGGGACGGGGCGACCTCGCCCCGGTTGCTCTTCGAGCCCGCGGCGTTGGCCATGGCGTGGGCCTCGTCGAACAGGATGGCGCCGTCAAAGGCGTGGCGGTCGTCCTCGTCGAGGGAGCCTGCGAGCCAGGCGACGATCTGGTCGAGCCGCGAGGGCTTGGCCTCGGTGTGATCGACGGTGCCGGGCCACTCGACCTCCCCCAGGGGCGCATGGACGACCAGGAGCTGATCGTGGGGAACGACTGCCGAGAGCAGAATCGTCATTGCCTGGCTGTCCTTGCCGCCCGAATGGTTGACGGCAACCAGCGCGCCGTCGCGGATCATCGCCCGGCACTCAACAGGAACGGCGATGTCGGGACGGTGGCGGAAGGACACATCGCGGCTCATGCCTTGGTGCCGTCGTGGTCGGGGGGACGCTGACCACGAGGGTTCGGACCATGAGATCGGGCTCCCCCCCTTCTTCCGTCGACGGGCGTTGGTTGACGGCGACGTTGGCAGCTTCCGGGGATCCGTAGATGAAGAACGGGAAGTGCGCGAAGTTGCCGTACTTTCCGCTGGTGAAAGCCTGAAAGTCGCGGCGATGGGCGGCGGTGATGTTGGTCCACATTGCGGCGTTCCCCGTCTGAGTGGGTTGTAGGGGGGGGTGCCCGGCGGCCTTACTCGGGTCTGCGCGCCTCGACCAGCGGTCGCAGCGCTCGGCCTCCTGCCGGCTCGGCGGATGACGGTGGCCGTGCCCCGGTCTCCAGACGGAGGCATGTCCGCACCTGGCGGGCGGGGAATCGCTATGCGGAAATACGGCGGAAGGGGTTGGCGCCAGCGCAGATCCGGACGGAAGTGCCGGGCCCACCTATACGTGGTGCGGAGACGCGAATAGTCTGCGTAGACGCAATGGAATAGATGACCCGTGTCGGAACATGGTCCCGGTCGATCGAGCCGGTCAGCCATACCGGAGACTTCTCGGATGTCGTGGTGATCGACGCGAACGGCCGACGGATTCCCTGGACGGAGGTATCGCGGGTCGGGACCGAGGAATTGGGCGACCTGATGCGCCAGGTGGTCAACCGCCTGTACACGTTTCAGGCGAAGGCACACGATCTGCACTTCGTGGCGATGATGGACCGCGCCTGGCGGAGCCGTTGAGATGGGACGAGCCCGAGCCCGAGCTCGATGAGATAATCCTGTCAGGGATCGACTCGAGCCGCCGGCGTGCGGAAGGAGAAAGTTGAGAATGTGCGTGGGGATGCGTAGGCGGCGTAGCGGGGCACACGTCACCGGACAGTTGCCCGATCGGTCACAGCCGCGGGGTTCGGCGCGGATCGCCATTGACACGCAGGGTCCACGGCCGCAAAAGCCAGTGCCACTGCATTTGCTTGCCCGATGCGGCTCAGTTGACGACGTGCCCGGTTACGTATCGTACTCGCAATTCCCTACTTGCACTCAGCTGTGACCATGAACACCAAGGCTAGCATTGCGAATCCAGACACGGTTTCACAAGAAATAGCTGTACTGCGAAACGTGCTACTTCGGTGTATTCACCCCGAGCGGAGCATCACTGAAGCGCATTTAAACGTCGTAGAGCGCGATATGCTGATTGAAGGCACTAAGACTTTAGTCCACTGCTATGCGCCTACATTAGACGGAAATGGGCGTCTTCGAATCCACGCATTAGCCGAATTTATGCGTGAAAGGGTGATTAGGTTCGTAATTCCTCGAAAAGATATGCAGACCGCGGAAGCAGTGCACAAGGCGAGTGGAGATCTTTCGCACTACGTTCGTCTGCATGAGCGTGCCAAGAAAGCTTTTGCAAAAGTTCGCAATACGGGAGAAGGCGGAGAATTTCTTCTCTTTGCATTGGCAGAGAAAGAATTTGCCCTTGCACAAATTCTATCCAAAATGTCTCTAAAAACGTCAACGACAATGCATTATCACGGTGCCGATGGAGTCTACGCATCTGTCGACAATAGGGGCGTGTTGAGTTTGTACTGGGGTGAATCGAAACTGTACAGTAATCCTGTTGCCGCTATAACCGATTGTTTGAAGTCCTTAGCTCCTCATCTAATTGAAGAAACCGCTTATGCACATGGCTCCGGTTCGATCAACATGCTGTAGGTAAGGGGTTCTGCATTGGTGGCGAGGCGGAAGAGCGAGCGGAAAGCAGCGTGGCGGGTTTTGCGGCGGTTGAAGCGAAAGACGAACTCATCGAGATAGGCCTGCAGATGCTTGCGACGCAGCCCGTGGTAGACGCCTCGCGCCCATCCTTTGAGGTTGGAGAAGACTTGGTGGATCCAGGGCAGGACGAGGTGAGCGGCGGTCTTCCCGACGACATGGACATTGTGGCGATCGGCGGGGACCGCGGCGTAGCCGGACCAGCCGTCGGTTTTCGCGATGGCGTCGGGATCGGCGGCGGTTTCGACGAAGTGTCCGAGGTCGGCGGCGGCGTAGGAGGAGATTTCGGCCAGCCGCAGGCGGCCTGGGATGTTTCCGTCCCCGAGTTCGATGGCGCCGACGATGAGCATCTTGCCGTCGTGGCTGCGTCCTTGCCCTCCGGTGGGAGGATCGTCTTTGGTCCGGAATGGAAGGCTGGCCTCGTCGATTTCCACCAGGCCCGACAACGGGTTGCGCTCGGGGTCGACCATGCTGGCGCGCAGCTTGTGGGCGAGCAGCCAAGCGCTGCGGTAAGAGCCGATACCGAGCTGTTTCTGGAGCTGCAGGGCAGAGATGCCGTTGGAGTGGGTCGCCATCAGGTAGGCGGCCCAGAACCAGACGGTGAGCGGCAGCTTGCTGGCGTGCAGGATCGTCCCGGCCGTCACCGAGGTCTGCCGGCGGCAGCCGGCGCACTCGAAGGTGTGTGCTTTTCTGCGCAGCGCCCATCCCTTTTCATGGCCGCACGCGGGACAGACGAAGCCGTCCGGCCAGCGCATTTCGATCAGCCAGGCGGCGCAGGCGTCATCGTCCGGGAACATGTGCTGGAAGGCGAGGAGGCTGTCGGGGACCTGTTTCATGTGGTGGCTCCGTCGGCAGGAACGTATAGCGAACATTCTACCCCTTCCCCCGCCCTAACCCCAACCTCAACATCTGGTGGCAAACTCTCGCGACCGGAGCCATGTGCATAAGCGGTTTGAAGAAATAGGTGAAGGAAGCGCTTCAGGACAGGATATCGTTCTATTGAACGAATATGCTGACATAGGAGATGATACAGCATGCAAGATTCTAAAGAGATATCTTGATCCGCATACTCCTGAAGCGCAGAAGTTGAGAATTTGCGGAATCGCGTTGGTTACTTTTGACGATACGGCGTTTCCACAACGAGGAACCACCGGAGGCGTATGGGATGAAATAGAAAGGGCACTTAAACTTGCTTTGCCCAAATGGCATGCCCAAATCTCCAGGAGAATCGGTATCCAGGAGCTAACCACTTTTGACATCCATTTCATTTGTCTGCCAATGGCAAGTGCAACTGACTTCCGTGATGCATTTCTAAAACTTTTGGGAGCGCCGCCGTGAATCTTGAGCCTGTGCAGAATTGGATTGTCACAGAAGACGGCCTTGGTGGCGCGATTGCAGAATTACGCCTGTGGAGTGCCCGTCGGGCATTCGATGGCGTCGTTGTGCGTGAACGTTCACTTGAGGAAGAACGCGAACCTGATTGGAGACGCTTGTTATTGGCGGCCAGTGTCTTGGCCGAAGGTGAAAGCGCAATTCACCTAGAGACGGCCTTGATGGTTTCTCAAGCAGCAATTTAATTTGGGGAAAACACAGTTATTAAGGATTCGGGGGCGGTCATCTTGACGCAGTTGTCTAATATGAGGGCAGTTAACCTAGCCGAGAAGCGCGGATTAATTCTTCCTGATCTGGACGAACGACTCGGCGGTGCACAGCGGCTTCTAGCTGCAAGACGAATTTTGGATTCCTCAATTGCTCTCAACCCTAGAACGATGATCTCCGCAAACGAGTTCCAGCAGCATTTGTGGAAACATCTGCTTGAAGCGCGCTGGACCTCCCCACTGCCCCTACAGCCGCCGGCAAGACGTTTCTTGTACTCAACTGGCTTGTTCGTCAAGTTGAGGAGAACTCTGTCAAACTAGGCGTTTTCATTGCACCGACCCGTGCACTTGTGTCTGAAATTGAAAAACAACTTCATGAAGTTCAACGCGGATTTGAAATCCATGGACTACGAATATCTTCCTTACCCATTCCGGAGTTTGGCGACGGAGCTAGACCAACGTTGTTAGTGTTTACACAGGAAAGGTTGCATCTATTTCTGAATGTCTTCCCCACGCCACCATTGGTTGACGTGACTGTCGTAGATGAAGCACAAAAGCTCGGTGATGGCGTACGGGGAGTTATTTTGCAGGATGCGATCGAACGGGTTATGCGGGCAAACGAAGCGTGCCGTTTTGTATTTTTGAGCCCAAACACGGAGAATCCTGGTCTGCTTACAGAAGATGCGGCTTCCGGAGCGGTGTACGCGGTAGTTCCCGGGAGTGCGCCGACGGTGACTCAGCATGTAATCGCGGCTAAACAGAGGCGTTCAAAACCGCGCGAGTGGATTTTGTCACTTGTTCACAGTGACCAGGAGCATTTGTTTGGCGAGTTTATGCTAAAAAACAGTCCTGACGGTCAACTGAAGAGACTTGCGCTGGTAGCCTTGGAATTGGGTCGCCACAATCAAGGAACATTGGTGTATGCCAATGGAGCAGCTGCTACGGAAAAGATTGCTCACATTATTTATGATGGTCTGTCCGAGGGCGGCGCCGAGACGGATGCCGTTGATGAAGAACTTCATGACCTAAGTGAGTTCTGTAGGCGTTCGATTCATCCGACATTTCTCTTAGTAAATTTGGTTAGACGCGGAGTAGCGTTTCACTATGGGAATATGCCGACTATCTTACGCCATGAAATAGAAAGATTGTTTCGTACGGGAAAAATTCGATTTCTCGTTTGCACATCGACCCTTGTAGAAGGTGTGAATCTAGCGTGTCGTACAATTGTTGTCCGTGGTCCTAGGAAAGGCAAAGGCAACCCAATGTCGGCACCGGATTTCTGGAATCTCGCAGGACGCGCTGGTCGATGGGGCGCGGACTTCCATGGGAATATTGTGTGCGTAGATCCTCACCAAGCGAATCTCTGGCCGGAAGGCGTGCCACGTCGGTCGGCCTACCGCATTAGACGGCAGACAGATGTGGTTCTTTCCGACGTATATAAACTAGTGGACTATGTTCGTACGCTTCCTGGTCTTGCGACAAACTCGCGTGATGCGACCATTGATCCTGTCGCAAGCTACGTCATCGGTCATTATATGCGCGCTGGATCAGCCGCCGGGTCAGCGTCAGTTCGCCGCATTAATGAGGAGGCAATAGCCACTCTCGATGATGCAATTAGAGAAGCGTTGACGTCGATCGAGATACCAGAGGCAATTGCGTCAGCACACCCTTCAATTAGTGCAGTGGCGATGCAGGGGCTTCTGGCCGAATTTCGAGCCTATGACGGCGATTGCGAAGAGCTCCTACCGGCGCCGCCCGAGAGTGAAGATGCTGTGGCGATACTAACGAACGTATTCGCCCGAATCAACCGGACCTTGGACAATGCTTTTAATACTCGGCGTTTTCAGCTTGCCAGCGCGATTATGACAGTTGATTGGATGCGGGGTAAACGCGTCGCAGAAATTATCGCCAACATGATAAGGATCCGGCGCAGACAGCAAGTGAGTGTCGATGAAGAGAATTTCAACTATGCGACAGTGATTCGGGAGACGTTTCAGCGCATTGAGGACATCGCTCGTTTCAAGGCGCCAAAGTTTCTTTCTGCTTAGGTAGACATCTTGCGCTTTCATTTCAAGGAGGTCGGGCGGGCGGAAGACTTCCCCGAGGAGCTAAGGTTAGAGCTTTTTTGGGAATTCGGAGTAGGTACCACCACACTGTTGTCGTTAATCGGCATTGGTCTGTCCCGGTCCTCAGCGATCGAACTCAGTGAGTTTCTAGGCCGAAGCGAACTTACGGAGGAGGAGGTCTTGCAGGAGTTAGGGTTGGGTGAATGGGAGAAGCTCGATTTGCCGCGAATGGTACTTAGAGAAATCCGTGAAACCCTGGAACGAAGAAGCAGAGTGGTAGGCGTGGAGTAGCGAATCGACACACGGGTTGTTGTGGGTAGGTCTTACTGCGGCAGGGTCAGTGGTAGCATCGACCTTAACGCCGTTCAGGTCGAATGGTCGAGGTGGGAGGTGCTCGGAGGAGTGGTTCAAGGCCGGGTCGTTCGAGGGAAACAGGGTTGCCGGTGAAATGTTCGGCTTGAAGGGACGAAACGCGCCCGCGTGGCGGCTGTTGGAACGGGAAGGCTTTCGGTAGCTTGAGGAACAAAATAGCAGCTAAGCCCCCGAGACGCTCGGTGCTCGGGCGAACTTGCAAGCGAATTCTGACTGTTACCGCTTGCGAGGACTCGCTTGGTTGTTCACGAGTGTGTTTCTCAAATGTGGTAGAGCAGAAGTCTGGGGACAGATTCAATTCCAACGTAGCGCGAATGTCTGGACGAGAGGTCATGAGGGAGACCAAACAAGACGGTTTCGACGCTGCCATCAACGACGAGGGATGCTGTCAGCGGAAATGCAAATAGGAGAATGCAAATGGGAATCTCGCGTAAACCTAAAAACCGAGTAGAGGTAAGTTGGCTTTGCTTTTCGGTAAGCCGGCTTCGGCTGTAGTAGCCGAAGCCGCAATGGTTTGGTGCAGTCGCGACGTTTGGTCGAGCCGAGCCTACCGCATTCTTTGGGCGCGCTCCGTATTGCCTTTTCTGGCATGAAGATAACATAGGTCCATTTAAACCGATGCAAGATGAGAACAAATGGCAAGAGTTGATGGCGCGCCTTGCGCCAGTGTGTCGCGACCTTACTGAAAGGCTAGCCGCTAGGAGCGAGGGTGATGTAACCGCCAGTATCGTTTACCCGTTGTTTCAAAAAGGCTTCGATACGTATCGTGGCATCGCGGTTCTATATGGTGAGTCCTTGACGATACAGGGGCAGGTTCTGGTTCGGGTACTCCTGGAAGTGCGGATGGACCTGGACATTTTCCTGAGACTATCCGCCTCAGACCCGCAACAGGCCGCCCGCCGCGTCGTGGATTCGATGATGCTGGAAAAGGTGAAGCAACAACGGCAGTCAGACTTCCGGGGCCTAGAGCTGGTTGATGGAAGCCCCAAGCGAGAATCATTGCTTGCTCTGGAAGAGAAGCTGGGCGGGCAATACGGGAAGACTACCGCAAGAGCCATGCGGCGGCACGGATTCTCGGGCCTTTCTGTTGAAGATCGTGCGAACGAATTGGGTCTGGGTGATCTCTACAACGTCGTATACCGCAATTTCTCAAGGAATGTTCATTGCACCGACTACATGGAGCACATGTGGGCGCAAGGCATGGGGGACAAGGGCGAATGGTCCGATTACGAGGATTTGCGGGATCATGTTGCCTTATCCACGGCCATCACATGTCTCTGGCAGATGGCGATTTTAACGAATGAGAAATTTGGGTATGGACTGGATCTAGAGCTGAAGGAAATCTGGAGGGGATGCATGAACTTTGGTCGCTGGGTGCCTATACCAAACGGTAGTTAAAATCCATATGGCGTGAGGAATGGGTCGTAAATTGGCTGTGATCCTCACAATCGAAGGTGAGGACGTCGGTATACTTGTGCGGAGCTCCGGAGTTGGCGCTCTCAACCTTGAGCTCGGCGCGGGCGGGGACGGCGCCGTAATCGTTCCGTCAGCCTTTCAATTACCCACATCTTGTTGGTTTATCAGGGCGTTGCCACAATTTGTTGCGTTTTTGGAGTAGAACGTGATTGCTTGTCCAGCACCGAATCGAGGGTGAAAGGTGCGGGTCATGGAGGATCGATGGTTTGACGAGGAACTTTCGGGCTGCCGCCTCGGCGACGGTCGGCTGGACAGCCGCCTTCGCCAACTGGTCGCGCGTATGGATGCCGGGTTCGGGGAGAGCATTCCGCTGGCCTGCCAGGACTGGGCGAACACGAAGGCGGCCTACCGCTTCTTCTCCAACGACCGGGTGAGCGAAGAAGAGATTCTTCGGGGCCATTTCGACGCAACGCGGCGCCGGTTCGCCGCCAGCGACGGCTCGATCCTCGTTCTTCATGACACGACGGAGTTTACCTGGAAGCGCAAACGCTCCGAAGCGGTGGGCTTCACCACAAAGGTGAGCAGCGGCAAGGACAAATCCGGCCGTGAGCGCATGCACACGGTGTGCGGGCTGTTGATGCATTCGAGCCTGGCGGCGACCACGGACGGTTTGCCGCTGGGAATGGCCGCGGCCAGGTTCTGGACCCGGAAGAAGTTCAAGGGCACCAACGCCCTCAGGAGGAAGGTCAATCCGACGCGCGTGCCGATTGAGGGCAAGGAGAGCATGCGCTGGCTGGACAACCTGCGCCAATCCACCGAACTGTTGGGCGATCCCGCACGCTGCGTTCACATCTGCGACCGCGAGGGCGACATCTGGGAGCTGTTCTGTCTGGCACGGGAGCTGGACACCCACTTCCTCGTCAGGCGCTGTTCCGACAGGCTGGCCGAGGACGGCTCCCGCACGGTGGCATCGATCATGGCCGAGGAGAAGGTCCGGGGGCTGCACTGGGTCGCCGTCCGTGACGACAAGGGCAAACTCGGCTCCACGCAGGTCGAAATCTCCTACCGCCGGATAACCGTCCGGCAGCCGATCGCCAAACAGAAGCGCTATCCGGCGCTCATGCTCACGGTGTTGCACGCTCGGGAGCCGGGGGAGCCGGTCGGGCGCCCCCGCATCGACTGGAAGCTGATCACCGACCTGCCGGTCGACGGGCACGCTGCCGCCGTGGAGAAGCTGCAATGGTACGCCATGCGCTGGAAAATCGAGGTCTTTCACAAGATCCTGAAATCGGGCTGCCGGGCCGAACAGGCGCGGCTGCGAACCGCCGAGCGGCTGGTCAGGTTGCTCGCGGTGTTCTGCATCCTGAGCTGGCGCGTGTTCTGGTTGACGATGCTCAACCGGATCAAGCCGGATCTCGAACCGGCCCTGGTGCTGACCGGGTTGGAGACGAACATCCTTGATCGCCTGATCCCCGATCCGACCGCCGATCCTTCCCCCACCAGGACGCTCTCGCTCTATCTCACCAAAATCGCCAGGCTCGGCGGCTATCTCTCCCGCGCCAAGGATCCACCACCGGGCAACATCGTCATGTGGCGCGGCCTCTCCCGGCTGAACGACATCGCCCTTGGTGCCGCCTTGCAGATCGAAAATGTGGGTAATTGAAAGTCCGTCAGCCCGTGGAATCGTCCGGCCGGGCTTTGAGTTCGGTGCGCGCAGACGACGGCTCTCCGCGCACTGCGGCCGTTCGCCACCTCCGCCCGTCCGGGCCATCACGGGTTGGCGGAACGGTTACGAACGGTTACACGGCGCGAACCGCGAATTCGGGAAAATGATAGCTCAGGGTGGACATGTCACCCCCTCCATTGACTCCAATCCGCTGACCGCTTGTACACGGATTGGAACTATGCGGTTTTTAAAGCTGCGGAAGTGGATGAAAAAGACAATATTTACAGTTAGATACAGTCAGTCAAGCAACCAAGCTATAAGGTAGAGATGCACAAGAGTGTCGGAGGTCGTGGAGCCGAACATCCTCCAACCCGGCCCTGGCCCGTACGGCAAGCCAGAGGTGATCGACGGTGCTCAAGTGTTTTTCCGGGCTGCGGCCCGGAAACACCCAGGGACTGTCGGCCCGGCGCGGCAAGCCCTCGAGAATGCCGACCGCCATGGGCGGCAGCTGGACCGTACGCGGGCCGGTCTTGGCATCGGCTAGACGGAGTTCGCGGGCATCGAGGTCGACATCCTTCCAGCGCAGAGTCAGGATTTCGTTCTTGCGGCATCCGGTCAGCACCAGCAGACGGATTGCCGCGACGCTCGTTGGCGTCGCGCTGCCATGCGTGACGGCCTCGTCCAGTATCCGTCCCACCCGGGCGAACTCGGTATCGGTCAGGAAGCGCTCGCGCTTGCGTTCGGGATACTTCGCGACCGACCGGCAGGGATTGCAGCCCTCCGGCACCATGCCCCAGCCTGCGGCCAGGCGGTACATGTGCGAAAGGGTCTTGACGACCGTGTTGGCCGCCGACGGGTTGCCCGACATTTGCTGTTGCAGTTCGACGACCTGGGCGCGCTCCACCGCCGCTAGCGTCAGCCGGCCAAGCGCGGGCAGAATATGGCGGTGAACCGCGATTCGGGCGTTCGCGGCGGTCTTGGGCTTCACGCGAACGGCGACATGCTCTTCGAGATAGCGCGCAGCGAGATCGGCCACCGTCGGGCCGCCGTTGACCCTGGCGGCGAGCGGCAGGGGCACCGGCTCCTCGCCCGCCTTGATGCGCGCGATGATGAGCGCCGCCCGCTGTCGGGCCTGGTCGGCATGGAGCACGTCGTGCCGGCCGACCGTCACCCGCTTCGGCCCATCCGGCCCCCGGACCTGGGCGATGTAGACCTTGCCGCCGGTCGGATAGACCCTGACCCCGAAGCCTGTGAGGTTCCGGTCCCAAAACACCGTGTCGCGCGCGACCCAAAGCGCCGCCACGGTGCGATTGGAAAGGGTCTTCTGCTGTATCGCCATCGTTTCCCGCCTCAGGCAGCCTCGGCTGCGGCCGGCATGAGTTGGGCGCCGATGCTGTCGCCGGTGCGGGCGGCTGCGGCCTTTTCCGCATCGCGAACCAGATGGGCATACTTCGCGGTGGTCTCGACCTTTGCGTGGCCGAGTAGCCTACCGATTATGGTCAGGCTCTCGCCGAGCGCCAGCGCCCGGGACGCGTAACTGTGCCTGAGGTCATGCACCCGCACGTCATCCAGACCGACGTCCATCCTGATCTGCCGCCAGTGCGAGAAGAGGCCGGTCAGGCGGGTATCCGACTTGCTGCGGATCACCCAGGAAACGCCCTCCATTCGCTCGATGCCGTCGAGCACCGCCAGCACTGGGCCGGTCAGCGGCACCATGCGCGGGCCGGTCTTGCCGTCGCGCAGCCGTAGCACTCCCGCTGTTCGGTCGACATCGTCCCATCGCAGGGTCAGGATTTCGCCGGTCCGACAACCGGTCAGCATCAGCAGGCGCAACGCGGCGACCGCCGACGCCTGCGTCGGTCCCCTGGCCTCGAACCTGCGCAGGGCAGCCCCGAGGCGCCGGAACTCCTCGGGCGTCAGGAAGCGCTCGCGGGACTTTTCGCGATAGTACCGGACATGCCGGCACGGGTTGCCACCGGGCGGCACCATCTCCCAGGTCTCGGCCAGAACGAACAGTCTCGACAGAACCCAGACCGCGCGGTTCGCCATCGAGGGCATGTCGCGCATCCGGTGGTGCAGCGCGGCGACTTCTTTGGGCCCAACCTCCGCTAGCGGCATCGCCCCCAGGACAGGAAGAGCGTGACGGTCGAGGGCCATCTTGTAGGCCTTGGCCGTTGCCGGCTTGCACTTGACGCCGAAACGGACGGACACACTGCGAGCCGCCAGATCGGCGACCGTGGGCTCGGGTGCCGGCTCCGGCGGCATCGGATCGTCGCCCCGCTTGATGCGGTTGATGACGGCGGCTGCCTCGCGCCGGCGCTCCTCGATCGTTGTGTGGCCAACCGGCCCCAGGGTAACCCGCTTCAGACCGGCCGGCCCCCGGGACTGGACGATGTAGAGCTTGCGCCCGGTGGCGTGGACCCGCACACCGAAGCCGGCCAAGTCGCTGTCCCAGAAGATCGCGTCCTTGTCGTCGACCTTCAGCCGGTCCACGATCCGCTTGGTCAGTCTGAGCGTGCTGCGCTTCGGCATGGCCCCTCCACCTGGAAAGCGTTCGGTTAAAGGGTGACGACGATGAGGAAGTCGATGGCAAATCCGCGTTCTGTCGAGCCGCGCCCGCCTTGGCTCAGTGCCATCGCCCCCTCCATCACCGCGTGACCGAACGCTTTCTCCACCTGTCTCGACCGAGCCTCATGTCCGTCATCAAACCGCATACAAGCGGCATCAAATCGGGGACCATTTGAGGCTATCCGTGGCAGCGATGCAAGAGGCCGGCGGCTCATAAGGAAAGAAAAATACTAAATGTTACAGCTACTTATCATACATATGACAATGAACGTCCATCCGTGTCATGGTCCGGATGGGTTACCTAGTCTCTCCGCCGTTGACACTTCTCAAGGAAGTTATCTCTCGCTGGCACGATCGGAAAACCATGTGACACCCACCGCCAGCGCTGCAGCGACGACGAGCGCCAGTCCGTTAGCGATCTGCTGGTTTGCAAAGGAAACATTCATGATCGCGAGACCGTTCTGCAACACGCCGAGGAAGAGGACGCCGAGCACAATGCCGAAGACCGTTCCACGGCCCCCCGTGAAAGACACGCCACCGAGTAGAACTGCCGTGAGGGCATTGAGCTCGATTCCAACCCCGAGACTTCCTGATGGGGCAGCGTCGATGCGTGCGATCATGATTATACCTCCTACTCCTGCCGCGGCTCCGCTGACAACGAAGAGCAGGAGCGGAATTCTGCGAACGCTGATGCCGGAATAGTACGCGGCCTCCCGGTTCACCCCGATCGCGTAGATGTGCCGCCCTCCGGCTGTGAATTTGAGAAATACGCCGCAAGCGACGCAGACCGCTGCTGCAATCCAGATGGGGGTGGGCGCACTCAAGAAATGGCCGGACCCGACCTCGGAAAAACCCTCGCCGAAGCCATAGAACGTCTCCTGAGTAATAGCGAAGGTGGTGCCCCGCGCGATTGTGAGCATGCCGAGCGTGATGATCAGCGCAGATAAGCGGAGATACGCGACCAGCATGCCATTCACCAAACCTGCGCAAGCGCCTACGGCCACACCAAAAACTGAGGCCCAGAGCGGGCTCCATTCGGCTTCTATCATCAGGTAACCGGCGGCAACGCCGCTCAACCCCATGACCGATCCAACCGATAGATCGATGTAGCCGGAGATCATCACCAGGCCGACCGCGACCGAGATGATGCAGAGGACGGCGCTCTGCAACGCAACGTTTTCGAGATTTCCAGCGCTGAAAAAGCCTTTACCGTGCACCGAGAAGAATACGAACATTGCAATGAAGGCGATGGACAGCGGTGCCGCAAAGATGAAGCCTGCAGCCCTGCCGCTCAGACCTTTAAGCAAGGTATTCCTCTCCCAGCCTGAGATGGACATTTCGGTCACGTGCCTCGCGATCACCAAGATGAGCCGCGTGGATCAAATCATCCTCCGATAGGCTGCTCCGTTGAAGCTCGGCAACCACCTTTCCCGTGCGCATGACGAGCGCTCGATCAGCGAGGGCCACAACCTCTTCGTGGTTGGAGGACGCGAAGAGCACTGCTCGCCCATGCCGCCTGGCCGATTCGACGATGATCCGGTAGATCTCCCGCCGAGTTCCGACATCGACGCCTTGAGTGGGTTCATCGAGCAAGAGGACAGCAATTGGATGCACGCTTTGGAGCCACCGGCCCAAGACGACCTTCTGTTGCGTGCCGCCAGACAGCTTGCGTCCGTGCCTATGGGCCAAGATTGTACTGAATGCCATCACCTTGGCCGTCTCAGCGAGCATCCGCCGTTCCGGTCGCCGACGGCGGAACCCGAGCGTGGCCAAGCGAGCAAAGCTTGGCAACAGGACATTGTCGCTTGCATCGAGGTCGGCAAAAAGGCTTTGTCGCAGGCGGTCGGCGGGGACAAATGCAATGCCGCGTGCCAGCGCCGCGGCCGGCATGCGCAGATCGACCACACGACCGTTGACCAGCACGCGGCCGCTCGTCGGCCGCCGCGAGCCGAAAATTGCCTCCAGGATCTCCGTGCCACCAGAGCCAAGGGCGCCGAAGAGGCCTACCACCTCGCCGGCTCCAACCCCAAGACTAATCGGTCCGAAACGCGTGCCGATCAAGTTCTCAAGAGTCAAGACGGGAGCAGTGTTTCCCAGCTCGTCCCGCTCGGGAGCTGCGATCGACTCCCCAGCGATCGCATTGACGACGGCTGACGGCTCAAGGCCCGCCACGTGCTGACCCGCAAGGACGACCCTCCCGTCTCTGAGAACGGTAACACGATCCGCGATCTCAAAGACCTCCCCAAGGCGATGGGTTATGTAAATGATGTGAAGGCCCTGACGACGGAGATTGCGCAGGTGATCGAAAAGAAGCTGCGTCTCCGTCTCCGTCAGCGCGACTGTGGGTTCATCCAAAATGAGCAGCTTTACGCGCGCTCTGTGGAGGGCTTTGGCCACTTCGACGAGTTGGCGCGTGGCAAGCGGGAGCGACCCAACCGGCGCGTCCGGATCGATTTCGACCGAGCCGAACAAGGTGCTGAGGAGGCTGGCCACGCGTTTACGCTGCTCTCGCCGACGGACCAAGCTCCAGCGCGTCAGCTCATCGCCAAGAAAGACATTCTCGGTGACCGTCAACGACGGAATTAGGCTTAGATTTTGGTAGATGACGGCGACACCGGCGTTGATCGCTGCCTTCGGGGTAAGCTTGGAATAGGTGTGACCGTCGATGACAATCTCGCCGGCGTCGGGTGCCACAGCCCCGGACAAGCACCGGATTAGCGTGGATTTACCAGCGCCGTTCGGCCCGAGGAGCGCATGCACTTCTCCGGCGCCGACATCGAGATCGACGCCAGAGAGTGCCTTTGCTCCGCCGAAGGTCTTCCATACGTCCTTAATGACAACCGTCATTTGCAGACGCCTCGACAACTTACGTGGCGCCGGCTATGACTCGCTACTTAGCTCTTTGGCGGAGTCAATTGAGCCATATAGTCATCAAGAAGCGCCGTGTCGTCGCGCGTGAGCAACCGTACGGGAACCTGCGCGTCTTCCTTCGAGCCACCGTTCGCAACGTCGATCGGATGCTGAACCACCGCAGCCGCCAAGTCCTGAACAGCCAGAGCCGACGAAGCGCGGTACATCGTTCCCTGCTTGATCAATGCGAGAGCCTGCTGTGCGCCGTCTTGTCCTCCGATGAATATCTCCGGATCGTCGGGTGCGTGCCCGTGCTCGAGGAACGCTCGATATGCGCCGAGCGCGCCATCGTCGTTGATACCAATCACCACCTTCACGTTCGGATGCGCCGCCAGCACGGAATTCACGATCTGAAGTCCAGAGCCGGCGTCGATCGACTTTTGGCTAGCGACCACTTTGGCCCCTGGCGCGAGCTTGGCCAACGTCTCATCAGCGGCCTTGTCGCGTTCACGGCCGAGTTCGCCGCCGTCCGGCAAAGTGAGGCGAATGACCTCGGCCTCGCCCCCATGAACCTTGTTGATGAAGTCTGCCGCGGCGGTAGCCAGAAGCCGGCCGCTCTCGGCGTTGCCGAAGATGACGGAGCTATCCTGGTTCTTGAGGTGCGCGGCGTAGCTCACCCAAACGATGCCCTTCGACCGCGCCTTGGCTGCAATTTTTTCGATTGCCGTCGGCTCGATTGGGAAGCAGCAGATTGCCGGAACGCCTTGGACAATCCAGGTTTCTAGGTTTGCGATCTGCGCGTCGAGCTTGCCGTTGTCCGAGGTAAAGAGGGCTGT
This sequence comes from Alphaproteobacteria bacterium, assembly GCA_965262755.1. GTDB lineage: Bacteria > Pseudomonadota > Alphaproteobacteria > UBA828 > UBA828 > WTGU01. The sequence goes on along the minus strand of OZ253557.1, from coordinate 302,382 downwards.
CAAGCCGTGCGCTTCGGCGTAGACCGTGGCCCAGCGTTGGATGTCGCTTACGTACGTAACGAAATTGTATGGATGGTCGAAGCCCATCGTGGTGACCTTATCCGCCGCCAGTACCGATTTGGAAAAGGCACCCAGCAATCCGGGAGCAGCCACGAGTCCTAGTGAAGCCGTTCCTGCCGCAGCAAGAAGGGCGCGGCGATCGAGGCCATCCATGCCTGCACCGCCATGCCTGGGACTCCGACCGTTCTTGCAAACTGGAAGCTTGCTCATGTCTGTCCTCCATTGTTGTAGAGATGCCTAGTGCGAGACCCTCGCGGGGTCATGTTTGGCACCAGCATGTCGTATTTGGCACCTGAGTGTCGTGGCCGGCCCGGCGGCCGGCGACGAGGTTGGCGTGGGCGGCAACGGCCTGCCCTCCGGGTGCCAGTGGCCGATAGTCAAGCACACTGTGTCGACGGGTGCACGTCAGAAAATTGAGACTTTGCGAAGATCAGTGTATGGAGCCGCTTGCAAAACTCTGATCGATTCGGAGCGGCGCAAGAACACCCGAGCTAGCAACGACGTCGGCGCACGGCAATTGGCGCGATTTTGATCGCGACCGTGGTCGGATCAGCGTTGGCACAGCCTCCGATTCGGTATTTTCGCCGAACTCCAGGCGCGTTTGGCCGCTCCGCCTCTCAGGAAGTGCGGCTGCGGTGATGGCGAAGGAGAGGAGCCGGACTAGATCGGCGGAACGATGAGGCGCATCAGCTGGCTGGCCGTCAGCACGGTCATGCCGAACATGAGGTGGGCGAGAACCTTGTCGTACCCGCGCACGCGGACATGGCGGCCGCCGAACTCATCCTTGAGCCGCCCATTGATCCGCTCGGACCCCGAGTGTTGTTCGGCGTGCAATTTTTACCCCCAGTATCAAGCCACTTCAATAGCTTATCGCGCCGATCGGCGCGCAACCCACGCGCCGAACAACACGCCAAGCTCAGCCCACCAGCCCAGGTGGCAGTCTTTTGCGCCGCCCTTTGGCCGAATCTTCAACCGGCGTTGTGGGAACGGCGGTGCGAAATTAGTCCACGGTAGCGGCGGGATTGTCTCGCTGCGGGCGGAGCAAAACTCTGCCACTTGAGCCCTTCCCGGCGACGGGGAGGGCGGGGGCATGCATACCGTGGAACTTTATCGGAAGGTCCGTCTCGCCTGCCGGGACGGGATGAGCGAGCGGGCGGCGGCGCGTCATTTCGGGATTTCACGCGAGAGCGTGAAGAAGATGTTGTGCTTTTCGGTGCCTCCGGGCTATCGGCGGACGGTACCGGTTCGGCGCCCGAAGCTGGACGGGTTCACCGAGATCATCGACCAGTGGCTGAAGGAGGATCTGAAGCAGCTGCGCAAGCAGCGCCACACGGCGAAGCGCATTTTCGACCGGCTTCGCGCCGAGCACGGGTTCAGCGGCGGCTACACGATCCAGACTGTGTCAAAACGTCGGAGAATCGCTCGAAATGTGATTTCAGCCCATTGGTTGAATTGTCAGTGTTAATGAAATCAATGACTTAGCAGGCTGCACTTTTCAGAAATCAAGCAGACTCACTCGAAAATCTGAATTCAATGACGTTTTCACACGGTCTGGATCGTGAAGGACTATGTGCGCGAGCACCACCGCCGGCGTCGGGAGATGTTCGTGCCGCTGACCCATCCACCCGGCCATGGGCAGGCGGACTTCGGCGAGGCGCGTGCGGTGATCGGGGGTGTGGCGCGCAAGGCGCACTTCTTCGTCTTCGATCTGCCGCACAGCGACGCCTGCTATGTGCGGGCCTACCCTGCGGCGACGGCCGAGGCGTGGATCGACGGGCATGTGCATGCCTTCGCCTTCTTCGGCGGGGTTCCGCAATCGGTTCTCTACGACAACGACCGCTGTCTGGTGTCGCGCATTCTGGCGGACGGGACGCGCAGGCGGGCGCGGCTCTTCGGCGGCTTCCTGTCGCATTACCTCGTGCGCGATCGTTACGGGCGCCCGGGCAAGGGGAACGACAAGGGCGCGGTGGAGGGTCTGGTTGGATTTTCCCGGCGCAACTTCATGGTGCCGCTGCCGCGCTTTGCCAGCTGGGAAGCGTTCAATCGGCGGCTTGAGGAGCAGTGCCGCAGCCGCCAGGGCGATATCCTGCGCGGGCACCGTGAGACCATCGGAGAGCGCCTGACGCGGGATCTGGAGGCCATGGCCGCGCCGCCGGCGGCGCCCTTCGAGGCCTGCGCCCAGGCTCCCGGGCAGGTCAGCTCGCAGTCTCTGGTCCGTTACGAGACCAACGACTACTCGGTGCCGGTGGCCTATGGCCATCGCGACGTCTGGGTGCGCGGTTACGTCGAGCGGGTGGTGATCGGTTGCGGCGGGGAGGTCATCGCCCGCCATCCCCGGTCCTATGAGCGAGAGGACACGATCTTCGAGCCGATCCACTATCTGCCCCTGATCGAGCAGAAGATCGGCGCGCTGGATCAGGCGGCGCCGCTTGCCGGATGGGAGCTGCCGCCCGCGTTCCAGACCCTGCGCCGCCTGATGGAGGCGCGCTCGCCCAAGGCGGGGCGGCGGGAGTATGTGCAGGTCCTGCGGCTGCTGGAGAGCTTCGGGCTGGAGGATCTCGACGGCGCCGTGAAGGACGCCCTGCGCCTGGGCGCCATCGGCTTCGACGCGGTCAAGCATCTGGTGCTGTGCCGGGTCGAGAAGCGCCCGCCGAAGCTCGACCTCGACGTCTACCCGTATCTGCCGAAGGCCACCGTCGGCAGGACCTCGGCCGCCAGCTACATGTGCCTGCTGTCGGAGGACGCGGCATGACGGACAGGCCCCACATCCTGCTGGCACACCACCTCAAGGCCCTGAAGCTGCCGACCTTCCTGCGGGAATACGAGAAAGTGGCGCGCCAATGCGCGGCCGAGGGCCTGGATCATGTTCAGTTCCTGGCCCGGCTGGTGGAGCTGGAACTGATCGATCGCGAACGGCGCATGGTCGAGCGGCGCATCAAGGCGGCGAAGTTCCCGGTCGCCAAGAGCCTCGACAGCTTCGACTTCAAGGCCATCCCCGCGCTGAACAAGGCGCAGGTGCTGGAGTTGGCGCGCTGCGAGTGGATCGAGCGGCGCGAGAACGTCATCGCCCTCGGCCCTTCCGGCACCGGCAAGACCCATGTCGCCCTGGGGCTCGGGCTGGCCGCCTGCCAAAGGGGCCTCTCTACGGGCTTCACCACGGCCGCCGCGCTCGTGCACGAGTTGATGGAAGCCCGCGACGAGCGCCGCCTCCTGCGGCTCCAGAAGCAGATGGTCGCCTGCAAACTGCTGATCATCGACGAGTTGGGCTTCGTGCCGCTGAGCAAGACCGGCGCCGAGCTTCTGTTCGAGCTGATCTCGCAGCGCTACGAGCGGGGCGCCACGCTCATCACCTCCAACCTCCCTTTCGACGAATGGACCGAGACCTTCGGCTCCGAGCGCCTGACCGGGGCACTGCTCGACCGTCTCACCCATCACGTCAATATCCTCGAGATGAACGGCGACAGCTACCGCCTCAGCCAAAGCCGCGCCCGCAGAAACAGTGCCGATAGCTGAACTGCGGCACGCCGTCGCTCGGCCCCGGCCGGCAACGCGCCCCTAAGGCCCGGGTGGCGAGACTGACCCCAATCCGATAAACCATGCCGCCCTGCGGGCGGCCGGCGGGCGCGGACCGCTTGAGCTCTGCATGGCTCCGCTGCCCGCTCCCGCCGAAAAACCCTCGCACCGCGTCTCCGACTCACAGTCTCACGCCAAGGTCAGACCACCAACCCAGGTGGCAGTCTTTTGCGCCGCCCTTTGGCCGAATCTTCAACCGGCGTTGACACTGACCATTCCTCATACGCCTCTTGCGCCTTGTACATTCCAGTGCTTGTCTTCTCTGCGTATTCATCCATGGAAACACCCGCTGGCATTGTGTTCTCTCCTTTCTCGGTTCCAACAAGTCAAAGAGAGCGTTGTTTCTTGAATTCCTCTTTGAGAATAATGCATCAGGCGCTCGCTGTTAAGGGCGGCGGAATCGTGCTCCACGCGTAGCCGGCGGGCAAAAACGCGATCTCGACGCCTTCGACCCGCGCAGGCAACGAGGCCTGCTCTCCCCGACCACGACGACGCCCGCGAGCGGCGGCCCGCGCAGCGCCGGGCTCGCCCGGGACATCCGCGGCATCGGTTTCGTGACGGCGGATGCGATCGCGATGAGGCTCGGCATCGAGGAGACGGCCACCCTCCTGTCGCGACAGGTCATCGGCCTTCCGAGCGCGAAGGCATGATCTCGTCCGAAAGCCGGATGCGGGAGAACCGCACGTCCGGTTTGATGAGCGGGGGTCTGGAAACGCGGCCACGGGAGCCGGACTGCGGCCCTGAGCGAAAGCGACGGACAAGCCACCGGACCCTAAAGCTGGCGCGCCAGCCCTCGACTCCACACCGGTCAGTGGGGCAGGTCATCACCTCTTGGCCCTATCCTGATGACACTGCGGCCAGAGCTTGTTACGGTTATCGATCCAATGACAGTCGACGATCATTGGGTACGCAGGGCCATGGGGGGTATACGGGATGAGACCACCACCGTTTTTCTATGCGGACCCGCGCACGGTGGACGACGCGCTGGGCCTGTTGGCCGCGCATGGCGACGAAGCCGGAATCCTCGCGGGTGGCCAGAGTTTGGTGCCGCTCCTCAACTTCCGGCTCGCCCGACCCACCGTCGTCGTCGATATCAATCGCATTGCCGACCTCGCCTATATCGAGCGGCGAAACGGTGTATTGGAAATCGGTGCGCTGACTCGCCACCGCGCTGTGGAACAGTCGGCGGTGGTGAGCGAGACCTGCCCGCTCCTGAGTGAGGCGATCACGCATGTGGGGCATGCCCAGATCCGCAATCGCGGGACGATCGGCGGCAGCCTGGCTCATGCCGACCCGGCCGCCGAGCTGCCCGCCGTCGTGACTGCGCTCGGCGGGCGTCTGCGGCTGCGCAGTGCGAGCGGCGAGCGCACACTGGACCCCGGCGACTTCTACGTAAGCAACCTCACGACGACCATTGAACCAGGCGAGATGCTCGTTGCGGTCGAGCTTCCGGTGTGGCCGGCAGGCACCGCCACCTGCTTTACCGAGTTCAGTCGGCGGCAGGGGGACTTCGCCCTCGCCGGCGCCGGTGCGGTGCTCGCGATCGGCGACGACGGACGGGTCGCGCGGGCAGGCCTGGCCCTGATGGGCGTAGGCGACCGGCCGTTTGACGGGACTGCGATCGCCAGCGAACTGCTGTGCGGTGCAAAGCCCGATGAAGCCGCCGTTCAGGCGGTGGCGGCGCGCGTGCAAAGCGACGTGGAGCCCCCGTCCGATATTCATGCGCCGGCGGACTATCGCAGGCATTTGGCCGGTGTGATGACCCGGCGGGCACTTCTCGGCGCTGTGCAACGCGGGACATTCGGGTGAAAGGCGGATCAGATGGACAACGAACGCAAGATCGAAGTCACCGTCAACGGCCGCTCCCACAGCCGGAATGTCCCGGCTCGCCGGAGGCTTTCCGAGTTCATTCGCGATGATCTGGGGCTGACCGGCACCCACGTCGGTTGTGAGCACGGCGTCTGCGGGACCTGCACGGTCCAGTTGAATGGCGAGACGGTCCGTTCCTGCCTGATGTTCGCGGTCCAGGCCGACGACGCCGAGATAATGACCGTGGAAGGTCTGGCGGAGGATGGTGCCCTGCATCCCATCCAGGAGGCGTTCTGGCAGGAGCACGGCCTGCAATGCGGCTTCTGTACCGCCGGGATGCTGATGACGGTCCACGAGTTCCTCTTGGAGAACAAGGGGCCGTCGCAGGAAGAGATCCGGCACGCGCTTTCCGGCAATATCTGCCGTTGCACCGGCTATCAGAACATCGTCAAGGCGGTCGAGACAGCGGACCGTCTGTGGGAGCGTTGACATGGGCGCAACAATGATTGGCGAGCGCGTCAAGCGCATCGAGGATCCCCGCCTCCTGACTGGGGAGGCCAGTTTCGTCGACGACATACAACTGCCGCACACACTGCATGCGGCTATCCTTCGCAGTCCCCACGGCAATGCTCGTATCCGCAGCATCGATCTCTCGGCGGTACGCGCGGCGCCCGGGGTTGTGGACGCCTTCAGTCTGGCCGACGCGTGGCCCGACGAGCCGCCGGCCATCCCGGTGCTGGCTCCCGTGGAATCGCTGCTGCCGTGCCCGCAATACCTGCTGGCCCGCGACCAGGTGCGTTATGTGGGTGAGGCGGTTGCCGTGATCGTCGCGGAAAGCCGCGACCTCGCCGAGGATGCCACGGAGCTTGCCGAGGTCGACTACGAACCATTGCCTGCGCTGGCGACCATGGAAGGCGCGATGGCCTCCGGCGCGACGGTGCTGCACGACACCGTGCCCGACAACGTCGCTGCCCGGTGGACGCAGGGGATCGGCGATGTGGCGAGCGCCTTCGACGGCGCCGCCCACGTGTTCAGCGAAAACTTCAGGATGCAGCGCTATACCGGCGTACCGATGGAGGGGCGCGGCACGCTCGCAACCCAGGATCCGGTGAACGGGGAGCTCACCGTCTGGACCTCCGGGCAATGGCCGCACACCCAGCGCGCCTTGACCGCCGCCCTGCTCGGTTTGGACGAGAAGAGCATCCGTGTCATCCAACCGGAAGTCGGCGGCGGCTTCGGGGTAAAGGTCGAGCTGTACCCGGAGGATGTGTTGATTCCGTTTGCGGTCCTGCGCGTCGGACGACCGGTGAAATGGATCGAAGATCGGCGGGAGCATATGCTCACGATCGTTCATGCCCGGGAGATGGACCTCAACCTCCAGCTGGCAGTGTCATCGGATGGGACGATCCTCGGGCTCCGGGGCCAGATTTTCAGCGATCAGGGCGCTTACTTCCGCACCCTGGGCACCGTAAACCCGTCACTGTGTGTAACCGGCCTGCCCGGCCCCTATAAAATCGAGAATTACGAGGGCGAGGTGGTGTGTGTGCTCACCAACAAGAGCCCGTCCTCGCCCTACCGCGGTGCCGGCGGCCCGGAGGCGGTGTTCGCGCGCGAGCGGTTGTTCGATATCGCGGCCCGCGAGCTCGGCATGGATCCGGCCGAGTTTCGCATGAAGAACCTGATACCGGCCGACGAGATGCCGTACGACACCGGGCTGGTTTCGATCGAATCGACGGTGGTGTTCGATTCCGGCGACTTCCCGGCGGGGCTGAAGCAGGCGCTCGAAGACTTCGATTACACCGGCTTCCGGGCCGAGCAGGAGCGTGACCGGCGCGCGGGCAAGCTGCGTGGGCTCGGCATTTGCGTCTACACCCAGATGGCCTCTGTCGGACCTTACGAAAGCGCCGAGGTGCGCGTCGACAGCGGGGGGAAAGTGAGCGTCATCGCCGGTTCCGCTCCCCAGGGTCAGGGTACCGGAACCGCGCTGGCGCAGGTCGTCTCCGATCAGCTGGAGGTGGACATGGACCAGATTTCCGTGACCTTTGCGGACACCGCGCGCATCCCCTTCGGCGTCGGCACCTATGCGAGCCGCAACGCGGTCATGGCGGGGTCGGCGACGCTGGTCGCGACCCAGCGCGTGCGCGACAAGGCGATCGCGGTGGCGGCCAATCTATTCGAGGCCAGCGCACTGGATGTGGAATGGCATGAGGGGACGGCACGGCTCAAGGGCGTCTCTCAGAAGAGCCACACGCTTGCGGAACTCGCGCGGGCAGTGGGGCCCGGCGGTACGCGACCGGAGGGCATGGAGCCCGGCCTGGAGTCTCGCTACTACTATGAGACCCATGACGCTCCCTTCGCCTTCGGCGTTCATCTCGCCGAAGTGGAGGTCGAACCGGAAACGGGAGATGTCGATATCAAGCGCTATATCGTGGTCAACGACTGCGGCAGGCTGATCAATCCCATGATTGTCGATGGGCAGATCGTCGGGGGCATCGCGCAGGGCGTGGGCGGTGCTCTGCTCGAGGAGCTCGTCTACGACGAGGACGGTCAGATGCTGAGCGCGAACCTCATGGATTATCAACTGCCGACCAGCCTCGACCTGCCGAACGTCGAGATCAGACATTACGAATCACCGTCGCCGCTCAACCCCCTCGGCGTCAAGGGAATCGGCGAAGGCGGTGCGATTGCGGGCCACGCCGTGATCGCCAATGCGGTCGAGGACGCCTTGGCCCACACGGGCGCCCGGATTCGCGAGACGCCGCTGAGGCCGGCCGTGATCTGGAGGCTTTTGCAAGAAGGCGGCGCTGACTCCCCTTAGCCCCCGGGACCGGTGTGTCCGGGCAGGCGCGGTGAAGAGGGTCTTCCATCGCGTTCTGCTTTGTCTGGCATTGGTGCTCGGACCGAGTGCCCCGGCTCTTGCGCACTCCTCTGAACGGGCATTCATTCTTCTCCTCCCGACCAAACATTACATCGTCGGCGGTGCGCTGGTCGTTGCGCTCTCCTTTTTCGTGGTGGGGCTGATTCCGGCTCTCGGCTTCGATGCGCTTGAGCGCGTTCGATGGCGGCTCTTCCGGGTGCCGAAGTGGACCGGAACGGTACCCGGCATCATCGCCGCCGCCTTTGTCCTCGCCCTTATCGTTGCGGGCCACATCGGCGATCGAAACCCTCTGTACAACCCGCTACCGCAGGTGTTGTGGGGCCTCTGGTGGGTGGGCTTCGTGTTCGTCCACGCCCTGTTCGGCAATCTGTGGTCCGTCATCAATCCGTGGGGGGGCCTTTATCGGCTCCTGACGAGCTTGCCGGGCCTTCGCGCCTGGCAAAACAGCCCGCCACTTCGATACCCGGAAAGCGCGGGCTATTGGCCAGCCATCGTGCTTTTCGTGGCGTTTGCCTGGTACGAGCTGATCCATCCGGCGCCGATGGACCCCGCCGCCCTCGCCAATGCATCGATCGTCTATCTCGCTGTGACCTTGATCGGGATGCTGCTGTTCGGCTCGGACAAATGGCTGAGCCATGGCGACGCATTCTCGATCTTCTTTCGAATCGTCTCCTGGCTTTCACCCTTCAGCCAAGATCGACCGAGCGCCGCTGAGGGCGAAGATAAGGCATCGCATCTTTGGGTAGTCCTGCCGGGCATCAAGCTCTTGAGGGTCGGCACGCTGCCGGTGACCGGTGCGGGCTTCGTTCTTCTCGCGCTGGCGACTGTTTCCTTCGACGGGTTGTCGCGGACGTTTTGGTGGCTGGGTCTGATCGGCGCGAATCCGCTGGAGCATCCAGGACGCACGGCACTGATCGGCATCAATACGTTGGGTCTCGCGGCCACCTATACGACGATCTTGACGGTGTTTGGCAGCGCTGTTGTCCTCGGCTGCATTCTCGTGAAACGACCTGATCGCATCCGTCACGACATCATAAGAGTTGTCGTCTCCATCGTGCCGATTGCGTTCGCCTACCATATGGCGCACTACCTCCCGTCGTTCTTGATCCAGGCGCAGGACGCGGTGCGAGCGTTGTCCGATCCCTATGCCCTGGGCTGGAATTTGCTTGGTACGCGAGACCTCCACGTCAGCGCGTCGTTACTCAACAACTATGACTCGGTTCGAGCGATCTGGCTGGTGCAGGTCGTCGCAATTGTCGTTGCCCACGTCGTCGCGGTCGCGGTGGCTCACGTCCTCGCGTTGCGCGATGCCGCCAATCGCCGGGAGGCTCTGCTGTATCAAATTCCAATGATACTCATGATGATCGGATATACGCTCTTCGGCCTGTGGCTGCTCTCGACGCCGTCGGCCGGATAGGGGGCGTCTTCAGGGCCTTTCGGGCCGTCTTGAGAGCTCTTGGACTCGATATATTCGCTTACTGAGCGGACACGTATAGCTCGTTCACCAGATCATGCTCACGCTGGATTTCTTCCGGCCATGTGGACTTGATAAAGGACAGGACGGCGACGATTTGTTCGTCCATGAGGACATCTTCGAATACCGGCATCTCCTTGTCCACCGGCTCCAAACAAATGACACCCGACGCGCCGAATTTCGTCAGGTCGAAAAGCACTTGATCGGGATGCTGCCAGGTATGGCCGGAGCCGTCATGGGGAGGCGCAAGCACCAGCTCGTCGCTGCCCGCAGCGCTCGGCACCATTTGGCCTTCCAGATTCGCACCATGACAGCCGGCGCAGGAGTCCGCATAGATCGTGCGGCCGGCTTCCACGATCGACGGATCGTCCGGTCGCAACATTCCTGTCGCCGGCGCCTCCGTTGTATCGAGAAACGACATTGCGACGATGCCGGCAACCAGAACGACCACCATGGCGCCGCCATAGACGGCAATTTGAGTGGTTCGTGACAGCCTCATCGGAGCCGAGCCCTGCACAGAACCTGTCGCGCTGACGGATCGGCCGATGATACGTTGAAAATCCTGCTGGAACCACAGGTTCGGCGAGTGCCGAGCGGGCTGCGAAAGAGGCGCCGGGTGCGGGCACTGCCCAGTGCGTGTCGGCCTTCAGCGACGGGTTGGCGCGCGATCAGAACGCGCCGATGGTTTGCGTTGTCAGCGTCTGAGCGACGACGCGACCCCGGCGAATGACGTGTCGTCGGTCTGCCTGGCAGGTGATCGCCTCAACGGGAGACTGCGCGTCCAGAATCACGAGGTCACCGGCGCAGCCCGGCTCCGTGCCGTAGTCTCTTGCGCCAAGCACTCGCGCCGCATTGTCCGTCGCCATGGAAAATACCGCGTCGATCTCATCGGGTTGGCTCATGTGCGCCGCATGCGCCAGCAGAAACGCAAGCTCGAGAGGATCAGCGCGCCCGAACGGATAGAACATGTCGCGGAGGTTGTCCTGGCCAAACGAAACATTGGTTCCCTTTGCGAGCAGCTCCTTGACCCGCGTGATGCCGCGCCGCTTGGGGTGGGATTCGTCGCGACCCTGCAGCATCAGGTTCGTCGCTGGATTGGCAATCACATTGATGCCGGCCTCGGCGACCAACTCGATGACATGCGCGGCATAATCGTCCGGGTATCCGGCGAGGGCGCAGGTGTGCCCGGCGGTCACCCGCCCCTGCCAGCCGCTCGCAGCCGTAGCCTCACACAGCATCTCCAGCGTGCGCGCGTGGGGGTCATCAGCCTCATCGATATGCATGTCGACGTCGGCGTCGTATTCGCGGGCGATGTCGAAAGCGATCCGAATGTGCTCTCGGCTCATCGCAGGACCCGCTTCGTTGAATGGCATGCCGCCGACGAGGTCGGCGCCCCGGGCCATCGCCTCTCGCAGCAGGGCTTCGGTGCCTCTGTCGCCGACGATGCCCTTCTGTGGAAAGGCCACGATCTGCAGATCGACCAGGTCGGCGAAGCGCTCGCGGACCGCTAGCATTGCTTGGAAGGCGATCAGCCCGCAGCTGGAATCGACGTCGACATGGGTGCGTAAGCGTGTAACCCCGTTGGCAATCCCGGACAGAATGATCTGACCGGCACGCTCCACGATATCGTCTGTCGAATAGGTTCTCTTCCGTTCGCCGAGAATCTCGATCGCTTCGTCGAGCAGGCCGCTCCGGTTCACGGGGATGCTGCCGGCCAACAGCACCTTGTCGAGGTGAATATGTGGTTCAACGAAGCCGGGCACGCAAAGCCGGCCAGCCCCATCGATGACGTCCGTCTCCGCCGGGTCGGCCGTGCCCGCGGCGACGAAACGCCCATCGGCGATTTCCAGGTCGGTAGGCGACTCGGTGCCGTGGACCAGCACGTTGCGGACAATCAGGTTCGCCGGAAACGGTGCCTCGGTTGACCGCATCGACCGATTTCGCCACGTGGTTGTCATGTCACTCGGTGCCATATCGTATCACCGCGCCGTCACACGCGGAATGATGATCCCGGGGATTGACGGAAGGCCCGGACGGCACGGGCGGGGACGCGGCGCCGACCGGCCGCGATGAGGGTGTCCGAGACCGATCCCGAGGCTCTCGTCATCGAGGTGAAGCACGGGATCACTCATCCTGAAGAGCCCGGCCCCCTGTACCTGTTCGCCCATGCACTCGGTATTCCCTGGACGCTGGCACGCGCCCTCCGGTTGCCCCGGAGCGCGCAATCGGTCCCATGGTCTCCACTACCATCATCTGGTCTTCGCCCGTTCCGGGCGGAGTGGGCCAATCGATCGGGAGCAACCGTACGCCCCCTGCGCCTCGAGCACCTGGGGGGGACCCGTGCCCCGATCATTGGCCGCGATGGATGCCCCGTGTGGAGTTCGCGCCTTCGAGCGCCAGTACAGGGTTTGGCGAGCATCGCGGCGGCCCGGGCACGGACGAGACGGGAAGGAGCGCGATGGACATGATCGAATGGTTTGTCGGTGTCGACTGGGGATCGGAAGCTCACCAGGTCTGCATCATCGACGGTGAGGGGAGCGTGCGTGGCGAGCGCTCCTTCACGCACACAGGGTCGGGGCTCGCCGAGATGGCGGCGTGGCTTCTCGCCCAGGCCGGGGCGGCCGCGGATGTCATCGGCGTTGCCATCGAAGTACCGCACGGACCGGTGGTCGAGGCCCTGATGGAGCACGGCTTCGTCGTGCATTCTCTCAACCCCAAGCAGCTCGACCGCTTCCGGGACCGATTTTCGCCCGCCGGTGCCAAGGACGACCGTCGCGACGCCCGCGTGCTCGCCGATGCGTTGCGGACCGACCGCCGCTTCTTCCGGCGCCTCGATCCGGTCGATCCCGAAGTGGTCGAGCTCCGGGAATGGACCCGCATCGCCGACGATCTCACCGCCGAGCGGACCCGGCTGGTGAACCGCGTGCGTCAGCAGCTCTGGCGCTACTACCCGCAGGTTCTGGCCGTGGAAGGCGATCTCGCCAAGGCATGGCTCCTCGAACTGTGGCAACTCGCTCCCACGCCCACCAAGGCCAGCCGTGTCCGCAAGGATACGATCGCCCGCCTGCTGAAGCGCCATCGCGTGCGATGCATTGACGCCGGAGAGGTGCTCCGCAGGCTGCGCGAGCCCGCGATCCCGGTCGCGCCGGGAACCACCGAGGCCGCCGTCGCTCACACGGCCATGCCCGTGCCCTGCGATCCGTCGCCGACCGGCTCATCGCCGTCGCCTGTGCCATGCTCGAAAACCAGACCCCCTTCAATCCCGAACACCCGAGACAACGCCATGCCGCGTAGCCGATATCCAGGGCATCGAGCGGCGGGCACAAAACCCGCCAAACTCCATTTACAAACCTGCTTATCCATGAAAGTCCGCTCACCGATGCCTTGTTCCTGCTCGTGTCTAAGTCCGACGAGGTCACAACGACGTAGGCGGGAGTTGCACGGTGCGGACTCGGATATGGCACAGCGACTGGAAACCGCGATGGCTCATACGTTGCGTCTCGGCAGCCTTGCTGAGCTTCATGGATAAGCAGGTTTACAAATGGTGGGGAGTCCCCCCCCCCCCGGTGGTCCAGGGTCGCCGGGCAGTGCCTTGCGCCAGATTCCCTGTTGGCACGGAGACGGGGAAACCTGTAGCCTTTATCCTAAGGCCATTCCGCCTGTCTGTGGTTCGCTATGCAATCGGCTCTCATCAAGGACGCAATGCGCAAGCGAGTGGGGATCGTCGAGAGGTACCTCGCCCACGTTCCGGACCGGCGAGGCATGCGGCGAACATCGCTGCTGGGCCGCGAGAACATTCATCCAAGCGACGCTACAAGGCGCTACCCCTCGCCCTTCGACGAGGCTTGCGGTCAGATCGCCTCTTCCTTCTTCAAATTTTCGTGGCGTTCGGCCATCTGAATCATGACGACTGCCGCCATCGCGGCAATGGACTTCATACATCAATAAGGTGAAACAGGGAGGGAAAGATGAAGATCAACAGAAGAACGTTTGTTAAGGGTGCGTCAACCGCCGGTGTCGTTGGTGGCACCATACTCAGCCCCATTGCCAGGCAGGCTTGGGCCGCCGGCTCGGACGAACCCATCAAGATCGGCTTGCAGGTTCATTTGACCGGGATCGGCTCGACATACGGCCGCTGGTATGACCGGACGTCGAAGGCCGCAGTCGAAGTGATCAACGCAGCGGGCGGCATCGACGGCCGGCCGATTGACCTTGTGATCGAGGACGATGGCACGGACCCCAAGCGCGGCGGCGAGGTATGCGGCGAGCTGGTCACCCGACACAATGTGGATTTCGTATTCGGCTGCCTGTTCGAGCATGTGATGCATGGCTCGTGGCCGATCGCCCACGAGTTGAAGATGCCCTACATTCTGTGCGGCGAGGCGTCTTCTTTGCCAGCTGGCAAGATGAGCCGGTACATATTTCAACCATGTATCACAGACGTAAAATCCCAGATCTCTGCCGTAGGAAAATGGATCACTGATCTTGGCAAGAAGGTCACGATGATCTTTCCTGATTACGCCTTCGGCTACGATCATCGCGACTATTTCAGCGAGGCTGCCGCCGAGCACGGCGGCGAGATCAATGCCCTCATTCCTATACCGGCGACCGAGACCTCCTTCACGCGGTACTTCCCGCAAATCCCGTCGGACACTGACCTGATCTATCACGTCATGGTGGGACCGGGCGTTCTCACTTTCGTGCGGGAATTGGGTGAACACTTCGGCGCCAACCGTCCCCAGCTGTTCGGCTTCATCGACTCGGTCGAGGCGGTGGACATTGCGAGCCCGGGCCTTGAGCACCTCGAGGGCAGCTATTTCTGGGAGGCTCTGCCCCGCTATGGCGAAGGCTACCCGACAGAGTTCGAGAAATTCTTTCGAGAAAAGGTCGGTCTCACGGACGACGGCCACAGTGTCGACGACGACAGGGATTTTCCCACCTACTCCCACATGTTCAGCTGCTGGGAATCTTTGTTCGCGATCAAAAGGGTCGTCGAGATGAGCGGATACAAGCAGCGCACGCCCAAGGATGTGGAGAAGTTCATAACGGCGCTCGAGAGCGTGACCAGCTTCGAAGAGAGTATGGCGCATCCTCAGGGGCGTAAAATTTTCCTCGGAAAGGCGCACCAGGGCATCGGCCAGAACTTCGTCTCCAAGGTCGAGAACCGGAGGCTGACGACGATTTTCAAGACGGAACCGGAGGACGGGCTGTACGAGCCGGCGGCGGATTACCCCTCCGAATCTCTCTAGGCAGTCGGCCGATTCACGTCGACGATACCCGCCTCGTCCAAACGGGGCGATGGCGGCGTCGGCATGACTGTCGAAGTCGTTCGAGCTGGTGGCTGGGTGGGGCACCCAGCCACCAGGAGTGCCTGATGATTGCGGCACCCGTGCTCTTGGAGGCGTTCCGGTCGGATAGGGTATGAGCCTGCGCGTATGAGCCTTGGCCCGCATCTTCTTCTCGCATTTCTAGAGGGTATCGTGATCGCCTCCGTGCTGGCGATCTCGGCCCTCGGGCTCTCCCTCGTGTTCGGGGTCATGCGTATTGTGAACATTGCACACGGCGAATTCTTCATGCTGGGTGCGATCATCGCCTACTATTGCTCGACCATCGTGGGCGCGCCTCTATGGGCTTACATCCTCGCAATCGTAGTGGCACCACTTCTGGTCGGTGGTGTTGCTTACGCAGTCGATTTCCTCGTGCTGCGACGACTCCAGTATCAGGTGGGAAGCACGATTGTCGCGACCATCGGGTTTCTCTACATTTTCCAGCAGCTCGTTTTGACGATTTACGGGCCTGATGCGCGCCCGGTCGAACCACCAATCTATTTTCGCGTGGTCTTCCCCTGGTTCGGTTACTCAGGCCATAAATTGGTGGTGGCAGGTGCTTCGATTGTCCTTCTCCTTGGCACATGGTTATGGATGACACGCACCAAGCTTGGCCTTTATATGAGGGCGACTCAACAGAACCCGGACATGGCCCAATCCTTCGGTGTTCCGGTTAAGCGCATCTATGCCATCGTCTTCGCTATGGGTGCCATGTTTGCGGCCCTGGCGGGCGTTCTCGTGGTGCCCATTCAGCAAGCCCATTACTTGATGGGGCTCAACCCACTCATCATGTCGTTCATTGTTGTGGTGATTGGTGGCCTCGGCAGCCTGAAGGGAACGTTGGTGGCTGCTGTATTGGTTGGATTAGGTGACGGCATTGTCACGGTTCTCTTTTCGCCAACATTGGCGAAGATCATCATCACGCTGATCGTCGCGTTGGTAATTGTCATCCGGCCCCACGGCTTGTTCGGGGAAGAAAAGCGGTGAGGTGGTCCGACACCACCAAGGCGTACGGCCTTCATGGACTTGTCTTTGCGCTGCTGATTGGATTGCAGTTCGTCCTATCAGACTACCATCACAACAGCGTTGCGCGCATCATGGTGCTTGCCACCTACGCGGTCGGCTACAACATCGTGTTCGGCTATACCGGCCTGCTCAGCCTCGGCCATGCCATGTTCTTTGGTGCGGGCATGTATGGGGCCGGGCTTACGGTTCAGTTCCTTTCATTCGGTCCACTTGCGGCGTTCGGAGCCGGTATCGTAACGAGCTTTATCGTAGCGCTCCTCGTGGGTGCTGTGGCACTTCGGGCAACTGGCGTCGCCTTTCTGATCGTAACCATGATGTTGGCGCAGGCCGGCTATCTGGCGATTATCCATTTCCGCGAGATCACCTCATCCGATGACGGCTTTGTTATTTCGACGAAGCTCGCGCCGCTTGAAATCGGCTCCATTCAGATGTCTTTGACCCACCCGGATGTTCGCTACAATATAGCTCTCATTGTATTCGGCGTATGTCTTTTCGGTTGCCTGCTGCTGGTACGCTCGCCAATCGGGCGTGTTCTGGTTGCGATTCGGGAAAATGAGTCCCGCACTCTCATGCTCGGATACGACACGTTCAAGTACAAGCTGTTGTCGCTGCTCATATCGGGTGTAATGTCGGGCATTGCCGGAGCGACCTATGCGCTCCTGTTTTCATATGTGGGACCTGCTTTCACCGAAATCCAGTTCTCAATTTACCCGCTATTGTGGAGTCTGTTGGGCGGGATAGGCACGACTCTCGGCCCGTTCGTCGGTAGCGTCATAATGTATTATCTGATCGATATTTCAAGCGACTTGACGCAGAGCTACTTGCTCGCAGTAGGTGTGGTACTGTTGATCCTAGTGCTGTGGTTTCCCAAGGGTGTTCTCGGCACCATTCGGGAGAAGTGGGTCCAATGGCTGCCGTGACACTTTTAGAGACGGCCTCACTCTCCAAGAGGTTCGGTGGATTGGAGGCGGTTCGTGACGTCAACTTCCACCTCGAAGAGGGCGAAATACGAGCAATTATCGGTGCGAATGGGGCAGGAAAGTCGACCTTGGTCGGCATCATCAGCGGGCGGATATCGCCGACAACCGGGACGATCTCGTTCCTGGAGCATGACATAACACGTCTGAGCGGATGGCAACGTGTCAACCATGGAATCGTTTACACCTTTCAGATTACAAGCATCTATCAGAACCTCAGTTGCCGGGAAAATGTCGCGTTGTCGGCGCAACGGCAACTGATGAAGGGCTGGCTCGGGCCGTTGACGGTAACGGAACGGCGCGTGAGCGAGCGGGTAGAGAAGGCGCTGGAGCAGGTGGGGCTGAGCGACAGCGCGAACACGCGGGCCAGCGCGCTGCCCTACGGCTACCAGCGCTTGCTGGAAGTCGCCATGGGACTGGCACTCGAGCCGCGCCTGCTGATACTGGATGAGCCGACGCAGGGACTAGCCGAAGAAGAGATCGTGGGGTTTTGCAACTTGATTCGCAAGATTGCGGAGACGGCGACCGTTCTGTTGATCGAGCACAATATGGGCGTCGTGCTCGACCTTGCTCAGAAGATCACCGTAATGGACAAGGGCGCGATCATCGCAGAGGGCACGCCCGACGTGATTGAGCGTGATCCCGAAGTCCAGCGCGCCTATCTGGGGACGTGATGCTGATTCTGGAGCAAGTCGATAGCTATTACGGCGGCGTTCGCGTCCTCACCGGGGTCTCGCTCGAGGTCGCTTCAGGCGAGATCGTGGCGCTTTTGGGGCGGAATGGAGCGGGCAAGACGACGACTCTCAAGTCGATCATGGGATTGGTCAAGCCGCGCTCGGGACGCATCGTGCTGGATGGCGACGATCTCACCCAACTCAGCCCGCATAATATCCCCAGGCTTGGCGTCGCCTATGTCCCTCAGGGCCGCGGACTGTTCCCGCGCCTGAGCGTGGAAGAAAATCTGCGCATGGGCATGCTGGTCAGGAACAGCGGACGCGACACATATGACTGGGCGCTCGGCCTGTTTCCCATTCTGACCGAGAGGCTGCGCCAGCGAGCCGGGACCTTGAGCGGAGGTGAGCAGCAGATGCTGGCGACGGCGCGGGCGCTTTGCCTTGGCCCGAAAATACTCTTGCTGGACGAGCCGAGCGAGGGGCTCATGCCGCGAGTCGTCAACCAATTGATGGAGGCGGTCAGCGGACTGAAAGCGCGGGGCATGTCGGTATTGCTGGTCGAGCAGAAAATCGAGGCCGCACTGAAGGTGGCGGATCGGATCGTGTTTCTCGAGCACGGGGTCATTCGGCACGAAGCTCTCCCGGAAGAGCTCGAGGCAGACCATGAGCCGCTGCACCGCTACTTGGGCGTCAGAGGATAAGGCACCGCGCGCTCTCGCAGGCTGCAGGCGCCAGACGTTTTTGTGGCAAAGGCGCGGTCGAGGTCAGGGCAAACGCTTGGCCGGGCGGTTTCGATGCAGCTGGTAGGCGGAATGCCCGGCGAGCGTGGCCAAGACCACGGCGCCGCCGACTACGGTGAGCAGCGGCGGCTCTTCGCTCAGCACGAGCCAGACCCAGAGCGGGCCGAGAACGGTCTCGAGCAGCATGAGCAGGCCCACCTCTGGCGCCGGCAGATAGCGTGGCCCGAGCGTGATGAGCGCGAACGAGATGGGCAGAACGAAGAGGCCCATGGCGGCCACGTAGCCGGCGCTGTCCCATGCGACGTCGAGCGGCGAGGCGACGGCGAGGACAACGAGGCCGGAGACCAGGCTGCCCAGCGCGGTCGCGGGGATCAGATTGACCGCCCGCGCCGCCCGCAAGACCACGAACATGCCTGCCATCGTGATCGCGACGAACACCGCGGCTATATCGCCGAGAAGCGTGCCGCGGCCGACGCCGTCCCACACGACGATCGCGATGCCGGCGCAAGTGAGAAGGATCACCAGCCAGAGCTCGAGGCTCACCCGCTCGCGCAGGAACACCCAGCTGAGCAGCGCCGCGATGACCGGAGCGGTCGCGTAGATCACGAGCGTGTTCGCGACCCCCGTGTTCGAGATGGCGACGACGAAGAGAATGCCGTTGGTGCCGAACAGGAACGCCACGCTGAGCCCGGCCCAGCCCATGGCGAGGAACACGCGGATCGTCGCGCGCCGATGGACGACCGCGATTCCGAGCGTGAGAGTCAGGCCCAGCGCCAGTCCGCGCCAGAAGGTGCTCGTCCAGACGTCGAGGTCCGCGAGGCGCAGCAAGAGCGTGTCCGGCGTCAGCACGAGAACGCCGGTCCCGGTAATGAGGAGCCCGCGTGTGTGCGTCGCCAAACCGGAAGGACGGAAAACCACAGTCGATATCACCGCGCCGGGGCTGATTGCCACCCGGAATGATACTAGCAGTCTGTCGGACTTTGGGTCATCGATTGAGTATGTTTTTGTCACCGGTTGTTTTGCCGTCGGGCTGAATTGGGGCTGGTTTCTTCCCGATAGAGGCCTCCTTTGCCGGTTGGGCGGCGGTTCGCGGCGTGGACGGCCTTCCTCTGTCACGACATGCTCCGCCGAGGCGCCTCATGTCGCCAGGCTCAGCTTGTGCAAGCGCTTGCAGTTGTAGGCGAGAGCCACCAGGGTCCACTCGCCCTCGACCTTATCGAGGCCGCGCAGCGAGAACCCGGCGAAGCCGAGCACCGCCTTGATGACGCCGAAGACCGGCTCGACGGTCTGGCGGCGGAGCTTGTAGAGGGCACGGCCCTCTTCGCTCGCGAGCTTCTCCGCCATCGCCTTCAACCAGTCGGCCTTGGGCTCCTTTACCGTCGGGAGGGCCTTCACCGGGCGGAAGTCGTGTGTTCGCCGACGGCCTTCCGCCGAGGTCGACACCAGAACCTCGATGCCGCTCGCCTCGAGCGCCGCCACCTCCGCGCCGTTGGCATAGCCGTTGTCCGCGAGCACCGTCTCCGGCCGGCTCAGCACCGCCGGGATCGCCTCGATGTCCGCCACCGGGTCGTTGCGGTCGCTGGCGCATTGGCTGATCCGCGCGCTCACGATCAACTGACTGCCGCCAGCATCCACAACCGCCTGCGCGTTGTAGGCCTGGCGATACTCATGGTGCTTGCTCTTGCGCATCAGCCGGCTGTCCGGGTCGCTCAGATTGCTCTGCGTGTCCGCAGCCGGCGTCTCGGCCGGCGGCTTCGGATGCTTGACCGCTACGCCGCCCGTGCACTGGTGCCGCGCGTTGCTTCCTTCGCCGACGCGGCGGACAGCCCGTCGGCCTGGGTATGGCTGCGCGGCTTCATGGCGCGGCCGCAGGCGGAGCGGGAGGCCGGAACATGGCGACCCACGCTCGGCACGGTCGAGGGCGGCGATCGCCCCGCCGGCCCCGGCGGGCTGCGGCTGGGCCTGCTGGAAACGCCGGTGCCCGGAACCGGCGCCGGGCACCTCTCGCTTGCCGGGCGCGCGCTGAGCGTGCGCACCGCGGGGCAGAGGGCACTCAGCACCGCCGCCTTCTCGACCGAAGGGCTGGACGGGCAGGCGCCAGTGTCCGGCGCCACACTCTCGTGGCAGCCGGCCAGGGTGCCGGTGGGTCTGCGGGGCGGCTGGGTGGCCGAGCGAGCGGCTTTGCTCGGCGGCAGGGCGGCCGGCGCGTTTGGGCGCATGGCAGCCGGTTCCGCCTTCGCCGGCATTGAGGGGAGCGCGCGCATCGGCGCGTAGCGGCTCGGCGCCGGCACCGTGCAGTTCGGCGAAGAAGCGCTCGATGCGCCCGATGGTGTCGTTCAGATCGACCGGGTTGACGCTTGCGTCGCCGCAGTCGGCGACACGGCAGAGCTCGTAGGGGCAGATGCCGAGCATGTGATGGGTGCGCCGCATCAGGCTCGACATGTTGCGAATCTCGCGCAAGCCGTGGCGGGCGCCGGCGCGATTGGTGTTGCCGCCGTCCCAGGGCACGCCCACCAGCGCGATATCCACAGCCCCGCGGGTCACGTGGGGGGAGCCGCATGAAGGTCGGCATAGCGCTGAAGCGCGTCAGGTCCATGCCGCTCACCGGCTCATAGACCCCCCTGCTCATGTCCGGTGCCCCTTTACTATTCGGCCGCGATATCGTGCCGCCTCGTGACGAGAATCTCGATCAGTGCAGCGGTCATGCCGTCCACGTAGTCGGCGACGAACCGCGCGCCCTTCTCCGCCGTCGCGGCAACCGACGGTGAAAGCGCCCCGGTCGCCGGCGCCCGTGAGGTATCCGTCGGGTAGATGTCGTAGAGCGGGAAGTCCGCCGGCGGATGGGCGGGCGCCGCCGCCATGTTCACGAGCGCCGAGTGCAGGTGCAGCATGACCGAGGTCTCCATCAGGCCAACGTGTTCCAGCGGCCATCCGGGGAAGCCCTCGGGTCAGGCGGCGCGTATGGTCTCCCCGCTGACATACTCCCAGTAGGGGAGCTTGGCGATCCGCATGTCGCGAATGCCGTCGCGCCTGAGCCCGCGCAGCGCGAGGCCGATGCCTTCCACCAGGAACATGTCGTTCTCGTAGTGGCCGTCGATCAGCGCCATGCGGCGCACGCCGTGGCGGGCGAACTCGCTGATGATGTCGCGCACGGTGCGGATCAGGGTCTCGCCGTCGAGGCTGGTGGTGCCGGGAAAATGGTTGCCGCCGCCGGACTTCGGCTGCGACTTGTAGCCGTAGCAGACGGTGGGCGCGACCAGGTCGCCGGTGCGCGCCGCGACGCGCTCGGCGAGCGCGGTCGGGATCACGGCATCGCGGTTCATGGGCAGATGCGGCCCGTGCTGCTCCAGTGAACCGACCGGGAGGAACACCACCGGCTGCTCCTCCCGCACCCTGCGGTCGTAGTCGGTCCAGTTGATCTCCGCGATGCGCACGGGGCGGGTCACGGGATCGGGCCTCCTGGTCGGGTGCGTCCCGGCCGCGTCAGCGGTTGGTGGGCCAGCGCGGCTGATTGTCGCTGCCCCAGCGGTTGATGCCGATATCGGTCTCGGCGCAGCGCCGCCAAACCTCGGCGAGCGGCGGGATGAACGCCTTGTTCCTGGCCTCCAGCCGCTCCTGGTCGGCCTTGATCGCCGGCAGCATGTCGCGCAGCTCGTCCATCAGCGCCTCCTCGTCGACCCGTGTCAGCTGGCCGTCTTCCACCATGACCTCGCCGTTGACGATCACCGTCTCCACCGAGGAGCCGTTCTCGCAATAGACCAGGTGGTTGCGCACGTCGTTGAGCGGCGTGAAGTTGGCCGAGCGCATGTCGAGGATCGCCATGTCGGCGCGCTTGCCCGGCTCCAGCGAGCCGATCTCGTCCTCCTGCAGCACGCTGTAGGCGCCGCCGAGAGTCGCCGCGTGGAGCACCTCGTGGGCCTCGAGCCAGTAGACGTTGTCGGGCGAGGAGATGTTGTGTAGCAGGCCCGCGCACTGCATCACGCTGAACATGCGCGGCGTGTCGCTGGTGGACAGGCCATCCGAACCCAGCGCCAGATTGACGCCGGCGTCGAGTAGCCGGCGCACCGGGCAGATGCCCGAGCCCAGCTTGAGGTTGGAAAGCGGGTTGTGCACCACCGAGCAGCGGGCCTCGCCCATCAGCTCGATGTCGTCATCGGTGAGCCAGATGCCGTGGGCGATGGTGGTGTTGCGGTTGAGCAGGCCGAGATCGTACATGTAGCGGATCAGCGTCTTGCCGTAGAGCTCGCGGCCGGTGACCGCCTGCACCTTGGATTCGAGGATGTGGGTGTGAAAGGGCAGCCCGTGCTCGCGGGCAAACGAGTCGGTCGCCCGCATCAGCGCCTCAGTGCAGCGCTGGGGGCCGGAGGGTGCCGGCATGAAGCGGAGCCTCCCAGCGCGGTTGTGATAGAGGCTGAGCGCCTCCTCGCAGAACGCGGCAAACTCGCTCTCGGACGGTGGCTCCTGCGCATCGACCTCGCGCCGCAGATCGGCCGGCAGAAGATCATTCAGATAGGCGATCGAGTCAGGCAGCTTGCGGTTGATCACGTGGCCGGAGATGGAGGCGCGCAGCCCGACATCCTCGTACGCCTGGAACACTGCGCCCATGGTCTCCATGGATTGAAGTGGGAACTCCAGGATGTCGTCGGAGAAGAAGGTGACGCCGGTCTTGATCGCGTCCATGGCGCAGAGCGCAGAGCGCAGGTAGATCATGCGGGGCGTGAGCTCGGCAGCGCCGAGGATGCCGTAGGCGAGCGTCAACCACAGCTCCAGCGGCATGTTGTCGTAGCGTCCCTTGGCGAAGGCCTCCGGCGTGTGGATGTGGCCGTTGATGAGGCCGGGGATCACTAGCTTGCCCTGCCCCGGAATGACCCGCTCGGCCTGGACCTCGGCCTGGACGTCCGCGCCGATGGCGGCGATGCGCTCGCCCTCGATCAGGATGTCGCCCTGGAAGGGTTCGCTGCCGTGCTCCGGATCCATGGCGACGATGGTGGCATCCTCGATTAGTATGGACATGATCTCGGCCCCTCCCCCGATTTCACAACGTATCCCGGTCACGCCGGCAGGACATAGGTTTCCTCCGCCCGCCAGTGACCTGCCCCCGGCGACCGGTCCAGTTCGAATGTTAGTGCATTGGAGATTATAACTCTAGGTTGACACCGATGCTCTGCGGTATCCGAGTTCGATCACTCCGCCGCTCTTCTAATCACCTGGGGTTTCAGCGTCTTCTCGGGTCCTCTCAGGTCGTTTAGATGTCCAAGTATCCCCTTCCTTTGTGAGGTTTTTTTCAAACCTTACTTTACCCTGTCCATCGGCCTGTATGTTTAGGAATGCGTGAATATTCATTAATAGTTCTCTAAGATTTTTCGTTCGTTCTACCAACTTTTCGATTTCCTCGACGCTTGTGGGAAGGTCTTGAAAGCTCATCCCTTGTTTCTTGAAGGGGTTACCCTTGAGTCCGGCTATCTTGGAAAAATCTTGATCGTCAACACTCGCGTATCCTATGAACCAAAGTCCGTGAACGACTTTATTCCTCTCGGATATTAGTGTACGAAACTCCTTAGATACCTGATCCAATACTTCCTTTTGAATCGGATAATTTCGGATCCCTATTTCAGTCATTATTGCATCGTACGCCTCGATTAGAGGCGCTGCTGTCATAGACTTATTGTCTATCAATATTTGCGCTAGGCGTTGAGTTCTGAGTCCATCGCGGTGAAGCGAGAATATGATTCCGATTCGAAGCCACAAACAAGCTTGCTCGAACTCAACAACAAATCTTCCAATCTGTTCATGTTGTTTGGCCGTTTGGGATTCGAACAATTCTTGGCGTGGTTCTGCAACCATATTGCCTGGATCCTAAATTGAGGATTCATGACCGAAGTTTGACTCGTGACCGAAACGGAGTCCGCCTGTCGTCGAGACGGACCCCACCCCTCTTATACGAATTCATGGGGCCATCGCGGTGATCCGTCAACCTTACGTTATAATTCCCAGTGCATTGACGGTTTCTCGGCCAAGCTGGGTGACCGGCGTAGCGCAGCGGAGTCGGGCGGCCAGCTTGGCGGAACGATCGTTTCCGGGGCCGGGGGCCGGTATCCCAGGCTGCTATGAGGGCGGATGGCGTTGTACAACCGAGCGCGAGACCGCCCATAGTACCGGCATTCGCAGGGTGCTTTATCCGTGGTATCCCTGGAGCGGCCGTCTGGTCCAGATCCGTGTCGTTGAGAAAGCGGGCACGGCTCGCGCACGATGCGCTCCTGGCGGGTCTGCTCTGGGCCGCTGGCGGAAGTTCCGCTCCGGATGTTCGACCAGGCGGCCTGCGGAACGATACGCACAGCCCCGCGCGCCCAGGTGGATCTTGCCACGCTGTACGCCTTGAGATCGCTTGTGTCGGGGCGCCGGGTAAAGGCTCGGTGGAGTGCGCAGGATGGCTCTGTTGCAAACCTGACGTAGGGGTAAGTCAGATCAGGACGACAACCGTGCTTTCGTCATGTTTCTGCGTTGGCCAGACGGTCCTGTAGCAACGCCACCGCCTCGGTCAGAGCGCACGGTCCGAGACCGAAGGCGCGCTCGACGATCCGGGCCTCGCCGACAATGCCGCCCTGGAGGGCGAACATCCCGGCCTGGCCCTTGCGCAGCGCGCGCATCACCTCGAAGCCCTTGATCGTGGCGTAGGCCGTCTTCAGCGTCTTGAACCCGCGCACGGGCCGGATCAGCAGCTTGAGCTTGCCGTGGTCGGCCTCGACGACGTTGTTGAGGTATTTCACCTGCCTGTGCCTCGTGTCCTTCGGGCACTTGCCCTCGGCCTTCAGCTCCGCGATGGCAGCGGCATAGGCCGGCGCCTTGTCGGTGTTGAGCACCTCGGGCTGCTCCCACTCTTTCAATCCTCTCAGCGCCTTGCCGAGAAATCGCTTCGCTGCCTTGGTGTTGCGGGTCGCCGAGAGGTAGAAATCGATCGTGTTCCCGAGCTTGTCCACCGCCCGGTACAGATACGCCCACTTGCCGCGGACCTTGATGTAGGTCTCGTCGACGCGCCAACTCCGCGACTGCGGCCGGCGCCACTGCCAGCGCAGACGTTTCTCCATCTCCGGCGCGAAACGCTGCACCCAACGATAGATCGTGGAGTGGTCGACCGCGACGCCGCGCTCGGTCATCATCGCTTCGAGGTCGCGGTAGCCGATCGGATACCGGCAGTACCAGCGTACGGCCCAGAGCACGATCTCCCCCCGGAAGTGACGTCCCTTGAAGTCGCTCATGCCTCAACCCCTCTCGGCAGATCACACAGACACGTCACCAACCAGCCGGACTTTGCAACAGAGCCCTCGGAACCTTCCATGGCCTGCGCCGCGCCCATCTGCGCCGCTACCTCGACGAGTTCGTGTTCCGCTGGAACCGCCGCCGCCACACCGCAACGGCTTTCGACACCCTGCTCGGCATCGGCACGCGCCTGCGACCCGCCGACTACCGCGACATCGTCGGACAACACGTCTGATCCCGGCAGGCCGGGCGCCAGCCACCGCCCGCCCTCCGATCCGCCTCAATCGGAGCCGAATACCGGCCCTCCAGCCTGCCTGACAGCACTCGAAACCAACTTCCTCAAGTCCAAAAGCTCCCGCACATCCCCCGGCACGGTCCGAAAACCGTGCCTGGAACGGAGAAGGCCGATCAACATCTGGTGTGACCGGAAGCAAAGGGATACCTGCTTATCCATGAAAGTCCGCTCACCGATGCCTTGTTCCTGCTCGTGTCTAAGTCCGACG
This sequence comes from Alphaproteobacteria bacterium, assembly GCA_965262755.1. Classification (GTDB taxonomy): domain Bacteria; phylum Pseudomonadota; class Alphaproteobacteria; order UBA828; family UBA828; genus WTGU01. The sequence continues at coordinate 276,084 of OZ253557.1, read as the reverse complement.
AGGTCACAACGACGTAGGCGGGAGTTGCACGGTGCGGACGGGTGCAGTTCTCGTATGGAAAATCTAAGTCATTGATTTAGTGAGATTGTGGTGTCAAGGCGCACGGTCGAAAACGGCCACTCGTGACAATGGGCCGTTCCCGGGCAGGATTTTGTCACGACGGCAGGGTCGAGCAGGGGAAGGTGGGAACGCTCCGCACCGCCAGAAGCGGTACGATGCCGTGTCTCGAAACCCAACATCGGGAGCATTCCCATGCCAGTATCCCCGCCTCCGGCGCCTTCGTCCATCGATGTTTCCGGCCTGCCTCCTCGGATCATCGAGGCCACCGCCCGGGTGTTCGCACTGTGTCGCGAGGAGCTTCGTTCCGAGCCGCGCCCCGAGGCGCCCGAGGAGGTCGAGTTGCGGGTGCGTGAGGCCACGAACAAGTTCGCTCGCGATGTCATGGGCGCCGTCATTGAGAAGCGTGACGATGGCGCTTCCCGGATCGAGCGGGACGGGCAGAGCTGGTTCCGGGTCGCGGTGACGCCGAAGACGATCATGACCTCGCTCGGTCCGCTGACCTACCGGCGCGCGCGTTACCGCAGCGGCGCGAGCGGGGCATCGCCGGTGCCGGTCGACGAGAGCCTGGGTCTCGTCGACGATTACCTGACGCGGCCGGCGGCTCAGCTCGGTCTGCCGATGATGGGTCACTGCACGGCGCGGGAAGCGGCGGCGTTCTTTGCGAAGATCGGCGGCATGACGCCGTCGGTGAGCACCCTGCAGCGCCTGACACGGACCATGCACGAGCGCTGGGAGACCCTCGGCCCCGAGAGACGCTGGACAGCATCCGTGACGCCGAGGGCGTACCGCACGAGGCGGTCAGCGCCTCGGTGTCGCTCGACGGCGTCATGGTGCCGCTGCGGGCCGGCGAGGACGGCCGTGCCGAGGCCTCCTGGCGCGAGGCCGCCTGCGGCACGGTTTCCTTCCACGACGCCAGGGGCGAGCGTCTGAAGACCCTCTATCTCGGCCGCATGCCGGAGAGCGGCAAGGTCACACTGAAGGCGCAGCTCGCAAGCGAAGTCGCACATATCAGGCAGCTGCGCCCCGACGTCAGGATCGTCGCTATCGCCGCCGCCGCCGCCGACAATTGGACCTTCCTGGAGACCCTGTCGCCCGAAACCGAGGTCATCGACTTCTGGCATGCCTGCGAACATCTCCGAACGGCATCCGACCATGCGGTGGCCTCCGACTGGTTCGAGAGGTACCGCGAGGTTCTGCGTCACGACCCCTGTGGCGTCGACAAGGTGATCCGGGCGTTGCGCCACCTTCGTGATAGCGCAAAGCCGGATCGGGCCGAGATCGAACGGGAACTCGCCTTCTTCCGCAAGCACCGCCAGCGCATGCGCTACCACGCCCTGAAGGCAGAGGGCGTCGCCATCGGCTCAGGCGTGGTCGAGGCGGCCAACAAGACCCTGGTGACCCAGCGCATGAAGCGCTCCGCCATGCGCTGGCGGATCGCCGGCGGACAGGCTGTGCTGACCTTCCGCGCCCCGATCAAATCCGCTCGCTTCGACCGGGCATGGAAGGCCATCATCGGCGCAACCGACACACCGGCCAACGACAACATCAATCCCTGTGCCGTCATCGCCATCGCTGCCTGAACTCAATGAACGAAGCCCCTGCTATCAATGCCATACGAGACTCGCATTGCGCCAGGGAAAGTCCTGGAGAGGAGGACGGCATAGAAAGGAGGTGGCACACCCTGAAACCTTTCATCGCGAGCTAGCGGGTTCGACCCCCGCTCGGCAAAGACGCAGCCCGTCAGCCGGAAGCGAGTGTTGCATGGCGCGTGGCAACGCGCGTCGTGAAGCGTACACAGCGGGTGGCAAAGCGCCGCTAATGAGCCTCGAGATTCTCAATGACGACGCCTTCATTGTTGTGAGTGTGGGGGCAGCACCGGAAGCGCCGCCAACGGCGAGGCGCCATGGGTCGTCCGGGGTCGAAGAACGGAGGCATAGCCACGGGATAGCTCGCCAGGAAACCTGGGAGACCCGACATCGTCCATGTGGAAGAGAGCCGGTCGGGGGTGCAACCGGCATGGTCACCAAACCCCGGCCCGATGCCCGGACCTGCGGGGCATCGGGAGCGCGCGGAGCGACACCACGAACTGCGCAGGCCCACATGGTACCGGACGGCGAACCAATAAGCCCAAGGGACGCGGTGTCGGGGGTCGTAGCGCCCCCATAGTACCGTTGACGCTGGGGAACCGTGGCCAGCGGGACCCAGCCGAGGAAAGGAGGGCGTCGCATGAACAGATCCACTGATGGGACACGATGGAGGAAACCCTGAGTTCCACAAACACGTCAACGAAACAGCAGTGGATAGCCGAACAGGCGGAGAAGCATCCGGAGCGGGTCTTCACCTCGCTGCATCATCTGATCGACGAGGAATGGATGCTGGAGGCGTATCGCCGGACGCGGAAGGATGGTGCGACGGGCATCGACGGCGTGACGGCGGCGGACTACGAGAAGGAACTGGAGGCCAATCTCGCGGACCTCTCGAACCGGATCAAGTCAGGCCGCTACTACGCGCCACCGGTGCGACGGCAGTACATCCCCAAGGCGGACGGATCACAACGCCCTCTGGGCATCCCGACCTTCGAAGACAAGGTGGCGCAGCGGGCAATACTGATGCTCCTGGAGCCGATCTACGAGGCGGACTTCCTTCCGTGCTCATACGGCTTCCGACCCGGGCAGTCGGCCCACAACGCCCTCGCGGCCGTACGTGCGGGGGTCATGGACGACGGCCACCGGTGGGTGATCGACGGCGATATCAAGAAGTACTACGACACAATCTCGCATCGGCACCTGAGAAGCTTCCTTGACCTGCGGATCACGGACGGCGTGATACGCCGCATGATCGACAAATGGCTGAGCGCCGGGGTGCTGGAGGAGGGCACTCTGCGCCGGTCTGACACCGGCACGCCACAAGGCGGGGTCGTTTCGCCGACTCTCTCCAACATCTTCCTGCACCATGTGCTGGATGACTGGTTTGAGCATGAGGCCAAGCCTCGACTAAGGGGCCGGTGCCAGTTGGTGCGCTACGCTGACGACATTGTGCTCGCCTTTGAGGACCGCCGGAGCGCCGAGCGCCTGCTTGACGTTCTGGGTAAACGGCTGGGCCGCTACGGGCTTGAACTCCACGAGACCAAGACCCGCCTCGTGGACTTCCGGCCAAACTGCCCGAGAGGGCACGACCACGAAACGGTCTTTGACTTTCTGGGCTTCGCCCATATATGGGGAACGTCCCGGAGGGGAAACAGGGTGGTGCGCCAGATAACGGCCAAGAGCCGTCTGGCCCGCGCGGTAAAGACAGTGTACGAGTGGTGCAAGAATAACCGGCACCAACCGCTGTCGGACCAGCAGGCGCATCTCGCCCAAGCCATACGAGGCCACTGCGCCTATTACGGCCTAACTGGCAACAGCAAAAGTGTCGCGGTGTTCCGCCACGAGGTCGCCCGCTCGTGGCGAAAGGCCCTGTCGCGCCGAAGCCGCACCGGACGGGTGAACTGGCAACAGATGAACGCTCTCCTTGCTCGCTTCCCCCTGCCTCAAGCCAAGGTCATGCGATCAATCTACGCGCCGTGAGCGAAACTGACATGCGAAGAACCGAGTGCGTAAACGCGCACGCTCGGGTCTGTGAGGGGCGGGGCTCGGTAACGACCCCGCCTACTCGGCCCCGTGCGGACTCGGATATGGCACAGCGACTGGAAACCGCGATGGCTCATACGTTGCGTCTCGGCAGCCTTGCTGAGCTTCATGGATAAGCAGGAAGGGATAAGCCATTGAACAAATTCGACTCTGGAGGGTCAGAGTGCAAAGCTCTTGAGTAACAGGTGCCTAAGCGATTGACAGCATTGGGTTCTGTTTTTCCTCTCCTTGCATTTTCGGGACGAGTTGGAGCCCGAGTTTTCGGGCTTGGCGGTCGAGATGAGCGAACTTTCTGTTGAGGCGCCGCTTCTCGTAGGCGTCGATGCCCTGCTCGACGTATTTCTGGCCTTCGGTCACCATGAGGTAGATCAGGCAGGCGAGTTCGCGGGCGGTCGCCTTGATCGCAACGGGGGTGTCCATTCGGGCGAGCCTTGCGCGGTGCTTGGCGCCGATGAAGGTCTCGCTGCGGCGCGCGGCCATGGCCGCCATGCGCAGGGCCTGCCCGACGGGGTTGACCGCCTTCGGCGACTTGCCGGGGAGGTTCTTGCCGCCGCTGATCCTGGTTCCCGGCGCGAGCGCAAGCCAGGAGCAGAAGTGCTGGGCGGAGGGGAAGGCGGAGAAGTCCGGGCCGATCTCCGAGGCGATCACCAGTGCGGTACCGGGACCGATGGTGGGGATCGCGGTGAGGTCGACGCCCATCATTCCGCGCAACGCCAGGGCCTGGATGCCCTCCTTGCCGGTGTAGTTGCTTGCGGCGTTCGCAGAGCGGCTCGACGCGGTTTCGGAGGTCGTGCCGGGGGCAGGGTCCGGCGCGCCGCCGTCCGGGAGATCGTCCGGCGGTGCCAGGCGCTCGATCTCGGCCATCACCCGGACCTCGCAGTCGTCGATCTGCTGGGTCAGGAAGTCGTAGCGCTGCATGGCCTGTTCGAGGGCGAAGAGGTGCTCCTCGCGCCACGTCCCCTGAAGGCTCGCGGCGATCGTATCGGCGTCGGCCTTGATGCCCCGGTGGCGGAGCGTCGCCAGGCGCTCTGGGTCACGCTCGCCGTCGATGATCGCGCGCAGGATGCGCTGGCCGGTCAGTCCCGTGATGTTGGCGATCACCGAGTCGAGCTTGACGTTCATCTCGGTCAGCGCCTTCTGCATGTGCAGGACGCAGCGGGAGCGGTCCCTGGTCAGCCGCCTCATCTGGCGTGCGTAGGAGCGCAGCGGGCAAACCTCGTCGCCCGGACGGAACGCTCCCCGCAGCAGGCCGTAGGACATCAGCTGCCAGATCCACTGGCAGTCCAGCACGTCGCTCTTGCGCCCGCCGATCTGCTTCGTCATGCGCGGCGGCACCAGCATCACCTCGAAGCCCGCGCGCTCCAGCGTCTCGTAGACCGGGATCCAGTAGACCGAGGTCGACTCCATCGCGACCTTGGTCACCCCGCACGACGCCAGCCACGCCGCCATCTCCTCCAGATCGCGGGTAAAGGAGCCGAACGAACGCACCGGCTCATCGCTGCGTTCCGGGTCGACCGCCACGAAATGCCGGTCCTTGCCGATGTCGATCCCTGCGCAGTCCGGGTTCACCACCCTGAGGCGCCGGGTTCTTCGAGACTTGCGCGCCATGGAACATCCTCCCAGGTTTCATCTCCGTCGCGAGTGGGGAGGAACCATGTTCGAAGTCCCATTCTCTTGAACGAGGTCACGGGAAACCCGCGCCATCAGTGACCGAGGCGACAAAATGGTTCGGACCAGGCTTAACATCGGGTGCCGCTACAGCACGCCAGTGCTCGAACGGCCTCTTCACCCCACCCGCAGCCAGTTCAAGCCCGAGGCGTCGCAGACACAAGCCCCCGTTACTCCCGCGACCGAGCCGGAGCGCCGCGCAGGTGGAGGCTCTTGAGTAACAGGTGCCTAAGCGATTGACAGCATTGGGTTCTGTTTTTCCTCTCCTTGCATTTTCGGGACGAGTTGGAGCCCGAGTTTTCGGGCTTGGCGGTCGAGATGAGCGAACTTTCTGTTGAGGCGCCGCTTCTCGTAGGCGTCGATGCCCTGCTCGACGTATTTCTGGCCTTCGGTCACCATGAGGTAGATCAGGCAGGCGAGTTCGCGGGCGGTCGCCTTGATCGCAACGGGGGTGTCCATTCGGGCGAGCCTTGCGCGGTGCTTGGCGCCGATGAAGGTCTCGCTGCGGCGCGCGGCCATGGCCGCCATGCGCAGGGCCTGCCCGACGGGGTTGACCGCCTTCGGCGACTTGCCGGGGAGGTTCTTGCCGCCGCTGATCCTGGTTCCCGGCGCGAGCGCAAGCCAGGAGCAGAAGTGCTGGGCGGAGGGGAAGGCGGAGAAGTCCGGGCCGATCTCCGAGGCGATCACCAGTGCGGTACCGGGACCGATGGTGGGGATCGCGGTGAGGTCGACGCCCATCATTCCGCGCAACGCCAGGGCCTGGATGCCCTCCTTGCCGGTGTAGTTGCTTGCGGCGTTCGCAGAGCGGCTCGACGCGGTTTCGGAGGTCGTGCCGGGGGCAGGGTCCGGCGCGCCGCCGTCCGGGAGATCGTCCGGCGGTGCCAGGCGCTCGATCTCGGCCATCACCCGGACCTCGCAGTCGTCGATCTGCTGGGTCAGGAAGTCGTAGCGCTGCATGGCCTGTTCGAGGGCGAAGAGGTGCTCCTCGCGCCACGTCCCCTGAAGGCTCGCGGCGATCGTATCGGCGTCGGCCTTGATGCCCCGGTGGCGGAGCGTCGCCAGGCGCTCTGGGTCACGCTCGCCGTCGATGATCGCGCGCAGGATGCGCTGGCCGGTCAGTCCCGTGATGTTGGCGATCACCGAGTCGAGCTTGACGTTCATCTCGGTCAGCGCCTTCTGCATGTGCAGGACGCAGCGGGAGCGGTCCCTGGTCAGCCGCCTCATCTGGCGTGCGTAGGAGCGCAGCGGGCAAACCTCGTCGCCCGGACGGAACGCTCCCCGCAGCAGGCCGTAGGACATCAGCTGCCAGATCCACTGGCAGTCCAGCACGTCGCTCTTGCGCCCGCCGATCTGCTTCGTCATGCGCGGCGGCACCAGCATCACCTCGAAGCCCGCGCGCTCCAGCGTCTCGTAGACCGGGATCCAGTAGACCGAGGTCGACTCCATCGCGACCTTGGTCACCCCGCACGACGCCAGCCACGCCGCCATCTCCTCCAGATCGCGGGTAAAGGAGCCGAACGAACGCACCGGCTCATCGCTGCGTTCCGGGTCGACCGCCACGAAATGCCGGTCCTTGCCGATGTCGATCCCTGCGCAGTCCGGGTTCACCACCCTGAGGCGCCGGGTTCTTCGAGACTTGCGCGCCATGGAACATCCTCCCAGGTTTCATCTCCGTCGCGAGTGGGGAGGAACCATGTTCGAAGTCCCATTCTCTTGAACGAGGTCACGGGAAACCCGCGCCATCAGTGACCGAGGCGACAAAATGGTTCGGACCAGGCTTAACATCGGGTGCCGCTACAGCACGCCAGTGCTCGAACGGCCTCTTCACCCCACCCGCAGCCAGTTCAAGCCCGAGGCGTCGCAGACACAAGCCCCCGTTACTCCCGCGACCGAGCCGGAGCGCCGCGCAGGTGGAGGCTCTTGAGTAACAGGTGCCTAAGCGATTGACAGCATTGGGTTCTGTTTTTCCTCTCCTTGCATTTTCGGGACGAGTTGGAGCCCGAGTTTTCGGGCTTGGCGGTCGAGATGAGCGAACTTTCTGTTGAGGCGCCGCTTCTCGTAGGCGTCGATGCCCTGCTCGACGTATTTCTGGCCTTCGGTCACCATGAGGTAGATCAGGCAGGCGAGTTCGCGGGCGGTCGCCTTGATCGCAACGGGGGTGTCCATTCGGGCGAGCCTTGCGCGGTGCTTGGCGCCGATGAAGGTCTCGCTGCGGCGCGCGGCCATGGCCGCCATGCGCAGGGCCTGCCCGACGGGGTTGACCGCCTTCGGCGACTTGCCGGGGAGGTTCTTGCCGCCGCTGATCCTGGTTCCCGGCGCGAGCGCAAGCCAGGAGCAGAAGTGCTGGGCGGAGGGGAAGGCGGAGAAGTCCGGGCCGATCTCCGAGGCGATCACCAGTGCGGTACCGGGACCGATGGTGGGGATCGCGGTGAGGTCGACGCCCATCATTCCGCGCAACGCCAGGGCCTGGATGCCCTCCTTGCCGGTGTAGTTGCTTGCGGCGTTCGCAGAGCGGCTCGACGCGGTTTCGGAGGTCGTGCCGGGGGCAGGGTCCGGCGCGCCGCCGTCCGGGAGATCGTCCGGCGGTGCCAGGCGCTCGATCTCGGCCATCACCCGGACCTCGCAGTCGTCGATCTGCTGGGTCAGGAAGTCGTAGCGCTGCATGGCCTGTTCGAGGGCGAAGAGGTGCTCCTCGCGCCACGTCCCCTGAAGGCTCGCGGCGATCGTATCGGCGTCGGCCTTGATGCCCCGGTGGCGGAGCGTCGCCAGGCGCTCTGGGTCACGCTCGCCGTCGATGATCGCGCGCAGGATGCGCTGGCCGGTCAGTCCCGTGATGTTGGCGATCACCGAGTCGAGCTTGACGTTCATCTCGGTCAGCGCCTTCTGCATGTGCAGGACGCAGCGGGAGCGGTCCCTGGTCAGCCGCCTCATCTGGCGTGCGTAGGAGCGCAGCGGGCAAACCTCGTCGCCCGGACGGAACGCTCCCCGCAGCAGGCCGTAGGACATCAGCTGCCAGATCCACTGGCAGTCCAGCACGTCGCTCTTGCGCCCGCCGATCTGCTTCGTCATGCGCGGCGGCACCAGCATCACCTCGAAGCCCGCGCGCTCCAGCGTCTCGTAGACCGGGATCCAGTAGACCGAGGTCGACTCCATCGCGACCTTGGTCACCCCGCACGACGCCAGCCACGCCGCCATCTCCTCCAGATCGCGGGTAAAGGAGCCGAACGAACGCACCGGCTCATCGCTGCGTTCCGGGTCGACCGCCACGAAATGCCGGTCCTTGCCGATGTCGATCCCTGCGCAGTCCGGGTTCACCACCCTGAGGCGCCGGGTTCTTCGAGACTTGCGCGCCATGGAACATCCTCCCAGGTTTCATCTCCGTCGCGAGTGGGGAGGAACCATGTTCGAAGTCCCATTCTCTTGAACGAGGTCACGGGAAACCCGCGCCATCAGTGACCGAGGCGACAAAATGGTTCGGACCAGGCTTAACATCGGGTGCCGCTACAGCACGCCAGTGCTCGAACGGCCTCTTCACCCCACCCGCAGCCAGTTCAAGCCCGAGGCGTCGCAGACACAAGCCCCCGTTACTCCCGCGACCGAGCCGGAGCGCCGCGCAGGTGGAGGCTTAACAACAGCCTTAGCAACGAATTGCACGCAGCCATTTTAAAGTGGTGGATATTTGCGGCCGGTCAATTTGGGCCGTCGATCGCCGTGGTGAGCGCTGTGACGGCGGGGCTTTCCACGGAGAACATCATATGGCGGGAACCTTCAATGTGATTGATGTGGAGACTGCCAACGCAGATCGGGCGAGCATCTGCCAGATCGGAATCGTTCATGTGCGCGATGGCAAAATCGTCGATCACTGGCAGACTCTGGTGAACTCAGAAGACTGGTTCGATCCGTGGAACGTCTCGATCCATGGGATCGAGGAAGCCCACGTCAGGCACAGTTCCACGCTCCCGGAGATCCGGGCCGAGTTGCGTGCGCGGCTGCGTGGGTCTGTCCTCGTCAGCCACACCTCGTTTGATCGCGTGGCGTTCGAGCGCGCCATGACGCGCTATGGTCTGGAGCAGCTCCAAGTCACATGGCTCGACAGCGCGAAGATCGCGCGCCGCGCCTGGCCGGAGAGATATGGTCAACGGGGATACGGCCTCAAGAACGTAGCCGGGGATCTGGGCATCTCGTTCAAACACCATGACGCGCTTGAGGACGCCAGGGCCGCCACGGAGATCGTGTTCCGCGCATGTGCCGAGACCGGGATGGGCATCGAAGAATGGCTGGAAAGGGTCGAGAGACCCATCTCCCCATCCGCCCGTCAATCGTTGCCGAGGTTGGAGGCGAATGTGGACGGGCGGCTGTTCGGCGAGACCGTCGTCTTCACCGGCGCGCTCGTCATGCCTCGCGCGCGGGCGGCCGAGATGGCGGCCGAAGCCGGATGCAACATCGCGAGGAGCGTGACCAAGAGAGTAACGATGCTCGTGGTGGGGACGCAGAACAGAATGAAGCTTAAGGGCTACAGCAAGTGCTCCAAACATCGAAAGGCAGAAGCGCGGATCGCAGATGGCGCGGAAATTCTAATTCTGTCGGAAACGGACTTCCTCAATCTGATGGGGCTTGACCTTTAGGGGAGATGACGCATGCCTTACTATACTTTGTTCGAGGCAGAGACCGGTAAGACTTGGCCTATGCAAGCCCCTGACAGAGAAACGGCAGTTCTTCGTCACAGCGGAGAGTTAGGAGTGCGTCTCACTTTGGAGCCGCAAGGTGAACCTGCTCGTTATATGATGTGCGACAGAGAGGAGTCGTGCGGGTGGATCCACGCAACGATCCCAGTTTACGAATTGCGGGACGGTTGACAGACCTCTCTAGGTCGCAAAGAAGATGATCCTCGGGAATGGCGGCTAAACAGCCGTACGAATGAGAGGTGCGAGTTGGAATGCCGCTTCCAAGGAGCATACCTTTGCAATGATCGTGATGCCCTTGCTGGCGGGCTCTTCGGATGCCTCGAAGAGGAAGTACCCATCTAGGCCAAGATGCTCCATCTCGTTCTCGATGATTGTCTGGTCGGCAAGTTTGCCGATGTGAAGTGAGCGCTGACCGTCTAGTCGAACTGTCTCAAGGATATCGTCCATGGCGCGCACCTCATCCAGCACTCCGAGGATCTCGGTCAACGAACTGGCGCTCTTCATGGCTCACGACTTCCAGGCCAGAAGCGCTGAAGGGGTCGATGAAGCCGTCGCAGTATGATCTTCCCCTATTGGATTGGTCCACCCTTAGATTATGGAACGAGGAGGACCGACAATGGCATTGGATCTGGACCAGTCGATGGGGGCCGGTCAGTAGCTCATCGAACTCTGCGGGGTCCGGCAGTGATGAGCGAAGAGAAACCCCAGAAACTGAGTATGTTCCGCTGAGCGAAGGAAGAGGGGAGGAAGAGGCCATGCCAGCCAAACCGATGAAGGCCGAGCACTCCTTTCTGTGCTCTAACATTCACCATTTCAAACAGACGGCTGTGGTCGTCGAAGAGGCTCTTGCGAGAGAGCGTTTTGGTCCTCAAGACAAGATGTCGATGAAGGCGGTCTCACACTTTAACCTGGGCACAGCTCTGGAGCTGATGTTCAAACTAATGCTGATCCTCAACAAATGTCCCTTCAAAAAAACTCATCTCTTGGCCGATCTATACGACCTCTTTCCCAAGCACGAGCAGGATCGTCTTGATGTTCTTCACGGTAAATCCCATGGAACAGGGAGATACACTCTCGTTGCCATGGCGATCACAACTACGAAACCAAAGTCTCCACCGTCGAACCGTGACATATCGACCCTTAGAGGAACGCTCGAGTACTTCGACAAAGACATGGGGCTCTGTCGGATGCGGTATTCATGGGAAGAGATCGCCAGGGAAGAATGGCGGCACCACCTCGAGGACATTTCACCTTATGTCAGGTTCATCGACGAAAACATGAAACACCTAACCGACTAGCAGATGTCGCCGGGCTTGCAGCCCAGAGAACCTCACGCCCCTCAACCAAAGGAGAGTTCCTAGAGACCACATCCCTTCCTCGAGGCACTTTCCGGCCTATGGTGGGCGTTCATGCTGATTAACATCTTGTTCAGCGTTTTGGTGACGTGTGCGGTGTGTAAGCATCCGGCGTAGGCCGCAGGCTATGCGGCCAGGGTGTTGTTAAGCGTGGAAAATTGACCTAGCGCCAGGCGAAGTCCTGGGAAGGAGGATGAGTTGATCTGAAACCTTCCGACGCTGCCCAGCGGGTTCGACTCCCGCCCGGCAAAGGTGCAGCCCGCCAGCCGGAAGCGAGTCTTGCATGGCGTGCGGCAACGCCCGTCGTGAAGCGTAGACAGCGGGTGACGAAGCGTCGCAGTGAGCCTCGAGAGTTGCAATGACGACGCCTTCAGTGTGGTCAATCTGGGGGCAGCACCGGAAGCGCCGCGAGCGGCGAGGCGTGACGGGTCGTCCGGGGTCGTGGACCGGCGCAGAGTTACAGGATGGGGAGCCAGGAAACCTGGGAGATCCTGCTTTTGCCCGTGGGCAAGGTCGCTGGAGGGGGGATGGCCAGCGTGAACAATATAGATCCCGGCCCGTCGTCGGGCCTGCAGGGCGGCGGGAGCGCAGTGGCGGACACGAATGCGCAGGCACCTGCGGAGCCGGCTGGCGAACCAATAAGTCGAAGGACGCGCGGAGCAGGAAGTCGTAGCGCCCCGATAGTACCGCCGAAGGCGGGGAACCGTGGCCATCGGGACCCGCTGGAGGGAAGCGGGGCGTCACATGTCCAGACCCACTGACGGGACACGATGGAGGAGACGCTGCGCTCCACAAACACGTACACGAAACAGCAGTGGATAGCCGAACAGGCGAGGGTGCACCCGGATCGGGTGTTCACGTCCCTACACCATCTGATCGACGGCGAGTGGATGCGCGAGGCATATCGCCGGACGCGCAAGGATGGGGCGACGGGCGTCGACGGCGTGACGGCCGCCGGCTACGAGAAGGACCTTGATGCCAATCTCGAAGGCCTCTTGGACCGGATCAAGTCGGGCCGCTACTTCGCGCCGCCGGTGCGCCGGCACTACATCCCCAAGGCGGACGGCACGAGACGCCCTCTCGGCATCCCGACGTTCGAAGACAAGGTGGCGCAGCGGGCGATCCTGATGCTTCTGGAGCCGATCTACGAGGGCGACTTTCTGCCGTGCTCGTACGGCTTCCGGCCCGGGCGCTCAGCCCACGACGCCCTGTACGCGCTGCGCACGGGCATCATGGAGCGAGGCCAGCGGTGGGTGATCGATGCGGATGTGTCGAACTACTTCGATAGCATCTCGCACACCCACCTGCGCGCATTCCTCGACCTGCGGATCAAGGATGGCGTCATCAGACGCATGATCGACAAATGGCTGAAGGCGGGGGTTCTCGAAGACGGGGTCCTGCGCCGATCCGAGACCGGCACGCCCCAAGGCGGGGTCATCAGTCCGATGCTCTCGAACATTTTCCTGCACCATGTGCTGGACGAGTGGTTCGAGCGGGAAGCGAAGCCCCGGCTGCGAGGGTCGTGCCAGCTCGTGCGGTTTGCCGACGACTTTGTGATGGCCTTTGAGGACGCCCGGAGCGGCCGGCGCATGCTGAACGTTTTGGGTAAACGTCTTGGTCGCTATGGGCTGAGGCTCCATGGGACCAAGACGCGCTATGTGGACTTCCGGTCAAAACGCCCGCGTGCGCATGATCCGGACACGACGTTCGACTTTCTCGGCTTCACCCACGTATGGGGACGGTCGAGGCGAGGCGTGAACGTCGTTCGCCAGATCACCGCCAAGGGTCGCTTCACCCGCGCGCTCAGGGCGGTGCACGAGTGGTGCAAGGCCAATCGGCATCGTCCGCTCGATGAGCAGCAGCGACACCTGGCGCGGGTCATCCGGGGCCACTGCGGCTACTACGGTCTGACGGGGAACAGCAAACGTCTCAGCGGCTTCCGCTATTGGATCATCCGCCACTGGCGCAAGGCGCTCGCGCGCCGCAGCCGAAAGGGGCGTGTGACCTGGGATCGCATGAAGGACATCCTCAATCGGTATCCCCTACCGCCAGCCACGGTCGTGCACTCGATTTACGCCGCCTGAGCGAACCTGGCATGTGAGGAACCGAGTGCGGTAATCCCGCTCGCTCGGGTCTGTGAGGGGAGGGGCTCGGTAACGACCCCTCCTACTCGGCCCCTATTGGAGTGGGCCCCTGGGGTCGAACAGGCGGATTGAAATGATTTGACCGGTGCGTCGGGCATTCGAAGGATCGACACCCATGGCTGTTATTAAGCGCGCGATGTTGACCCCTATGAGTCAAAAGAAAACAACTAGTTAGCGCGCCGATCGGCGTCCAATCCGCGCGCCGACCAACACACGTGGAGCCAGCGGGTACGGGCGGCGATCCGCAGGCCGGTTTCGTCGAGGTGCTTGACCGGGACCGCTGTGCGGATCACGTCTGCGACATGGGCGAGGAAGGGCTCGAAGCGCCTGGCGGTTCGCCGGCCCATGGCGGTGATCGTGGCTGTGGAGATGGACACTGCGAAGAGGTCGCTCATGAGTTCGGCCAAGCGCTTCTCGGGAACGAACTGGGCGTACAGCAGGTAGCTCACCCAGGCGGTGATGCGTGGCCCGTACTGGACCGGGGCGGTCACGCCGTCCGGGAAGACGGCTCCTGTCACGGTGGCGCAGGCGCCGCAGAGGCAGCGATGGGCGCGGTGTTCGGTGACCTCCAGGGGGCGTGGCTCGGGCACATCGAAGACCTGTCGACAGACGGGCGCGCGGTGACGGTCGGCGTCCGACAGCGGTGCGCCGCAGCCCGAACAGGCGGAGGGGTCATGATCCACAACATGGTCCGGGCTCTCGGTCCGCGCCAGCGTCGTTCCCTTGTGGCCCGGCTGGCCGCCGCTTGGCCTGCCGGACTTGCCGCGCTGGCTTCGGGTGCGCCTCTGGGTTCCGCTCTTCTTGCGCAGGCCGTCGCTGGCGGGCGGCTTGCTGCTGGTGGTGCTGTCAAGCGCCGCGCTCCGCTCGAGCTCGGCGATGCGGTCCCGCAGGGTCGCGTTCTCCCGCTCGAGCGCGGCATTCTCCCGGACGAGCGCCGTGGCCAGGCGCAACAGCCCCTGGCCCCCGTTCCCGGAAGGCCTTGACGACTGTGGTTGCGAAGGATGAGGGGTCAAGAAGATCCTGCAGGCACGCGAAGGCCTCGTCATGGGCGGCGAGGTCCTCGTGCCAGCGCGACAGCGTCACGGGTCCTCGGCATCGACGGCCATCATGGCGGCCAGCACCGCGAGGCGTTCGCCCGCCGGCAAGGCCTTGTAACGCCGGCCCCAGTTGGCCGCCTTACGCTTGATGCGCTGGCGGTCGGTGAAGTTCCGGCCTGCGTAGCTCGCCCAATGCACCCGGTCGGGCGCGAAGTTGAACCACACGACCTCGGTCCGCACCTGGGCCTGGGTCGTCACCTGCAGCGCCAGACTGCGCCAGCCCGCCAGCATCTCGTCATAGAGCGCCGAGGGATGGCCCGAGACCATCACCTGGCAGGGCAGATCCTTGAGCAGGTCCAGGAGCGCGACATGGTCGACCTCCTCGTAGTCGAAGCGATAGCGCCGTGCCGAACGGCGGGTCGCGTGCAGATAGGGGGGATCGCTGTAGACCAACTCCGGGCCCAGGAACGGGAACGAGGCCAAAAAGGCATGGGCACAGCCATGCACCAACTCGACCGGGTAGTCACAGGCAAAGGCCTCGAGCGCCTGCGCATCGCGGTCGATGCCGATCGAGCGCACGCCCGTTGGCTTGCGCTTCATCAGCGCACCGCCCCCCAGGTGGCTCTCGATGTAAACGCTGTGCGGCGGCATCAGCGCAATCAGCGTCTGGCACAGACCGCTCGTCGCCTTCGACCCGAAATATCCCACGCGACGCTCCCGTCACACGAGAGCGCAACCCATAGACGCCCGATTCTATGGAGTCAAGAGACGATCAACGACGCGGCGGCGGAAACCCGGCCCCGGCGACCACCTACATCATCCTCTCGCGGTCAGGAGCGGGGTACCTGGGTAGTTACTTCAAAACAGCCATTCTCGCCGCCTTGGTGCGTACCATGACCGCATACAACCATGATACATGCTGGGCGAGCAATCAAGTAGAACAGCTGGACAACCGGCGGAAAAGCGATTGATCACGGTGGCGCCCGGCATCGGGCTGCTATGATGGCAGTCGGTCGACTTGCACAACTGACATGCCTACCGACGGCACATCCGACCACGCCGAGACCCTACGCAACGTGACCTGGAGATATTGGACAATGGAATGTGTTGGTGTAGCCGAATGTTGGGCAGAGTTTCAGACGTTGATTGTTGGCGCATTTGTTCTTGTGGGAGTATGCGCGACGCTTTACTTCAATGCTCGACTTGCAAGAAGTAATCGCGAAGAGGACATGAAAAGCGAAAGAGTTATTATCCGCACGGCTTTGTCGGAGGAATTGAAAATTATAAAACGGGCTCTTCTTGACGGTATCGAGAAAATTGAGGAAGCGCGTCCTGGTGAGCAACATTTGGCCGTTCCTAGGCGCCCTATGATAGATGTTTACAACACGTATCTTCATAGGTTAGGCTTGCTCAAGCCGCGTCAGGTTGAGAAAGTTCTGAATTCATACTTGACCGTAATTCAGCACCACAGAAATTTGTTGCTATATCCAGGGGCAAGTATACTGAACGATGACAATGTTTTAATTCCTGGTGTCTCATTTCGATATTTCGCGGACGCTCACAGTGTTGTGCTCCAAGCTGTGGAAGAGGCAATATTGTGCCTTGAGCGCGAACACTTTGCCTAGTCACGCTACACACCGTGGCCGGAGGGGAGGGGCGGCGCTAACGCCACCGTAGAGGGAGAATTCGTAACATGGGGGAGCGAAGGGAAGACGGTTCTCCGATCCCCGGAAATCACCTAGCTGCAGCCAGCCTCGTGCTTTCGATGGGGAGCGGCGTGTCCGTGTGCGTTAAATGCCCGGCGGAATTCGGGCGGAGATTTGCCCGATGCATGGAGAGATCGCAGCGGTGGGTCGTTAGTGCAAAGGGACGAGAACGCGAGACGCTTGGGGTCTTGCATATTGTCCGCCGGGATCGACGTGACGTCCGCGCCGGCTCTGTTGCAAACCTGACGTAGGGGTGAGTCAGATCAGGACGACAACCGTGCTTTCGTCATGTTTCTGCGTTGGCCAGACGGTCCTGTAGCAACGCCATCGCCTCGGTCAGAGCGCACGGTCCGAGAGCGAAGGCGCGCTCGACGATCCGGGCCTCGTCGACAATGCCGCCCTGGAGAGCGAACATCCCGGCCTGGCCCTTGCGCAGCGCGCGCATCACCTCGAAGCCCTTGATCGTGGCGTAGGCCGTCTTCATCGTCTTGAACCCGCGCACGGGCCGGATCAGCAGCTTGAGCTTGCCGTGGTCGGCCTCGACGACGTTGTTGAGGTATTTCACCTGCCTGTGCCTCGTGTCCTTCGGGCACTTGCCCTCGGCCTTCAGCTCCGCGATGGCAGCGGCATAGGCCGGCGCCTTGTCGGTGTTGAGCACCTCGGGCTGCTCCCACTCCTTCAATCCTCTCAGCGCCTTGCCGAGGAATCGCTTCGCTGCCCTGGTGTTGCGGGTCGCCGAGAGATAGAAATCGATCGTGTTCCCGAGCTTGTCCACCGCCCGGTACAGATACGCCCACTTGCCGCGGACCTTGATGTAGGTCTCGTCGACGCGCCAACTCCGCGACTGCGGCCGGCGCCACTGCCAGCGCAGACGTTTCTCCATCTCCGGCGCGAAACGCTGCACCCAACGATAGATCGTGGAGTGGTCGACCGCGACGCCGCGCTCGGTCATCATCGCTTCGAGGTCGCGGTAGCCGATCGGATACCGGCAGTGTTACGGTAGGAACGCCGGTTGCCCGACGCCCCCCGTGCAGATCCCCGCATGCGCGCTAACGCACGGGGCTCCTACCTCGGGTGTTTGACGGCAAACCGCTGTTCTGGCCATGGATGCAGGATTTGCAGCGGCGGCCAGAAAGCCGCCGCGACCCTTCCCAGCTTGTCCAGCTTGGTCCGGTCCATCTGCGACCGGCGTCTCAAGACACGCAGCCACATTCGTCGGAGTCGAAATGCAAACCGCTTGAGGGACGGGGAACTGGTCGGGACGGCGTAGTAGTGCAGCCATCCATTCAGAATCTTCCCTAGCCATTTGGCCACCTCATATGGGTTATGGTGCATCCGCCGACGCAGCTCGGCACCGATACGCCGTAGGGTCCGGTCGACCCGCTTGCCCACCGGCTTGCGCCCCAGCCCGAACTTCCCGTTCCTCGTCGTTCGGCAGTAGTGCGTGAACCCGAGAAAGTCGAAGGTTTCGGGACGCCGCTCGCCTCGTGCCCGGCGGTTCTTTTGCGCAAACCGCCCGAACTCGATGAGACGGGTTTTGTCAGGGTGTAGCTCCAGTGAAAACGAGGCCATCCTTTCCTTCAGGTCGTGTAGAAACCGCTCCGCATCCCGCTGGTACTGGAACCCGACCACGAAATCATCGGCGTACCTCACGATGATTGTGTTGCCTTCGGCTGTTCGGGCGCGCCACTTCTTGTGGAACCACAGGTCGAGGACATAGTGCAAATAGACGTTCGCCAGAATCGGCGAAACAATCGCACCCTGCGGAGTGCCCCGAAGGTCATCCCGCCATTCGCCCCCTTCCATGACGCCAGCATTGAGCCACTTGACAATCAAGCGGATAACCCGCCTGTCGCCGATACGGTGCTCCAGAAACCGGACCAGCCAGTCCCTGTCGATTCGGTCAAAGTACGACCGGATGTCCGCATCGACAATCCATCTGACCCCTCGCCGTTCTATCCCGAAAGCCAGGGCGTCGAGCGCATCATGCGCCCCACGTCCGGGTCGGAACCCATAGCTGAATCCGAGGAACTCCGGCTCGTATATCGGCAAAAGGATGGTCTCCGCCACCGCCTTCTGGACAATCTTGTCCTCCACTGCGGCGATGCCCAGCGGTCGTGTTCCCCCGTCCGGCTTCGGTATCTCTACCCGCCGCGACGGACGCGCCCGGTACGCTCCGCTCTGAACCCGGTCATGCAGGTCGCTCAGCCGTTCGGCCAGACCCTTCCCGTATTCATGCCACGTCACGCCATCCACGCCTGCCGCTGCCTCCTTCTTCAACGAAAAGTAGGCCGCATCGAGCGCTTCCGTCGTGATGTGGTGCAACAGCGCAGTGAGCTTCTCCTTCGGCTTCCTCGTTGCTGCTTGCCGTATCCGCTCCGCCGCTTGTGTCACGCGCGCCCGGCGCTGTGTCCGGTGCGTGCTTTGGCCTCGCGGATTCCCCTTGGTTCCAGCCCTTCCCTCCGTCGGCTCCGCCGGAACCGAGGTCCCTTTGTTCGCCGCCCTCATCGGTGTCGGGTCGGAGGAGGCGCCCGTTGGGGCTGGCCTCCGTCCGCCGCTCAAACGGCTCGTACAGTTTTCCCGTAAGCCGCTTTCACAAAGGTGTCTCATCGAAGGTTCAAGGAAGGAATCAGGGAGATCAGGCGTACAAGTCCGTACACGCCAATGAGCTTGCGCTCCGGCAGCCGTTTCCAGCCAGCGTTGCGCCATCGCTTGTGACGATGCGACCAGAGACGCCGCACGATCCAGCCGTCAAGCTGGTGGAAGAGCTTGCGGACGTGGGCCTTGCAGTAATATTGGCCCCAACCTCGAACGACCGGGTTGATCTGGTCGATCAACTCCTGCGTACTGACAGGAGCCTTGCGCCGGGTACGCTGGCGGATCTGGTCCTTGAAGTGCCGGATGGATTTTTCACGCGGAACCGCATAGCGCGTTCCCCCGCGAACCCCGCTCGTGATCTTCGAGGCTTGCAGCCTGAAAGGCCGCTTGCCCTGTTTGATCTTGTAGCCGAGAAACTCGAACCCGTGTCTGACATGGACAATACGGGTTTTCCCGGTGTTCAGGGTCACACCCAGCTTCGCCAGTATCCGCCTGGCCTCCTCCAGTGCCGCGCGGGCTTCCCCGTGGTTGCGGCACGTGATCAACCAATCATCGGCATATCGAGTAAGTCGATAGCCGCGTCGGCGCATTTCCCAATCGAACGGGGTCAGCAAGATATTGCTGAGCAGCGGCGGAACGATGCCGCCCTGTGGAGTTCCCTGGTCGGTCGGCAGCCTCTTACCGTCGGCTACCACTCCGGCCCTGAGCATCTGCCTGAGCAGACCCAGTACGCGACCGTCCGACACCCGCTGGTTGACGAGCTCGAGGAGCTTTTCATGGTCTACGGATCCGAAAAAATCAGCCAAATCCGCGTCTACAACCCACTCATACCCCTCGTCCAGTTCCCTCCATATCTTGCGTAGTGCTCCATGGGTGGACCTCCCCTGCCGGTAGCCGTAGTTGGCATCATCGAATACCGGCTCGAAGATTGGTCCCAAACGGTTCAGCAACGCCTGCTGGCACACCCGATCGTAGATCGTCGGAATGCCAAGAGGACGAAACTTCCCCGGCTGGCCCGCCTTGGGGATCAAGCGTTGGAGAACCGGTTGCGGCACATACTTTCCGTCCCGCAGTTCCCGGTGCAGACGATCGAGATTTGCATCGAGCGATGCCTCGAACGCAGCCAAATCCTCTCCATCAACGCCACCAGCACCTCGGTTGCGTTTCACCTTCTCCCAGGCCACCTCCAAGTTCTTCCGCTTGTACACTTTGTCCACCAGTGAGTGGACCTTCCTCTCGCCCGCCGGATTGATCCAGTGAACAAGTCTCCTCGGGCCATGATGTTCGGGTCTTTCACTCAAGGAACTTATCCGCGTCATGGTCCTTACTCACTCATTCCCCTTCTCGCACCAACCACCTCTGCCAACCGACTTCCCCGGCACACCCGGCCGCCGCTCGCGCGGTCACCCGGCTTTCGCCGGGCTTGAAGTACTATTCGGTTGTCCGACTGCTCGCCGTGCATCCTTTCCCACTTCGCCTCTCGGCTTATAGGGTCCGTTATCCCGGTGCCACCCGGGAACACGACGAGCCCTCCTGGGGTCACGTCCAGATCTTCCGTACCGTGCCGCTCGCAAACACCTTGGTGCGACGGGTGGATAAGAATGCCTTCGCCGCCATAGTGCCGGCTCGACCTTGCCCCGTCTTTGGCCGACCGATTCATCATGGGGTAGCCCCCTCGATTACGGCCCGGTACTTCTCCGCAAGCCCTTCAGATTCCACCTCGCGATGGACACCCTGCCCTCCGGTTGCCTTTCGACAGTGAAGCAACTTAGCTCCTCCCTTGGCTGTCTCCGCCGTTTCCGGCTTCGTGCCCGTTTAGGGTTTCGCTTATCAACTCACCCCGGCCAGTGAGGCATTACCCCCACTTTTGGATATGGCGCCCCCTACCCGAGCGCCAGTGGGACTCCAACCCACCCGATCTGGGCGCTGCCCAGCACACACTATGGCCAGATCCGATTGCTCCAACCCGTTCATCATCGATTCGGACTATCTCCTCTCTTCCGCGGCCCCGGTACGACGACCGGGGCGGATTGGAGCCCTCTCAGGTCCCCTGCGTGGACGTACGTGCGTGCCTGGGTTCTTAGACGCCGCGGAGCCCTCGCGCCCTCACGAAAGCGGGCGGTCAGTGTTGCCTTCGGCCGCTGATACAGCCTCGGCACTCCGAATGACCATGTTTCGACGCTCAATAGCCCTGCCCGCACGCGCCGCTACCGACACTTCACATGACACCTCACGATGCCCTGCGCACGGCTCGCGGCGAAGGCGGCTCGTTACACCTTTCCTCCCGCCGGACTTTCACCGGCTATCCACGTCAGAGTTAGCCTGACATTCACCAGCGCACGGCCCAAAGCACGATCTCCCCCCGAAAGTGACGTCCCTTGAAGTCGCTCATGCCTCAACCCCTCTCGGCAGATCACACAGACACGTCACCAAATAGCCGGACTTTGCAACAGAGCCGTCGTAAGCAGCGCGGAAGTGTTTCGGCTATTGCTAGAGAGGAGCCGCGCGCAGTCGTGTCGGACACGGCCTCCGCGCAGGGAATCGTCGTGCGGGAACATGTGGTTTCGGGGCGGTTTCTGCGCATGTCTGTGTAGTCGAAATCGGCGCATTGCAGCGTGAGACTTCTCTCTGCCCCGTTCAACTGGAATTCTCGCGATTCCTGGCTTCGGCGGTGCAGATGGTCGGTAGCTCTTCGTTTGCGTGGTTGTCATTTCCGGAGCCGTTGGCGGAATTGGGCGACTGTCCGTTGTCAGTTGGCTCCATGGTGGCACGCAGCGTCGCGATCTGGCTCAGCAACGTGCCGGACCCCATGACCTGGGTGCCGAGCGTTTTCACCCGAGTGCGCAGCGCCGCGTCGGAGGTGTAGACCACCGACGCCGCCCGATCTGAGTGTTCGTGCACAAGCTCCACGATTCGATCATCCGCTCCATCCCGGCGGCCATGCCCAGTGTGAACCACGATGATGCACTCGGGTGACGGCGGCATGCGGGGTGGCTCCTTCCCATCGAACACAATCGTCCATACGCCACCGTGGCCGAGGGCCAGCGGAATGATCTCGGCGACGAGCCTTCGAGCGGCCCCGGCTCGGTCGCGCCACCAGCCGTCCGGCCGCGAGCCCATGACGTTGTTGCCGTCCACGAAGACTCTGGATTGCGCCGCCTGGGTCATGCCGTTCTGCGGTCTCCGTCATGTCGCAGGGGCTGCCCGGAAATCGAGTACCGCCCGCTGCCTTGCCAGGGCGATGATACTCGGCGCATGGGGACGGGACACGATGGTGATGCGAATCCCGGGTAGTTACTGTGCGGATGGGGCCGACTGTGACTCCGCGGGTATTCGCAGATCTCCGCGAACGGGAATCTACAGTCGCCTGTTCGGCCGGCGTATGGCGCCAGGGTGTCACTCCGGCGCGCCATGCCGGGCCAGGGATTCGTCGAGTACGTCTGTACGGAAGCTCGCGTGCAGTGTGTTCGACAGCCGCCATGTCAGGATATACCGGCTCGCCCAGCCCATGATCGAGGCCAGGTGAAGGAAGCCCCGCTGCACCGGGATGTACGTGCTCGAACGCCTTGAGAACCACGGTCACCGCGAGGCGCAATTTTGCGGCTCTGGAAGGCGCCACTACTGAGCGCTTACATGTCCATGATGGCTGCGACCGCTCGCCCGATGCGTTCGGCGGCAGCCTCGATTTCCCGGTCGCCGAGATGGGCGTAACGCAGCGTCATGCGGACGTTGGAGTGACCGAGCATCCGTGAGACGACCGGCACCGGGACGCCATTCATGACCGCGTGGCTCGCATGGGTATGACGGAGGTCGTGAAGGCGGACATCCTCGATTCCGGCCTTGCGGCGAACCCGGTACCACAGTGCGAGATTATCGCTGTACGGCCGATCCGGATTGCGCGGCGACGGGAACACGAGGGGACTTGCGTCTCGCGGTTGCCGTTCAAGGATGCTCCGGGCCTGGCTGTTGAGGGGAACCTTTCTCGCGCCCGTCTTGCTGTCTGCGAGGAAGAGCGCGTCGCGATGGACCTCGGACCAGCGGAGGCGCAGGATCTCACCCTTGCGGCATCCGGTGAACAGAAGAAGGCGAATGATGTCCGCCTGCGGCCGATTGTTCTCTCCGGTCTGTGCGTCCAGAACCCGGTGCAGACGACCGATCTCCTCACGCGACAGGAAGCGGGTAAGCCTGGGCCGGCGGTTGGGCCTGATACCCCGGGTCGGGTTCTTCTCGATGTAGCCGCAAGCGACCGCGAAGTTTATGATCTGCCGAAGCAGCGCCAGGGCATGATTGGCGTTGCCGGGAGCTGTGCGGCTGAAGGCGTCGAACCAGCGCGAGAGTTGTGCACCGGTCATACGGTCGAGCTTCTTCGATCCGAATTCTGGCAGGATGCGGCTTGAGAGCAGGTAGTGGACGCCCATTCTCGTCGACGGCTTGTACCGGTCGAAGTGGGCCTCCTTCCACTCGCCCTCGATAAATTCCTGCAACAGCGGAACAGCGCGTTTCGGCGCGGCCTCTCTGTCGGGCTCGGGGACGGCCTGCCGCGCGAGGCATTCCTTGCGGGCCTCGGCGATCCCCATCGTTGAGACGGGACCGAGAGAGACGCGCCTTGATTCGCCTCGGACATCGCGCAACATGATAAAGGTCCGCGCTCCGGTTGGCCGTACCCGGACCCCGAGACCTGGGACGCGGCTGTCCCAGACGGTATATTCCCGCTCGCGCGGACGCAGGCGGGCGATGGCGGCGTCGGTGAGGCGCATGCGTTTCCTGCCCGCCATGGCTCAGCGCTCCAGAATGGCGCCGACGGTCTCGGCGGCGTCCAGCACCATGGCGTCGGCGGCATGGGTGTATTTGAGCGTGGTTTCCGCATTGCGGTGCCCGAGCAGCCGGCCGATGGCGAGTACGGTCTCGCCCTGTCGCAAGGCGATGCTGGCATGGGTATGACGAAGATCGTGAAGACGGACGTCGCACAGCTCCGCTTCGGCTCGGATCGCAGACCAGAAACGGTCCAGCCAACTTCTACCCGACGGCCCTCCGGTCCGGGGTGCCGGGAAGACCCACCGGCCGGTTCGCTCGATCCCGTCGAGGACCTTTCGTGCCGGGCCGGATAGCCAGACGGTTCGGGGCCCTGTCTTGCTGTCGCGCAGGAAGAGACGGCCTTCCCGGTAGTCGGACCAGCGCAGCGTCAGGATCTCGCTCTTGCGGCACCCCGTCAGGAGGAGAAGACGGATGGCCGCGACTTGCAGCGGCTTTCGTTCGGCATGGGCAGACAATGCTGCGGACAGGCGGCGAATCTCGTCGTCGGACAGGAAGCGCTCCCTCCCTTTCCGGCGATAGCGCCGGATGCCCCGGCAGGGGTTGGAGCCCTCGGGACGAAGGCCCATCGCTTCCGCCTCCCTCATGATGACGGAGAGCACCGGCATGGAGCGATCGGCCGCGGCCGGCGTCGCGCGGAGCGAGGCGAACCAGTTGCGGACCTCCCGGCTGTCGACGTCGGCAACCGGGCGTCCCGAGAAGCACGGCAGGATCTGGTTGCGCAGGTAGCCCCGGTTCACCTCGAGCGTTCGCGCCTTCCAGACCCTCTGGTAGCGCTCGAACACGATCTCAGCGGCGGTCTCGAAGAGGGTCTCGCCGGGATGAGGAGGCGCATCCTCCCCTCGCCGGATCGCGGCCAGCATCTCGTCTGCGCGACACCGTGCCTCCCCGACGCTCATGGAGTTGGCATCTCCGACGACCCTCCAGACACGTTCGCCGCGATGCTGGCAGTGGATGAAGAAGCGCTTGCTGCCCGAGGGCAGGACGCGGATGCCGAAGCCGGTGAGCTTGCTGTCGCGGGTGTCGTATGCGGATTTGCGGGGCCGGAGCGCTGTGACGCGAGCGGCGGTTAGAGTGATTCTGGACATTCGTCTTCTCCCGGTTGCAGTTGCAGCCGGGGAACGGAGGGTTGCGGAATCCGTTCCTCTGCAACAATTGTCAGGAGAAAAAACGACCCTGTTTCAGATAGTTAGAACCGAAGGTGCGCAGATTGGTGTGGACGCCGTCGCGGCTGTAGGCGTCGGAATGGTTGATGCGGTGAACATCGAACCCCGGCTCGAGACGGTCCCAATGGGCGATCTCATCGGCCGAGATCGTCGATCCTGGTGCGATCCTCTCCCTGGCGAAGCCCACGCCCTCGGCCTCGCGCAGGAATGTTCGCGTGAGGGTTGATCCGCCGCGCTGCCTGAGTGCGACGACCACGCGGCGCTTGCCGCTGCGGTTTCGCAGCAGGCGGCGATCGACGCGGTCTTTGCGAGCATTCGCGGGGCGGACATGCCCGCCGAAGGCGGCACCGTCCACTTCCACATGGCCGCTGAGCCGCATATCCCGCGTCTCCGCAGCCATCACCTCGCGCAGTTTGTGCATCAGCACGAAGGCGGTCTTGTGTTGGACGTCGAGGTCACGGGAGAGTTGAACCGCCGAGAGCCCCTTCGATGCGTTCACGAACAGGCAGATCGCGCCGAGCAGGTCGACGAAGGAGAGCTTGCACGAGGCAAGGATCGTGCCCGACGTGACGCTGAACAGGTGGTGACAGGCAGCGCATTTGAAGCGGCGCCGCGTCGTCAGGTCATAGATGTCAAGGCAGCCGCATACCGGGCAGACCGGCGCCCCATCGGTTTCCGGCCAGCGCAGCCGGCGGAACCGCCGATACGCCGCATCCTCACCTTCGGAGAAAATCGTCTTGAGCGACAGCGTTCGCGCGGCCGCCGAAAGCAAGAAGTGCTGCGCCACGATCCAATCCTCAAGTCAGCAATCACCACGTTCTGATTATGTTCTAAGCCGGCAGCTCGCGCAATGCCGAGCCCTAAATCCCGTTAGCTCAACAAAACCAAACACCTAAAGATCATCTGATGCATCTGCTACCTAAGACCGAGTTCCTGAACGGGGAGATCTCTACACCCTGAAGGAAGCCTAGCAGGCTGCTGAAAAACTCCGATGTTGCCGTGTTGTTCCGGAAAATTGTTGGAACGAATGAGAATCGAATTTGGAACGAAAGGGAATCATCGGCAGGGTCTGAATAGTTTTTCAGCAGCCTGCTAGTGTGATGTCCCAGAGATAGATGATATATGTATGGGCAGTTTCCTGTCAGGAGTCTGCCCATGCCCCGTGGTCGCCCCATCGAACCCGTCGTTCTCACGGACGACGAGAAAGATCAGCTCCTCAGCCTCGCCAACTCTCGCTCCTTGCCTCATGGAGTGGTGCGGCGTGCGCAAATCGTTCTCGCCTGCGCCCAGGGCGAGGCGAACGCCTCGATCGCCCGGCGCATGCGCCTGAGCGATGCCACCGTTGGCAAGTGGCGGAAGCGCTATCGCATGCAAGGGATCGAGGGGTTGCACGATGAACTGCGCGCGGGCCGGCCCAGAACCCATGACGATGAACGGGTCGCCGAGGTCATCAACACCGCGCTCCAGACCAAACCACCCGATGGCGCCACCCATTGGAGCGTGCGCGCCATGGCCGAGCAAAGCGGCGTCTCCAAGAGCACCGTGCAACGCTGGTTCAGTCTGTTCGCCATCCAACCCCACCGCCAGCGCTACTTCAAGCTCTCCAACGACCCCTTCTTCGTCGAGAAGGTGCGCGATATCGTCGGCCTCTATCTCAACCCGCCCGACCACGCCGTCGTGCTCTGTGTCGACGAGAAAACCCAGGTCCAGGCGCTCAACCGCACCCAACCGATGCTGCCGATGGGGCTGGGCTACGTCGAAGGGGTCACCCACGATTACGTCCGTCACGGCACCACCACCCTGTTCGCCGCCCTCGACATCGCCACCGGACAGGTCATCACCCAGTGCAAGAAGCGCCATCGCCACCAGGAGTTTCTCGCCTTCCTACGCCACATCGACGCCAACGTCCCCGAACCGTTCGACGTTCACCTCATCGCCGACAACTACGCCACCCACAAGCACCCGAAGGTCAGAGCTTGGCTCGCAAGGCGACCGCGATACCACATCCACTACACACCCACCTATGCCTCGTGGCTCAACCAGGTCGAGCGCTGGTTCGGCATCATCACTCAAACGGCCATTCGACGCGGCTCGTTCTCCAACGTCAGCGAACTGGTGAACAAGATCGATCTCTTCGTCCACCACTACAACGCCAAAGCCACTCCTTTCATGTGGACCGCAACCGCAGACTCAATACTCGCAAAAGTCCAGAGACTTTGCTCATATATCTCTGGGACACAACACTAGGTTCTCATCGAAGCTTGGCGGCGCCATTACAACGCCATCCGCCCACATGGCAGCTTGGGATACCGGCCGCCGGCCCCGGAAACGATCATTACGCCAAGCTGGCCGCCCGGCTCCGCTACGCTCCGCCGGTCACCCAGCTTGGCCGAGAAACCGTCAATGCACTAACATTCCAACCGGACCAGTCGCCGGGGGCCGGTCACCGGTACATTCGCATAGCCTTGCAGGGGTTCGTGCCGGGCGGGACCAGCCCCCGGGCTTCGGCCAGCGAGCACATCTTCGACAGGACCGTGACGACCTTGTTGGCCTGGTAGGGCGTGTCACGGACTCTGTAGTGCAGGGCCGTCACCTGCGCGCGGTCCACCGCGCCGAGAGAAAGCACGCCCAGCTCGGGCACGATGTAGGCGTCGATTGCGTTCCGGTAGTTCTTCATTGTGTTGGGGCCGCAGTTCACCGCCACGTGCGCGCTCACGCAGCGCTCGGCCAGATCGGCGATCGTGACCTCGGGCGCCGGCGGCTCAGGCATCGGATCCATGCCGCGCTTGATGCGGTCGATGACCTCGCTTGCATCCTTCCGTGCCTGTTCCGGTGTGACCTCGCCATGCTGACCGATCGTCACGCGTTTCAACCCTGCCGGCCCGCGCGTCTGCACTACATAGGTCTTGCGTTCCGTGCGATGGACGCGCACACCGAAGCCGGGGAGGTCGCGATCCCAGAAGACCGCGTCCCTGCCTTCGACACGGAGCGCCTCGACGGTGCGCCTGGAGATCCTGAGGTTGCTCCTCTTCGGCATAGCATTCTCCCGATACCCCCGCTCGGTGTCGGACATGCGGCGCAGACGCGTAATCCCTCCGCATACGACCATAATCGAGTCAGGGCGTATTCAAGCCGGCTCGCGACTGCATGGCAAAAGCCATTTGGTATAGGAAGGGGAGAAAATACGCCTTATGACAACCTGCTTATCCATGAAAGTCCGCTCACCGATGCCTTGTTCCTGCTCGTGTCTAAGTCCGACGAGGTCACAACGACGTAGCCGGGAGTTGCACGGTGCGGACTCGGATATGGCACAGCGACTGGAAACCGCGATGGCTCATACGTTGCGTCTCGGCAGCCTTGCTGAGCTTCATGGATAAGCAGGTATGACAATGATATATCGTGCCCCAGCGGGCACCACGGCGTTCATGTCATAGCTACCAGCCCTAACCCTCTCTATTCACCAAGGTCACGGTCCGCGTCGCGCGGCGATCAGAAACTCGGTATTGCCGTCGCGGCCCTTGATGGGGCTTTCGACGAGGCCCGTCACCGGCCAGCGCTCTGCCGTGAGCCAATTGCGAATTGTGGCGCAGACTTCGTCGTGAACGGCGGGGTCGCGGACGATGCCTCCCTTGCCCACGCGGGCGCGCCCGGCCTCGAACTGCGGCTTGATGAGGGCGATGAGCCGGGCGCCCGAGGCGGCGAGCGCGAGCGGCGCCGGCAGAACCGTGCGGAGGCCGATGAAGCTCGCGTCGCAGACGATGAGGTCGACCGGCTCCGGCACCTCTGCGCGCGTCAGGTAACGCGCGTTGGTTCGCTCCAGCACGATTACGCGAGGGTCGTTTCGCAGCCGCGCGTCAAGCTGGCCGTAGCCGACATCGACTGCATAGATCTGCCGCGCGCCGCGTTCGCACAACACATGGGTGAAGCCGCCGGTGGACGCGCCGACATCGAGCGCAACGAGACCCTGTGGATCGACTCCGAAGTGCGTGAGCGCGTGGTCGAGCTTCACACCGCCGCGCGAGACCCAGGGGTGGTCCGCGCCGCGCACCGTGAGCGCAACGTCGCGATCGACTTGCATGCCCGCCTTGTCGAGGCGCCGTTCGCCGGAGAACACCCGGCCCGCCAGCAGCAGCGCCTGCGCCTTGGCTCTGGTCTCGGCGAGGCCGCGCGCCACGAGCAGGATGTCGAGCCGTTCCTTGCCTGGCGGGCGGCGGGTCGGCGCGTGAGTTGCGCCGTGCGCAGGATGGCGGCTCAGTGGCGACGCTCCACAATGTAGCGGGCGACGGCGCGAAGGGGCTCCGCCTTCTCGTCGAAGACGCCAAGCGCCGCGATGGCGTCATCCACCAGCGCCTCGGCCCGTCGCCGCGTTTCCTCCGCACCCAGCAGACCCACGAATGTCGCCTTGCCGGCCGCGGCGTCCTTGCCCACGGCCTTGCCGAGATCGGCCTCCGAGCCTTCGTGATCGAGCAGGTCGTCGGCGATCTGGAACGCAAGCCCGATGCAGGCGGCGTAGTCGCGGAGCGCCGCCCTGGCGACGCCGTCTTCTTGTGCGAGGATGGCGCCGGCCTCGCAGGAGAAGTTGAACAGCGCACCGGTCTTGAGCCGCTGCAGTTGGATCACTTCGTCGAGGGCGAGCTGCCGGGTCTCCGCCGCGAGGTCGATGGCCTGGCCGCCGGCCATCCCTTCGCCGCCGGCGGCCCGCGCCAGCGCGCAGGCGAGCTCGGCGCGCACCGCAGGGTCCGGGTGCCCTTCCGGCGCCGTCACCGCCTCGAAGGCGAGGGTGAGGAGGGAATCGCCGACCAGGATCGCCGTCGCCTCGTCGAAGGCGACATGGCAGGTCGGTTTGCCGCGGCGGAGGTCGTCGTCATCCATCGCCGGCAGGTCGTCGTGAACCAGGGAATAGGTGTGCACCATCTCGATGGCGGCGGCGGTGTTGACGGTCCAGGCGCGCGGCACATTGAAGAGGTCGGCACCCGAGAGCACCAGGAAGGGCCTGAGCCGCTTGCCGCCCGCGAAGAGGGAATAGCGCATCGCCTCGAAGAGCCGCCCGTCGGCGCCGTCGGGCGCGTGGACCAGTGACTCAAGCGCTGCGTCCACCGCCTCCGCGGACTCGCGGAGCGCATCCTCCAGCGGCGTCACCGGAACCCCTCAGCTGGTCTCGAACGGCTCGGTCCGAACGGCGCCGTCCGCATCGCCGTCGATCTTCTCGACCCGGAGCTCGGCCTGCCGCAGCTTGTCTTCGCAAAATTTCTTTAGCTTGACCCCGCGCTCATAGGCCGCGATGGCCGCTTCGAGACCGGTGTCTCCAGCCTCCAGCTCATGCACGATTCCTTCGAGCTCGCGCATCGCGCTCTCGAAGGTCTGCGCCTCGCCGTCCTTCTCACCGCCCTGTCCCATGGAACGAGTCTAAGATGTGCCCCGATGCGCGGCAAGCAAGGGACGCGACCGGGATCAGCACGTCACGCGCCGATGTCCTCGAACAGCTTCTCGGCGTCGGCGAAACGCTTCCCCTTGCCCTCCTCCAGCTCGTTCCTGGCCTGGAGGGTGGTGGCGTTCGGCACCTGCACCGGGAAAGGCGGCCGCTTATCGTTGGTCATGACATGACTCTCTCTGGTCCCCGCTGCCGCGCCCACGCGCCGCCAGACTAGCCGGCGATGCTGGGGCGGGCGGAGACCTCGGCGTGCCAGCGCCGGGCGTTGGTGTGATCCTCCGGCAGCCCGGCCTTGGCGGCCTTGGTCGCGAACTCAACGGCGCAGAACGCGGTGATGTCGGCGACGCTGAAGCGTGGGCCCGCGATGAAGCGGTTGTCTGCAAGCTGGCGCTCGATGCGTCCGTAGAAGCGGACGAGCCGCTTCTTGCCGCGCTCCACCAGGGCCGGAATCTGCTCGATCGGCTCCTCGAACCCCGGCAGGCCCCGGCCGGCGAAGGCGGGGGTGGAATTGCGGAACACCTCTGCCAGGCCGGCGAAGGCCTCGAGCTCGGCGCGGCGTTCCCACATCTCGACGAGGGCGCGGTCCCGCCGGTTCACGCCGAAGAGCGGCGGCGCGGGGTACCCGTCTTCGAGGTAGCGGCAGATCGCCATCGCCTCGCCGATCTGCGTGCCGTCGTCGAGCTCCAGCATCGGCACGATGCGCCCGTCGTAGCGGGCGAGATAGCCGTCGGTGAGATGCGCGCCCTCGCCCGCCTCCACCACCTCCAGCTCGATGCCCTTCTCGGCCAGATAGATCAGCACCCGTCGCGGATTGGGCGCGGCACCCCAACTGTAGAGCTTCATTGCGGACTCCTTTGGGCGTGGCCCATGGCGTTTTAGCCTCAGATTGCAGGCCGCTTGCTGCGCCAGGGCTGGGTGGCGGCCTCGAAGGCGGCGGACGCGCGGAACACCGCGTGATCGTCGTAGGGCCGGCCTACGATCTGCATGCCGGTCGGCACGCCACAGGAGGAGAACCCGGTCGGCACGCTCATCACCGGGCACTGGCTCACCTGATTGAAGCCGTAGGTCGCGATCCAGCCGCCATAGGCCGAGAGCCGCACCCCGTTGATCCGGAAATTCGTGTCTGCATTGTCATGGTCGGCCTTGACCGCCGGCACTGCAAGTGTCGGGCAGATCAAGATGTCGTGGGACTTGAGGACCGGCTGCAACTGTTGCCACATTCGGCCGCGGATGCCGTAGCACTGGTAGAGGCGGGCAGCACTGAGCCTGAGGCCCCGCTCAACCAGCTCGACGACGAAGGGGTCCATCTCGTACTGCCAGCGGGGCAGGTATTGGCCGACGAGGCCCGCGAAAATGCCCTCCCACCAGGTCACGCAGCAGTCGAGGGCGCCGTAGTCCCAGCCGAGGTCGACCTCCTCCACCTCGCAACCGAGCTCGCGGAAGAGCGCCGCTGCGCGCCGCGTCTTCTCCTCCACCTCCGGGTCGATCTGGAGGTAGCCCAGGTCCATGCTGAGGGCGACCTTCCAGCCGCGGATGTCGTCGTAGGTCGTCGGCAGCCGGACCCTGCCCGGCAGGGAGCGGTGATCCTCCGGGTGCGGTCCGGACATGACGTTCTGCATCAACGCGGCGTCAGCTACGCTGCGGACAATGGGGCCGTAATGCAGGATCGTCTCCAGCGGATGGTCGCGATCCAGCGGATTGCGGCCGAAGGGCGGCTTGTAGCCGAAGAGCCCACAGGCCGAGGCCGGGATGCGGATGGAGCCGCCGCCATCGGTGCCGTCGGCGAGCGTCGTCATGCCGGCGGCGACCGCCGCGCCCGCGCCGCCGGAGGAGCCGCCAGGGGTGTATTCCAGGTTCCACGGGTTACGCGTGACGCCCCAGAGCGGGCTGTGGGTGGCGCCGGAATGGGCGAACTCGGGAGTTGTGGTGCGCAGGTGCATGATGGCGCCCGCACGCAGCAGCCGGTCCACCGTCGGTGCCGTGTAGTCGGGACGAAAGTCCTCTAGGATCTTCGAACCGAAGGTCGTGATCTCGCCCTTGACCGGGTGGAAGTCCTTGATCGCGACCGGCACGCCTTCGAGCGCGCGAGGCCGTCCATCGGTCCGGGCGTACTTGGCCTCGGCCTTCTTCGCCTGCTCGCGCGCCCGATCGAAATAGTCGTAGGTGATGGCGTTGAGCGTGGGATTGATCGCCTGCGTACGGGCGATTTGTGCGTCCAGCAGCTCCACCGGCGAGAGCGTGCGCGCCTTGAAGCGCTCCAGCGCCTCACTCGCCGAGAGATAGCAAAGCTCCAGGTCCGCCAATGCCAAGATCGCCTCCTGCCGCATCCTCGCCGCGCCGCCCTACCCGGCCGCGCGGCTGCGCCCCTCACGCGAGATACACGACCCTTCCCGCCGTCGATGGCCCCGCTGCTCCGGCCCTAGATCGCAGGCCGCTTGTCGCGCCAGGGTGTCGTCGCGCCCTCGAAGGCGGCGGACGCGCGGAACACCGCGTGATCGTCATAGGGCCGGCCCACGATCTGCATGCCGGTCGGCACGCCGTAGGATGAGAAGCCGGTCGGCACGCTCATGACCGGGCACTGGCTGAGCAAATTGAAGGGGTTGGTGCAGACCCAGCCGACATAGGCCGGCAGGCGGACTCCGTTGATCTCGAAATCGGGGTCCGCGTCGTCGTGATCGGCCTTGACCGCGGGCACTGCGAGCGTCGGGCAGATCAAGATGTCGTGGGACTTGAGGATCGGCTGCAGCTGCTGCCACATCCAGCCGCGGAATACTTGGCACTGGTAGAGGCGTGCGGCGCTGTGGCCGAGCCCAGTCTCCAACAGCCTTACGACGAAGGGGTCCATCTCGTACCGCCAGCGGGGCAGCAAATCGCCGGCGACCGCGGCAAAAAGGCCCTCCCACCACGTCATCCAGCAGTCAAGGACGCCGAAATTCCAGCCGAGATCGACCTCTTCGACCTCGCAACCGAGGGCGCGGAATGTGTCGGCCGCGCGCCGCGTGTTCTCCTGCACCTCCGGGTCGATCTGGAGGTAGCCAAGGTCCATCGAGAAAGCGACCTTCCAGCCACGAATGTCGTCGTAGGTCGCAGGCAGCCGCACCTTGTTCGGCAGGCTGCAGAGATCGTCCGGGTGCGGGCCGGACATGACGTTCTGCATCAGCGCGGCGTCGGCCACACTGCGGACGATGGGGCCGTAATGCAGGATCGTCTCCATCGGATGGTCGCGATCCAGCGGATTGCGGCCGAACGGCGGTTTGTAGCCGAAGAGGCCGCAGGCCGACGCCGGGATACGGATCGAGCCGCCGCCGTCGGTCCCGTCGGCGAGCGTGGTCATGCCGCCGGCGACCGCCGCGCCAGCCCCGCCGGAGGAGCCGCCGGAGGTGTACTCCAGGTTCCATGGGTTGGGCGTGATCCCCCAGAGTGGGCTATGCGTCGCGCCGGAATAGGCGAACTCCGGCGACGTCGTGCGCATATGCATGATGGCGCCGGCACGCAGCAGCCGGTCCACCGTTGCGGCGGTATAGTCCGGCCGAAAGTCCTCGAAGATCTTGGAGCCGAAGGTCGTGATCTCGCCCTTGACCGGGTGGAAGTCCTTGATCGCCACCGGCACGCCTTCGAGTGCCCGTACGCGACCGTCGGTTTGCCCGTACTTGGCCTCGGCCTTCTTCGCCTGCTCACGCGCCCGGTCGAAGAAATCGTAAGTGATGGCGTTGACCTTGGGATTGATCGCCTGCGCACGCGCGATCTGCGCGTCCAACAGCTCGACCGGCGAGAGCGTCCGCGCCTTGAACCGCCCCAACGCCTCGCTCGCCGTCAGATAGCAAAGCTCGAGATCCGCCGTTGCCATGACCTGCTCCTCCCTGGACTCCCCTCGTGCGCCCGGCCGCGACGATGCGCGCCCTCAGCCGAGATGGACAACTTCACGCCGCTTGATGCTCTCATCGGCGGCGATGACGATGCGCAGGCTGTTGACCGCGCTCTCCATGTGCTCGGAAAGGTCGAGGTCCTCGCGGATCGCCTTGAGCAGGAACGCCTGCTCCCGGTCGCAAAGCTCCTGATGGCTCGGTTCGTCAGCCATGTTGATCCACTCGTCCTCGTTGACGAAGTTGTTGGCCTCGTCGATCTCGCTCGAATGGCAGAGTAGCGCGTTCGTCTTGGTGTGCGAGTCGATATCGTCGGAAGCGGCGTGATCCTGCCCCTCCTGCGGCATGACGATGCTGACGCAGCCCTTTGGCCCGACCACGTCCTTCACGAAGAATGCGACCTCGCTCATCATCGGGCCCCAGCCGGCCTCGTACCAGCCCACCGAGCCGTCGTCGAACTCGACATGGAGGTGGCCGTAGTTCTGCCGCTTGGTCTGGTCGGAGAGCTGGGCGCCGATGCCATGCACGCGCACCGGCTTCGCGCCGGTCATCTGGCACATGACGTCCACGTAGTGGACCCCGCAATCGACGATCGGCGTCAGCGAGTCCATCAGGTTGCGGTGCCAGTTCCAGGCCGGCCCCCGGCTCTGCTGATTGAGGTTCATGCGCATGACCAGCGGCTTGCCCAGCGTGCGGGCGCGCTCGATGAACTCCTGCCAGGCTGGGTGGACGCGCAAGATGTAGCCGACGACCAGCTTCTTGCCGGCCTCGCGCGCCTTGTCCACCACCGCCTGGGCGCCGTCCACGGTGGTGGCGAGCGGCTTCTCGACGAAGACGTGACAGCCGGCGTCGAAGGCCTTGAGGCAGAGCTCCTCGTGGGTGTCCGGGTAGGTGTTGATCGAGACCGCGTCGGGGCGGCTCTCGGCCAGCGCCTCGTCGACGTCCTCGTAGCGGGGCAGCGACGCGAGCTCGGCGGGCAGGTCGTTGCGCCCGCGGATGCTCCGGCTGCACAGCCCGACGAGCTCGAAGCCATCGATCTTCTCGTATGCGAGCGCGTGGCTGAGCCCCATGTTGCCGACGCCCACCACGAGCACTCTCACTGCTCCGTTCTGCATGACCGCCTCCCGTTCTCCGTCCGCCCACCGAACGGAGCGCGTCTTCAACCGATGCTATTTCTTCTTGTTGCTCATTGTGCCGCTGCCCGGAGACCCGATCAAACGGCCGGAGGGCCGCTCAGGCGCTGAGCGGCGTGGCCACCATGCCCTCGATCTCGATCAGCATCCCGGGATGCGCGAGCTCGGTCACGCCGACGAGCGTCCGCGGCGGCGGGTTCGCCGGGTCGAAATGACGGGCAGAGATCTCGTTCACCACGTTCTGCCCCGACATGTCGGTGAGATAGATGTTGAGCTTGACGATCTGGGAGAAGTCCGCCCCCGCGGCCTCCAGGATGGTGCCGATGTTTGCGAAGGTCTTCTCGGTCTGCTCGCGCATACCGCCAGCCAGCCACTCGGCCTCGGCCATCGGATCGTGCGGGTGTCCGTGGTAGATCGGAATCGGCCCGCAGCCCGAGAACAGTAGCAGCCGGGCGTTCTCGACCGCGAAGGCAGCGCTGAAGGGGCTGCGGTATTCCGGCTTGAGAGGGATATGGTGAATAGGCGTGATCGGCATGGCGTTGTCCCGTGGTCGGCAGTCGGGCGTCATGCTATCCCATCGCCCGCTGTACCGGAACGGCACGCGCGGGTAGGGACGAGGCGGTCGGCGGACGAAGTACGGGCAGCCGATGCCGACAAGAAACTGGGGCGGTCTCGAGGACCGCCCCAGCTGGAGGATCGACCAGTCGTGTGGGTGACAGCGGGAGGGACAAAGCGCTTCACCGTCACCCGTATTCTGATCTAGCGGTCGATTGTGGCATTGATGTGGCAGGATCGGGCATGACGGGCCAGCGGCTGGGCAGCGGCGGAGGCGGCCTCGGCCTGCGCGCGGCCTCGGCGGCCGTCCTTATGCCTGCCGCGCTGGGCGCCGCCTATCTCGGTGGGCCGGTCTTCATCGCTGCGGTGGGGGTGGCGGGTCTCTTCGCCTGGCTCGAATTGCGGCGGCTTCTCGCCAGGCCGGCCGCCGACGCCGCGGGCGTGGCTGGTATCGCGGGCCTGGCCGTGGCCTGCGGGCTCTTCGCCATGGTTGGGGTGGCAGCGGCTGCCGCTGCCGTCGCCGCAGCCGTACTCGTTGTTGCGGGTGTGGAGCGCGGACGGTTGCGGGCCCGCGCCGCGGGGCTGGCGGGGGCCGGAATCATTCTCTTCCTCGTTGTCGCAACGCTCGCGCTGCGGGGCGACGACCCGGCAGGCCGTGCGACGATCTTCTGGCTCTTCGCCGTGGTTTGGGCGAGCGATACGTGTGCCTATGCTGCCGGGCGGGCGTTCGGCGGCCCTCGCCTCGCCCCCCGCATCAGCCCGGCCAAGACCTGGGCTGGCGCCCTCGGCGGCATGGTGGCGGCGGTGGGCGCAAGCATTCTGCTCGGCTGGCTGATGCCGCTCGCCGGCTGGGTGGCGGAGCGCCCTTCGTTCGCCCTGCTGGCTGCCGCCGGCGTGCTCGGCTCGGTCGTGGGGCAGATGGGCGATCTCGCGGAATCGGCACTCAAGCGGCGCGTCGGCGCGGATGACTCGGGCCGTCTCATCCCCGGTCACGGCGGCATTCTGGACCGCGGCGACGCCTTCGCCGCGGTTGCGTTCGCGTTGATCCTGGCAACCGTGATCAGCGGGGAAGAGCTGCCCTGGTCCTACTCTCCCTGACCGCGCCGCTTGGCTCCCCACCGGTGCCGGATGCCGATGGCGAGCGTAACCGCCGCTGCGAGAAGCAGGAGGATGGCCAGAGTCCAGCCTCCCAGCCGGGCCATTGGCGTCCGTGTTTCGAGCGCCGGCGGCAGCGGCGCGTCGAGGACGCCGGTTTCGCCTAGCCCGAGCCGGCCCACGACGCGGCCGTACGAGTCGACGACGGCGGAGATACCGGTGTTCGCCGCCCGAACGAGCGGCATGCCCTCCTCGACGGCGCGCAAGCGGGCCGCCTGGAAATGCTGGTAGGGCCCGGCCGTGTGCCCGAACCAGGCGTCGTTGGTGACGTTGAGAAGCCATTGCGGCCGTTCGTTTGGCGTCGCACCGTCGGCCACAACCTCGCCGGGGAAGATCGCCTCGTAGCAGATCAGCGGGCTGAAGGGCGGCACGCCCGGCAGCCTCAATGTGCGCGGCCCCGGCCCGGAGGAGCTGTCGACCGCGCCGAAAGTCAGTACCCGCAGATTGACGATCACGCGCAGCGGCATGTACTCCCCGAACGGCACCAGATGATGCTTGTCGTAGGACGCGATGATGGCGCCCGCCGGCGACAGCGCATGGAGGCTGTTCCAGTAGGCGATCGTCCGCCCCGCCGATCGGGTACGCCGGGGCGCGCCGGTAATCACATGGCCGCCGGGCGGCGCCGCCCGCGACACGAAGTCCATGAGCGTCCTGCTCTCATCCAGCAGGAACGTTGCCGCCGCCTCCGGCCAGATCACGATGTCGGCCTCGCCGAACCCTGGCTCGTGCGACAGGACGACGTGCCGCGCCAACGCCGCCTCGCGCGCGCCATCCTCCCATTTTCGCGACTGATCGATGTTGGCCTGCACCAGGCGCAGGTTGATCTCCGTCGGCGCCAGATCGGGCGCCAGCGCGAGGCGCACCTGCCCGCCGACCCAGATTGCCGCCAGCAGCGCAAACGCGACGGCGGGCAGCAGCCAGGGCCGCCGGTCAGAGCGCTCGTCTGCGCGCGGCACGGCCAATGACGCAGGCGCCGCCGCGGCAAGGATGGTCACGAAGCTGAGGCCATAGACCCCGAACAGCGCCGTGGACTGGATCATGCCGATCGATGGCATCCAGACCGTGCCCATCAGGTTCATGGGAAAGCCGCTCAGGATGTTGCCGCGCAACCACTCTGCGGCGGTCCAGGCGACGGCGAGGGCGATAACGCGGCCGGCGATCGGCAATCTGTT
The DNA here is from genome assembly GCA_965262755.1 of Alphaproteobacteria bacterium. Lineage (GTDB taxonomy): Bacteria > Pseudomonadota > Alphaproteobacteria > UBA828 > UBA828 > WTGU01. Next base: position 237,915 of record OZ253557.1, on the reverse strand, counting down.
CAGCCGCACCGCTAACGCCGCCAGTGCCGGGAAGAGCGCGAAGAATGCAGAGAGCCCGATCACCGCCGGTGCCATCAGCCAGCCGAAACGCGAGGGATCGGTCAGAAACGCGGCGCCGATCCAATACAGGCCGATGAGAAAATGAGCGAAGCCGAACCACCAGCCGACGACGGCAGCGCGCCACGGCGAGCGGCTGGCATGGATCAACCAGACCAGGCCGGTAAACGAGATCAGCAACAGCGGGAGCGCGTGCCCCGGCGGCAGCGCCGTCGCCGAGAGGGCGCCGAGTGCGGCCGCCAGTGCCGAACGGCGCCAACCCGTCGCAGCGCCGACCGTGCGCGCGAGCGCCGCGAACCGCGCTGCGGCGGGCCGCCCTGAGCCGTTCACAGGCGACCGCGGGCCGGGAGTGATTCGGTGCGGCTGACGCGGAGCCTCTTGATGCGCCTCGGATCGGCCTCCAGGACGTCGAAGGTGAGGCCGGCCGGGTGGCGGATTCGCTCGCCCGTACGCGGCACCCGCTCGGCAAGCGTGAACACGAGGCCGCCGAGGGTGTCGACCGCGTCCTCCTCGTCACCGTCGAGCAACCGGATCGCCAGGTGGCGCTCCAGCTCATCCACCCGCACGCGTGCATCCGCCTCCATCGCGCCGTCGTCCAAATGGATCAGGGCGGGGGCTTCGATCTCGTCGTGCTCGTCTTCGATTTCGCCGACGATCTCTTCGACCACATCCTCGATCGTCACCAGGCCGTGGGTGCCGCCGTATTCGTCGACGATCACCGCCATATGCAGGCGGGTCTCGCGCATTTCCTTGAGCAGCGCGGGGATCGGCATGGATTCGGGTACGAACAGGATGTCGCGCCGGATTGCGTTCAGGTCGAAGGGATCGTCCTCGCCCCAATGGCGCACGACGTCGCGGATGTGGATCATGCCGACGATGTCGTCCAGATCGCCGCTATAGAGCGGCATACGCGAATGCCCCTTCTCCTTGATCGTGGCGACGACCTCGTCGAGGGGCGCGGAAATCTCGACCGCCGTGATGTCGTTGCGGGGCACCATCGCGTCTTCTGCTGTCAGCCCCCCGAAGCGGAGAAGGTTAAGCAGCAGGTCGCGCTCGTGGGGGCTAATCTGCTCGGCGATCTCTTCCTCCGCAAGGACCTCGCCGAGGGACTCGCGCCAAGACACGCCGTTGCCGCGGCCGAGCCCCTTGCGCAGCCAATTGCCAATAAGGCTCACGACCGACGCGCGAACCCGCCCGCTTCGGTCGCCGCTGGAACTGTCGCCGCTAGATGGAGGTTTGTCGTCGTCGCTCATTGTTCCGCCTCCGCGGTCGTCTGCCGCGGGGCATGTCGGACACTCACAGGTTAACGTAGGGATCGCATAAGCCAAGTGCCAATAGAGTTTGGGACTCGAGTGCGCGCATGCGGCGTTCGGCGACTGGCTCGTCGTGGTCGTGGCCGAGCAGATGGAATACGCCGTGGACGACCAGATGGCTCACGCGATCGGCTAACCCCACGCCGGCGGACTCACTGTCGCGCTGCACGGTCTCGCGGGCAAGCACGACATCGCCGAGCATCAGCGGTTGCTCCGCCTGCGGCTCGGCGTGGCAGGGCTGCTCGTGCATCGGGAAGGAGAGAACGTCCGTCGCGCGATCCTGTCCCCGGTAGGTTCGGTTGAGCGTTCGCACGAACGAATCGTCCGCAAGCACCACGCCGAGCTCAACCGAGGCCGGCAGGCTCTCCACGGCCTCCAGGGCTGCGACGGCGGCGCGGCGGGCCACGGCGGCGGCGTCAGGAAGAGCGGTCGACCACGCCGAATCGCGGAGGCTGATCGCGATCTCGATCTCGGTCATCGTCGGGGATTGCCGCGTCATAGGCTTCAAGGATGCGAGTCACCAGGGAATGGCGCATGACGTCGGCGGTGCCGAAGCGAATGAATTCGACCCCGCTCAGCCCCTCCAGCGTCGCGACGGCGTGGCGGAGGCCCGAGCGGGCCCCGGCCGGGAGGTCCACTTGCGTCAGGTCTCCGGTGACGGCCATGCGCGAGCCCTCGCCGAGGCGGGTGAGGAACATCTTCATCTGCAGCGGCGTCGTGTTCTGCGCCTCGTCGAGGATAATGAAGGCTTGGGAGAGCGTCCGCCCGCGCATGAAGGCGAGCGGCGCGATTTCGATCTCCGCCGAGTCTATGCGCCGTGCGACCAAATCTGCAGGCAGCATGTCGTGCAGCGCGTCGTAGAGCGGGCGGAGATAAGGATCGATCTTGTCCTTCAGGTCGCCGGGAAGAAAGCCGAGGCGCTCGCCCGCTTCGACAGCCGGCCGCGACAGCACGATGCGCTCGACCCTGCCGGCGAGATAGAGCGAGACCCCCATCGCCACGGCGAGGTAGGTCTTGCCGGTGCCGGCGGGGCCAAGCCCGAACACCAGATCGTTGTCCATCATCGCGCGCACGTAATCGGCCTGGCGCGGTGAGCGCGGGCTGACCGGGCGCTTGCGGGTGCGGAGGGCGAGGCCGGACTCAGGCTCGGCCCGCGCGTCAGCCGTGCTCGCCGCGCCGCCGGCGCCCGGCCCCATCGCCATGCGGATCGCCCCTTCGACCTCACCGCCACCCATCGGCAGTCCCTGTTTCAGTTTGTCGTAGAGTGTGCGCAACACCGCCTCGGTGGCCGCGACCGAGGAGGGCGGACCGCTGATCGCGACCTCGTTGCCGCGAGAGCGCAGCACCACGCCCAGCCCATGTTCGATCCGCACCAGATGGCGGTCATGGTCGCCGAAGAGGAGCGGCAGCAGGGTATTGTCGTCGAAGCGAATCTGCGCGCCGGCCTCGCCCGGCGCCCCGGGTGCCGGACGACTCACGCGGGAACGCCTCCGATGGCATCCATGCACGTGCCGTCGTCATGCGCCATGACAGGCGCACCGGCAGAGCCCGCCAGGGCACCGCTGAGACCGTTGGGCGATGCCTCGATGACGGTCGCCTCGGCGACGGTGCCGATCAATGCGTCGTCGCCGTCGAGGTGGAGCCACTGCATGAACGGCGTGCGCCCGGCGACCTGGCCGGGGTGGCGGCCGCGCCTCTCGAACAGGACCGGGAGCGTCTGCCCCACCATGCTCGCGTTGAAGCGCCGCTTCTGATCGTCGAGCAAGCGCTGCAGGCGGCTCAAGCGCTCGGCCGCAACCTCGTTTGGAACGCGATCGTCGCGCTCGGCTGCCGGAGTGCCGGGGCGGGGGCTGTACTTGAAGGAGAAGGCCTGCGCGTACTCGACCTCGCGCACGAGCGTCAGCGTCGCCGCGAAATCCGCCTCGGTCTCGCCGGGAAAGCCCACAATGAAGTCGCTGGAGAGCGCAATCCCAGGCTGTTCGGCGCGCAGCGCCTCCACCAGACGCAGGTACCGATCGGCGGTGTGGCCTCGGTTCATGGCGGCAAGCACGCGATCGGATCCCGACTGCACCGGCAGATGCAGGAAGGGCATCAGCTTCGGATCAGCGCCGTGAGCGCGGATCAGCGCCGGCGTCATGTCGCGTGGATGCGAGGTGGTGTAGCGCAGCCGCTCGAGCCCCTCGATCGCGGCCAGGCGGCCGATCAGCCCCGCCAGGTCGAGCTCGCCCGCGTCAGCTCCGCCGGCCGCGCCGTGATAGGCGTTGACGTTCTGGCCGAGCAGCACGATCTCGCGCGCGCCGGCGGCGACCAGCCGCCGTGCCTCGGCCTCGACCGCAGCGGCGGGACGCGAATCTTCTGCCCCGCGGGTGTAGGGCACGACGCAGAAGGTGCAGAAGCGGTCGCACCCCTCCTGAATCGTGAGGAACGACGAGACCCCCCGCCCCGGTTGCCGACCGGCCAGCTCTTCCGGCAAATGGTCGAACCGCGATTCGGCCGGCATGGTGGTATCGACGGCGGTACGGCGGACCCGGGACGCGCGAGCCACCATGGCAGGCAGCCGGTGATAGGCCTGGGGGCCCACGACGATATCCACGTAGGGCGCGCGCGCTACGACCTCGTCACCCTCGGCCTGCGCAACACAGCCGGCAACGGCGAGCAGCATCTCGCCGCCGCTCTGCTTGCGCGCCTGCTTCAGTGCGCGCAACCGCCCGAGCTCGGAATAGACTTTCTCCGCTGCCTTCTCGCGGATATGGCAGGTGTTGAGGACGACCAGATCGGCGTCCTCGATCTCCGTCGTCGACCGGTAGCCGAGCGGCGCCAGGACATCCGCCATGCGGGCGGAGTCGTAGACGTTCATCTGGCAGCCGAAGGTCTTGACGTAGAGCTTTTTCGCCACGGCCTCGCCGTGCGTCGGGGCCTCGCTGGTGGCCGCGCGGCCCGCCAATCGTGCCGCTCCCCACCCCGTTCGCAAGTCGCCGACCCTAGCACCCGCCGGCCCCCTGTCAAGCATACCTGGCCCCGGTTCGAGGTGTGGGCAATGCCGAGAAACGGACCTCCGGGCCTGGAACGGCGTATTCGGACCACTCACCGGGGTCGTGGTCTGCGCGGCATAGAAGCCAGAGGTCTCGCGTCTCATCCCGCTCTGGAGAACTCTCCGCTGGCCGGGTTCATGGTCCAGAGCTCACCGTCGGCGATGTCGAACCAGGCGCCGTGCAGGCTGAGCCGGTCGCGGTTCTCGAGGATCGAGACGCACGGGAAGGTCCGCAGGCTCGCGACCGAATGGCGTATCGAGGTGCGTTCGAGAGCGGTTTGCTGCTCCGCATCCGTCAGCCGGGCGCTAGCCGCGATCTCGTCGACGGCAGGCCGGAGCAGCTTCATCCACTTGCCGATGAAGTCACCCGGAGACAGGGGTTCCGCCGCCGGGTCCAATGCTGTGCGAATACCGCCGCAGCGCCCGTGGCCAAGCACGACGATGTGCCGGACTTTGAGGCTCTGCACGGCGAACTCGAGCGCGGCTGAGGTGCCGTGGTAGGCGCCGTCCGGCTCATAGGGCGGCACCAGGTTGGCGACATTGCGGACGACGAAAATCTCGCCCGGCGCGGCATCGAAAATGGTTTCCGGCGCCGACCGGGAATCGCAGCAGGCGATGACCATGACCTCTGGCGTCTGCCCGTGCTCGGCGAGCGAGCGGTAACGGCCGTGTTCCCGAGCATAGCGGCTGTCCTTGAACGAGCGGTAGCCATTCAGGAGAAATCCAGGGAAGTCGGCCATCGGTCTCCGGCAATGTCTGTCTGGGCGTCACGTCTTGCGGCATATACGCGGTCTCGGCCGAATGGTCGACCGGATCGCCACGGCGGTCTCTATCTCCGCCCGGACACGCCTCTACTTCACCGATCTCTCGTCCGACGGAGAGCGGGAGCGCGGGATCAGCATGCGTCTCAGCGTCGATCCCCGATCGACGAAATGGTGCTTGAGCGCCGCAATGATGTGCATCCCAACCAAGGCGATACCCCCGTATGCAACATAGAAATGGATGTCGATGGCGAGGTCGCGGGTTCCGGCCGTTACACCGACGAGCGCAGGCACATCGAAGAGCCCGAACATGTCGATACCGGCACCTTCCGAGGTCGAGATCAGGTAACCGGTGACCGGTAGCAGGACCATGAGCGCGTTCAGGAGCCAATGCATCGCGGTGGCGCCGGCGCGTTCATGGGGCTTCACCTCCGGCCCGAATCCAGGGTTTCGATCGACGAGCTTCCAGCCGAACTTGGCCAACGCGAGCGCCAGAACCACGATCCCGATTGCCTTATGGAGCGCGAGAGAATCGTAGTACCAGGGATGGTAATAGGTGAGCCCGACCATCCAAGCCCCAAGCCCGACGAGGCCGACGACGGCGAGGGCAATGGCCCAGTGAAAGCCCGAAGAAACGATCCCGTAGTGGTCTTTGCCGCTCCTCCACATGGTCGTTCCGCAGATGTCCGCTCTCACGCTGAGGCTATTGGCGGACTCCCTCGATAAAGAGGAAGAGGTCCATGGCTTCGGACGCGGGACCCAGGTTGTAGCCCATGCCGAAATCCTTGCGCGTCAGCGACACCGTGCCCTCGAAACCGGCGCGGTAGCCGCCCCAGGGGTCCTTTCCTGCGCCCACTTTCTTCACGGCGATGGCGATCGGCTTGGTGACGCCGTGCAGCGTCAAGTCGCCCATTGTCGTGCCGCTTTCGGCATCGCCTTCATACCCGGTGCTGACAAACGTCGCCGTGGGGAATTCGTCGACGTTCAGGAAGTCTGCCGAACGCAGATGCTTGTCGCGTTCGGCGTGATTTGTATCGACGCTGGCCGTGTCGATTTCGACCGAGACCGTCTGTCCCTCCGGCCCCGCGTCGGAATCGAACGTGAAGCTGCCGGACACCCTTTCGAAGGTGCCGATCATCCACGCGTATCCCAGGTGCGAGATCTTGAATTGAACGAAGCTGTGCGCCGAATCGATCCTGTAGTCGGCAGCCTGGCTCGCTGCGGCCGAGACCATGAGGGCGGCCGCGACAAAAGCGGTTCCCAGAGCGCGTTTGATCATGGCATGAGCCTCCTTTCGAAGAGCTGACAGGGGTGGAGCACTCCGCCGCCCCTCGCACGTGCGGCTGCGATGTGCCTTGGGGCCGATGGCCGGGTCTGCGGTGCTTCTGGATGTCCGCGCCCGGAAAACCCTGACCCCTCACAACACAGTTTGGCGGCCATTATCAAGGCCCGAGCTCGGCTCAGAGTGCCGCAGCGACGGCGTTGCCGAGCTCTTCGGTACTGGCGCTGCCGCCGAGGTCGGGGGTGAGAGAGGCTCCGGCGGCGAGCACCGTCTCGATGGCGCTCTCGATGGCGCGCGCCGCATCGCCATGGCCGAGATGGTCCACCATCATCGCGCCGGTCCAGATCATCGCGACCGGGTTGGCGATGCCGCGCCCCGCGATGTCCGGCGCAGACCCGTGAACCGGCTCGAACATGGAAGGATGCTCGCGGTCCGGGTTGAGATTGGCCGCCGGCGCGAGGCCCATGCCGCCGGCCACCGCTGCGCCGAGATCCGAGAGGATATCGCCGAACAGGTTGCTGCCCACCACCACGTCGAACCAGTCCGGATGCTGCACGAAGTGCGCGCTCAGGATATCGATATGGTAGCTCTCGGTCTCCACGTCCGGGTACTGCGCGGCGGCAGCGGCGAAGCGCTCGTCCCAATAGGGCATGGTGTGGATGATTCCGTTCGACTTGGTCGCCGACGCGACGCGGCCTCGTCTTGTGCGGGCGAGCTCGAAGGCGTAGCGCATCACCCGGTCGACGCCCTGGCGGGTGAAGACGCTCTCCTGCACCACCGCTTCCTGCTCGGTGCCGGCGTAGATCCGCCCGCCCATCTCCGAATATTCGCCCTCGTTGTTCTCGCGGACGATGACGAAGTCGATGTCGGCCTGGCCGCGGCCTGCAAGCGGCGAGGTGACACCCTTGAGCAGCTTGATCGGGCGCAGATTCACGTATTGCCGAAAGGCCCGGCGCAGCGGGATCAGGAGGCCCCAGAGCGACACATGGTCCGGCACGCCGGGGAAGCCCACCGCGCCCAGCAGGATCGCGTCGAACGGGCGCAGCACCTCGATCCCGTCCTCCGGCATCATGCGCCCGGTCTTGCCGTAGGTCTCGCAGTTCCAGTCAAAATGCTGCCAATCGAACCGCACGCCGAAGCGCCGGCCCGCGGCCTCCAGCACCCGCATCGCCTCCGGCATGACCTCGTTGCCGATGCCATCGCCCGGAATGACCGCAATTCGATAGTGCGCCATGGGTACAGCCTCCGTTGGCCGGCGGCTTACCCCGACCGGCGGCGCGTACTCTAGCCTGGAATTCTCGCGGCGGTCATGGTCTGCGCGGCGCCGTCCGGCAGGCAGGCCCTAAGGGGTGGGCGACGAGGTGGTGGTATCAGGTCGCAAAACGTGATCAGAGGATCGCGGGAAACTGCTCCAATGGCGCGATCTCCTGCTCCTGATCCCCTATTTATCTGGGGGCGATACATATCGCTGCAGGAGCGAGAGGCACTTGCTTGCGATGGGTCGCAGGCGCCCCTGCTCGGAGAGCATGCCGCAAAAATGGTTGTCGCGTTCGACATAGCCATCGCCGAGCGCGACCAACGCACCAGTTTCGAGATGTTGATCGACAAAGATCCTCCAGCCGAGCGCGATGCCCTGGCCCGCAACAGCTGCTTCCAGTGAATAAACGTAATTGTCGAAGCTCGTGAACCGAGTCTGCGGCTCCGGGTAGCCAACGGCTTGGAACCAATCCTCCCATGACGCCCAACCCCTGTTGGGGAGGCCGGGTTCGAGAAACGCCAGGCCGCTCCACCCGCTGACGGGTCCCTTCAGCGTTTCTGCATGCCTTGTCACGTATTCGGGTGAGCAGACGGGTCTCACAGCCTCCCTGAAAAGCACCGTACGGTCTTCCGACCCGATGGCTTTCTCCCAATCCAAGACCACATCGGCAACCGGATCGAGTGGCAGGTTCCGAGAGTAATTGTTGAACACCACGATTCCGATTTGGGTCTTATCGCCGACCTCTTTGCGGAGCGTGTTGTATCTCGGCATCAACACGTAGTGCGATGCAGGGGCCGAGCAGGCGATCACCACCTGTTCGGGCGTTGAAGGCTGGATGGTCACGGCCGCAGCCGACTGGATCATGCCAAGGCCGGTGGCGACCGCATCGTGAAAGTGCCTTCCGGTTTCGGTCAGGCTCACGCCGGTTCGGGATCGCTCGAACAGGCGTGTGCGAAGCTGCCGCTCGAGGCTTGCGATATGGCGACTGACCGCGGGCTGTGACGTGCCCAATTCCTTCGCCGCTCCAGCAAAACTGCCATGTCGGGCGGCGCAATCGAAGGCGGTCAAAGCGGTCGTCGTGGGCAGCCGATACGAGTTGTCTTCCGACATAACGTGCTTGATACAGCCATAAGATTGATGGCGCAATTCACTTTGTCGGCGGGTATGTTGTGCGATGATAAAGCAATAACTATAGAGTTATGCCTATGCCATTTAGTGGAGACCGTCGGAATCATAATGACATCGTTATGTTTATAACTTGTAGGGGATATGCCCATGGCTAACTTCCATAGAGCGCTAGCACACTACTATAACAATTATGTGATGTGCATGCGAATATCGTTTGGTTTGCTGCAGGACTGAGCGCGCAGGGACTTGTCCCTAGCCCGCATTTCTCACCATGGTCATGGTCTGCGCGACGCTGTCCGGCCCGCAGGGTTAGGAAAGGCGCGCAGCGCGTCGCGCGCGACCACAACACCGCGCGCGTTCCGCGCGACGTGGGACATCGGGCAAGCGGATTGACGCAGCCTGCGGGCCGGAGAGCGCCGCCCTTCGGGTCGCGCCCAGGCGCCCGCCCGCGTCGCGCGTCCACGCGCGCGGAGCGCACGATGCGGGCCTCAACCTACGCTTTTCGGCCCGCTCCTAGGAGCGTGCGCCGTAGAAGTTTTGATGCTGGGCGATTGGCGCGCGGCCGCCGGAGAGGCGGGATTTTGGCCCGAGTGTGGACATCTGGCCCGCCCGACTCTGGGATGGAAATCCCAGACCGGAAGGCCGGAACGGAAGAGATTCGCGTTTCATACGCGGTCGATGGGCACTGCGCGCCCCGGAGCAAGTGCGTTGGCAGGCCAGCACCTGCCTCAGCACGTGGCCACCGTCCCCATCCGCTTGATGTTCAACGCCAAGCACACGAGGTCCCACTCGCCGCGCACCTTCGCCAAGCCTCGCAGGCTGAATCGTCGGAATCCGAGCACCTCCTTGATCCACCCGTTCGGCGCCTCCGAGAGCCACTTGCGTTGCGCGTACCGGGCTTTGCCCGCGGGGCGCGCCAGTTTCTCACCCATGCGGTGCGTGGCAGGGAGCCGGGCCGGGTCGACCGCCACCTGGGACTTGCCTTCACGCCCCAGCGCTACGTGCGCGTCGATGCCGCGATCTTCCAGCTCCAACAGATCCGGCTCGTTGCAGTAGCCCGCATCGGCCAGTACCACCGCAGGCTCGACCCCAAACGTCTCGTTGATCTCGTCGAGCATCCCCACCAGCTGACCCTGGTCGCTGGCCTGTGGCCCCACCTGAGTCGCGACGATGATCTGGTGCTCCCCATCGACCGCCATCTGCGCGTTGTAGCACTGCTGGAATCCCTCGCTGCTGGTCTTCATGATCTGGCTCTCGGGATCGGTGAAATTGCTCTGCGCCTTCGGCGCGGGCTCGCCGTAGGCCCGCTTGTAGGGCCGCCCGCCCCGGGGATTGCGGTCCTGCCCAGGCTCGCGCCCGCGCTCAGCGTCGCGCCCGCGTTGCGCCGCCTCCAAACGCGCTTTGGCTGCCTGGATCGCCGCTAGGCGCTTCTCCCTGCGTTGCAACTCCTCGGGCAACTCGTCGCCCCGGAAATCCTCGCCCCAACGATCGTCTTCTTCGGCGTCCACCATCCCCGCCTTCGTCAGCAGCGCCTCGATCTCCGCCTGCAAGCGAGCCGCCTCTTTGCCCATCCGCTCATAGCTCATCGCCTTGCGCTTGCTCGCGTTCGCTCGCACCTTCGTCCCGTCGACCGAGAGCTTGCCGAACCGCGCCAGTCCCATCTCGCGCGCCACCTGCACCACCCCCACAAACAGCTCGCTGAACTCCGCCAGATGTCGGCGGCGGAACTCACATACCGTGCGATGTTGCGGGAAGTTGCCCGCCGCGAGCATCCGAAACGCTACATCCTCCTCCAGCTTTCTCGCCACCGCACGCGAGGAGAATGTGCCCGTCGCGTAGGCATAGATCAGCACCTTGACCATCATCGACGGCTCGTAGGGGGCGTTGCGTCGACCGTCCCCCTCGTAGGGCGCATAGAACGCCGTCAAGTCCAGTGCATCGACCACATCGCTGACGTGATGAGCCAGGTGCCCTGGGGGAACCCACTCCTGCAAGTCCGGCGGCAGAAGCAAGGGCTGCTCCGGCTGGTAGGGACGATACGTGGTCGGCATCGGGCAGTTCCCAAACGCAACTGGCGTGTCGCATCATACTGCCCCCTGACGCCAATCCACCCACACCCCATCCAATACCAACTTCGCCGCGCGGATTTTTCTACGGCGCACGCTCCTAGCGGATCGAACGCCTGGGTGCGACGCAGGCCGTGACCGTGGTGAGAAATACGGGCTAAGGGCCAGAATGTCTCTTCTCCAAGCTGGAGCAGGACGCGCCCCCCGAAGATTGGCGCTCGACTCGGCCTTCGGTGCGCTGTGCAATCCTCTCAAGGCGCGCTTGCGGTCCAAGCGGCAGGCCCGCGTAGATTGGCTTGCGACGCCCGCACGAATGTCGACCGTTAGCGCAGGCTCTTCACCACGCGTTCCTGGAAGCTGCGCACCGCGTCCTCCCACAGCGGGGAGAGCACGCCGCCGTCGTCGGCGACGGCGGACGCGCGTCCCTCCTGCAGCCGCTCGCAGATCACCTGGTCCTCCACGTGCACGTCACGCCAGAGCCTCGCGAGCTCGTCCGCGTGCTCGTCGGAGACCGTCTCGGCCTGGAGGCTGTAGACGGCGCGGCGCTGGCTGGTGCGACCGGGCGCGAGCGGCACGTCGAGATGAACGCCGACCTGATCGGGGAGGTAGAGCCCGAGCACGAAGTTGGGGAAGAGCGTGAGGTAGCGGGAGTCCGCAGACAGCGTGTCGTCCCGCTTCGCCTCGGCGGAGACGTCCACGGCGCAGCCGAGGCAGCCCGGCTCGTTCACCGTGTAGTGGTCCGTCAGCGGCTGTTCGGTGGTCGTCGCATGCACGAAGGGCACGTGATAGGGCTCGATGAAGTTCTCCATCAGGAGCTTCCAGTTCGCGGCGATCTCGCCCAGGTCGATGGTGACGACGTGCTTCATCCGGGAGAGGTCGAGCCCCCCGAGGTGCCTCTGGAGCGGCGCGACGAAGTCCTCGATGGGCGGTGCGGTGCCGTTCAGGTTGACGAAGACCCAGTCGTGCCATGTCGCCACCCGCACCGGCACCAGCCCGTGCTCAGCGCGGTCGAAGCCGGCCGGCACCGCGCGCGGGTCGCGCCCGCCGAAGTAGGGGGCGATGTGCAGCGCACCGTCGAGCCTGTAGGTCCATGAGTGATAGGGGCACTGGATCGTCGGCCCCACGTTGCAAGGCTCGTCGACGAGCTTGAGACAGCGGTGGCGGCAGACGTTGTGGAAGGCGCGGACCTCCCCGTCCGCGTCACGCACCAGGAGCACCGGCCGGCCAGCGACGGTGACGGGCACCGCGTCGCCCGGCCGGGCCAGCTCGTGGGCAAGGCCGGCGAAGACCCACGAGTCGGCGAAGATGCGCTCGTTCTCGAGTTGGAAGATCGCCTCGCTCGTGTAGGCCGCAGCCGGCAGTCCCCGCGCCACCGGCCCCGGAGCCTCGAATGCGGCCAGAGCCTCGGCCCCCAGGATCAATTGCAGCGACAGGCTCATGACGATCCCCTGTGCGATCCCCCCGGAGCGCGCACCAGCTAAGGCACGTGGCCCTTGAGCAGGAACTGGTTCTTGAACATGCCGAGCCGGGTCATGACCTCGACGTGGGCGATGTCGGGCTGGCCGTGGATGTGGTCGTTGAGGAAGGTCGTGAGCTCGGTTTCCTCGTCGCACACGACCTCGACCAGCAGGTCGAAGCGGCCGCTGACCCACATGACGTAGACGACAGCCTGGTGGGGATCGAGCCGCTGCGCGATGGCGGTGGGTGCAACGCCCGGCGCGGTCTTGATGCCGAGCATCGCGTCCGACTCGTAGTCGACGGCGACCGGGTCGACCACGGCGACGATGCGGAGCATGCCGGCGTCGCGCATCCGGGTGACACGGTTGCGGATCGTCCCGCCCGATACGCCGAGCTTCTGCCCGATCACGTCGTAGGCTTCCCGCCCGTCTTCCTGGAGCAGGCGGATGATCTGCTGGTTGAGATCGTCGTAAGGAGACGAGAGTGGTGAAATTTCGCCGGCGTCGGTCGTCGTCGCCCGAAACGCCCGCAGTGAGGGTCGAGACATGTGGTTGGCTCCTGGCGCCGTCCAGCGCTCTCTTGCCGCACTAGTAATATAATCAATTATACGTATTAAGAAATTTGATACCAAGTTTGCCAGAATTCACGATCCGTCTGTCGGCGGCGGGACCAGATACCTGATTCGTCATTCGTATCGATCATGATGGGGGGAGGTCAACACCCGATGACTGCGACGCCGCGGAGAGAGATCGAGGCGCTCTCCGCCCATCGGGCACGTTCGTGAAGAGCAGGCGAGACGCGCGAGGCGCGGGTCCGCTTCCTGATCTTCTGCCCAATCGCCGGCTCCATGACGTGGGCGCCCGCCATGTTGCCGCCGGCACCGAAGGTGGCCGCTGTACTGGTGAGAGCGATGCAAGGAAGAGGAGTTGACCCGTATTCCCACCGTGATCACGGCTTGCGGCGCGCCGTTGCGATAGCCGGGGCGGGCGGGGGAGTGCTATAACGGCGCGCCCTCGATCCTCGCGCGGCGGGACAGCCCCATGAACCTCCACGAATATCAGGCCAAGCAGGTGCTGGCGGGGTTCGGGGTGCCGGTCCCGCGCGGCGTTCCGGTGCTGGAGCCTGAGGGTATCGAGGCCGCGGTCGACGAGCTCGGCGGCCCGGTCTGGGTGGTCAAGGCGCAGATCCACGCCGGCGGGCGCGGCAAGGCAGGCGGCGTGAAGGTCTGCACCGGGCGCGACGAGGCGATAGCGGCGGCGCGTGCGATGTTCGGCAGGGTGCTCGTCACCCATCAGACCGGGCCGTGCGGCCGCGAGGTGCGCCGCGTCTATCTGGAGGAAGGCGCCGAAGTCGCGCACGAATACTATCTCGGCGCCGTGGTGGATCGCGAAAGCGGGCGCGTCGCCCTGATCGCCTCAGCTGAGGGCGGCGTCGAGATCGAAGCGGTCGCGGCCGAAAACCCGGAGGCAATCGTGACCGTGCCGGTCGATCCCGCAAGCGGCTTCCAGCCTCACCACGGGCGGAGCCTCGCCTTCGGCCTCGGGCTTTCCGGCGAGCCGGCGAAGGCAGCCGGCAAGCTGGGGCGCGCGGTCTACGACGCGGTGCTCGGCACCGATGCGAGCCTGGTCGAGATCAACCCCCTGATCAAGACGACGGACGGCGCGCTCATCGCCCTGGATGCCAAGGTGAGCATCGACGACAACGCGCTCTACCGGCAGCGCGAGATTGCCGCTCTGCGCGATGCGGACGAGGAAGACCCGACCGAGCGCGCCGCCGGCGAGCATGGGCTGAGCTACGTCAAGCTCGACGGCAACATCGGCTGCATGGTCAACGGCGCGGGCCTCGCCATGGCGACGATGGACATCATCAAGCTGCACGGTGCTGAGCCTGCGAACTTCCTCGATGTCGGCGGCGGCGCCACCAGGGAGCGGGTGACCGAGGCTTTCAAGATCATCCTTTCGGACGCCAATGTGCGCGGCATCCTGGTCAACATCTTCGGCGGCATCATGCGCTGCGACGTGATCGCCGAGGGCATCGTCGCCGCCGCACGAGAAGTATCGCTCACTCTCCCGCTTGTCGTTCGCCTCGAAGGCACCAATGTGGAGAAGGGCAAGGCGATCCTGGCGGGCGCCGGCATCGACCTGATCGCTGCCGACGATCTCGGCGATGCCGCGGCGAAGGTGGTTCAGGCAATCGGGCGGGCAGGCTGATGGCTGTCCTTGTCGATCGAGACACACGGGTGATTTGCCAGGGCTTCACGGGCGCCCAGGGCACCTTCCACTCGGAGCAGGCGATTGCCTACGGTACACGCATGGTGGGCGGCGTCACCCCCGGCAAGGGCGGCAGCACCCATCTCGGCCAGCCGGTGTACGACACCGTGGCCGAGGCCCGCGCCGTAACCGGCGCCGACGCCTCCGTGATCTACGTGCCGGCGCCGTACGCGGCGGACGCCATCCTTGAGGCCATCGACGCCGGGATCGGCCTCGTCGTCTGCATCACCGAGGGCATCCCGGTGCTCGACATGGTGCGGGTCAAGCGCGCGCTGAGCGGCAGCCGCACCCGCCTCGTCGGCCCCAACTGCCCCGGCGTGATCACGCCGGACGAATGCAAGATCGGCATCATGCCGGGCCACATCCACCGGCGCGGCCGGGTCGGCATCGTCTCGCGCTCGGGCACGCTCACCTACGAAGCCGTGGGACAGACCACCGCCGCCGGGCTCGGTCAGTCCACCTGCATCGGCATCGGCGGCGATCCGGTCGCCGGCACCGACTTCATCGACTGTCTCGCCCTCTTCGCGGCCGACGAGGAGACCGAGGCCATCGTGATGATCGGCGAGATCGGGGGCACGGCGGAGGAAAATGCCGCCGACTTCGTCCGCAGCGAGAAGCTGGCCAAGCCCATCGTGGGCTTCATCGCAGGGCTGACGGCACCGCCAGGGCGGCGCATGGGCCATGCCGGCGCCATCATCTCGGGCGGTAAGGGCGGCGCCCAGGACAAGATCGAGGCCATGCGGAGTGCCGGCATCGCCGTGACGGAATCGCCGGCGGCCATCGGCACCACCGTGCTGGACGTGCTGGAGCGCCGGCGCACGGCGGGGCGAGCGGCGTGAGCAGCGACCTCGATGGCGCATCCGCCTTTCTCGGCGGGGCCGACCCCGCCGTCATCGAGCAGATCTACGCGCAGTATCTGAAGAACCCCGCCGCCGTCGATCCGAGCTGGCGCCGCATTTTCGAGGAAGAAGAGGGCTTCGGGGGCGGCGACGGCGCGGTAGAGAGAGCGGTGGAGCCGCCCGCGCAAGAGGACCGGGCGATGGGGCTGCCGGAGCCCCGCCCGCCTTCTGCTCCGGCCGCGGCCGGTGTCGATCCGGACGCCCCGGTCCAGGCGGAGACCATCGATTCGATCCGTGCCCTCATGATGATCCGCGCCTACCGGGTGCGCGGCCATCTCATCGCCTCCCTCGACCCCCTCGGCCTCGACGGCGAACGGCATCACCCGGAGCTCGATCCCAAGAGCTATGGCTTCTCCGAGGTGGACTACGACCGGCCGATCTATGTCGACGGCGTGCTCGGGCTCAAGCGGGCGACGCTGCGCGAGGTGCTGGCGATCCTCAAGCAGACCTATTGCGCACGCGTGGGCGTCGAGTTCATGCACATCCAGTACCCGGAGCGGAAGGCCTGGGTGCAGCGGATGATGGAAGGCGAGCGCAACCGGCAGTCGCTCTCGCCCGGCGAGAAGACGGAGATCCTGCGCCATCTGCACGAGGCGGAGGGGTTCGAGCGCTTCCTCGACGTGAAATATGCCGGCGCCAAGCGCTTCTCGCTCGAAGGGTCGGAGAGCGTCATCCCCGCGCTCGAAGCGACCATCGCCCAGGCCGCGCAGCAAGGCGTGGAGGAAATCGTCGTCGGCATGGCCCATCGCGGGCGGCTCAATGTGCTGACCAGCATCCTGGGCAAGTCCTATGCCGCGGTCTTCTCCGAATTCCAGGGCGGCGTCACCAGCGCGGGCGACGTGCAGGGCTCGGGCGACGTCAAATATCACCTGGGCGCCTCGGCGGACCGCGCCCTCGGCAATGGCAAGACGCTCCACATCTCGCTCACGCCCAACCCCTCGCACCTGGAGGCCGTCAACCCGGTCGTGCTGGGCAAGGTGCGGGCCAAGCAGGCGATGCGGGGCGACAAGGCCCGCGAGCGGGTCATGGGCTTGCTGATTCACGGCGACGCCGCGCTCGCCGGCCAGGGGACGTGCTCGGAGGTCTTCGAGCTTTCTGAGCTGCGCGGCTACCGCACCGGCGGCACGGTCCATATCGTCATCAACAACCAGATCGGCTTCACCACCAGCCCGAGCCAGGCGCGCACCTCGCCCTATCCGTCGGAGGTGGCGAAGATCATCCAGGCACCGGTCTTCCACGTGAACGGGGACGATCCCGAGGCAGTCGTGCGCGTCTGCCAGATTGCCGCCGACTACCGCCAGCAGTTCAAGGCGGATGTCGTGGTGGATATCTTCTGCTACCGCCGCCACGGCCACAACGAAGGCGACGAGCCGGCCTTCACCCAACCCGCGATGTATCGGGCGATCCGCGAGCGGCCGACGACCCGCCAGCTCTATACCGAGCGGCTGGTGGCCGAAGGCGTGCTCACGGTCAAGGACGCCGACCGCATGATGGAGATCTTCCGCGCCCGGCTGGAGACCGAGCTCGAAGCCTCCAAGAGCTACCGCCCCAACAAGGCGGACTGGCTCGAAGGCGACTGGGCGGACATCCAGGCCGCACCCCGCGACGAGCGGCCCGGCGACACCGCCTTGGCGCACGAGGTGCTGGCCGAGATCGGCCAAGCCATCGCCCGCGTGCCGGACGACTTCGCCGTGCACCCGCGCATCGGCCGCCAGCTGGAGGAAAAGCGGCGCGCCATCGAGGCGGGCGGCCCGATCGACTGGGCGACGGCGGAGGCATTGGCCTTGGGCTCGCTGCTGCTGGAGGGGAAGCCGGTCAGGCTCTCCGGCCAGGACTGTTCGCGCGGCACATTCTCCCAGCGCCATGCAGGCCTGGTAGATCAGGCAAACGAGAAGCGCTACACCCCGCTCAACAACATCAGGCCCGGCCAGGCCCGGCTCAAGCTCGCGGACAGTCTCCTCTCCGAGGCCGGCGTGCTGGGTTTCGAATACGGCCACTCGATCGCGGACCCTAATGCGCTCGCGATCTGGGAGGCCCAGTTCGGCGACTTTGCCAACGGCGCCCAGGCCATCATCGACCAGT
Source organism: Alphaproteobacteria bacterium (assembly GCA_965262755.1). Lineage (GTDB taxonomy): Bacteria > Pseudomonadota > Alphaproteobacteria > UBA828 > UBA828 > WTGU01. Next base: position 220,310 of record OZ253557.1, on the reverse strand, counting down.
TCGTTATCGCCGGCGAGACGAAGTGGCTGCGCATGTCGGGCCTCGTCATGCTGCTGCCGCACGGCTTCGAGGGGCAGGGGCCGGAGCACAGCTCGGCGCGGCTCGAGCGCTATCTGCAGCTCTACGCCGACGGCAACATCCAGGTCGTGAACTGCTCGACGCCGGCTTCTTATTTCCACGTGCTGCGCCGCCAGCTCCGCCGCAGCTTCCGCAAGCCGTTGATCGTGATGTCGCCCAAGTCGCTGCTGCGCCACCGGCGCTGCGTCTCCACCCTCGACGAGATGAGCGGCGGCACCCGCTTCCACCGTGTGATCGGGGAGGCTGACGCCGCGATCGCGCCCAAGCGCGTCCGCCGCGTCGTCTTCTGCTCCGGCAAGGTCTACTACGACTTGGTCGCGGCGCGGGAGGAGCGCGGTATCGACGACGTGGCGCTGCTGAGGCTGGAGCAGATCGCGCCCTTCCCCAGCAGGAGCTTCATGGTGGAGGTCGCCAAGTGCCGCGAGGCCGAGGTGGTGTGGTGCCAGGAGGAACCCGAAAACATGGGCGCCTGGACCTTCGTGGCACCCCGTATCGAAGCGGTACTGGCCGATCTTGACGGGGCGTCGCGCCGGGCGCGCTATGTCGGGCGCGCAGCCGCGGCCTCGCCCGCCAGCGGCTTTCTCGTCGTGCATCAGCGCGAGCAGCGGGCGCTGATCGACGACGCGCTCGATGGGGAGGCCGGGTCGTGACGGTCGACATCACCGTCCCCGCCCTCGGCGAATCGGTCACCGAGGCGACGGTCATGCGCTGGAACAAGCAGCCGGGCGATGCGGTCGTGCTCGACGAGACGCTGGTGGAGCTTGAGACCGACAAGATCGCCGTCGAGGTCAAGGCCGAAGCCGCCGGTACCCTCGCCGAGATCGCCGCCGTCGAGGGCACGGACGTGGAGGTGGGCGCGCTGCTCGGCCGTTTGGAGACCGGTGAGGGGGCCGCGACTGCCGCGGCCGAACCGCGCGTGGGCGAGGCTTCTGATGCGCCCGCGACGGTTGCCGCGCGGGTGACCGCGCTCGAGACAATATCTGCTCGCCCGACGGTTCCTCCACCTTCACCCGCCGTGCGGCGTCTCCTCGAAGAGCACGGCCTCGATCCAGCGCAGATCGAAGGCACTGGCAAGGGCGGCCGCCTCTTGAAGAGCGACGTGCTCGCCGCGGTTGTTGCACGTGCCGCATCGGCCGCGACGCCGACTCCTGGGCCTGATCCCGAATCGTCTCCAGAAGCTGAGGCAGAGGCTGCCCCTCCCGCCGCCCCAGTACCTACTCGGGTGACACCGGCAGCGACACCGGTACCCGCAGCAGTGCAGCCCGAATCTGCCCCGTCTGCCGCTGCGCATAGGCGCGAAGAGCGGGTGCCCATGAGCCGCCTTCGCCGCCGCGCCGGCGAGCGGCTGAAGCTCGCGCAGGACACGGCGGCGATGCTCACCACCTTCAACGAGGTGGACATGACCGCCGTGACGGCGCTACGCGCGGCGCACGGCGAGGCGTTCGAGCAGAAGCACGGCGTCCGCCTCGGCCTCATGTCGTTCTTCGTCAAGGCGGCCGTCGCCGCGCTCGTCGAGTACCCGACGGTCAACGCGCAGATCGACGGCGACGACATCGTCTACAAGCGCTTTCAGGACATCGGCGTCGCCGTGAGCGCCCCCCGGGGCCTCGTGGTGCCGGTGCTCAGGGACGCGGGGCGGATGAGCTTCGCCGAGGTCGAGCAGGCGATCCGCGCCTTCGTCGTCAAGGCCCGCGAGGGCAAGCTCGCCCTCGACGACCTCCTGGGCGGCACCTTCACCATCTCCAACGGCGGGGTCTTCGGCTCGCTCATGTCCACGCCGATCATCAACCCGCCGCAGTCCGCGATCCTCGGCATGCACAAGGTGCAGGAGCGCCCGGTCGCCGTCGCAGGCGCGGTGGAAATCCGCCCCATGATGTATCTTGCGCTGAGCTACGATCACCGCCTCATCGACGGTCGCGAGGCGGTGAGCTTCCTGGTCCGCATCAAGGATTGCATCGAGGACCCGCAACGCATCCTGCTTGATTTTTAGTCCCACATGGCCAGCCGGAGCAGCCATGAGCGAACATGACTTCGACGTCCTGGTGATAGGCGCCGGCCCTGGCGGCTATGTCGCCGCCATTCGCGCGGCCCAGCTCGGGCTGCGCACGGCCTGCGTCGAGCGCACGCCCACTCTCGGCGGCACCTGCCTCAACGTCGGCTGCATCCCGTCGAAGGCGCTGCTGCATACGTCGGAGGAATACGCCCACGCCAAGACGCGGCTTGCGCGCCACGGCGTCAAGGTCTCGGGCGTCGAGCTCGATCTCGATGCGATGATGGCGCACAAGGACAAGGTCGTGGACGCGCTCACCAAGGGCGTCGCCGGGTTGCTGGAAAAGAACGACGTGACCCACCTGGAGGGCCACGCGCGCCTCGCAGGCCCCGGCACGGTCGAGATCGAGGGCCCGCCGGAGCCCCGCACTGTCACGGCCGGTGCGGTGGTGATCGCGACCGGGAGCGTCTCCGCCCCGCTCGCCGGCGTGGACGTGGACGAGGAGCGCATCGTCACCTCCACCGGCGCGCTCGCGCTGGCGCAAGTGCCGGCGCGTATGGCGGTGATCGGCGGTGGTTACATCGGCCTCGAAATGGGCTCGGTCTGGAGCCGTCTCGGCGCCAAGGTCACGGTGATCGAGTTCCTCGACCGCATCCTGCCCGGGATGGACGGCGAAGTCGCGACTCAGATGCACCGGCTTCTCAGGCGCCAAAAAATCGCCTTCAAGCTCGGCACCAAGGTCGCCGGCGCCGAGCGCACCAACGAGGGCGTCAGGCTCACCATGGAGCCGGTCGCGGGCGGTGAGAGCGCAACGCTCGATGTGGACGTGGTGCTGGTGGCGGTCGGCCGCAGGCCCAACACGGAAGGCCTCGGCCTCGACAGCGTGGGCATCGCGCTGGACGGGCAGGGGCGCATCAAGGTCAACGAGCGCTTCGAGACCGGCGCGCCAGGCGTCTACGCCATCGGCGACGTGATCGCCGGGCCGATGCTCGCGCACAAGGCCGAGGAAGAAGGGATCGCCGCCGCCGAGATCATCGCGGGGCAGGCCACGCACGTGAACCACGATGCGATCCCCGGCGTGGTCTACACCGCGCCCGAGGTCGCCTCCGTCGGGCTGACGGAGGAGGCGCTTGAGGAGGCCGGAGTCGATTACGCGGTCGGCCGCTTCCCCTTCGCCGCCAACGGGCGGGCGCGGGCGATGTCAGCGACCGACGGTTTCGTGAAGGTTCTGGCCGATGCCGAGACCGACCGCGTGCTCGGCGTGCACATCGTCGGCCACGACGCCGGCACCCTCATCGCCGAGGCCGTCGCGGTCATGGAATTCGGCGGCTCGGCGGAGGATATCGCGCGCACCTGCCACGCTCATCCCTCGCTCAACGAGGCGGTGAAGGAGGCGGCGCTCGCCGTCGCCGGGCGGGCGATCCACGTCTAGTCGGAACGAGGCTGAACCATGAATACGGGCGCAGAGGCCACCACGATGCGGCGCATCAGCGAGATGACGGACACCCATTTCGACGGCGTGAACCACCCCTACGTGCCGCCGCGCGAGCTTTCCATCTCCGAGACCCTGAAGCTCCACCGGGACTGGGAGACCGAGATCGACCCGGTCACCTACGAGGTGATCCGCCACAACCTCTGGAACATCAATGAGGAGCACGGCGCCACGATCCAGCGCATCTCCGGCTCGCCGGTGGCGATCTACGCGCTCGACCTCAACCCCTCGATCCTCACCGAGGACGCCGAGTTCGTCTACTTCGGCCCCTACATGCAGTACATGTCGGGCGTCACCGACACGCAGGTGAAGTGGATCCTGGAGAACCGCAGCGACAATCCGGGCATCCGCGAGGGCGACATGTTCCTCGCCAACGACCCCTGGGTCGGTGCCGCGCACCAGATGGACGTGATGTTGATCTGCCCGGTGTTCTGGGAGGGCGAGCTCTTCTGCTGGATCACCAACTGCCTGCATCAGTACGACATCGGCGGTATCACCCCGGGGAGCTTCTGCCCCGCTGCCGAGAGCGCCTTCGACGAGGGCATCCTGATTCCGCCGGTGAAGATCGTCGAGAACGACGTGGTCCGCCGCGATATCGAGGAGCTTTACCTGCGCTCCTCCCGCAAGCCCGAGATGGTGGCGCTCGATTTCCGCGCGCAGCTCGCCGGCGACATGAGCGCACGCGAGCGTCTGCTGCAGCTCATCCGCCGCTACGGGCCGCGCACCGTCAAAGGCGTGATGAAGCGGATCATCGACAATGCCGAGACCGCCTTCCTCGCCAAGCTGGAGCGTTTGCCCGACGGCGCCTGGCGCGACCGCACCTACGTCGAGGCCTGCCGGCCGGGGGACCGGCGCACCCACCGCGTGCAGATCACAGTCACCAAGAAGGGCGACCGGCTGATTTTCGACAATGACGGCACCGCGCCGCAGGACGGCGCCATGAACGCGACCTACTCGGGCTGGCGCGGGTCGGTCATGGTGGCGATCAACGAGCTGCTCGCGTGGGACCAGTATTTCGCGGTGGGCGGTGCGCTGCGGCATATCGACTTCGATCCCACCGCCGGCACGCTCAACTGCGCCGACTTCCCGGCCAGCGTCTCCACCGCACCCACCCAGTCGATGGAGATATCGCTCTACCCCGCCTACAACGCGATCTCCAAGATGATCTTCTCGGATGAGACGCTGCGCGGCGACATCATGGGCATCGGCGGCACCAGCCAGTGGCCGGCGACGCTCTTCCGCGGCATCGACCAGTGGGGCGAGCGCTACGGCTATCTGCTGATCGACCCCATCGGCGGCTCCATCGGCGCGTTTGCCCATGCGGACGGCATCAATACCGGCGGCCAGGCGCGGACGCCGATCTGCCAGCTCCCCAATGTGGAGCATAACGAGCAGAACTTCCCGCTGCTCGTGCTCTACCGCAAGGAGCTGCCGGATTCGGGCGGCGCCGGCAGGTATCGCGGCGGCCTCTCCGCCGAGACCTGCTTCATCCCCCATAACACCGACCGCATCACCCAGGACACGCTCTCGTCAGGCAACGCGACGCCGACGTCGACCGGCATGATGGGGGGCTTCCCGTCCACCACCAACGCCTACCAGTTCATCCGCGATAGCGACATTCTGGAGCGCATGGCGGAGCGCCGCCTGATCGACGACTATTCGCAGGTCTCAGGCAGGCCCGAGCATCTGGAGCTGCGGCAGGAGAACTTCGACCAGAACCCGGCGGATGTCTATGCGGTGCGCTGGTCCGGCGGCGGCGGTTTCGGCGACCCCATGCGGCGCGATCCCGCCAGGATTCAGCACGACCTGCTGCATCAAAACGTCACGCCGGACGCGGCGCGGACGATCTTCGGTGCCGTGCTGAGCGAGGACGGCACCGCGGTCGACGAGGAGGCGACCGCGCGCAACCGCGCCGCCATCAAAGTCGATCGCCTCGCCCGGCTCACCAACGGCGCACCGCCGCCCGCCGTGCGCGACGGCGGTCTCCGGCTGCGCGCGACCGATGCGCTCGACATACGCGAGGATACAGCCGGCGCCTACTGGGCGTGCGGCGCGTGCGCGGCGTCGCTCGGCGCCCTCGACGAGAACTACAAGCTGGCTTGTTTGCAGGACGTGCGGCCGGTCTCGGACTCCAACCCGCTGATCGGGGACCCCTCACTCTTCGTGGACGATCCGGTCGAGTTCCGGCTCTTCTGTTGTCCCGGCTGCGGCACTCTGATCGAGAATGAGATCGCCGTCGCCACCGATCCGATTCTGCGGGATATGTTCATCGCCCTCCCGGTCACGCACGATGGCTGACACCGTTCCCTCCCACGCGCCCTCGAATGCCCACGCCGACCTGATGGCGCGGGACGCAGACCGTGTCTACGGCTGGCGCTACCAGCCCGCGATCCAGTTCGAGCGGGGCGAGGGGATCTGGCTCTTCGATGTCGACGGCAAGCGCTACTACGACCTGACCGCCGGCATGATGTGCAACGTGCTGGGCCACTGCCACCCCGAGCTGGTGGAGGTCATGCGCGCTGAGGCCGGCAAGCTCTGGCACGAGAACTCCTGGTACTCGAACCCCCATCTGGTGCGCTTCGCCGAGCGCATCACCGGCACCCTGCCGGAGGGGCTGGAGGTCGTGAACTTCGCGGTCACCGGCTCAGAGGCCAACGAGATCGCCATGCGCATGGCGCTCGCGGTCACCGGCAAGCACGACATCCTCTCGGTGATTCGCGGGCTTCACGGCGGCAGCCTCGCGGTCGAATCGGTGACCACGATCGGCGGCGCCAGGCGGCGTCATCTCGGCCCGCTGCTGGCGCCCGCCAACGCGCCCGCGATCTATGCACCCTTCTGCTACCGCTGCCCGATCAACCTCGAATACCCCGCCTGCGACGTGGCTTGCCTCACGCAGTCACGTGAGCTGATCGACCACATAACTTCGGGCGACATCGCGGCGGTGTTGGCGGAGACCATGCTGGTCGCGGGCGGCATGGTGGTGCCGCCGCCCGAATGGCTGCCCCGGCTCAAGCGTTTGGCCGAGGCGGAAGGCGCGCTGCTGGTGCTGGACGAGGCGCAGCTCGCACCGGCGCGCACGGGCAAGCTCTGGGGCTTCCAGCACTACGACGTGACTCCCGATATCGTCACCTTCGCCAAGGGAATGAGCGCGGGCCTCGCGATCTGCGGCGCGGTGACGACGCGGGAGATTGCGGAGCAGGCGCGGGGCAAGGCCGGGCTTCCCTGGGCCGGCACTTATTCCGGCGATCCGCTGCCGGCGGCGGTCGCCGACAAGCAGTTGGAGATCGTGCTGCGCGATAAGCTGGACGAGCGCGCTGCCGCCGTGGGCCAGGTGCTCAGGGCTGCACTGGAGCGCCTGCGCGACTCCCACGACGTGATCGGCGACGTGCGGGGCCAGGGCCTCTACCAGATGCTCGATATCGTGAGTGAGCGGGCAGGCCGTACGCCTGACCCCGCCATGGCCGAGCGCATCCGCCTCAATGCGGCGCTCGACGGCGTGATCGTGATCTGCGTGAAGAACTTTCTCCGCATCTGCCCGCCGCTCACCGTGACCGAGGCGGAGATCGCCGCTTTCACCGAGCGCCTCGACCGCGCCATCCAGCGTGCCCTCGACGGCCATCCGAAGGACGTGGATTTCCGCGCCTCCAGCTCACTCGCCATGGGAGGCGCCACCTCGGGCTAGTCACGTGGAATTGAAGTAGATAGCATTATACAATAGCCATCGGAGTTGGATTATGGAGGTCTTTCTGATGGCACGTGGCGTTGGTCGGCCGATGGCGGTCCTGGTTCTGAGCGATGAAGAGCGGTCGTATCTTGAACGTCAGGCTCGACGCCGCCGGGTCGCGCGCTCGCTGTCCGATCGCTGCCGCATGATCCTGCGCTGCGCAGACGGCCTGACCAACAAGGCGGTGGCAATCGAACTCGGCGTGCACGAGCACACGGTCGGCAAGTGGCGCCGCCGCTTCCTGAAGGAGCGCATCGAGGGGCTGTCGGATGAGCCTCGTCCGGGACGGCCGCGAACGCTCTCGGACGAGAAGGTGGCCGCGGTCATCGAGCGGACGCTGGAGACGACGCCGGCCGACGCGACCCACTGGTCGCTCCGTTCGATGGCCCGGGAGAGCGGACTGTCGCACACGACGGTCCGGCGGATATGGGCGGCCTTCAGCGTGCAGCCGCACCGCTCGGAGACCTTCAAACTCTCCAGCGACCCGCTCTTCGTGGACAAGGTCCGCGACATCATAGGCCTCTATCTGTCGCCGCCGGACCGCGCGCTGGTGCTCTGTGTCGATGAAAAGAGCCAGATCCAGGCACTCGATCGCACACAGCCGGTCCTGCCGATGCTGCCGGGCATGCCCGAGCGCCGCACACACGACTACAAGCGTCACGGCACGACCTCGCTCTTCGCAGCCCTCGACGTCGCCACGGGCCGCGTCATCGGCAAGTGCTACAGGCGCCACCGGGCCAGGGAGTTCCTCGACTTCCTGAAGGAGATCGACCGGCGTGTCCCGGAGGGGCTGGACATCCATATCGTCATGGACAACTACGCCACTCACAAGACTGCGCCGGTCAAGGCTTGGCTGGCGCGACGAGCGCACTGGCACATCCACTTCACGCCGACCTCCGCTTCCTGGATCAATCAGGTCGAACGCTGGTTCGCCGAACTGACGCGCAAGCAGCTGCAGCGCGGTGTGCACCACTCGACCCGCCAACTCGAAGCCGACATCCGCGCCTTCATCGACAAGCACAACGAAGACCCCAAGCCCTTCAGGTGGACCAAATCGGCCGACGACATCCTCGCTGCCGTCAAGCGCTTTTGCCTCCGTGTCGATCAAAACTTATGCCACGAACTTTAGATTCAGGTGACTAGTATCCTGTTCCATAAATTACTGGCCACGTGGGATTGGTTGTGATTCGCTGTGCCACACCTCGATGCCAGACGTGCATCGGAGGCGGCGCCATGCATGTCGTTGTCGTCGAATCGCCGGCCAAGGCGAAGACCGTGGGCAGGTACGGGATGCGCGTGCCCGGGCGGCGCCGGATCTGGTCGAGCGCGACTTCACCGCCGACGCACCCGATCGACTGTGGGTCGCAGACATCACCTTTTATGAGGCAACTGTAGTCAAGCGAGAATCTGGTTATGTTTCGGGCACGACTCCCGTTCTTCCAAGGTCTTCTGGTCCAGAACTAAGGATTGCCAGGCTCGGAACGTTTCTCTCATCAGGCGCGCGCCGTGTTGCGCGGATCCTCCTTTTATCCGGCCGGTTTCCGGCTCCACGCCGGATCCGTGCCCCAATCCCGCATGCTGCGGGCGCAACGTTCCGGGAGATGGGACCCATCTACATCCCGGCGTCTTTCAGCCCAGGTGATGTTCGGTCACACATCCGCCCGGCCCAGCGCCGACCACATCCGGCCGGACTGGATTGGCAGATCCCGTGTCGATCAGGCGCAGCGGGCGCCCATCGGCACGAGACCGGTCTCGGAGAACCGCCACAGTGCAATGAGCAGCTTGCGGGCGAGTGCCACAATCATCACCCGGCGTATCCGGCCCCGGGCTCCTGCAGTGCGCTCTTCGAACCATTTGCAAAGCGCACTCTCAGGCTGGTAACGCAGCCAGCGCCACGCCATTTGAATAAGCTGAGCCCGGATCCAGGCCGCACCGTCGCGGCCGATTCCCTGGTCGCGTTCCATCGCGCCGCTCGCCCAAGGGGTTGGCGTCATGCCGACCCAACTCGCGAGCTCCCGGCGGTTGCGGAACCCGCGGTAGAAGACTTCGTGCGTCAGCAAGGTTGCGTCGTTCGCGCCGATCCCCTTCAGCCGGGTCAGCGCCGCGATCTTGGAAGCCGCCAGAGCGTCACTGCCCTCGGGTTGAACAGGCGCCGGGATGGCCTCTCCCTGCCGAACAACCGCGTCGCGCTCGGCCTCGAGCTGCCCGATCTGACGTTCGACGAGGGTCAATCGCTCCATAAGCCGCAGAATCTCACGCCGGGCCCGCGTCGGGAACGGCGCTCCATAAGCTGTCCTCACCTCGGCGAATTTCGTCTCGAAGTTCCTGGAGCGAGGCTGCAGATCGAAGACCCCATGCAGCTTCAGAAGACCCTTGATCGAGTTCGTCAGCGATGTTCGCTCCTTCACCAGGCGCCGCCGCTCCCGGATCAGTCGCTTGCGGTCCTCCTCTTCCACGCTCGGTATCCGTACCCGGGTCAGAACCGCCGCGTCACCGCGGTCATGCGCCAACAGCGCACGCACCATCTTCCTGGCGTCGATCCGGTCCGTCTTGCGCTGCTTTGCCTTCCGATTCACCAGGAGGCTCGCAGGATCGAGCACAATCGTCTCAACCGACATCGACCGGTCCAGCCAACGCGCCAACCTGAACCCCTCGTAGCCCGCCTCGTAACAGCACAGAACGCGCACCTCACGGCCAAGATCCCGCTCGGCCTTCGCCCGCTGACGCTCGACGAGGTCCTTGAGATCGTCCACATCTGCAGCGCCAAGCGAGTGCAGGCCGATGCGCTCGCTTGTCGGGCCCTTGATGCCGACCACCCAGCTCTTCGCACTGATCTCGATTGCCACATACAGCGTGCTACGCTCCGCGCCGGCCGCCGCAACGGCTTCATTCCTCGAAGGCATGGCATGTCTCCTGATGAGGGTTGTAATCGTTGGACCGTAGCGTCGGTCCCCGCCTCATAGGATCTACGTCCCCACCTGGACCGGGTTCCTGTTCCTCGCCGTCGTGCTGGATGCCTTCAGCCGCCGCGTGGTGGGCTGGTCCATGGCCAACCACCTGCGCACACAGCTCATGCTCGATGCCCTCGACATGGCGCTCTGGCACCGTCGGCCCGACAGCGTGATCCACCATAGCGACAGTGAGTATCTGCGGGCCGGTTCCCTCGGGGTGACCTGACTCGCACAGCGATAGACGCATCTAGGAGCGTGCGCCGTAGAAGTTTTGATGCTGGGCGATTGGCGCGCGGCCGCCGGAGAGGCGGGATTTTGGCCCGAGTGTGGACATCTGGCCCGCCCGACTCTGGGATGGAAATCCCAGACCGGAAGGCCGGAACGGAAGAGATTCGCGTTTCATACGCGGTCGATGGGCACTGCGCGCCCCGGAGCAAGTGCGTTGGCAGGCCAGCACCTGCCTCAGCACGTGGCCACCGTCCCCATCCGCTTGATGTTCAACGCCAAGCACACGAGGTCCCACTCGCCGCGCACCTTCGCCAAGCCTCGCAGGCTGAATCGTCGGAATCCGAGCACCTCCTTGATCCACCCGTTCGGCGCCTCCGAGAGCCACTTGCGTTGCGCGTACCGGGCTTTGCCCGCGGGGCGCGCCAGTTTCTCACCCATGCGGTGCGTGGCAGGGAGCCGGGCCGGGTCGACCGCCACCTGGGACTTGCCTTCACGCCCCAGCGCTACGTGCGCGTCGATGCCGCGATCTTCCAGCTCCAACAGATCCGGCTCGTTGCAGTAGCCCGCATCGGCCAGTACCACCGCAGGCTCGACCCCAAACGTCTCGTTGATCTCGTCGAGCATCCCCACCAGCTGACCCTGGTCGCTGGCCTGTGGCCCCACCTGAGTCGCGACGATGATCTGGTGCTCCCCATCGACCGCCATCTGCGCGTTGTAGCACTGCTGGAATCCCTCGCTGCTGGTCTTCATGATCTGGCTCTCGGGATCGGTGAAATTGCTCTGCGCCTTCGGCGCGGGCTCGCCGTAGGCCCGCTTGTAGGGCCGCCCGCCCCGGGGATTGCGGTCCTGCCCAGGCTCGCGCCCGCGCTCAGCGTCGCGCCCGCGTTGCGCCGCCTCCAAACGCGCTTTGGCTGCCTGGATCGCCGCCAGGCGCTTCTCCCTGCGTTGCAACTCCTCGGGCAACTCGTCGCCCCGGAAATCCTCGCCCCAACGATCGTCTTCTTCGGCGTCCACCATCCCCGCCTTCGTCAGCAGCGCCTCGATCTCCGCCTGCAAGCGAGCCGCCTCTTTGCCCATCCGCTCATAGCTCATCGCCTTGCGCTTGCTCGCGTTCGCTCGCACCTTCGTCCCGTCGACCGAGAGCTTGCCGAACCGCGCCAGTCCCATCTCGCGCGCCACCTGCACCACCCCCACAAACAGCTCGCTGAACTCCGCCAGATGTCGGCGGCGGAACTCACATACCGTGCGATGTTGCGGGAAGTTGCCCGCCGCGAGCATCCGAAACGCTACATCCTCCTCCAGCTTTCTCGCCACCGCACGCGAGGAGAATGTGCCCGTCGCGTAGGCATAGATCAGCACCTTGACCATCATCGACGGCTCGTAGGGGGCGTTGCGTCGACCGTCCCCCTCGTAGGGCGCATAGAACGCCGTCAAGTCCAGTGCATCGACCACATCGCTGACGTGATGAGCCAGGTGCCCTGGGGGAACCCACTCCTGCAAGTCCGGCGGCAGAAGCAAGGGCTGCTCCGGCTGGTAGGGACGATACGTGGTCGGCATCGGGCAGTTCCCAAACGCAACTGGCGTGTCGCATCATACTGCCCCCTGACGCCAATCCACCCACACCCCATCCAATACCAACTTCGCCGCGCGGATTTTTCTACGGCGCACGCTCCTAGCGGCGCCGCTTCAACCAAACAGGGGCGCCTGAGCCCGACGCCTCGGTCATTGTGAGTCGTTCGGCAGCGACCATGGTGGCCAACGCAAGCCGGAGCGAGCGACTGGACACCTGATACTTGCTGATCCTGCCGGCGGGTAGCATCGAAGCGCGCTCCTTTGGCGCACCAGACAAATAGGCGCGAATCTCGGTGAACGATCGAGGCTCGGCGAGGAGCGGCGACAACAGCTCGTCGAACGCGCCGAGTTCAAGCTGCTTCTCCCATTCGACCGTGATTTTCTGTTCGAAGCTGTAGCTGCCCTGAAGTAGTACCGCTTCGCGGTCCTGCCGGCCGGTCCGGCTAGCGCGGCGCGCCTGTGCCATGGTCCGGGACGTTCGGTGTGTGCTCCCCCGTTCGAGTGAGCTTTCCGTCCAGCACCCGAACCATGGCCGCCGCCAGGGTGCGTATGGCACCGGTCGCGCCATTGGGGCTCCAGAAGAGCCCGATATCGAAGTCGTCGAGGGCGGGCAGCTCTGCGCAAGTCGGCAGAGCGCCGAGGGTCGGCGGCACGGTGCTCGTCGAGATCGCCGTGAGGCCGAGCCCACTCTCGATCGCCGCCTGGTTGCCGGCGAGGTTGGAGCTGGAATAGACGATCTTGTAGGGGATGTCCCGGCGCCGCAGCGCGCTGAACACCCGTAGCCGATACTGGCAACCGTCCGGGAAGAGAACCAGGGGGAGCGGGCGCTTCGCGCGCACGTCATGGGTCTGGCTGCCGACCCAGGCCATCGGCTCCCGCCACAGATCTGTCAGAGGTGCGGTGGGCGTGTCATCGTGCACCGCCAGGACGATGTCGAACTCGTTCCGGACGAGCCTGGCGATCAGGTCTCGGCTCAGCTCGCAGGTCACGTCGAGCGCGATATCGGGGTTGGACTGCGAGAACCGGCCGAGGAGCCGCGGCAGAAAAGAGAGCGCGAAATCGCTCGGGATACCGACACGGATCGTCCCGGTCAGAATGCCGCCGTCCAAGCGGCCGACGCACTCGTCGTTCAAAGCCACCATCTGCTTGGCATATTCGAGGACGATCTCGCCCTGCGGCGTGAGCCCGAATGACTTGCCGGAAGTGGTGAGAATCGGCGAGCCGACGATGTGTTGAAGTCGCCGCATCTGCAGGCTCACCGCAGACTGCGAGCGGCCGATCTCCTCACCCGTCCGCGAGAAGCTCCGCGTCCGCGCCAGGACGAGCAATGTCCGCAACAGGTCGGTGGGGAGGATGCGTTCCATGCCGGCCCGGCGAGCCTCCACACATTCGCGTCGCAAATGGCTGGGCGCAGTTCATTTGCATACGTCATGCTTCTGCGGCTGCCCGCCCTTGTCAACGGTCAGCCGCGCGCACGACGGGCAGTTATCTCATTAGTGTTATTCATGGAAGTATTTTTACTATTTATGAAGACGATCAATCACTTGGTGCTATTGGTGGTTGGAGTCATAGCGCTCCGGGACGATACCCATCGTCAAGAACAAAGATAACTTGCGAGGAGGCGCCGTGACCGACGCGGAACGGATCACCGCACAAAAGGTCTGGAGCGTCGACGAGATGCAGCGTCGCCTGCGCAATCTCCACGCGCTGATGGACGAGAAGTCCCTCGACGCCGTGATCCTGACGAGTCTTCACAACGTCCTCTACTACACCGGTTTCTTCTGCCCTCCCTTCGGCCGGCTGCATTCTGCGGTCATCCCGAGGAGGGGCGAGCCTGCACTGATCGTCTCCTTGATCGAGGACGTCCGGCCCCGTCACTGCTGCTACTTCGAGGACATCCGCCCGTTCCACGACTGGGAGATGAGCCCGCTCGAAAACAACGTGCGGCTCTTCGACGAGGTGCTGCGCGACAACGGGATCACGAGCGGCCGCCTGGGGTACGAGGAAGATTCGGTGTCGGTCGGCTTCAAGGCAATGATCGACCGCGCGCTCGGCGGTTTCGAGTTCGCCGACGTGGCCTACGACACCATGCGCCAGCGCCTGGTCAAGTCCGAGGAGGAGATCGCCCTTATCCGCCAGGGAGTCGAGATCTGCGAGGTGGGCGGCTACGCGGCTCTGGCGGAACTTAAGGCCGGCGTGACCGAGGTCGAGATGGCGCGGGCGGCCAATGTCGCGATCGAGAATGAGCTCCGCAGGCGCTTCCCCGATATCGAGGTCGACAACCTCAACCTGTGCTGGGTCCAGACCGGACCCTACCGCAGCCGCGTCGGCCACATCATGAACGCGCATCGGGTCGTGCAGAAGGGCGAGATGATCAGCGTCAACCCGTACGCGATCATCGGCGGCTACTACCACGTCCTGGAGCGGGGCCTCTACTGGGGGCACATCCCCGACGATGCGCTCGCCGTCTTCAAGACCAACGTCGAGGCGCATCACGCCGGGCTGCGCACTTTGCGTGCGGGCATTAAGTGCTCCGACGTCGACAAGGTGGTCAACCCGATCTACCGCGAAGACGGCCTCCTGGAGGGCCGCTCCTTCGGCACCGGCCACTCGGTCGGCATCATGTCCATCTGGTTCGGGCGCGAGGAGGGAGGCGAGCTGCGCCAGTACAACGACACGGTGCTCGAAGAGAACATGGTCGTGACCATGGAGCCGATGGTGAATGTCGACGGTCTCGGCGGCTTCCGCCATCACGATATCTGCCGCATCACCGCCGACGGCATCGAGAACCTCAACACCTTCCCGCGCGGTGTCCTGCTGGCGGGGGACGACGGGAGCCTCGAAGAGCTTTGGCGTCTCATGTAGGCGGGGCCATCGGCCCGACGCACCGAGCGGTGCGATGACCGCCCGGCTTGCCGCGGCCATCGGCGGCACCTTCACCGACCTGGTGCTCCTGGATGCCGGCGGTGGCGTGCATGTTGCCAAGACCCTGTCGACGCCCGGCGACTTCAAGGAAGGTGTGCTGAGTGGCGTCGAGCGGGTCCTGTCCGACGCGGGCGCGGAGACGGAGGGAGCCATCGCGCTCGCCGATGTCGATTATTTCGTGCACGGCGCGACCGTCGTGTTCAACGCGTTGCTCGAGCGGAAACTGCCGAAGGCCGCGCTGGTCACAACCAGGGGGTTTCGGGATGTGCTCGAGATCATGCGCACCAACAATTCCCGCATGTACGACCTCAAGTGGGTCAAGCCGAAGCCGATCATCCCGCGGCATCTGCGCCTCGAGGTTGCCGAGCGAGTCCGTCACACAGGCGAGGTGTTGCGCCCGCTTGACGAGGCAGGCACCCGCGAGACGGCGCGCCGCATCAAAGCGCTCGACATCCGCGCCGTCGCACTCCGCTTCCTCCATGCCTACGCCAACCCGAACCATGAGCGCCGCGCCCGGGAGATCATCCTGGAGGAACACCCGGCGGCGCACGTCACGATCTCCTCCGACGTCGCCAGCGAGCTGAGGGAGTTCGAGCGCACGTCGACGGTGGCGATCAACGCCAGCACGATCCCGATCATCTCGGCCTATCTGGACGGACTGTCGCAAGCGCTGAGCGACCGGGGCCTGGAGCGGGAACTCTTCGTGATGCAGTCGAACGGCGGCGTCATCGCGAGCCGGACCGCCCGGTCGCTGCCGGTCCCCACCGTGATGTAGGGCCCGGCCGGCGGCGTCGTCGGCGCCCAGTTCATCGCCAACCGCATGGGCCTCCGCGACGTGGCCACTATCGACATCGGCGGCACCAGCAGCGACATGGGCGTCATTTCCGACGGCCTGGCGCGGACGGTCGACCAGAGCGCTGTCGAAGGGTGGCCGATCATGGCGCCGACCATCGAGATTCTGGCAATCGGCGCCGGCGGCGGCAGCATCGCATGGGTCGACGCCGGCGGCGCGCTTCGCGTGGGGCCGCAGAGCGCGGGCGCCCGGCCCGGCCCGGCCTGCTACGGCCCCGGCGGGACCGAGCCGACCGTCTCCGACGCCTGCGTCGCGCTCAATCGGCTGAACCCGAACTACTTCCTCGCGGGCGAGATGACACTCGACCGTGACACTGCCGAGCGGGCCATCCGCGAGCGCATAGCCGAACCGCTCGGCATGGACGTAGCCGAGGCCGTCGCGGGTAACGGTGACGCGCCAGGGCGAGACGGTGCTCGCCGGCGCCGACACGGCGGGTCTGGATGCCGAGATCCTGGCCCGGACGATGGTGGGGGAGGAGAGCGAGGTGGCGGAGCGCCGCGCCCGTCCACGCGGCGAGGTGCGGCTCCGGGTCGAGGATTTGGGTGTGCGCGGAACCGGGGGCATCGGCGTGGATGGTATCGGCTTCGCCGTGCGCGGCGGCGAGATCTACGGGATCGCCGGCGTCGGCGGCAACGGGCAGCAGGAGCTCGCCGACGCGCTGACCGGGCTGCGGGCGCCCACCAGCGGCCGGATCGCCATCGACGGCGCCGATCTCGCGGGCAGGGACGTGCCCGCCTTTCGCCGCCGGGGGTTGCGCGCCGTCCCGGCCGACCGTTTCCGCACCGGCCTGCTGGCCGAGCTCGCGGTCTACGAGAACCACGGCGTGACCGGCGTGCCGGCAGGCGAGTACGGCAGCCCGGCGCTTGTGCGCCGCGGAATCATGAAAACGGCGGCGGCGCAGGCGATCGACGCCTACAGCATCCACGGCGCAGCGCCGGGGACGGCGGCCCGGCTGCTCTCCGGCGGCAACGCCCAAAAACTCCTGCTCGCGCGCGAGCTCCGGGGGGAGGCCAGCGTGCTCATCGCCCACTCGCCCACCCGCGGCCTCGACGTGAGCGTCTGCCGGACGGTCCATGACCTGTTACTGGGCGCGACGGACGCGGGAACGGCCTGCGTACTGATCAGCGAGGACCTGGAGGAGGTGCTCGCGCTCTCCACCACAATCGCCGTGATCAGCCGGGGTACGCTGGTCGGCGAGTTCGCCGCGGGCGAGGTGAGCCGCGCCGAGATCGGCCAGTTGATGCTGGGCCACGCCTGATGCTGGCCTCCGTCTATCTGGTCCCGCGTCAGCAGGTGCCGCTCTGGCTGCGGGCGGGGACCTTCGTCGGCGGGATCGCGCTCGGCCTGCTGATCGCGTTCGGCATCCTCATCGCCTACGGCGTCACCGCCGGGCAGATCGTCAACGAGTTTGTCGTCTATGTATTCCTCGACCTGAGCGGCCTCGCCCAGGTCGTGACCTCATCGACACCGCTCGTCCTCGTGGGCCTCGCCTCGGCGGCAGCACTCAAGCTCAGGTTCTGGAACATCGGTGTCGAAGGCCAGATGTGGCTGGGCTGCATCGCCGCAACCGGCGCCGCCATCTTCGATCTCGGCCCCGACTCCCTGCGCCTCCCGCTCATGTTCGCCGCCGCCGTCGCCGCCGGTGCCTGCTGGATCGGCATCCCGGCCTTTCTCAAGCTCCGTTTCCGGGTCAATGAGATCATCACCTCGCTGCTGCTGATCCCGCGCATTCAGGCGATGGGGTTCGACGTCCCGATCTATCTCGTCGGCATGCTGCCCTATGTGCTGACCCTGGCGGTGCTGATCGTGCCCACCGTCCTGCGCGGCGAGCGCTCTCCCGCCCCGAGCGGCCTGCTGCTCAACTACCTCCGGCAGGACCGCCGCTAGACTATAGTGGCGGCTCGGACGGCGTAACCCGGCGGCAACCCTTGGGAGGAGGCGGACCATGCCAGGCATGACGACCATTCGCGAGACCCACGACGTGGCGGCACGCACCGGCAAGGGGTTCGAGGTGGAAGCCGGCGAGCTGATCCGGATCACCGACCTGGAAGGATCGCAACCGGTGGATTTCTGGGCCTTCAGCAAGGCCGATCACCTGGAGTTCCTCTCTTGCGAGCACACCAAGCCGTCCATCGAGAAGCTGTTCCCCCATGTCGGCGATTCCGCCTACACCAACCGGCGGCGCAGGATCGTCACGGTCGTTGACGACACCTCGCCCG
The DNA here is from genome assembly GCA_965262755.1 of Alphaproteobacteria bacterium. Taxonomy (GTDB): domain Bacteria; phylum Pseudomonadota; class Alphaproteobacteria; order UBA828; family UBA828; genus WTGU01. The sequence continues at coordinate 202,278 of OZ253557.1, read as the reverse complement.
GTCAGCACGACATGCAATACGCCGCCTGCGACCCCACGCGCTATGCCGAGCTCGGGGTCGAGGGCTATCACGAGAGCTGCCAGGAGAACCTGCACACGGCGCTCGAGGGCTTCGGCATCGCGCTCCAGTTCACTCCGCAGCCCTGGAACCTGTTCACTAACTTCTTCATCAACCCGGACGGCACCTTCACCATCAAGGCACCGGAATCCAGGCCGGGCGATTGCATCGTGCTGAAGGCCGAGATGGAGGCCACCATCGTGGTCTCCGCCTGCCCCCAGGATCAGAACCTCACCTGCGGCGGCCGGCCCACCGACATCCGGGTCGAGGTCGGACGCTGACATGGTGCGGCAGACGACCATTGCGGCGCTCTGCCGCGCCGCCAAGCGCCGCTGGCAACGGTCGGACGAAAAGCGCCGCGTGAACGGTGCGGCGAAAGGGGGCATGCGCTGAGTGCATAGTCGGCCCGGGCCAAACCGAAGTGCGGGCATCCGCTCACGCGCTCGTCCGGGTGGCGCCGCATTCCCCAGCCTCATCATGCGGTCACGCATCCCACGGAATCTCACTCGATCCCGCCTTATCCCGTCCGACATAGTTCGGACACTTCCGGGACCTTCCGGACAATCTGGATGTGCCGGCGACAACGGAAAGTGTCCATTCCGCCGATGTGGGGCCGGTCCTGGGTTGCTGCGTCTTGGCATTGCGGCCCATCTTGCGCAAAGCGACGATCGCCTTTCCGCACTTTCCCCGGTCGCGAAGCCCAGCGCCGATACCGTGACGGCGCGCTCCAACAACTTGTCGAAGGCGCTTTCGCTACCGTCGACCGTGGAGCACTCGCGCCAGAACCCGCGGATGAGCGTGACCTGGGCCGCCGGTCATCCCCCGTCCCCGAGTCTCGTGTGGGCGAGAGTCGCCGCCGCCAGATCCGAAAGCGCGGTTCCGGTGGCCTTGAACAGCGTAATCTCCTGCCCGCCGCCGCGGCCGGCCGCGGTGCCCCGGCACAGGCCGAACAGGTCGCCGGCAATCCGCTCCTCTGTCAACGCGCCGGACCGGATCGGTCCGATGAGGTCGCCACTCTCCTTCAGGGCGCCCTCCGTATCGATGTACGCGCGCGCGCGTCTCACCGCCGCGTCGTCGGCTTCGCGCATGCCGGGCGTGAAGCTTCCGATCAGGTCGAGATGCTGTCCTGGTCGCAGCCACGCGCCCGCGATGAGCGGATCGGTTGCCAGCGTCGCACAGCTGACGATATCGGCATCCGCAACCGCAGCCTCAAGGTCCGTCGTGGCCGCAGCGCGAAAGCCCGCCCCGTTCAGCTTACGCGCCAACCCTTCGGCCATCCCCGCATCGATGTCCCAGACCGCGACGTCCTCGATCGGACGCACTGCACGAAACGCATCTGCCAGGTTGCCGGCGACGCGTCCCGCGCCGACCACCAGCAGCCGGCGCGCATCCGCGCGCGCCAGGTAGCTCGCCGCCAGCGCCGAGACGGCGGCGGTCCGCCGGTTGGTGATTTCGCCGCCGTCCAGCATCGCGAGGTGACGCCCGGTGCACGCATCGAAGAGAAGATAGGACGAGGACAGCGCGGGCATTCCGATGGCCGCATTTCCCGGATTGACGTTCACGATCTTGACCCCGTCCAGGCCAGCCGGGGTCCACGCGGGCATCAAGAGCAGGGTCGCGTCCGGCTGCCCGTCCAGCGGGATGGCATGGTGATGCCGCAAGGGCGCGGCCGCGCCGGCCCGGAACATCTCCCGCAGCGCCTCGATCAGCGCGCCGAACGGCAACATGTTTCGGGTTTCTTCGGCACTGTAGATGCGCATGATTCCGTTCCTCGATTGCGTTGCGGGAGAGGCGCAGCCTTTCGTGCCGGCGTCCCCCACCGGCCCAAGCCGCCCCGCGGCGGACGTCACGACCCGGTTTCGATGGCACCGTCCTCGTGGATGCGCAGCCCGTCGCCGGTCCGGAAGGGCGGGTCCGCCATGGCCAGGACCGGTATGACGTCCCAACCCATCTGACGGGCGACGAGGACCCCGATCGGCAGGATCGCGTCGCGGACGCCGAGGATCAGCGCGCGCGGGGCCAACCCATTGTACAGCAGTTCCAGGATGACCGAGGCGGATGAGCTCGAGCCGATCGGCCGCGGCACCACAAGGATCCTCCCGGCGGTACGTTCGCCGCATTGCGGGTGGCCGGCGAGTACGACCTCGGAGGTGGTCGGGCTGATCCCACCCCAGAAACTCACCGGCTCATCCAGGCGCAGGACCGTGCCGTCCGTTTGGCCGCCGACCAGGACCTCCGCCCGCCAGCTCATCCCCAGATCTCCCGGTCGCGCACGACCTGTCCGGCCTGGGCGCTCCGGATGCAGTCGGACAGCGTGCCGAACACCGGCATGTACCCGGTGTTGCCGAACGAGTAGTAGGCGAACTTGGCCGAGTTGGTCATCATCACGCCCGGGCGCGGGGGTAGAATCGCCGTCACCACGACGCAGGTGTCGACGACGAACTCGACTCCCAGGCTCTGTAACGCCTCATACGCCCCGTCCGCCCGCAACCCGGCCAGGGTGTGCCGCCCCAGGCAGATGTAGACCGGGACCCGGAACTTCCGGGACCCGGCCAGCGCCAGCACGTCGCGGCATTCGTCGCCCGAGAAGTGCGAACTGCCGAGGGAGACGCAATCGATCGGGCCGGGTCCTGCGAGGCTGAGGCGGTCGCGCGCGTCCACGACCATGTCCCGGGTAACCCGCACGGTCTCTTCCGGCGGCGCCCGGTCGAGCGCGGTTGCGGCGTCCGGCGCCTCGGGGGTCACGCCGGCGATGTGCGCCAGCGCCACCGCCCCGGTCGCCGCCGCCGCCGCGCAGAACGCCTTGAGCTGATCCTCGCGCACCGGCCCCGGAATTCCGTCTACGACCGAGACGGCGTCCCCGGCGAGCCTCCCCACCAAGGCGCCGAGCACGGCGAAGAACGCATCTTCCCGCGACAACGTCCCCGGCAGCCCCGAAACCTCGAACAACAGCCGCGCTGCGCGCCTCTCCGGGCAGTGCAGACCGTAATAGGGCGCCCGCCCCGAGATCGCACAGGCGAGGTCCAGGAAGTCGCCGTAGCGGTTCGTCCGCGCGCCCAGGACCGTATTGGCGAAGGCGACCGCGTTCGACTCGCCCCAGGCGATCTGCTGGCCCAGTGCGGGGCGCGCCTGCGTCTGGTAGGGCGCGCAGGTCCAGCTCGGGATGCAGCCCATCCGCTGGTGCGCCAGCATCAACCGATACGCCATCCTGCGCTGCGCCTCTGGGAGCTGGACCTGGTCCGCCTTCAGGAGGTTCAGCGACCCGACATTCGTGGTCGCGGGCACCGCCACCCGGGCGCCTTCCTCCGCCAGCTTCTCGCAGAACAGCACCCCGGCATCGCCGTGATAGAGGCACCCGTCGATATGGCCCGACACGATTGGAACCAGACGGTCCGCCCCCATCATCCGGGCCGCCTCGACGACGATCTCCATCGCCATGCGCGCGCCCTCAGGTCCGGTAGCGCCGGAGAGGACGCGCCGCTCGTGGTCGCTCAGGTTCATGGTCGGCAGGCTGGCCGCTCCCTGGTCTGGTCTCCGACCGCGGCCGCGACGCGCATGGCTTCGTGCTGTTTCCGGCTCATGTTCGCATCGGCGACCAGGATATCGCCGGCCCTGACCTCCTTGGCCACCCGGCGTATGCGATCGATACCGCGATGCGGATCGTCGCCGACCTTCATCCGAAGCCGGGTGTAGCCTTCAACCCGGTATCCGGCAAGCTTGGCCGCCAAGGCGTCGGGATCGGCCCGCGAGATCACCTTGAAGAGCCTGACGCTGTCCCGATGCTTTCCACCCGGCAGGACGCAGCCCCGCACCCCAGCCACTTTCCCGAGAATGTCCCGGCAAGCCATGTCTGGTGTCAGAGCGGCGCGGCAGCTCCACCATCGCAATATGCTGCCCGCGTCTAGACTCCGTCATGCCGAAAGGAAGCGCTCATCGAGAGCAGCGCACAGATGTCGTCCGGCCAATCCAAATCAATGAAAGTAGGCGCCACCATCGACGACGAGCGTTTGCCCCGTGACGAAAGCGGAGTCCTGCGACGCAAAAAAGATCACTGCGCCCACGATGTCTTCCGGAAGCTGATCGCGTTGGAGGACACGTGCTTGCCGTGAGATTTCCTGGAGCTTTTCCAGCTGATGGGGATTCGCGAGGACACCGTCAGACAACGTGAAGCCGGGCGCTACCGCATTGACGCGGATGTCGGCGGCACCAAGTTCCTTTGCCAACGCCTTGGTCATCGCGTTGACGGCGCCCTTGCTCGCCACGTAGTGCAGCAAGAATGGAACACCCTTGAACGGCGTCCCGGACGAGACGTTGACGATCGAGCCTCCGCGCTGCCTACGCATAGCAGGGACGACCGCGCGGGTCGCCATCGCCTGCCCGATGACGTTCACCTCAAGGACGCGCCTCCACTCGTCGATGGTCAGGTCCTCGAAGGGCGTCATCTTCAGCGAGGAGTAAATCCCGGCGTTATTGACCAGCACGTCGATGCGGCCGAACGCCTGCAGCGCGGCGTTCGCCATGGCCTCGGTGTCGCTTTGGCTCGACACATCACAGGAGACGCCGATGACGCTGTTCCGAGCGCCGCCCTGCGCCTTCGCGGCCTCCGCAGCGCCAGCGCAGTCGGTGATGACCACGTTCGCCCCTTCCGCGAGGAGACCTTGCACGATCGCGAGTCCGATACCCATCGCCCCGCCGGTGACAATCACGATTTTCCCGCTGCAACGCATATCCCTTATCCTTCCGCTTACGCGCACTTCCCGCCGTTAAGAAGACGAAACCCTCGATCACGGAGACAATCGAGACGACCCTGCGCGCCCAATTGGTCGGATGCGAAAATCATCTATGCCGGATCAAGATTTATGGGTTTCTCGGAAAACACCCGATAGGTTTGCGACTTCGGCCTGTCCCGGTCTTTGTCGTTGACGTAGCGAATGGACGACGCGCCGAGCAGAGATCGTGGAAGGACCATCGTGCGAATGAAACGGCTGGAGACATTGATCGAAGCTTGCGCAAAGACGGCTTCCGGTCCGCTTTCGAACCAGGCGCCGCCGGGACAATAGGAAGAGGAACGATCTTCCGTATCGATTCTTATTTCCCCCTCTCGGAGGCATCTGATTCCGGGGCCTTGATGGGTGTGAAGAAGAGCTGCTCCCCCGGGCGGAAACGCAACACTGTCGAGCCGGATCAAGAGTTCATCGGCAATCGAGGCCGGATCGATCCGGCCGGCAAGACGAAGGGTTGTCCGATGACCGTATACGTTAGCGTCTACATTGGAAGACCTGACCTCCCATCGCCAGACCATGGCGCCGTCACCGCCGGCGCATAACGTCGCCGCGTCCGTCAGGACGACCCCTCCATCCAACGGGACGTCCTCTGCATCCACGGAGATACTGCCGGCCGAGACGTAGATCGCCCTCGGCGCGGGATCGTCGAATCGGACTTCTTCGTCGCCGAACAAGGTGTCTTCGAACAGTCGCATTTCATAAGGCATTCCTTGCGATCTCACAGACATATTCAGGATACCCAGGGCCGCGCTGCCAGCCGAGGCCTATAGCGCATCCGTTGGTATCAGGTGGAATGGAGACGATGTCACGATCTTGTTTTCCTGAGATTAAGTCCGAATGCAGTAAGCTTCCTCAGCCATCATCGGATCCGATTTTTCTACTATAAAGGATCCAGTTCGGAGCATTACAAACTGCCGATTAGCCCTCTCCGCGCACAGATAAAATAGCTACATTCCCATTCACCGGGGTGTCGGGCCACGCTTGCCCGCGTTCAGCGCGCCTCGCTGCTCCCAGTCGCTCACGCCCCACAGCCCTTACACACGATCCATTCGCTTCTGAGCGGAGTGACAAAAGTATGATCTGACGACCCTCTCGATCACGAATTTGACGCGCCGGCAGCACGGAAGCAGGCGGCGAAGGGAGCGTGGATCCCGGTGAGATAGAACGATTCGAAATCGCCCGCCCCGGAATTCTGGCAGAGGGTCGCGCTCGCGCCCGACGCTTCGTGGTGCCCCGTGCATGTGGTGTGACCCGGAAGCTGGCCGATGTGGCCCTTGATCTCCAGCCCATCGATCGTCGAGACCAGGATGCCGTGCCCGTTCGCCGTGATCGGCGCGCCAGGGAAGCTCGCCTCCTTCAGATTGCTGGCCATCTCGTGAAGGCGGGCATCGTCCAGCACCTTGCCGGCGAAGAGGCTGTCGATCCAATGCATCAGGTCGCGCGGGGTCGCGATGATGTCGCCCGCGGCGTTGGCGCCAGAGAGCGGGAACCAATCGGTCGAGTCCCAGCAGCCGTCCACCGGCTCGCCGGCGCCCGCGATGTCCCACTGGCCGTCCTGGTCTTCTTTGTGAAAGTAGCCGCGCGCGAGCCGGTCGCCGGGGTAGGGCTCGTCGGTGCCCACCCATGTGTCGTTCAGCCCGAGCGGCTCGAACAGGCGCGAGCGGAGCGCCTGGCTCAGTGATCCGCCCGTTTCCTTCGCGACGATCATGCCGGCGAGGATGTAGCCGGTGTTGTTGTACTGCATCGTGCCCCAGGGCTCGCCCTGCTCCGTCACCTCGAAGGCGAAGTCCACGATTTCCTGCGGCGCCCAGACGCGATCGGAGATCATCGGCATGTGGTTCTCGAACTCTGGCAGCCCGCCTCGGTGATTGACGAGGATGCGCACCGGCAACCGTTCCGCCTTGGGCAGGTCGGGGAACCAGCGGGTGACGGGCTCGTCGAGGTCCAGCCGGCCCTCCTGGGCCAGCTGCAGCAGACAGGCCGCGACAAACGTCTTCGTGCAGCTCGCAACGCGGAAGGGGTGGTCGGGCGTCAACGGCTCCTGGCGCGTGCGATCGGCGAGCCCGCTTGCGATCAAAACGTCCTCTTCGCCCGGGGCTCGAAGCGCGAGCGAGACGCCGACGATGCCTTGGGCCACATAGTCGTCCAGGATCCCCTGCAACCGTGTCCTGAGAGTGCTCATGGCCCGCTCCCCGAAGATCGTCGTTCGGCCTCATGGTCGCACAACAGCGCGGAAAGCGCCTCATTCCGTGCTTCCTCGTTGGTTTCGGCTCGGCGATCGGCCATACTTTCCGGGATACGGGCCCGTGGCGTGGAGATGGCTGTGTGTGACTCGTTCGTAGCGCTCGGCGATTCCACCGCGCGGGGTTCCGTGCTCCTGGCAAAGAGCGCGGATACCGAGGTCAACGAGGCCGAGCACGTGGTGCGCTTCGAGGCGCGCGATTATCCCGACGGCGCACTCGTCCGAATCACCCATCTGAATATCCCGCAGGCTCGCCGCACCCACGAGATCATCCTCGGAAAATCCTTCTGGAGCTGGGGGGCCGAGCTCGGTTGCAACGAGCATGGTGTCGCCGTCGGCAACGAGGCGGCATTCAGCAACCAGAGCGAGGACAAGGACGGCGTCGTGGTGCTCGACCTGCTACGCATCGCGGTCGAGCGCGCGAGCAATGCGCGCGAGGCGGTAGACGTGATCGGCCACCATATCGAGACCTACGGCCAAGGCGGCAACTGCCAGATGATGGGCAACTATGCCTTCGATTCGGGCTTGCTCGTGGCCGACCAGTCCGAGGCCTATGTGGTGAACGGGGCGGGTCGGCACTGGGCTGCCCGGCGCGTGAGCGGCGTCGAGGCGATCTCCAACCGCTATCAGGTTCGGGACAACTGGGATCTCTCGTCGCTGCAGCCCGACAACGGCGCGAAACCGGACTTTCGCGCGTTGTTCGCCGACGAGTCCCTGGAGACGAGCTGCGGCGCGAACGAACGGGAGAACGCCGCCCAGCGCATTCTGGACGACCGCTGCGGTGCGATCACCGTCAAAGACATGGCCGATATCCTCCGTCACGTCGGTGACGAGGATGAGTACGAGGTCTGCTACGAAGGCGGGCCGGACAAGGTGTGCATGCATGCCGCACCGGGCGAGACGCGCGAATGGCAGGCCACGGGCGCCATGATCGCGGAGCTCGCCGCTGATGGGCCCACGGTGTGGATGACCGGCACGTCGGCGACGGACCTTTCCATATTCAAGCCGCTCTTCTTCGGCATGGAACTGCCGGACATGGGGCCGGCGCCGGGCGGCACCTACACCGAAGGCGCGCTTTGGTGGACGCACGAGCGTCTGCATCGCCGGGCGATGGCGGACTTTGCGTCGCTGAAACCGGAAATCCGCGCTGATTTCGATGCGCTCGAAGCCGAGTTCTTCGCCGAGGCGCCGACGGTGCTCGGCCAGGGTACGGCACAGAAGCAAGCGTTTGTCGAGACGTGCTGGGCGCGGGCCGAAGCTGCAACGGACGCGTGGATAACGCGCCTGGAGAAGCGCAACTATTTCATCCAGAACCCGGACTATCGGGCGATGTGGGACCGGTTCAACAGGGAGGCCGCCTTCCCGATCCCCGCATGAGGGAAGACGCGAGAAACGCAAACAGGGAGAGACCAGGATGGGGTTTGCAGGTAATTTTGCGCGGCCGAAGGGCCGGCACCTCTGGGCGCTTGCAGGAGCATGCGCCATGATCGTGGGCGCGTGGGCTCTTGACGCCGAGCCGGCCTATGCCGGCGACGAGCCCAAGCGCGGGGGCGTGCTCAAGATGGCACGGCCGGAAGAGCCGCTGAGCCTCACCGGCTTCACCATTTCCGACAACGGCTCGATCTGGGCCATCGAGCAGATTTGCGATTCGCTGATCGAGCCCGACCAGACGGGCTATGGGCTGAGGCCCGCGATTGCCGAATCCTGGGACATCTCGGATGACGGCATGGTCTATACTTTCAAGATCCGCGACGCCATGTTCTCCAACGGCGATCCGGTGACGATGGAGGACATCCAGTTCTCCCTCGACAAGGCGACCGATCCGGAAGGCTATCTGGGCTTCGTCTATCCGCCCATGAAGCGCGAGGTCATCGACGATAAGACGCTTCGCATCACCCTGGAGGCGCCGTTCACGCCGCTGCTGTCGACCCTTTCTCTCTTCGTCGGAAGCATCGTCCACAAGGCAACCTACGAGGCCGATCCCGAGGGCTTCGGCGTGATGCCGCTCTGCGCCGGGCCCTTCATGGTGGAGAGTTTCGAACGGGGCTCGAAACTCGTGTTGACGCCGAACGAGCACTATTGGGACCGTCGCGCCGACGGCGGGCCCGCGCCCTATCTCGACCGGGTGGAGCTGCTCTACGTGCCGGAAACCAATACACGCATGCTGGGGCTCAAGAGCGGCGGCCACGACATCGTCAACGTGGTGCCGCTAAACCAGGCGAAGGCGGTCGAAGAAGATCCGAACCTCACCCTCGAAGTCGCGCCTTCCTTCCGCCTCGACTACGTCTATATGAATCACCGAGTCAAGCCGCTCGACGACAAGCGGATTCGGCTCGCGATGAACTATGCGGCCAACCTGGAGACGATCAAGAAGATCGTCTATTTCGGATATGGCACGCTACCGAACTCCTATATGCCCATCATCAACTATCACTGCGAAGACGTGGCGCGGATTCCCTACGACCCCGAAAAGGCGAAGCAACTGCTGGCTGAGGCAGGGTACGACGGCTCCCCCATCGAGCTGATCATTACCGCCGGCGAAGCGCCGGACCGCCAGACCGCGCAGATTTTGCAGCAAGGGTGGAAGGAAGCAGGACTCAACATCGAGCTCGTCGAGTACGACTTCGGCACGGGCTTCGGCAAGGTGGAGGCGGGCGATTATCAGGCGATGCTCGCCTACATAACGTCGGACACCAACGACCAGGACTTCCTGGCCTCGATTGAGGCAGACTTCACCGTCTTCGAGGGCTTCTTCTCGGGCTACAACAATTCGACAGTTACTGAGTGGCTCATCCAGGCACGGCGGGCGCTGGACCCGGCCACGCGCGCGGACCTCTACTGCAAAGTCCAGCAACAGGTCTATTGGGACGGTTACAGCGTGCCGATCAATTTCAAGCCTTTCGTCAACGCATACGCCAATCATGTGAAGGGCTTCGCAAACTCGGTCACGGGCCCCTGGTGGCTCAAGGACGTCTGGCTCGACAACTAGCCGTACCCCGCGTGGGTGCCGTTCTTCAGGGAGTCGCGGTTCTCCGGCGCTTCCGATAGAGAGCGCAAGAGCCGCCACGGGGGCGCGCGATGAGCATTCTCGGCTACGTGCTCACGCGCTTCCTCGCCACGATCCCGGTGCTCATCGGGGTCACGCTGATCGCGTTCCTCGCGATGCAGCTGGTGCCTGGGGATCCGATCCAGCTCATGCTCGGCGGCCGGGCGACCGAGAAGGTGCTCCGTGCCGCCCACGCGGAGTTCGGCCTCGACAAGCCGGTGCTGGTCCAGTACGGAAATTTTCTCTGGGGCGCGATTCAAGGCGATCTCGGGACGTCGATCATTCAGCGTCAGCCGGTGACAACCATCGTCGGCGAGCGCATCGAGAAAACCATTTTTCTGCTTATCTACGGCACTCTTCTGGCCGTGTTCTTTGCCGTGCCGCTGGCGATGATCGCCGCCACCAAGAACAACCGACCCGTGGATCACGCGATCCGCCTCGGCGGCATGATCGGGCTTGCGATGCCGCCGTTCTGGATCGGACTGCTCCTCATGCTGCTCTTCGGGCTTACGCTCGGAATCTTCCCCATCGGTGGGTACGGCGATGACTTCGGCGGCCATCTCTGGCACCTGTTTCTGCCGGCACTGACCATCGCACTGTTCCTGGTGCCGATCCTGGTGCAGTCGCTCCGCGCTTCGATGCTCGACGTGATGACCGCCGACTACATAGAGGTCGCGCGCTCGAAGGGTTTGAGCCCGATGCGCATCATGTTCAAGCATGTGCTGCGCAACGCGCTCATTCCGGTGATTACCATTCTCTCGGTCAACATCGGTTGGTTGTTGAGCGGTATCGTCATCGTGGAGTTCGTGTTCTCGATCCCCGGCATGGGCTCACTCCTGGTGCGCTCCGCCGGCTTCAGGGACTTTCCGGTCATCCAGGGGCTTGCCGTCGTCTTCACGCTGATTGTGATGATCGTCAACCTGCTTGCCGATCTCAGCTACATGCTGGTCGACCGCCGGGTTGTGCAACGATGAGGGTCAGCCTGACGGTGCCGCGCGGCACCTCGGATGCTCTCCGCGGGGAGTTCCGGCGCTGGCCGATGACGATGAGGATCGGTGTCGGAATCATCGGCGTGCTCGTGTTTGCCGGCATTTTCGCACCCTATGTCGCGCCCTACGATCCCTACCATCAGGACTATGGCGCTGTGCTTCTGCCGCCGAGCTGGGCGCATCCCTTCGGCACCGACATGGTGGGGCGCGACATTCTCAGCCGTGTCATTTACGGCATCCGCATCGACATGCAGGTGGGCTTCGTCCTCACCTACGTACCGATGGTCTACGGCGTCGTCCTTGGCGCCCTCGCAGGTTATTTCGGTGGCGCGTTCGACGCCGTCATGATGCGCATCCTGGACACAGCGCTCGCCTTTCCCTTCCTCGTCCTGGTCATCGTGATCGTCGCGGTGATCGGCCCCGGACTGCCGGGCGTCTATCTGGCGGTTTTTCTCCTCGCCTGGACGCTGTACGCGCGGCTTGCCCGCGCCGAGATGCTGGTCGAGCGCAAGAAGGATTACATGCTCGCCGCGGCGACACTGGGCTATCCCACGTCACGCATCATCTTTCGCCACGCCCTGCCCAATATCATCACCTCTTCGATCGTCTTCTCCATGGCAGACTACGTTCTCAACATCCTTCTTCTCGCGAGTCTCAGCTTCCTCGGCCTCGGTGTGCAGCCGCCCGATCCGGAGTGGGGCTCGATGATAGCGGAAGCACGTGACTACATTTTCGATGCGTGGTGGATCTGCACCCTGCCCGGTCTCGTCATCGTGCTCGCGGGCACAGGTCTCAGTCTCATCGGAGACGGCTTGGCAAATCGCCTCGGTCAGCGGCACTAGGTGACGATCTGATGGCCGATGCCGATCCTGCTCTCCTCCGCATCGATGGGCTGGTCACCGAGTTCCGCTCGGCTTCCGGCACCATCCGGGCCAACGACGATATCCGGCTCACGCTGAGAAGCAGCAGGACTCTCGGCATCGTCGGTGAATCGGGCAGCGGCAAGTCGGTCCTCTGCCGCGCTACCCTGCGCCTCATTCCCTCCCCGCCCGGCTTCATCACGAACGGGCGGATCGTGTTCGACGGCCGCGATCTCCTGACGCTCAGCGAACGAGAGATGCGTGCCGTGCGCGGCACCGAGATCAGGATGGTGTTCCAGAACCCCATGACGAGCCTCAATCCGGTCTGGCCCGTCGGCGATCAGATCACGGAGGGCATGCGAGTCCACGGGCGTCTCGGGCGCGCAGCAGCGCGGCGGGCCGGGATCGAGCTCTTGGGGCGCGTCGGCATACCGAGCCCTGAGCAGCGCTACAACGAATACCCGTTCCAATGGTCGGGCGGCATGCTCCAGCGTGCGGTGATCGCCATGGCGATGGCTGCCGAGCCCAAGCTCATTCTGGCGGATGAGCCGACGACGGCCCTCGACGTGACGATCCAGGATCAGATCCTCGCGCTCCTTATGGATCTGCAGGAGCGGACGGGGATGGCCATGATCCTGGTGTCCCACGACATGGGCGTGGTCGCCGAGACCTGTGACGACGTCGCGGTCATGTATGCGGGCAAGATCGTTGAGGTCGCCAAGACCAAGGTGTTGTTCGAGACCCCCCAGCATCCCTACACGGCCGGACTGATGAGTTCGATCCCGAGTATCGAGGAGAAGCAGGCCCAGCTGATCCCGATACCGGGGCAGCCGCCCAACCTCGCCCGGCTCGGGCCCGGCTGTCCTTTCGCCGAGCGATGCCCGCATGCCTCAGCCGACTGCTGGGAGACACCCGTTGCGTTGCGTCGGGTCGCGGCCGATCACTTTACGGCTTGCCTCCATCCCGAGCGGATGTAGCTCCCGATGGAGACAAGCCGGTCCGCTGCCGAAACCATCGTCGAGGTCGAGGATCTCGCCATCGATTTCCGCGCGCCGCTCTTGTTCGCCGATCTGATACAACGTCGCGGGCGCCGCCGCCTGCGCGCCGTCGACGGTGTGAGCTTCGAGATTCGCCGCCACGAGACCCTGGGGCTCGTGGGCGAGAGCGGCAGCGGCAAGACCACCCTGGGGCGCGCCTTGCTGCGGCTCTATCGTCCAGCCGCCGGGCAAATTCGGATCCTGGGGCGCGATCTTGGCACCTTGCGGGCGAGGGAGCTGCGCTCGGTAAGGCGCGAGCTGCAGATGGTCTTCCAGGATCCCTACTCGTCCCTCAATCCGCGCATGACAGTGGGGCAGACGCTGGGCGAGGTAATGCGCTTCCACAAGGTCTGCGCCCGGCGGGAGGTCAAGGGCGAGGTGGCGAATCTGCTGGAACTGGTCGGGCTTTCCGCCGACATGGCAGCGCGTTATCCGAGCGCGCTCTCGGGCGGGCAACGCCAACGTGTGGGCCTTGCCCGCGCCCTCGCGGTCAATCCGACCTTCATCGTGCTCGACGAACCCGTTGCGGCGCTCGACGTCTCAATTCAGGCACAGATCCTCAACCTGCTGCAGAGTCTGCAGCAGGAGTTCGGGCTCACGATGATGTTCATCGCCCACGAGTTGTCGGTGGTACGCCACATGTCGAGCCAGCTCGCCGTCATGTATCTCGGCAAGATCGTTGAGATGGGCGAGACCGAGACCATCTTCTCGTCCCCCGCGCACCCGTATACCCAGGGCTTGATGAAGGCGGTCCCGCGACTGGTGCCCGCGCGCCGACACCGCGAGGCTGTGCTGAAGGGCGACGTGCCGAGTCCGCTCGCGGTGCCGAGCGGATGCCGCTTCCACCCACGCTGCGCGATGGCGCAAGAGATTTGCCGAACGGTCGAACCGCCGGTGAAAACGCTCGGGCCGGGCCACGAGAGCGCGTGCCACTTCGCCGACGACGTGTTGGCGTCCTGGCGGAGCACCGGTGGAAAACTCGCGTGAACAGCTTTATGGATGTGCTCTCAAGCAGGATGCCCGCTAGAGCGATTCCACGCTCAATGTGAATTTTGGTACGTCACGACGGGTCGAGCATTTGGCATTCATATTGTTGGAAGAATATTGGTAACGTCGACGCCGCGCGTGGTGTCGTCATCTTGTACCTGCACCCAAGTCCCTAATCTGAAGGTTGTAGCCCCAGGGCAACTACCAAGGTCCAAGAAAAGCTGCAGCATCACTCCTGTTTCTGACAACCATGTTTCCGGTTGCTTCGCGGGGTCCGCGGCTTGCATTACCTGCTATGAAGCAAGCCGAAACCTGGATTCAAACCCCATTGCGTCTGCTGAAGAAGAAAAGGAAGAACGACTTCATTGAAACGCGCAGGCACCGTCTGTGAGCAGGCATGGCCACCCTTTTGCAATATTACCAGCTCAGCACCCGGAATTAGACGTGCCAGCTCCTCCGAGTAGTAGGGCGGTGTGAGAAAGTCGTCGCGCGCGCATAGCACAAGCGTCGGCGTACGAATTTCGCCCAGCTTCTCGGTCCGATCGAACGCGAGTACCGCGTCGATGCGAGCATCGGCAATCTCTACGCTCGGAAAGCTGTTGACAGTGTCGATTGCAGCCTGTTCGAGCGCCTCTTCATTGTCGCGGATCCACCAGTTGGGCATGAGGAACAGCGGCGTGGCCCTGATATAGGCAAGTGCACCGCTGTCGCGTAGCAGCCTGCGGCGAATGAAAAAGCACAGACGAACATGGCCGTCCGCCTTCGTCCAGCTCGCATTGAGGTCTAACTCCCCGCCTGTGCGAGCAGTGACGCGTTGCCGCCCGCCGCCGTGGTATCGACGCAGAGGTGGCGCTCCAGCACGTAGCGCTCGGGCGCGTCTTGCTCCGCAATCAACGGCAGGATCGGGCCTGAGCGTCGGGCAAGCGCGGCACGCATCGCCCTGAGAACATCCCGGTCCGCACAGCAGGCGACGGCGGCGATTCCGCCCACCGTGGCGAGCGTGGACGGCGCGACCTGCCCGTCCAGAATGACCACGTGGGGATCGGCGGCGTGGGCGGTGAGCGCCGCGCTCGCTCCAGCGGCGACCGCCACGACGGCGTTTTCCGCCGCGCGGGCCGTCGCGACCTGTGCCTGCACCGCTTCGGCACCGGGGCCGAGGCAGAGCACCGCGCCACGGGGCGCGAACGACAGCCGGTTGGATTCTCCGGTGGGGCCGGGAAGCTCCAGCGGGGAGAAGGAGACGCCACCGCGCGCCCCGGTGTAGGTACCCGTGCCGCGACGACGCGGCCGTGCCGCGAGGCCGCGCACGGCATCGGCAATGGCAGCACCGAGCAGCGCCTCGTCAACCACTGCGCCGGCGGGGGCGCCTCCGGCAGGCGCGGCGCCGGCCATCAGGCGCCGCACATAGTGCGGACCGCCCGCCTTCGGCCCGGTGCCGCTCAGGCCTTCGCCGCCGAAGGGCTGCGAGCCCACCACTGCGCCAATCTGATTGCGGTTGACGTAGATGTTGCCCACGCGAACACGATCGACGATGTGCTGTACGCGATCGTCGATGCGGGTGTGCAGGCCGAAGGTGAGCCCGTAGCCTGACCCGTTGACGGCATCGACGACGTCGTCGATTTCGTCGGCACCGAAGTTTGCCACATGCAGCACCGGCCCGAAGACCTCTTCGGCCAACGCCTCGATGCCCTCCACCCGCAGCACGGTCGGCGGCACGAATATTCCGTACTCCGGCGCTGCGAGCCGCTTGAGCACGCGCCCCTCCCGCTCGGCCCGCGCGCAGTGTGCCTCAATGCGGCTGCGGGCGTCGTCGTCGATCACGGGGCCGATGTCCGTCGTCAGCGCCCACGGGTCGCCGATGCGAAGCTCGTCCATGGCGCCGAACAGCATTGTCAGGATCCGCTCCTCGACCTCGCGCTGGACGTAGAGCATGCGCAGCGCCGAGCAGCGCTGGCCGGCGCTCTGGAAGGCGGACGCGACGATGTCGCGCACCGCCTGCTCGGGCAGCGCGGTGGAATCGACGATCATCGCGTTGAGCCCGCCGGTCTCCGCGATGAGCGGTGCGTCGGGCGCGAGGTGCTCCGCCATCGCACGGTCGATGAGCCGGGCGGTTTCGGTCGAGCCGGTGAAGCACACACCGTCGATGCGCGGATCGGCGACAAGTGCCGCTCCCACCGTCGCGCCATCGCCCGGCAGCAGCTGCACCGCAGCGCACGGGATGCCGGCCTCGTGCATGAGCCGGGTCGCGCGGGCCGCGATGAGCGGCGTCTGCTCGGCTGGCTTCGCGATGACCGCATTGCCGGCGGCAAGCGCACCGAGAATCTGGCCCGAGAAGATCGCGAGCGGGAAGTTCCAGGGCGAGATGCAGGCGATCACGCCCCGCGGGGCCGCGCGCGCACGGGCACATAGACGAGTCGCTTCGCTCGCATAGAAGCGCGCGAAGTCGCAGGCCTCGCGCACCTCTCCCACGCAATCGGGCCAGGTCTTGCCCGCCTCGCGGGCGGCGAGCGCGAAGAGCTCCGCCGCGTGCTCTTCGTAGAGATCGGCCACGCGGCGGAGTCTCTGCGCGCGATCCTCGACGCTCATCGCAGCCCACGCCGCAGCGCCGTCTCTGGCTGCCTCGAGGGCCGCCTCGATATCGGCCGCCGCAGCATCGGTCACGGTGCCCACGATGTCGTCCCGGCGGGCCGGGTTCCGCACCTTTTTGCGGCCCGCCGCTTGGACCGGGCCGGCGACGAGCGGACCCGCTTGCCAGACCGCAGTTCGAAACGGTGCCCGTGCCGTCTCGATCGCATCGACGGTGAGGGGATCGGTGAGGTCCCAGCCTTTCGCGTTGCCACGGCCGGGGGCGAAGAGGGCGCAAGGCGCCACGATGCCCGGGTTCGCTATCGCGTCGCCCAGCTTCTCCACCGCCGCAATGGGATCACGCGCGATCTCGTCGGCCGACGCGCTCTCATCCACGATCTGGTTCACGAACGAGCTGTTGGCGCCGTTCTCCAACAATCGCCGGACGAGATAGGCGAGAAGATCATGGTGCGCGCCCACCGGCGCGTAGATGCGGCAGCGGACCCCGTGCGCTGCGCGCACCGCCTCGTGCAGGGCCTCGCCCATTCCGTGCAGGCGCTGGAACTCGAAGTCCATTCGCCCGCCCGCCATGTGCAGCACGGCGGCCACCGTGTGCGCGTTGTGGGTCGCGAACTGCGGATAGAGGCGATCCGTCATGCCGAGAAGCCTGCGCGCGCACGCAAGATAGGCGACATCGGTGCTCGCCTTGCGGGTGAAGACGGGGAAGCCGTCGAGGCCCAACGTCTGCGCGCGCTTGATCTCGCTGTCCCAATAGGCGCCCTTGACGAGGCGCACCATGATCGGGCGCCCGTGCGCGCGTGCGAGCGCGCCGACCCAATCGATGACGTGCGCCGCGCGCTTGCCGTAGGCCTGCACCACCACACCGAAGCCATCCCAACCGCCGAGCGCGGGGTCAGCAAATACCGCCTCGATGACATCGAGCGAGAGGTCGAGGCGGTCTGCCTCCTCGGCGTCCACGTTGAGACCGATCCCGGCCGACTTGGCGAGCATCGCGAGCGCGCCGAGGCGGGCAGTGAGTTCGGTCATCACCCGCTCACGCTGACCGAACTCATAGCGCGGGTGGAGCGCAGACAGCTTGACCGAGACCCCAGGCCGGTCGCGGATGCCCTTACCCCGGCCGACAGCGGCGAGCGTGGTGATGGAATCCGAATAGGCCAGATGGTAGCGCCGCGCGTCCGCCTCGGTGCGGGCCGCTTCGCCCAGCATGTCGTAGGAAAAGCTGTAGCCCTGCGCCTCCAGCTCTGCGGCGCGGGCCATGGCTTCGCCCATGCCACGCCCGAGCACGAACTGATGCCCGAGCTCGCGCATCGACTGGGCGACCGCAGCGCGGATGACCGGCTCGCCCAAGCGCCGGATCGCGCCGTGCAGCACGCCGGCGAGGCCTTCCTCCGCCTCGCCCAGCACCTTGCCGGTGAGCAGCAGCGCCCAGGTGGACGCGTTGACCAGCGGCGAGCTCGACTGCCCGAGATGCACCGCCCAGTCCGACGCGCCGATCTTGTCCTCGATCAGCGCGTCAATGGTTTCCGTATCGGGCACCCGGAGCAGGGCCTCGGCCAGACACATGAGCGCCACGCCCTCGCGGGTCGAGAGCCCGTATTCGGCGAGGAAGCCCTGCATGATCGAGGCGGTGCCGCTCGCCCGCACATCGCGGACCAGATCGGCCGCATGCGCGCTGATCGCCGTCCGATCGTCCGGCGTCAGACCCGCGGCCTCCGTCATCCAGCGGACCGCATCGGCTTCGTCTTCGATGGCGGCGGCGCGCATCGTCGCCCGAATCTCGGTGAGACGCTGTGATGCGCGGCAGGGGCGGTTCACCGCCGCTTGCCGCCCGCGCTGATCCCGATTGCGGCGAGGATGACCAGCCCGGTGGTGAGGTCGCGGTAGAAGGGATCGGCGTTCAGGATGTTGAAGCCGTTGCTGATGAGCGCCAGCAGGAAGACGCCGCCGAGGCTGCGCCACACCGCGCCGGCCCCGCCGTAGATGCTGGTGCCGCCAAGGATCACGGCGGCGATGGCCTGCAGCTCCATGCCCTGCCCGGCCCCCGCCTGCCCCAGCGCCACGCGCGATGTCGCGATGATCGCGGCGAGCCCCGCCGCAAAGCCCGCGATGGCGAATGTGGCGGTCTTCACGCGATCCGTGCGGATGCCGGAGAGCACCGCCGCCACCTCGTTGCCGCCGACGGCGAAGACCCGCCGCCCGAAGGTCGTGCGATTCAGCACGAAGGTCAGGATCGCGGCGAAAGCCACCAGGATCCATATGGCAATGAACACGCCGCCCACCTTGTCGCGCCCGAGCCATGTGAAGGTGTCGAGGCGGACGGAGATCAGACGCCCGTCCGAGATGACGATGGCGACGCCCTTGAAGATCAGACTCGTGGCGATGGTGGCGAGAAAGGAATGCACCCGGAGCGCATTGATGACGACGCCGTTCATGGTGCCGAGAATGAGGCCGATGAAGGGCGCCAAGAAGAGGCCGAGATAGGGGTCCACGTGGAGCGCGATCCAGGCCGACATGACGGAGCCCATGGCGAAGATCGCTGCCACCGAGAGATCGAACCCGCCCGCGATGATCACGAGCGTCATCGCCGAGGCCATGATCGCGAGCGGCGCGTTCTGGTTGAGGATGTTCAGCAGGTTGCGGAGCGTCAGGAAGTTCTCGGACAGCGTGCTCAGCGCGATGACCAGGAACACGATCATGATCAGGACCGCGTAGGTCTGAAGGAAGCGGCCGATATGGAAGCTCCTGATGATCATTCGGCCCCGCGCCGCTGGCTTTGGTGCTGGAAGAGCAGCGCGAGAAGGTCCGCTTCGCTGGACCCCTCGGGGATCACTTCATCGACGATGCGGCCCCCATCCACCAGATAGGCACGGTGGGCGAGGCCCAATACCTCCTCGATCTCGCTGGAGATGAGCAGGACGCCGGTTCCGCCCGCCGCGAGTTCCGCGACGGCAAAATGAATCCGCTCACGGGCGCCCACGTCCACGCCGCGGCTCGGCTCGTCGAGGATCACGATGTCCGGATTCTCCATGAGCCACTTGCCGATCAGGACCTTCTGCTGATTGCCGCCGGAAAAGGTCGCGACGTTGCCGTTGGGGTCCGCCGGGCGCACCCGGAAGTGCTCGATCAGGCTCAGGGCGCGCGAGCGCTCGGTACGGCGTCTCATGACGCCAAGGTGCGCGAAGCGACCGAGATGAGGCAAGGTCATGTTGGGCGAGACCCGCATGGTCATCACCAGGCCCTGCTTGCGGCGGTCCTCCGGCGACATCACCATGCCGAGCGCGGCGGAGCGCCGTACGGAGCGGTTGCGGTAGACCTCGCCCCTGAGCCGGACTTCTCCGCCCGTCGCCGGGTCCGCGCCGACGATCGCGCGGGCGATCTCGCTCCTGCCGCTGCCGACGAGGCCCGTGAGGCCCACGATCTCGCCCCGGCCGACCGAGAGGCTCGCGCCATTGGCCCCCTCGGCGCTCTCGAGGTCCTCCACCTCCAGGACGGGCTCGGGGTCTTGAGGGCGGACCCGCGGCGGGAAGGGGGTTTCGCTCTTGCCGCCGCCGAGCATTGCCGCGACGAGGCTCGACCGGGTTTCGCCTGCGGCTGGCACCGTCTTCACGTGCTTGCCGTCACGTAGCACGGTGATCCGGTCGGACACGTCGAGAATGTCGTTGAGAAAGTGCGAGACGTAGATGATCGAGCGACCCTCGTCCCTGAGCTTCCGCATCGCGCGGTGCAGCTGCGACACCTCGTCCCGCGAGAGCGAGGACGTAGGCTCGTCCATCACCATGATTCGCGCATTGCGCGCCAGCGCCCGCAGGATTTCGATCTTCTGCTGGTCGGCGATGGGGAGCCGGGAGACGATGGCGTTGGGATCGAGCTGAAAGCCGCTCGCCGCCATCAGCTCCGAGAGGCGCGCTACCTCGGTTCGGCGTAGCACGCCCCAGCGCTGGTCCTCCAGGCCGAGGAAGACATTCTCGGCCACGGTCAGCGCCGGCACGAGTTGCAGCTCCTGGTGCATGATCGCGACGCCCCTGGAGAGCGCCATGAGCGGGTCCCACGCGCTCGCGCGCTCGCCAAAGACATCGAGCGTGCCGGCGCTCGCCGCGTAGTAGCCGCCGAACACCTTGCCGAGCGTCGACTTGCCGGCGCCGTTCTCGCCGATCAGCCCGTGGATTTCGCCCGGCAGGATGTCCACCGACACGTCGCTGAGCACCCACACACCGGCGAAGGCAACGCCGATCCCGTTGGCTCTGAGCGCCGGCTCGCTAACCCCCATGTCTCACCGTGGCTCACCGTGGTCGCGGTCTGCGCGGCGCCTTCCGCCGTCAGGCGCGTGGCTCGGATCCCGTCTCGTCTACGGAGAGGCCCGAGGTGATGCGGACGCCATAGTCCCTCCATGCACCGTCGTGGGAAACGTAACCCCGCTGCACGTCGAGCCTCACCTCTTCGAACGGGCGCGCCTTCGGATCGCCGTTGCCGCCACCTCCGCCCGTCCTGGTCTCGACCACCGTGCCGGCCGCGACCGGCCGGGCCCGCATCTTGAGCGGCCCCTCGGAGGAGCCGTCGGGATGGGTGATCTCGATCTTCGGGCCGCGTGCGTCTCTGCCCCCATTCAGCCCCCAGGCTGGCGTATGGGAGCGTTCGAACCAGAGAGCGCAGTGGCAGTCCTCGAGTGTCTTGTAGCGGCGTACGACGCCGCAGCCGCCGCGATGCCGCCCCGGCCCGCCGGAATCGGGGCGGATAGAGAACTCCTCGAGGCGGACGGGAAATTTCGTTTCCATCACCTCGGCCGGGATGTTGCGGAAGCTGCCGTTCACCAGGTTGATCAGTGCACTCTCGCCGTCGCCGTCGTTGCGGCCGCCCCAGCCGCCGGCGGTGGCCTCGATGGACATCCACTGGCCCCTCTGGCGATCGACGGAGAAGAAGAGGGCCACCATCGAATCGCCGTAGTGAGCGGCGGTGGAGCGGTCGGGTATGGCCTCTGAAAGGCAGGAGATGAAGAGGTCCGCCAGCAAGCCTAGGCCGGTGAAGTACCACTCGCAGGCCGCAGGCTCCTTGGCGTTGAACAGGCAGTCGTCGGGTATGTGGACGGTCATGGTCTCGAAGGAACCGCCGGTGATCGCCCGCTCCGGATTGATCATCGTCTTGTAGGCGAGGCGCAGCAGCGACACGGTCTGGCTCGCACCGCAATTGACCGATCCGGGGACGAGGCCGGAGGAGCCGGCGAGGTCGACGATCAGCTCCTCGCCCTTGACGGTGAGCGTCAGCGCGACCTTCACCGGGTCTTCGCCCGCGCCGTCGTTATCCAGATAGCCTTCCCGGTACCAGGTGCCGTCCTTGATCGCGGCGATCGCTTCGCGGTCCATGCGCCGCGCCTGCTCGAAGATGTTTTCGCAGGCGGCCCGGTAGGTGTCGATGCCGATGCGTTCCAGCAGTTGGGAAAGCCGCCGCTCGCCGGTGCGGATGGCGGCAATCTGGGCGCCGAGATCGCCGATGCTCGCGTCCGGCATGCGGGTGTTGAGCCGCAGCAGGTCGAACCACTCGCGGATCGGCTTGCCCTGCGCGACGATGCGGGTCGGCCCGAGACGCAGCCCCTCCTGATAGATGTTCGTGGACCCCATGACCGTGCCGGGGTCGATGGCGCCGATGTCGTTCCAGTGCGCGCGCGCGGCACCGAAGCCGATCAGCTCGCCGTCGAAAAAGACCGGCCCGACCGCCGACACGTCATGCAGGTGCGAGCCCTGCATGTAGCTGTCGTTCATGATGAAGACGTCGCCCTGGGCGATGTCGTCGCCGTAATAGTCCATCACATGATGGACATTGGCATCGATCGCACCGATGAAGAGCGGTACGCCGCTCGACTGACCCAGCATGTTGCCGTCCGCGTCGAGGAGCGCGACGGCGCTGTCCCGGCCCTCGTAGATGACCGCCGAGTGGGCGGAACGCCACAGCGAGGCGTTCATGTCCTCCGCGCAGGAAATGACGAAGTTGCGCACGATCTCGGTCGTGACGGGGTCTGCCGCGTTGCGCAGAAACGTATCGTTCATGATCCCGCCTCCAGCATCATGGAGAGGTGGCCGCCCTCGATCACCGTGGCTTGCCAGCCGGGCGGCACCAGCGTTGTCGCCGTCGATTCCTCGATGATGGCGGGGCCCGCCACGGCGTCGCCGATCTCGAGCCCGTTACGGTCGAGGACCGGCGTCTTCAATGGCCGGCCGGAGAAAAAGACATCGCGCGTCCGTGCCTCTCGCGCGGGCTCCTGCGCGGGCGGGGCGGAATCGGGGCGCGCCAGCCGACCGAGCGCGGCCACGCGAATATTCGCCATCTCAACGCGGTTCTCCGGACTGGAGTGGCCATACTGCCGATCGTACGCCATATCGAAGGTCTTTCGCACGGCGCCCATGTCGATGGGCCCCTCCGGCACCGGGATGGTGAGCACGTATTCCTGCCCGTAGTAGCGGAAGTCGATGGCCCGCCCGAAGGCGATGGCGTCCTCGGCGATTCCCTCGGCCAGCAAGTGTTGGCGGCCCTTTTCCTCGAGCCCCGCGAAGGCCGATTCGAGAACGGCGCGCTCCATGAGGTCCCAGAAGCTGTAGAGCGTCTCCTTGTAGTCGTGGCGCACGTCCGTCTGCAGCATGCCCCAGGCCGAGAAGGCGCCGGGGTGCACCGGCACGATGACCTCGCGGATCTGCAGCTCCTCGGCCAGCGCCCCCGCCTGGGCCGGGCCGGCACCGCCGAAGGCCACGAGGGAGAAATCCCGCGGATCGATGCCGCGTTGGACCGTTATGGTCCTGATCGCATCTGCCATCTTGGCGTTCACGACATCCACGACGCCCTGCGCCATGGCCTCGGTCGCCAGCCCGAACGCATCGCCGATCCCCTGCAACGCGCCAACCGCCGCGTCGCGGTCGAGCGCCATCTCCCCGCCGGAGAAGTTCGCGCCATCCAGGCGGCCGAGCGCGAGATTGGCATCGGAGACCGTGGGCTCGGTTCCGCCTAGCCCGTAGCAGGCGGGTCCCGGCATGGAGCCGGCCGATTGCGGGCCGACGCGCATGGCGCCCGCCTCCTCCCACGCGATGGAGCCGCCGCCCGCGCCGATGACGTGGATGTCCACCACCGACATCTGAACCGGCAGACCCTCCAGCTTGGCCTCGTTGGAGCCGGACGGCAGCCCGTCGATGATCAGGCTCGCGTCGAAGGAGGTGCCGCCCATGTCGATGCAAATGAGATTGGGCCGCCCCGTCGCTGCGGAGAGAGCCCGGCCGCCGATGGCACCGCCGACGGGGCCGGAGAGCAGGGTCTGCAACGGTGTCTCGCTGGCGGATTCGGCCGTCATGACTCCGCCGTTGGACTGCATCACGTGCAGCCCTCGCCCTCTCGGCAGGCGATCGCTGAGCCCGCCGATCAGCGTCTCCAGATATCCCCGCACCACCGGCGCGAGATAGCTGTTCATTACCGTGGTCGAGGTGCGCTCGAACTCCCGC
This sequence comes from Alphaproteobacteria bacterium, assembly GCA_965262755.1. Lineage (GTDB taxonomy): Bacteria > Pseudomonadota > Alphaproteobacteria > UBA828 > UBA828 > WTGU01. The sequence goes on along the minus strand of OZ253557.1, from coordinate 178,215 downwards.
CATTCCGGCGAGACACGGTGCGAGAGCCCGATGGGGATGCCGGGCAGGCGGGCGGCAAGGTATTCGGCCGCCTCCAGCTCATGCGTGGGGTTCTTGAAGGAAAAGAGGAAGGCGATGGCGATCGCCTCGAAGCCCTCTTTCGTGACGGCGTCGACGAGGCGGTCGAGGTCGCCAGTGTCGAGCGGTGTCACGACCTCGCCCGTCGCGGCGATGCGCTCCCGCGCCGTGAACGTGTGCTCCAGGGGCGCGAGCGGTTCGGGCTTGTTCCAGCGGATCGAGAAGATCTCGCCGCGGTCGTTGCCCTGGATCGTGTAGATGTCCCGAAAATTCTCGGTGGTGAGCAGCGCGACCTTTGCGCCCCGCCGGGTGAGCAGCGCGTTCAGACCCACCGTCGTCCCGTGAACGAAAAAATCGATCGCCGCCTCGGGCGGAATGGCCGCCTCGATGCCTCGCAAGACCGCGAGCGCCGGGTCATCCGGCGTGGAGAGAACCTTTGTCGCACCGCACGCGCCAGTCGAGCGATCCTGGTAGACGATATCCGTGAACGTGCCGCCGATGTCGGCTGACACCCGGTAGTGTCGGGTCAAGTCGGCACCTCCCGGCGCTAATCGGCCGCCGGGGCCCGGAGGCCCCGGCGTGAATTGTCGATTACTGCTCCCACTCGCCCCTGAAGTCGGGGTTGGCGTCGAGAATAGCCGTGTCGATCATGGCCTGGAGCGGGCCCGAGACGTCCATGTTGATGGCGTTGGACACGGGCTTTCCCTCGATGGCGTTGGCGATCTGCTCCATCGCCAGCGCGCCCATGGTCTTGGGGAAGTAGGCGAGGGTGGCGTCCCAGCGACCTTCGCGGATCGCCTCGATCGAGATCGCCGCGGCGCCGCCGCCGATGAGGTAGAGGTCGGCCACATTGTAGCCCTCTGCCTCCAGCGCGATCTCCGCACCCACCAGATGCTGGTCGGCGTTCGACAGCACCACATGCACGTCCTTCGCCGCCTGCAGCATGTCCTGCATCGCCTTCAGCGAGGTATCCGGCGAATACCAGCCTTCGCCGGTTCCCACGATCTTGATGTTGGGGTACCGGGCGAGGACCTTCTCGAAGGTCTCGAGCCGGAGGTTGTCGAAGGGGAAGGTCTTGAAGCCGATGATGATGATGACGTTGCAGGGATCCTTGTCGGCGCAGTGGGCCGCTGCGGCCTCGGCCTGCCAGGTGGCGCCGTCGACGGGCGGCGATGCGACCGTCGCCGTGATTCCCGGCACCTGCGGATCCAGAGTGGTGAGGTCCGGCCCGATCGGGAAGAGCACGGTCGCGATCGGCACTCCGGCCTCGATCACCTGCTCGAAAGCGCCCGAGATTCCGACAGGGTCGTTGGGCGCCACGATCATGCCCGCGAACCGGCCGCTGGCGAGCACGTCCTCGATCTGGCTGTACTGGTGGCTGGCGTTGAACTGGCCGTCGTAGATCTCGGCCTCGTAGCCGAGCTGAATGGCCATTTCCTCGACGCCTTCGTAAGTGGCCTGGTTGAAGCCGTTCTGCGAAGAGGCCGCGAAGAAGGCGACTTTCTTCGATTGCGCCATTGCGGGCGTGGCCAGTGCAACGGCCAGGGCAAGGGCTGCGGCCCCGAGCGCCAAGGTTACGGATCGCGTCATTTCGATGTCTCCCTTCTGCATCTTGACTTACCCGCAGTCTACCATTATGCAAACATAATGCAATCCGGCAGAGCAAGCGTATCGGCAGCCTGATTCTCGGCGCATGGCAGCGAAGATCAAGGCAACTCCCAGGAAGCGCGGGCGCCGCGGCGCGCTGCAGGTGTATGACGTCCTGCGCGAAGAGATTCTCTGGCTGCGGATTGCCCCAGGCTCCGCCCTCGACGAGCGCGACCTCGCTGCCCGCTTCGAGGTCTCGCGCACGCCTATCCGGGAGGCCCTGCTCCTGCTCGCGGGCGAAAGACTGGTCCAGTTCCTACCGAACCGGACCAGCATTGTGGCGCCCTTCTCGCTCGACAACACCGGCGATTATCTGGACACCGCGCTGATCATCTCCCGGGCTGTGGCACGGGCGGCGGCGGTCTCCGGCCGGGCCGAAGCGGAGGTACTGAACGAGCATGTGCAGCGCTTCGTCCGGGCCGTGGAAGCCGAAGACTGGGAAGCGTCGCTCAGGAGCGAACTGGAGGCGCTTCGCCATCTGGCGGGGCTTTCCGGCAACATCTTCCTGATCAAGTTCTTCGAGCAGGTCATCGATGCGGGCATGCGCATGCGGGTGCTCCACTACGTTCCGAATGCGACCGCGGACGAGCGCCGTGCGTCGGCCGACTGCCTGAAGGCGCTCGTAGAAGCGATTATTGCCGGTGATGCCGACACGAGCGACCGCGCCATCGAGCGAATGATCCTGGCCGACGTCGCGATCATTGTCCGCTCTCTTGAACCCCGGTTCGGGGCGAAGATGGGTCTAGAGCGCTTTGGTGAGGGGCTTGGAGCGCTATGACCCGCCATGCCGGGCGCCGTGACCGCGCAGCCCAGCTGATCCGAGGCGCGGGCCTGGATGCCGCCGCCTTCGTGCCTGGGCCCAACTTCCAATACCTGACCGGCCTCGACTTCCCCCTGATGGAGCGCCCGACGCTGCTGTTCGTCACGGAAACGGGCGGCATCCTTGCCATCATGCCGGAACTCGAACGCCTCAAGTGGTCGAGCGCTTTCCCCGATGCGGAGACCTTCTACTGGCAGGACAGCGACGGCTTCGAAGACGCCTTCAAGACCGCGACCCGCGCGATGGGGGCTGCGGCGGTGGGCGTCGAAGGCGGGCGGATGCGCATGTTCGAATACGATGCCCTTCGCCGCCACATGGGGAACGGCGAGGTACGGAATGCCGATGCGGCTCTTCAGGCGCTCCGCATTGCCAAGGACGAGGACGAGATCGCGAGCCTCTCCCGCGCAATCCAGATCAGCGAGCTGGCGCTGGGAGAAACCCTGGAAGAGGTCGGCGCCGGCGATACCGAGCAGGCCATCGCGGCGCTCTTGAAGACCCTCATGCTCGCCCACGGGTCGGCAGCATTTGGCTTCGATCCCATCGTGCTGGCGGGCGCCAATGCGGCGAACCCGCATGGAACGCCGGGCGACACGCCGCTCGAACCCGGCGATGCGCTCCTAATCGATTTCGGGGCGAAGATCGACGGATTCAGCGCGGACATCACGCGCACATTCTTCTGCGAGCACGTGAACGACCGCCATGCAGAAATCTACGAGACCGTGCGTGCGGCGAATGCGCTCGGCCGCCGCGTGGCCGGGCCGGGCGTCACGGCGCACGATTTGGACACGGCCGTGACCGACGTGCTCCGTTCCTCGCCCTTCGCGGACATGATCGTGCACAAGACCGGCCACGGCCTCGGGCTCGACGTGCACGAGGCACCGCAGGTCATGGTCGGGAACCACCAAGAGTTGGAGCCGGGTTTCGTCATCACCGTCGAGCCAGGCCTCTACGGGGCGGGCGATGTCGGCATCCGGATCGAGGACGACGTGACCATCACCGAGGATGGCTCCCGCTCGCTGACGTCCTTTCCACGCGAGCTTCGCCTGATCGGTTAGCCCGGAATTCTTGCCAGGGTCACGGTCGTGCTCGGCGATCCCGGCCGGCGACCTTCGTGCCCTTGACGTAGACCGCCCGCACGGCGCGGTCGTCGCCCAGCATCATCAGCGCGAATAGCATGTCCTCCAGGCTCTCCGAGAGCTCCTGGCGGGCGGCCAGCACCGGCGTCGCCTGTGGGTCGAGGACAACGACATCGGCCCAGCGTCCGGCATCGAGCGTGCCGATCTCGGCATCGAGACGAAGGCCGCGCGCATTGCCCAGGGTGGCGAGGTAGAACCCGTCGAAGGCGCTGAAACTGCAGCCCTTCTGCCTAGCGGTCTTGTACGCCTCGGCGAGCGTCTGGAGTAGGGAGTAGCTGGTGCCGCCGCCGATGTCGGTGGCAACGCCCACTCTGACCGGACGCCGCGCCGCGCCCACATGCTCGATGTCGAACAGGCCCGATCCCAGAAAAGCGTTCGAGGTCGGGCAATGGACGACCATCGAGCCTGCGTCGTGCAAAGCCTGGCATTCGCGTTCCGAGAGATGGATGCCATGGGCGAAGACAGCGTTCTCACCTACGAGGCCGAACCGCGCATAGACATCGGTGTAGTCCTTCGACCAGGGAAACAGCCGCTTCACCAGATCGATCTCCGCAGCACTCTCCGAGAGATGCGTGTGGAGCAGGCAACCAGGATGGTCCGCCAGGAGTTCGCCGGCGAGTCGAAGCTGCGCTTCGCTCGACGTGATGGCAAAACGCACCGTGAGAGCGTAGCGCAGGCGTTCAACCTCGTGCCACGACGAGATGAGCTCGGCGCTCTCCCGGGCGCTCGCTGCGGCGTCCTGAGTCACGGCGCGGGGAGCGTTGCGGTCCATCATGGTCGCCCCCGTGATCAGACAGAGTCCGCGCCGCCGCGCGGCCCGAAAGAGGCCGGCGGCCGCTTTCCCATGCACCGAGGAGAAGACGAGCGCGCTGGTTGTGCCGTGGCTCACGAGCTTGTCGAGAAAGCTCTCTGCGGCCGCCGCGGCATGGTCCTCGGATGCGTATCGCGCTTCCTCGGGGAAGGCGAATCGATCGAGCCATTCGAGCAGGTCGTGCGCGGGCGCCGCCAGCATGCGGTGTTGCGGGAAGTGAACGTGCGCATCGATCAATCCGGGCAGGATGACCTCGCCGTCATAGCGGTCGCGCGGAGCCTCGGCGTGCTCCCGCGGCAGGTCGGCGAAGGGGCCGTGCCAGAGGATGCGGCCCCGCTGGCCCACGACCACCGCGCCGTCGTCGTGGCTGCGCATCGCCTGGTGGGGGCCGACGAAGCGGGGATCGTCCCTGAAGCTCACTGTGCGGCCGCGCAGAACCCGCGCTGCGGCATCGGCGCCCGTCGTCATCCCGCGACCTGATCCTCAATGCGGAAGCGCATGATGCGGCAGACGTTGTTGACCGCGTTCTTGATCTCCACCTCCCGTCCGTTGGCGAGACGCTCTTCGAAGGCGGCCAGGATCATGTCCTTGGTCGCGCCCTTGACCGCGAAGATGAAGGGGATCCCGAAGCGTTCCTTGTAGGCGGCATTGAGCGCGGTGAAGCGTTCGAATTCCTCAGGCGTCAACCGGTCGAGGCCCGCGCCCGCCTGTTCCCTGCGCGACGTCTCGGTCAATGCGTCGATGACCGCCGCCCGGCCGGCGAGATCCGGATGCGCGCGCAGCACGGCCAGTTGCTCGTCCCGCGCCGCGCAGCGCAGGGCAGCGGCAAATGCTTGGGCGACTCCGTCCCGGTCGGCAAAGGGGCGGGCGCCGGCGGCACGCTCGGCGACCCAGGGCGAATGCTCCGCCACGTCGCCGAACCTGGCGGTGAAATCGGGCACGGTCATCCGGTTGAGATCGCCGATGGAGAGGAGCATGCCTCTAGCCCGCATCGTCCCTTCGCCCATCGTCTTACCTGTCGTCGATCCAGGCGCCGAGCTGCGCGCGCTCCTCGTCCGTCATGCCGGTCTCGTTGCCCAGTGGCATGGCGCGGGTCTGGACCGTGAATTTCGCCACCAGTTCCGCGTGACGGTGCAGGTCGTCGATGGTCTCCAGCACGATATCCTTGGGCGGCGTGTCGAAGCCCTCATGGCTGGGACTCGCGGCATGGCAGGACAGGCAGTGCTTGTCGACGATGGCCATGACCTCCACGTCGGAAACATCGAGGTCCGCCGTCTCCCGTTGCTGGGGCGAGGTCATCCACACGGCCGCGAAGAGGGCGATCAGCATGACGGGCAGGGTCCAGACGAAACCTGCGAACGGGGCGCCCGCCTCGTGGCGGATGAAGGCGTGGCGCAGGCAGGCGCCGCCGACGAGGATGAAGGCGACGATCAGCCAGGCCTGAGGATGAGCCGACAGCATCGGGTAATGCCCGCCCACCATGGTCACGAGCACCGGCAGCGTCAGATATGTGTTGTGGACCGAGCGCTGCTTGCCGATGGCACCGAACTTCGGGTCCGGCTCTCGCGCCTCCAGCAAAGCCCGGGTGATCTTCTTCTGATTGGGAATGATCACCGCAAACACGTTGGCCGCCATGAGGGTGCCGATGAAGGCGCCGACATGGATCAACGCCGAGCGGCCGGAGAAGACGTTGGTGTAGACGTAGGCCGCGAGGAGAATCCACACGAATGTCGCGACGGCGAGAAGGGTTGGCCGCGTGCCGATGGGTGAGCGGCACATGCCGTCGTAAACGAACCATCCGACGGCGAGGCTCGCCACCGAGATGCCGACCGCGTGCAATGGCTCGAGGGCCAGCACCGCAGGATCGATCATCCAGGTGCCGGCGTTGAGGTAGAATTGCACGATCAGGAGCAGGAAGCCGGTAAACCAAGTGAGATAGGCTTCCCACTTGAACCAGATCAGGTCGCCGGGCAGCTCCTTCGGTGCAACGGTGAACTTCTCGACGTGGTAGAAGCCGCCGCCATGCACTTGCCAGGCGGTCCCCAGCACGCCTTCCTTCATCTTTTCGCGCTTCTTCAGCGCGACGTCGAGAGCGATGAAATAGAAGGAGGTGCCGATCCAGCCGATGCCGGCGATCATGTGCGCCCAGCGAATAAGGAGATTGAGCCAGTCGACGGCGAAAGCGGCCAATCGCGTGTCTCCCCGTCCTCACGCTAGCCCGGACTTCTCACCAAGGGCACTGTCTGCGCGGCGCTTTCAGGGCGACAGGGCAGGAAAGGCGCGCAGCGCGTCGCGCGTCCCACGCGACGCAGGCCGCAACATTGGTGAGAAATCCGGGCCGGCCGGCGCACCGGGCCTGCATCGCGGCAGGAACGGTGCGCCGGCCAGTATCGGTAACGGCCTATTCCGGCAAGGTGTCGTCGACGCCCTGGACGTACCAGTTCATGCCCGCCAGCGTCCCGTCGTCCATGATCTCGCCTTCGGGCACGGCCAGCGTGCCGTCCTGCCGGTGGATGGGACCGGCGAAGGGGTTGAGTTCCCCGGAGGCGATCATGGCTTCCGTTTCCATCGCCGCCGCCGCGACGTCATCGGGCATGTTGGTGTAGGGCGCCATCTTGACCGTACCCGCGGCCATGCCGTTCCACGTGTCCATCGACTCCCAGGTCCCGCCGAGCACCGCCTTGGCACGCTCGATGTAGTAGGGGGCCCAGTTGTCGATGATCGACGTCAACTGCGCCTTGGGGGCGAAGTGGATCATGTCGGAGGCCTGACCGAAGGCGTGCACACCTTGCTCTTCGGCGATCTGCAGGGGCGCCGTCGAATCGGTGTGCTGCGTGATGATGTCCGCGCCCTGGCCGATCAACACCTTCGCGGCGTCGGCTTCCTTGCCCGGATCGAACCACGTGTTGACCCAGACCACCTTGAGCTTGAAGTCCGGGTTTACGGTCTGCGCGCCGAGCAGGAAAGCGTTGATGCCCATCACGACCTCGGGAATGGGGAAGGACGCGATGTAGCCGGCAACCCCCGACTTCGACGTCCGCGCGGCGATCTGGCCGATGACATACCGGCCTTCATGGAAGCGCGCGTTGTAGGACGCGACGTTGTCGGACCTCTTGTAGCCGGTCGCGTGCTCGAACTTCACGTCGGGAAAGCGCTCGGCAACCTTGATCGTCGGGTTCATGTAGCCGAAGGACGTGGTGAAGATCAGCCCGGCACCCTGCCGCGCCAGTCGCTCGATGGCGCGCTCGGCGTCCGCGCCCTCCGGCACGCTCTCGACGTACACGGTCTCGACCATGTCACCGAGTTCCCCCTCGAGCGCGAGGCGGCCCTGGTCATGGGCGTAGGTCCAGCCATGATCGCCGATGGGTCCGACATAGATGAAACCGACCTTCAGCTTGTCGGCAGCGGATGCGGCGCCCGAGGCGAGGGTCATCGCCAGCGCGACCGCGACCATTCCAATGAGCTTCTTCATGATGACTCCTTTCGCTTCAGCAAGTGTCCATGCGGTGCAACATGTTGTTCCGCCAACGCTCACCGTGACGCGCAAGCGGCTTCACTCTCCCTCTACCTCTCGGGCGCGAAGGGCTGCCCGATGCATGCGGGCGTGTTCACCCTGATCAAAGACCTGTTCCCTGAAATGATTACCAGCACCACTATCGTGACGAGGTAGGGCAAGGACGACAATAGCTGCGACGGGATCCCGACGCCCATACCCTGGACGTAAAGGCCCATGATCCAGACCGTGCCGAAGAGATAGGCCCCGATAAACAGGCGCTTGGGCAGCCAGGTGGAAAAGACGACCAGCGCCAGGGCGATCCAGCCGCGGCCCGCGCTCATGCTCTCGATCCACTGCGTGGTGTAGGCCAGCGCCAGATACGCGCCGGCCAGACCGGAGCAGGCGCCGCCGAAGGCGATGCAGGCATAGCGCACCTTGATCACGCCGTAGCCGAGCGCATGGGCAGAGTGGTGATTGTTGCCCACCGCGTTGATGACGAGGCCGATTCGGGTGCGAAACAGCACGTAGCCCGTGGCCGCGGTCAACGCCAGGGAGGCGTAGACCAGAATATCCTGGCCGAACAGGATCGGTCCGATGAAGGGGATGTCGGTCAGGAGGGGGATGTGGATAGATGCGAGCTTCACCCCAGGCAGCCCCGTGAACCCCTCGCCGATCAGGCCGGACAGCCCCAGCCCCAACAGGGTGAGCGACAACCCGGTCGCAACCTGCGAGGTCATCAACGTCTGGGTCAGAAAGGCGAAGAGCATCGACATGACGACGCCCGCGTACAGCCCGGCCAGAATGCCGATCAGCGCCGAGCCGGTCGTGTAGGCGGCGGCGAAGCTGCAGACCGCGCCCATGATCATCATGCCTTCGACGCCCAGGTTGAGGACGCCCGAGCGTTCCGTGACGAGCTCTCCGGTCGCCGCCAGCAGCAATGGCGTGGACGCCGTGATGATCGTCAGAATGACGGCTTCCAGGGCTCCCATCGATCGCTGCCTAGACCTCCCTGGTCATCTTCTAAGTGTGAACGAGCCTTATGCGGTAACGGATCAGCGTGTCGCAGGCCAGGATGAGGAACAGCAGCATGCCCTGGAACACCTGAGTCGTCTTGTCGGAGATGCCGAGTTCCACCTGCACCCCCTCTCCGCCCATATAGCTGATGGCCAGAAGGACGCCCGCGAAGAGCACGCCAATTGGGTTCAGGCGACCGAGAAAGGCGACGATGATCGCGGTGAAGCCGTAGCCGGGCGAGATGTTCGGTTGAAGTTCGCCGTTCGGGCCGGCGACTTCGCAGATGCCAGCCAGGCCGGCGAGGGCGCCGGACAGCATAAAGCAGAACAGGATCACCCGCTTCCCTCTGAAGCCGGCGAAAGCGGCGGCGCGCGGTGAGGTGCCGACGACGCGGACCTCGAACCCGCGCAGCGTCCGTCCCATCATGAAGGCGACGACGATGACCGCGGCAACGGCGAAGACGGCGCCGATATGCACCCTTCCCTCGCCCAGAAGCGGCAGGAGCTGCCAGCCCTCGAACGGTATGGATTGCGGAAAGTTGTAGCCGTCGGGGTCTCGCCAGGGCCCGCGCACCAGCCAGTCCAACAGCAACTGGGCGACGTAGACGAGCATCAGGCTGGTCAGGATCTCGTTGGCGGAGAAACGGTTCTTCAGGAACGCCGGGATGGCGGCGAAGAGCGCACCGCCCGCGGCGCCGAGAGCGAGCATGAGGACCAGGACCAGCGGCGACTGCCAGTCAGGGAAATAAATCGGGATGGCGGCGCCGACCAGGGCGCCGATCGTAAGCTGGCCCTCCGCACCGATGTTCCAGACATTGGCGGTGTAGCAGACGGCAAGGCCAACGCCGATGATGATGAGCGGCGCGGCCTTAACGATCACCTCCTCGACCGACCAGACGCTGGTCAACGGCTCGACGAAGTACATGTAGAGCGCTTCGGCGGGATTGAATCCCAGGCCCGCGAACATGGCGGCGCCGAGAGCCAGCGTGACGGCGATTGCCAGCACCGGGGACAGCAGCGCCATCAGCGTCGAACGCTGGCTGCGCTTCTCCAGCCTAAGGATCACGCTCCAGCCCCGAGCTTGGCGCCCCGGCCGGCTTTCTCGTGGGCACCCGCCATCAGCAGGCCGATCCGCTCCGGGCTCAGCTCTCCCGCCGGATAGGCTTCCGAAAGCTCGCCGCGCGAGATCACCGCGATGCGATCGGCGATCTCGAAGATCTCGTCGAGATCCTGGCTGATCACCAGAACCGCCGAGCCGTTCCGTGCCATGTCGATCAGGGACTGGCGAATGAACGCCGCCGCACCCGCATCGACTCCCCAGGTCGGCTGATGCACCAACAGGATGCGGGGCCTGCGCTCCAGCTCGCGGCCGACAACGAACTTCTGCAGGTTGCCGCCGGAAAGCGCGCGCGCTTCTGGATCCGGCAAGTTCTTGCGCACATCGTAGTGCTCGGCAACCCTGGCCATCACATCCCGTGCCGCGCCGCGGTTGATCAGGCCGTTGCGCACGACATGTTCCCCCACGGCATGGTGGGTGAGAACGACGTTCTCGGAGAGCGGCAGGTCCGAGACGGCGGCGTGGCCGATGCGCTCTTCTGGCACGAAGGCGGCATCGCGCCGGCGCCTCCGCGAGATGTTCTCGCGGCCGCAGGGTGCGCCCGCCAGCTTGACCGCATCCGCGGACGCGCTCGTCCGCTCGCCCGAGATGGCGTCGAAGAGCTCCGACTGGCCGTTGCCCGCGACTCCCGCCACCGCGACGATCTCGCCGGACCGCACCACAAGATCGATGCTCTTCAGCGCAACGCCGAATGGGTCATCGGTCGGCATGGAGAGGCCGGCGAGCTCGAGCAGGGGTTCGCCGGGTGCCGCACCGCTCGCCGGCTTGAGCGCTGCGACGTCGCTGCCGATCATGAGCCTGGCGAGGGAAGCGGCGGATTCCTGCTGTGGATCGACCCGCGCCACCAGGCGTCCATGGCGCAGGATCGTCGCGTCGTGGCAGAGGCGTTTGACCTCTTCCAGACGATGGGAAATGTAGAGCACCGCGCAGCCTTCGCCGGCCAGGCGCTCCAGGGTGACGAAGAGCTGATCTGCCTCCTGCGGCGTCAGGACCGCGGTGGGTTCGTCCAGGATCAGCAGGCGCGGCTCCTGCAAAAGGCAGCGCACGACCTCGATGCGCTGGCGTTCGCCCACCGAAAGATCCGCCACGACCGCGTCGGGCCGAAGCGGCAAACCGTAGTCGGCGGAGACCTTTTCGATCCGTCCGGCGAGCGCCGCCATGTCCCTCTCCCCCGCCAGGGCAAGCGCGATGTTCTGCGTGACGGTCAGCGCGTCGAACAGCGAGAAGTGCTGAAACACCATGCCGATGCCTAGCTCCCGCGCCGCCGCGGGATTTGAAATCGTTGCCGGAGCTCCCTGCCAGAAGAGCTGCCCCGATGTTGGCTGCAGGGCACCGTAGATGATCTTCACCAGGGTGGACTTGCCGGCGCCGTTCTCGCCCAGCAGCGCGTGGATCTCGCCGGGCTTCAAGCTCAGGTCAATATCGTCGTTGGCCCGCAAATCACCGAAGAGCTTTACGATGTTGCGGGCTTCGAGAATGTACGCGCTTGAAGCCGCCTCGTTGGCGTCATCCGATCGCATGGCGCTGATGCTCATCCGTCCCGGACCCGCGGCACGGGTCCCTAGGACGAGGCTACCGCGCTGTGCGCCGCAAGCGCCATCGCGTCCCTGCGGCGCAGCAGGTCTGCGACCACCGACGCGGCAATGGCCGCCGGCTGCTTCGATTCGATGCCCTCGATGCCGATGGGGCACACCAGCCGCGCGATATCGTCATCCCCCAGGCCCGCTTGCCGCATACGGCTGATGAAGCGGGCCTTCTTCGACGCCGAGCCGATCAGGCCGACATAGCCGAACCGCCTTGCCTGCAGCGCGGCGAGGACGACGTCGAAATCGAGCGCATGGCTGTGCGACATCACCAGCACGAAAGCGCCATCGGGTACCGCGTCGAGCTCGGCCGCCGGCGCCTCCGTCACGACCACACGCACGTCGCCCGGCACGATGGAGGGAAATTCGTCCTCCCGCGGATCGATCCACACCACGCTGAAGTCGAGCGGCGCGAGCGAGATGATCAGGGAGCGTCCGACATGGCCAGCGCCGATGAGGGCCAGAACCTGCTTCCGCGTCCCGAAGCGCTCCAGCAAACGTCCGTCAGCCGCCAGCAGGCTATCTTCGCCGCCCGGGAGATCGCGAATCAGAATGGTCCGCTCCACGCAGCGCTCGGCGATGCGACCCTCGGTGACGAAGAGTCCCGCCCTTTCGGCGTCGGCGAGCGCCTGCACTTCGGCGGATCGTCCGGGCGTGAACACTTCCAGGAGGACGCGCACCGAGCCGCCGCAGCACTGGCCGAGATCGGGGCCGAGCGCCATTCGGGCAAGGCCCACCGGAGGAGGGTCCCCGCCTGCTCCGGCCTTCGCCAAGGCTGCTTGGGCGCGCGCGATCGCCCGCCATTCCAGCGCACCGCCGCCGATCGTGCCGGCGAACGAACCGTCCTCCAGTACGACCATGCGAGCTCCGGCGTTGCGCGGCGCCGAACCCTTGGCTTCGACGATGCTGACCATGGCACAGCTCTGCTCACCGCGGAGCGCTCGGCCGATGGTCGCCCAGGTGTTCATCTCATCGCCTCATGCGTCCCGCATGGAGCGGATCGCGCGGGTAATCGCTTCCGGCGTCGCCGGCGCGTCGAGCGCGGGCACCCGCCCGGGATTGAGGCTGGCGATGGCGTTCGAGATCGCCGAGAACACCGATATCGCCAGCATCAGGGGCGGCTCGCCTACCGCCTTCGAGCGATAGATGGTCGCTTCCCTGTTGCCCTTGGACTCCCATAGCGCAACCCTGAAGTCCTCCGGCACATCGCTTGCGACCGGTATCTTATAGGTGGACGGCGCGTGAGTCGTGAGCCGACCCTTCGCATCGAACACCAGCTCTTCGGTGGTAAGCCAGCCCATGCCCTGCACGAAGCCGCCTTCGATCTGACCGATGTCGATCGCGGGGTTGAGCGAGTTGCCGACATCGTGCAGGAGATCTATCCGATCCACCCGCATCTCTCCGGTCAGGGTATCGATCGTCACCTCCGAGCAGGCGGCGCCGTAGGCGAAATAGAGGAACGGCCGCCCGCTCGCCGACGCGCGGTCCCAGGTGATCTTCGGTGTCGCGAAGTAACCGGTCGACGAGAGCGAGACCCGTTCGAGGAAGCAGGTCTTCGCCAGCTCCGCAAAGGGGATCTCCCGCTTGCCGATCGCGACCATGCCGCCGGCGAAGCGGACCTCAGCCTTGGGCACCTGGTAGAGCCGGCCGGCCAGCGCAGCCATGCGGTCCTTTATCGTGGCGGCCGCCCGCTTCGCCGCCATGCCGTTCAGATCGGACCCGGACGACGCGGCGGTCGGCGTGGTGTTGGGCACCATGTCGGTCTTCGTCGCGGTGATCCTCACCCTGTCGAAGCCGATGCCGAACTCCTCGGCTACCACCTGTGCAACCTTGGTGTGGAGCCCCTGCCCCATCTCGGTGCCGCCATGGTTCACCAGCACGGAGCCGTCGGTATAGACATGCACGAGCGCGCCCGCCTGGTTGAGGTGCTTCAGCGTGAAGGCGATCCCGAACTTGACGGGCGTGAGAGACATTCCTTTCCTGAGAAACCGGTTGATCTCGTTGAAGGCCGCGATGCCCTTGCGCCGCTCCCGGTAGCCGCTGGTCTTCTCGAGCTCGCGCACCAGCCGCGACAGGGTGTTGTCGCCGACCTTCATGCCATAGGGCGTCACGTCCCGCCCACGGCCGTAAAGATTGCGCTTGCGCACGTCCAGCGGGTCCAGGCCGAGCCGGCAAGCGATGTCGTCCATCATCCGTTCGGCAAGCATCATGCCCTGCGGCCCGCCGAAGCCCCTGAACGCCGTGTTCGAGACCGTGTCGGTCCTCACCCGCCGCGAAAGGATCCGCGCGCTCGGATAGTAGTAGGCGTTGTCGGCATGGAACATGGCCCGGTCGCAGACGGCCATGGAGAGATCGGCCGAGTAGCCGCAGCGTGCGTTGAGCGCGGCGTCGACCGCGAGCAGCCTGCCCGTGTCGTCGCAGCCATAGCTGTAGTCGACTATGAAATCGTGACGCTTGCCGGTCATGATCATGTCGTCGTCACGGTCGAGGCGAAGCTTGGCGGCCGAGCCGGTCACGCTCGCCGCGAGCGCGGCGAGGCAGGCCCATTGCGCGGCCTGGCTCTCCTTGCCGCCGAACGCGCCGCCCATGCGGCGGCATTCGCACACCACGTCCGAGTCCGGCTTCTCCAGCATGCCAGCCACGAGGTGCTGGATTTCCGTAGGATGCTGCGTCGACGAGAGGACGTGCATCGCGCCGCCCTCGCCGGGCAGGGCCATGGCGACCTGCCCCTCGAGATAGAAGTGCTCCTGACCACCGACGTGGAGAGAGCCCGACGCAGTATGCCGGGCCCGTTTCATGTCCGCACCCGGCTCGCCGCGCAGAAACTGGTAATCGGGGAGGACCGTCTCGCCCGAGGCGAGGCCCGCCTCGACCGAGACGTGAGGCGTCTCCTCCTCGACCGCGATGCGCGCCTGGCGGCAGGCGCGGCGGGCCTCGTCCCGGCTGAGCGCTGCCACAGCGAAGACCACCTGGCCGTGAAAGGCGATGCGGCCGTCGGCGAGGATGGGATCGTCGCCGAAGACCGGGCTGCAATCGTTCCGTCCGGGGATGTCGGCGGCGGTCAGAACCGCCACGACGCCTGGCGCGGCCCGTACCGCATCGAGGTCGAGCGCGGTGATCCGGCCGCGGGCGGCATGCGCGGCATAGCCGGGCGCGACATGCACCAGCGCCGCCGGCTCGGGAATGTCGTCGATGAAGCGCGCCGTGCCTAGGACGTGCCAGAGGGCGCTGTCATGGGCCAGGGCCTGCCCAACCGAGCGGTTGCCGTCAGCGGGCGCGGTCCGGTCCGGTTGAGGAACGTCAGGCGGCACGCTCCGTCCCCCTGGGCCGGAGGCCCAAGAGCCGGGTCGCAGCACTTGCCTCGCCGCCCGCCTCGTGCAGTGCCTTGCGCAGGAGCGCCTGCGCCGTCTCCAGCCGGTACGGTGCGCTGGCCCGCATGTCGTCGATGGGCCGGAAATCCGACGCCAGGGCCTCGCAGGCGGCGTCCCAGCCGCGCCGGTCCGCAAGCCGCAGGCCCTTGAGGGCGGCTTCCGAGGCGGCGGCCCGTTTCGGCGTGGCCGCCATGCCACCGAATGCGACACGCGCATCGACGACGCGGCGCTCCTCCAAGGTGAACCTGAAGGCGCCCAGAAGGGCGGAGATGTCCTGATCGAAGCGCTTGGAGATCTTGTAGCAGCGGAAGACCTCGTCGGACTTGAGGCGCGGCACGTCGATACCGGTCACGAACTCGCCCGCCGCTAAGTCCTGCTTGCCGTAGTCGATGAAGAAGTCCTCGAGTGACATCGACCGCGTCGCCTGGCCCCGGCGCAGGTGCAGTGTCGTACCGAGCGCGATCAGAGCGGGCGGCGTATCGCCGATCGGGGAGCCGTTGGCGATGTTGCCGCCGAGCGTCCCCACCGCGCGGACCTGCTTGGCGCCCAAACGGCGGAACAACTCGACGAGATCGGGATCGATCGCCGCCATGGCGCTTTCCGCGCGCGCATAGGTGACGCCGGCGCCGATATGGAAGCCCGCTTCGGTCTCGCGCATGTCCGCCAGGCCGGCCGCCCGCCCCAGGTGAACGATCTTGGGCAGGGCCCGCATCTGCTTGGTGATCCACAACCCGACATCCGTGGCGCCCGCGACCAGCGTGGCGTCCGGATGCCGGGCGTAAAGCCGGGCCAGAGCCTCGACCGTGGCCGGCGCCGCGAAGAAACCCCTCGCCTCGTCGCCGATGAAGAGGTCCTCGCCATCGTCTAGGGCCGCCAGGCGTTCGACGGTGGCTGCACGGCGCGCCGCGAATGCGTCGCGAGGCGTTCCGGCGCACGCCTCCAGCGCGCCATCGACGATCGGCCGGTAGCCGGTGCAGCGGCATAGATTGCCGGCGAGCGCGTCGTTCACCGCCTGCCGGTCACCGCGCCCGCCACCGTGGTACAGGGTGAAGAGACTCATCACGATGCCCGGCGTGCAGAAGCCACACTGGCTGCCGTGATGCCTCAGGACCGCGTCCTGCACGGGGTGCAGTGCGTCGTCCGGGCTGGCCAGGTCGTCCACAGCGACCAGCTCCTTGCCGTCGATCATGCCCAGAAGGCAGATGCAGCTGTTGACCGGCGCGTATTCCAGCCTGCCGCCGCGCAGGGTGCCGAGCGCCACAGTGCAGGCGCCGCAGTCGCCCTCGGCGCAGCCCTCCTTGCTGCCGAAGGCATGGCGGCGCAGCCGCAAATAGTCGAGGAGGGTCTCGTTCGCTGCCACATCGGAGAGCGAGACGACCTCGCCGCGGTGGAGAAACCGAACCGACGAGCGCGTCATGCGTCAACTTCCGCGATAGGTGGAATAGCCATAGGCGGAAAGCAGCAGCGGGACGTGGTAGTGGCCTTGTGGATCCGCCACACCGAAGCGCACCGGCACGACATCGAGGAACAACGGTTCGGGAAACGGCCCGCCGGTGCGCCTTCGATAGTCGCCCGCCATGAAGCGCAGCTCGTAGGTCCCGGCGGCAAACGCCTCCCCTTCCAGCAAGGCGCCATCAACCCGGCCGTCGCTGTTCGTCACGACTGTCTTGAGTCGTTCTGCTGCCGCGCCGTCTAGGCGCCAGAGCTCCAGCTTCAATCCCCGTGCCGGCGTGCCCGACGTCAAATCAAGCGCGTGTGTCGTCAACCGCCCGATTGGTCCTTACTCCCGACTCCCGAAGGCCGCTTTCTCGTTTCTTCAAGACAACCGGAGATTGTCTACGATTTCTTGAGAACGCAACAGAACCGAATTTCGTGAACGTCGGCAACACAGGATATGTCCGTCCCATGTACCAGATGATCTGTCCGGTCTTGGAACGCCTCGGTGGTGTGGAGGGAGGCGATGCGTCGGACGGATCAGGCACAGGGGCTGAGATTGATGTAGTTCGAGGAGGCGTATGCGCGGACCACCGCGCGGCCGTTGAGCCAGGCCGAGGCGGCGGAGGTGCTCGGCGTGTCCGAGCGGATCCGCTTTGCCAGGGTGACGGTTCCTGGCGTCACGGTGCGGCCCCCCCTGGGTGGCGCGATGTGCTGGCTTTGGCCTCGACCTCGGCGGGTTCACTCGGCAAGGTGTCGGCGCGCCGCATGTGCGGGGATGACCCTGCGCGGATGCTTGGCCATGCCCTGGGGGCAAGGTCTTGCCGGCTCGTCCGTCGCTCGCGTAGGCTGATCTCGGCGATCAACGTCGTGCCCGCCTTTCTTGGCTGGGCCAATTTTGAGAAGGCGAGCCAATGTCGAGCACCCTCGATTCGCAACGGCATATGGTCAACCTCGATACGGCGGAGTTCGTGCCATACGGGCTGCAAGGGTCGGTTCAGTCTGACCTCACTTGGTGCAACGTCAGCTATGACCAGGCAGAGGGCGGCGGCCGTTTCTTGATTCGTTTCAAACCCGGCGGAACCTCAATCCCTCACGAGCACGTCGGGTATGAGGAGTTCTTGGTTCTCGACGGCGAGATCGAGGACTGCGATGGCGCTATCTACAAGAAGAACGACCTTGTATCCCTCAAGCCCGGCTCCAAGCATTTCTCGGTCTCACACACCGGTTGCACGGTCGCGGTCTTCATTCGCGGCGGCTTCCGCACGCTAGAGAATAACGAGCCAGTTGATGGCTGAGCTCTGGTCCATGGCGCCAACGGTGCAGGCGACGGCCTAGTTGAGCACGTCCCTCGCGTCCTATCGCACGGTCGTGAACGTCGAGACCGCGACCTTCGGGACCGTGGCGCCCCATCGCATGAATCGCGCAGTCCGCGCCGGTCGTCCGGCGTGCCCTGGCGCCAGCTACTACAACATCAGTTACGACCCCGATGCGGGCGAGGGCTGCTACCTGGTTCGATTTGCGCCCGGGACCGGTTCGACGCCCCACGAGCATATCGGCTACGAGGAGTTCCTGGTCCTCGACGGGACGCTGACCGATAGCGACGGCACGGTCTACCGCCGCAACGACTTCGTCTCACTGAAGCCGGGCTCGAAACATGTCTCAGTCTCGGTTGACGGTGCCACGCTCGCGGTGTTCGTCCGCGGCGGATTTCGCGTGCTCGACGAGAACGAAGATGTTCACCGCTAACGGCGGGTAGAGCGCCGCACCCTGCTACTCGGCTGCTTCGGCTTCTGCGAGTTCGGCGCTAAGTCTGTCGATCAGAGCGCGTTTGGCGTCATCGTCGAGCTTTTTCAACTCGTTGTTCATGGCGCGCTCGATAACGAGACTCTTCTTGTAGCCGGTGCCTCCGCAGTGATCCTCCCCCATCGGATTGATCCGTCCTTAGGTTTAGGAACGAGGAGGACCGACGATGGCAAGGAAGCGCTACAAGCCGGAGGAGATCGTAAGCTTGCTGAGGCAGGCGAGCACCCGCACGCACGCGTGAACTCACCGTCCCACGACGGGTTGCGGCGTTCGTGATCTGGGGGCCGATCGCTTGGGTAAGGCCGTTCCTTACTAGAAATAGAACAGCTGCTCCTGCGTAACACCCTCTTCTCCGAAACTGATCAAGCCGGCACCGACAATATCGCCGACCTGCCATTTGCACCATGCGGTACCGCCCTCGACCACGACATCGGTGATGTCCATTTTGTCACCGATCTTTCTTAGCTCGGCGATATAGCTCGGCAGGTCGTTTCTTCCGTAGACGGCCCCGTCTTTGTCGAGAAGTTTGTAGTCGGCGGTGACGTTCGCAGCGATTGCCTCAGCGTTCAGGTCGCCGAATCCGCTCGCATATCCACCCAACTTGTCTGCTGCTGACATGCTTCTCTTCCTCGGTGCGTATTGTGGTTGTATCGAATAACAGGGTCGGGCGGCTATCGCTCATCAACCGTCGCCACACAAGCCAGGACGCGCCGGACCTGTGGCCGTCGCACGGTCAGTTGTGAGCGGCATTCAAGTAAGTGTCGATATCTGGGGTTCGATAGCCGTCGCGCGTCCAGAGGACCGGAAAGTAGTTCTCATCGATGGTATTATCGCCGAGCCGCTTGTAGCGGCTGTAGATCGACCCGACACCCTGGCCCAAGCGGTCCGGAACGTAGTGCGTGTCGCTTCGCATGGCGTGCAGCACCAGAGAACGGCGGGGGATCGTCGCGGTGTTGTCGCCCGAGCCGTGCCAGGTCCAACCGTGATGGAAGGAGCCGCCGCCCCTGGGAACTTCCACATGGACGATTTCCGGCTCGACACCCTCCTCGGCGGCGGCCTGCTCCATATATTTGCGGTATTCCTTGGGACCGTGAAACTCGCCTTCGGGCAGCGAATGGTGCCATCGGTGCGATCCGCGGACGAATTCGACCGTCCCTGCATCGGCCCTGGTGTCGTCGAGCGCCATCCAGCAGCTCAGCAGCTCCGTCGGCCGGAACCATTCCAGATAGGCGTTGTCCTGGTGATAAGCCAGCGGCCGTGTGCCGGGCGGCTTCCACAGCAGGTTGTCGACCATCACACGCGCGCCCGGCCATCCGCCGAGTGTGGCGATCGCCTTGCCC
Source organism: Alphaproteobacteria bacterium (assembly GCA_965262755.1). Classification (GTDB taxonomy): domain Bacteria; phylum Pseudomonadota; class Alphaproteobacteria; order UBA828; family UBA828; genus WTGU01. The sequence goes on along the minus strand of OZ253557.1, from coordinate 158,584 downwards.
AGGTCGGCCCTCATGACCACCGACGCGATCGTTCGATCCGCCTTCCATCCGTTGCAGATTTGCCGGGTCAGGGAAGGATCGCTCTCGCCCTCCTGCCAGTTGACTTCATCCGGCAGGATTCCGGTTTCGAATTCACCGCGAAAGAGTTTTTTGTAGCGCGCGCGAAGTGCCTCGATCGTCTCGTCATCGATCAGTTTATCGACGATCACAAAGCCGTCTTCGTTGAACTGGTCGATCTGTGCGGACGTGAGTTCGAAAAACACCTGCGATTCTCCATCACCCCGTCAGGGCAAGCAATCCAGATACATGTTCACATCCCAGTCTGAGACTTGCCAGATGAACTTGTTCCATTCGTCACGCTTGTACCAATCGTAGACCCTGTACAGGTCCCCGGGGAGGGCGGATCTGATCACGTCGTCCTCCGCCAGCGCGTCGAGCGCATCGTGCAGGGTGGTGGGAATCCGTTCGATGGTTTCGCCCGAGTTCAGTACATCCACGAAGTTTCGGTCTTCAGGCTCCCCAGGATCGATCCGGGCTCGAGACACGAATGGCGCAGGACCTGTTCTGGAGGCCCCAACTCGCGCCGACCGGGGCCCACAGACCCGTGTCGTTCAACCGTCGATAGGAGTTCACCGTGGACGTGACCCGCCCCCGTTTAGTGGTCCTGGTTGAATGTTAGTGCATCGCCGGTTTATCCGCCAAGCCGTGCGGTCGGCGGAGAAGAGCGGAACCGGGCGGCCAGCTTGGCGGGATGACCGTTTCCGGCGTCGGCGGTCAGTGCCCCAGGCTGACATGTGGACGATTGCAGTGGATGTGACGAGGGCCCACAGGCATTTGATCGAATCCACTTGCGTTTTTCTTACAGAGCTTTGACAAGAGAGGTTACGAGATTGGAGTGAGAGAGAAATATGTCGCTAAAACAGTGAATTATAGAATGTCTGAGAATAGGCCACCGAGTGAAATGTTAGAAGTAGTGAGAATTCCGGGCTACCATCGGACTGGCAGGCGGATAGGCGCGGGTGGAGAGCCATGAGCTACACGATCGCCGAAAAGATTCTCGGGCGCGCGAGCAGGGCGGGCGTGCCGGTGCGGGCCGGCACGGAGGTTGAGGTCAAGCCCGACTACGTGCTGGGCTACGACTTCCCCGGCTATCTCGACCTCATCTTCAAGCAGATGAAGGGGGAGTTCGGTATCGAGCGCGTCGCCGAGCCGGAACGCTTCGCCCTCTTCATCGACCACATGGTGCCCGCCAACACGCCGGAGGAGGAGGACCTCCACATCGTCACCCGCACCTGGTGCGCGGAGAACGGCGTAAAGCTGCACGAGCGCGAGGGGATCGGCCATCAGGTGGCGGCGGAGGCGGGCTATGCCGTGCCCGGCGGCTTCGTCGTCCACTTCGACGGCCACATCGCGCAGCTCGGCGCCTTCGGCACGCTCGCCATCGGCATCCACACGCAACTGTTGGAGGCCTTCGTCCGCGAGCGGATCGACTTCACCGTGCCGGAGACCACGCGGGTCAACCTGAGCGGCACGCTCAGCCCCGGCGTCATGGCCCGCGACGTGTTCCATCATCTGGTGCGGGTGCTCGGCCCCCGCTCCTGCCGCTTTCAGGTGCTGGAACTGGGCGGGCCGGCGCTCGGCGCGATCTCGCTGGAGGGGCGCCAGACGATCACGGGCCTTGCCATGTTCACGGGCGCGCTGACCGCGATCTGCAACCCGGATCGCCTCGCGCTCGACTATGCGCATGCGCACGTGGCCCAGCCCTTCGAGCCGCAGGCGAGCGACGCGGACGCCACCTACGCCGCAGTACACGAGGTCGATCTCACCGGCTTGGCCCCCATCGTCGTGGTGCCGCCCAATCCTGCGGCCACCGCCGATCTCGCCGACCATGCCGGTCTCGCGGTGCAGTCCGGCTATCTCGGCTCCTGCGCCTCCGGCCGGCTCGAGGACCTGCGGGCCGCGGCGGCGGTTCTCAAGGGCCGCCGCATCGCGCCGGGCTTCCAGCTTCACATCGTACCGACCAGCCAGGCGATCATGGCGGCGGCGGCGCGGGAGGGCCTGCTCGAGACGCTGATCGAGGCCGGCGCCTTCGTCACCTCGTCGTCCTGCGACTACTGCTACGGACGGATCGCGACCATGACCGCGGGCCAGCGCGCCGTCTCCACCGGCACCCTCAACGTCACCGGGCGCATGGGGAGCCCCGAGTCCGAGATCTATCTCTGCAATGCCGCGGCAGTGGCGGCATCGGCGCTGGAGGGGCGGATTGCCGATCCGCGCCCCTACCTCGCGGAGGCGGCGGAGGCCGGCGCATGAGCTTCGATGCACTGCGGGGCCGGGTGGCCTTCGTCTTCGAGGAGGCGGACTTCGACGTGGACCAGATCGTGGGCGTCGAGAACATCCGCCTCACCGACCCGGATGCTCTTGCCGCCTGCGCCATGCGCCGCTTCGACCCCGGCTTCGCCGAGCAGGTCGAGCCCGGTGATGTCGTTGTCGGCGCCGAGAATTTCGGCTACGGCCATCCCCACTTCGCGCCGATGATCGGTCTCCGCCGCTTGGGCATCCGCGCCGTGATCGCCGAGTCCTTTGCTACCGGCTATTGGCGGGAGGAGATTGCCGAGGGCTTCCCGCAGATCGCCTGCCCCGGCATCACCGGCCTCGTCAAACGCTGGGACAAGATCGAGATCGACTGGGAGGCAGTGCAGGTCCGCAATTTGAGCCGGGGCGGATCGGCGCCCATCGCCCCCTACTCGACCGCCGAGCGCGGCATGCTGCAGGCTGGCGGGCTCATCCCCTACCTGCGCGAGAAACTCAGCGCGGAAGGGAGCGGCTAGATGCTCCCGCGCACAAGCCACCTCACCAGCAGACATGTGTTTTGAATTATTGTAATCAGCGCTCCTTCTCTTCTTCATCTCTCTTACGCAGGTCTTCTGTCGACTGCGCGCCACTGCCGCCGCCGACCGAACCGAATCCGCCCTCCATTTTCTGGTAGTAGTATATTGGAGTGCGCGAAGGATCGGCAGCCTGCATAGTCAACGCCTCCCTCACTGTTCTTTCGTCATGCGGCATGTCCTGTCTCCATCGGGTTGAGCTCTCTCGAGTAATAGTACTTTCGCTTAATCCACTTAAATCCCTCATGCTTGGTGACGGTAGCGATGTCTGTATCCCCACCGACTACATTCGCGCCGGGTAAAAATGCAGAATATTTCTTCGCCACATCTACCAAGAAATCAGCGAGGTTTATTGCATCCTGAACGGGCATCGATGAGTTCACAAGGGGTGTTATAAGCTGTCGGGTAATTTCGTTTATGTCTCGTTTAGTATGCCCGCGGCGTTCTAGTACTGGGCCAAATTCGGGATCGCAGCCAAAGATAAGTCTTCCAATCGCTTTCGTTTGTCCGCCCCAAGTCAATTGTTGATCGTCTTCGGCTTTCGCAAGTTGCATAACAGGTTGTACGATTCCGTTCCTTATCTCCAATTTCCAGATTTCGCCACGCGAGTTGTTAGCCCCATATCCACCAACCCAAAACTCAAATGTATAGGGGTCAGCAGGCCGTGGATTGAGTTCAAGATACCGGGCTTCAAAAAAGCTACGAGCTCGTTCTGCCGTCTCTTCAACAGTGTACGTAGCTTTGTCCAGTGGATCACCGCCAGTTCTTGATAGCTCGATCCGCAAGTCTTTTGCCAAATTGCTGACTGATGCTGGTCCAAACTGACCGAGCCCAGCGGTCATTGCCACTAATGGTAACTCTTTGTGAAGATGGAAAACCTTTGCCCCGTGCTCCCATACGTTTTCAATGACGGAGTGACCGCTTGAGTCTGTGAAAGACAGAGACACAGCGCTGTCCGCGGCAAAGACGATGCAGTCATGCACCTTGATGGCAACGCAGACTGTCATGACGGAGCGTCTACTCGAGAACTGGAGTTGAGCGCCACACCTACAGACGGAATCTGAACCAGGACTCGTCTACGCCGAGCTCGGCCTTGGTGGGCTGGCGGGTGGCTGGATCTCCCTGAGCCATCGCGGTTGCCTCCCGATTGCCGTGCCAAGTGAGGTGCCTGCGCGGCACCTCACTTGGTCTCCTGCAGGGAACATGGCCCTCGGCGCTAGTGTGATGTCCCAGAGATAGATGATATATGTATGGGCAGTTTCCTGTCAGGAGTCTGCCCATGCCCCGTGGTCGCCCCATCGAACCCGTCGTTCTCACGGACGACGAGAAAGATCAGCTCCTCAGCCTCGCCAACTCTCGCTCCTTGCCTCATGGAGTGGTGCGGCGTGCGCAAATCGTTCTCGCCTGCGCCCAGGGCGAGGCGAACGCCTCGATCGCCCGGCGCATGCGCCTGAGCGATGCCACCGTTGGCAAGTGGCGGAAGCGCTATCGCATGCAAGGGATCGAGGGGTTGCACGATGAACTGCGCGCGGGCCGGCCCAGAACCCATGACGATGAACGGGTCGCCGAGGTCATCAACACCGCGCTCCAGACCAAACCACCCGATGGCGCCACCCATTGGAGCGTGCGCGCCATGGCCGAGCAAAGCGGCGTCTCCAAGAGCACCGTGCAACGCTGGTTCAGTCTGTTCGCCATCCAACCCCACCGCCAGCGCTACTTCAAGCTCTCCAACGACCCCTTCTTCGTCGAGAAGGTGCGCGATATCGTCGGCCTCTATCTCAACCCGCCCGACCACGCCGTCGTGCTCTGTGTCGACGAGAAAACCCAGGTCCAGGCGCTCAACCGCACCCAACCGATGCTGCCGATGGGGCTGGGCTACGTCGAAGGGGTCACCCACGATTACGTCCGTCACGGCACCACCACCCTGTTCGCCGCCCTCGACATCGCCACCGGACAGGTCATCACCCAGTGCAAGAAGCGCCATCGCCACCAGGAGTTTCTCGCCTTCCTACGCCACATCGACGCCAACGTCCCCGAACCGTTCGACGTTCACCTCATCGCCGACAACTACGCCACCCACAAGCACCCGAAGGTCAGAGCTTGGCTCGCAAGGCGACCGCGATACCACATCCACTACACACCCACCTATGCCTCGTGGCTCAACCAGGTCGAGCGCTGGTTCGGCATCATCACTCAAACGGCCATTCGACGCGGCTCGTTCTCCAACGTCAGCGAACTGGTGAACAAGATCGATCTCTTCGTCCACCACTACAACGCCAAAGCCACTCCTTTCATGTGGACCGCAACCGCAGACTCAATACTCGCAAAAGTCCAGAGACTTTGCTCATATATCTCTGGGACACAACACTAGCCGAAGCAACATGAATTCCCCATACACAACATATGGTGTGTATGAGCGCGGCTTAACACTATATTAAGGGGTACTTGGGTGGACCCACGGTAGCATGTGTCACAATTTTGACCGGCACGAATCGGCATAGTGCCTGGTGAGTGGACAGCATCGGGGTTGCATTGAGTGGTGGTCGGTCTGCCGGCGAGACGGACCCTCCGCGTCGCGCGTCCACACGCGCGGGCGCGCGGTAGCGCCGCAGGAGCGGCGGGCCGCAGTCGAGGCCTGCCGCGTATCCGTCAAGGGCGGACACGGTCTAAACCCGCTCACGAGCGATACTTCTCCGGCATCTGCGGGTTGTTGGCCGGGTCGGTGTCGTGCTTCGCGAGCCGCGTCACAACGCCTGCGCCGACGAGCGGCGAGAGCGCCGCCGCCAGCGCGTCCGCGCTCTCCCTGGCGTAGACCTCCGCGCCGCCCACGTGGATCGAGAACGATTTGAGGTATTTCGCCTTCTTGGCCGGGTCGTCGATCACCGCCTTGGTCCAGGCATAGAGCGGGTAGTGCTCGACGCCGCGCGCCTCGGCTTCCGCGCAATAGCCGGCGAAGGCGTCGTATTGACATATGAGCTCTGCATCGTGGGCGGCGAGGATACGGCGCAGGGACCTGAGCCCCGGATGATCCGCACCCGCTTGCGCCGCTGCCGCGGCATCGTCCGCGAGATCGACGCGAAGCTGGTATTGCCACTCTCCGTCGGCTGCCCGAGGGGTCGGTAGTCCCTCTGCCATCGCAGATGCCTTCCTGCGGCGCGCTCGCGATACGCGTTCCACCCCCATGGATACGCCCGCTGCCACCGCTCGCCAACACTGGCGCGCGCTCTCCTCGAGTGCAGCTTGGCTCGTCCGGCTCGTCTTTGCCGCGCGGCGGCGGGAGCGTAAGCTCTGCCGCCGCGCGGAAGGACTGAGGTCGCAGGGGCCGGGCGCCGGGCGATACTGCACGAATGGGACGAAAGGAGCACCTCGTGGAAAGAGAGGCGCGCTATCCGGATTACATCGGCATCTCGGATGTGAACACGAAATCCTTCGAGCAGATGCGTGTAGAGGGCTACTTCGACGGCCAGCCGTCAATCATGTTCGACGAGCCCGAAGGGTTCGATATCGGCGACCCGCCCGATCTGCACCTGCAACCCAAGTACGAACAGATCAATTTCGACCTTTATGTAAAGACGCGGGAAAAGACGGAGCGGGTGCAGGACCTTGCCCGGGAAACGGACCGACGCTGCCCTCAGATCGGTCTGTTCAGAATGGCAGGCGTTCCCATGATGATGAGCTGGTACCGGGAGGGGTCGAAAAGGCCGTTGTTCGTAGACAGATTTCATATTGGACGGGGCAAGACTCCGGAGGAAAAATTAATCGAGAAGCAGAAGAAAACCGACGGAACGTAAGTGTCCTGATTGAGAGATTCCCATGACTTGGGGCCGCGTTCCCCTCTCGTCATGGCCGGACTTGTTCCGGCCATCCACGCCCCGCCGCCCCGCTTGGCCTATAGAGATGCCCGGAACAAGTCCGTGCATGACGGTGAGAGTGGTCGGGCTGGAGAGATCGCGCGCTCAAAGCGAAATCATGCAAATGTCGGAAGCAGGACATGAGTGGTATTTCGACTCCGCCCTTTTGTTAGAGAGGTCATAGCGTTCCATGATCCCCTCACGAGGAGGGTCATAGGGATGAACGTTGGCCGACACTGCCGCCCCGGTGCCTGCCTGTGACTTCTGCCCGCTTTCGGACCCCACACGCGCTCGGCCTCGCGGCTGCATTGGTCTTCGCGCTCTTCCCCGTCTTCTGGATGGTGTCGACCTCGCTCAAGCCGTTCGGCGAATGGGCGGCGGTGCCGCAGCCCTGGGTACCGCGGGACTTGACGCTCGGGAATTACGCGCCTCTGTACCAGCAACTGGAGATGAACTACGTCACCTCGCGGGGGACCGGGCTCAGCGCCATTCTCCAGTCCTGCATCATCGCCGGCTCCACGACGATTTTCGCGCTTGCCGTCGGGCTCTTGGCGGCGATCGGTTTCTCACGCTACCGCGCGGGCAGCGACCGGCTCGCCATCGCGATCCTCGCCGTCCGCGCCGTGCCGCCGATCACGCTCGCGATCCCGGCGCTCTTCCTCTTCACCTCGGTGGGCCTGCGCGACACCTATATCGGGGTCATCCTCGTGCACACGGCCTTCGCCGTGCCGTTCTCGTTCTGGATGCTGAAGAGCTTCATCGACGAGGTGCCGCCCGCCATCGAGGAGGCCGGCATGATGGACGGCATGAGCCGCCTGCGCGCGCACCTCGTCATCACCGTGCCGATGATCCGGGGAGGCATGATGGTCACCGGCCTCTTCATCTTCATCCTCACCTGGAACGAGTTCCTGCTGACGATGACGCTGAGCGACAAGGTGGTCGTCACGGTGCCGCTTTATCTGCACCATCACACCGGCGTCTACGGCGTGCAGGCGGCGCTCGCGGCGGCGGCGGCACTCCCCATCGTCCTCTTCGGCTTTCTGATTCAGAAGCACCTCGCCCGCGCGTTCACCCTCGGCGCGATCAAGCAGTAAACATTCTCGGCGTTCAGCCGAGCGCCGCGTCGACCTCGTCCAGGATCGTGTCGAAAATCCCGATGGCGTCGGCGATCTGCGCCGCGTCGATACAGAGCGGCGGGCCGATCAGGAGGCCGTTGAGGCAGGTCCTGGCTTCCAGCCCGTGCTCCACCAGCCGGCGCTTGATGAGGTCGTTGACGGCTGCGTGGTTGGGCGCGGTTGAGAAGGGCGCGTCGGTCGCGGCATCGGCGGTGAGCTCGATCGACGCCAGCAGGCCGAGCGAGCGAACGTCTGAAACGCTCGGATGGCGCGTCTTGAGGTCCTCGAGGCCCTGCGCGAGTACCTTGCCCATCCGTGCCGCGTTCTCGATCAGCCCGTCGTTCTCGTAGGCATCGAGCGCGGCGCACGCCGCAGCGCAGGCGATGGGATTGCCCGTCTGCGTCGAGCCGAGCGGGAACCACTCTTCATCGAAGCTGGCGGCGACGTGGGGCCGCATGAGCACGGCGCCCATCGGGATGTAGCCCGACGTGATACCCTTGGAGACCGCCATCAGGTCGGGCACCACGTCCCAATGCTCGATGCCGAACCAGCGCCCGGTGCGGCCGAAGCCGCAGATGACCTCGTCGGCGATCATCAAAATGCCGTGGCGGTCGCAGATCTCGCGCAGCATGGGGAAGTATTCGGGCGGTGGCTTGATCCCGCCGCTCGCGGCCGTCATCGGCTCGACGATGACAGCGGCGATCTGCCCCGGCCCTTCGCGCTCGATCACCTCCTCCACGCTCTTCGCGCACTGCACGCCGCAGCCGGGGTAGGAGAGCGAGAAGGGGCAGCGATGGCAGTAGGGGTCGAGGAAGCGGACGATGTTGGGGTGGTCGTAGCCGACGGCAAGGCGCCTCGGGTCGCCGCTCGCCGACAGCGAGCCCGAGGTGGTGCCGTGGTACGAGCGGTATTTGGCGAGGATCTTGCGCCTGCCGGTGACGAGGCGGGCGATGGTCATCGCGATCTCGGTGGCCTCGCTGCCGCTCCCGGTGAAGAAGGCGGTCTGGATGTCGCCGGGCGCGATCTCTGCCAGCTTGCGGCCGAGCTTCTCGCGCGCGGCGGTCGTGTGGTGCGGGCCGATATAGCAGAGCTTGCCGGCCTGCTCCTGGATCGCCGCGATCACCTTGGGATGCTGGTAGCCGAGATTGACGTTCACCAGCTGCGACGAGAAGTCGAGATAGCGTTTTCCGGCCGTGTCGTAAAAGTAGGCGCCCTCGCCGCGCTCCATCTCGATCACCGGGGCCAACGCATTTTGCGCGGCCCAGGGGATGATGTCGTAGCGCCGGTTCGCACCGGCCGTCGTCGCCTCGCTCATGTCTCTCTCCTGCGCCTTCCGGCACCCCTCGATGCAGTGGCCGCTAACGGGCGGCCACCACCATGATCTCGACCGTGTAGGCCGGTGTCGCCAGCCTGCTCTCGACGCAGGCGCGGCAGGGCGGGTTCTCCTTGGAGACCCAGGGGTCCCACACGCTGTTCATCTCGTTGAAGGTCCCGATGTCGGAGAGCCAGATGTTGGCGGTGAGCAGCTGCTCCTTCGACGAGCCGGCTTTCTCCAGCAGGGCATCGATCTTGGCGAGGATCTGCCGCGTCTGGCCGGCAACGTCCTGGTCGGTGTCGTCCGCCACCTGGCCGGCGAGATACACGCGGTCGCCGTGCACCACGGCCTGGCTCATGCGGGGACCCTTCTGAATGCGTTCGATGGTCATGGCTGGTCTCCGATTCCTGTTGTCGGTCGTTGGGGCGATGGTAGCGGGCAAAGTCGGTTCACGCACCGGCGCGGGCCTGGAACTCCCGCGCCGCGTCGGTGACGGACTGGATCGTCGGATACGCCGCGGCGTTCACGAGCAGCTCCCGGCCGAGGAGGAGGGCAGGGCGCTCGCAGGCAGCGCGGCGGTCGGGGTCCTCGATCCATTCGAAGTCGATGTTATGGGCGATCCCCAAGATGCGGCGGATCATCTTGGCGCCGGCGAACTGCAGCGTGTCGGTGAAGAGCGCAGCGACGGCGGCGTCCCGCGCTTGCGCGAGCGAGGCAGCACCCTCTTCACCGGCGAAAAGCGCCGCCGGGTAGGCGTCGCCCGTGCGCTCGGCCCAGAGCGCCCCGTAGCGCTCGGCGAAGGACTGCCAGAAGGTTTCGGCGGTCTCCAGCACCCAGGCCTTGTAGGTGGCGCGGTCGTCGGCCTCCGTCGCGTGGCCGTCCTGGCTGAAATAGTTGAGCAGAAGGTTGCCGACAAAGGCGCCGGTATCGAACCCCATCGGCCCGTAGAACGCGAACTCGGGGTCGATCACCCGCGTGTCGTCCTGCGTCACCATGATCGAGCCGGTGTGCAGATCGCCGTGGATCAGTGCCTCGGCGCTCCCCATGAACTTGCACTTGAGGCGGGAGACGGCCCGCTTCAGCGGCGCATCGGCCCGAAACGGGGCGGCGATGTCGTCGAGCTGCGGCGAGGTCCAGCGGTTGTTGTCGCAGACCATGTAGGGCTCAGTGAAGATCAGGTCTTCGGTGATCTTGCAGAGCGACGTGTTGCCGCAGAAGATCGCGACGCGCGCCTTCTTCTCCGCCGCGCCCGTCCCGAGGTCGGAGGTGAAGAAGAGGGTCCGCGCCATGTATTCGGCCATGTCGGTGGCTGCGCGCGGGTAGCGGATGCCCTGGATCATGCCGCGCCGCATGATGATGTGGGGCTCCAGCAGCTCCATCGCCGTCAGCATCAGCACGGGGTCGAAATGGTAGACCGCGGGCGTGAGGCCCGGCGCATGGCGGCCGTGCTCGACCAACGCCTCGTGCTCGAAGAACGCACGGTCGAGCGGCAGCGGCCAGCTCTCGCCCACCAGGCGCACGTATGGCAGCGCCTGCTTCACGCAAAGCCCGCCGGCAGGGCCGCGCACGAGAAAGACGAGGTTCAGATTGCCGTCGCCGACCTCGTCCACTCGCCAGGCCGCGGGATCGCCGCCGAGCCGCGCGCGGAGCGCTGAATAACCCGCGAGATAGGACGGCAGGCTCTCGACATCGAGAGGCCGGTAACCCTCGGGCACCGAAATGGCGGGTTGTTCTGCGCTCAAGTCTCGCTCGCTCGGCTCTTTCGGTCGGCCTGACCATAATCGATCGATGCCACGCCGCGAAGACGCGCGGTCACCGTTTCACCGCAGGGTGGTTGCGGCCTGCGAGTTGGGCTAGGAGTCCACTCCCGTCTCGAGAAGGTCCCATCCATGTCTGCGCCTGACCCCAAGCCCCCCGTCTCGGCTCGAAGGCCCGTCACGTCGACGCTGCACGGGACCGTGCGGAGCGACGACTACGCTTGGCTCAAGGATCCCGACTGGCAGCGGGTGATGCGCGAGCCTGACGCGCTCGACCCCGATATCCGCGCCTATCTGGAGGCGGAGAACGCCTGTACGGAGGCCTTCCTCGCCCCCTTTGCGGCGCTCAGGGAGGCGCTCTACGCCGAGATGCGCGGGCGCATGAAGGAGGACGAGTCATCGGTGCCTGCGCCCGATGGGGATTGGGCCTATTACCTCCGCTTCGTCGAGGGCGGCGAGCATCCGCTCTACTGCCGCACCCCACGCGACGACGAGGCGGCCGAGGTGCTGCTGCTGGACGGCAACCGCGAGGCCGAAGAGGAGTCATATTTCAGGATCGGCGCCTGCCAACACAGCCCCGATCACCGCCGCCTTGCCTACGCGCTCGACCTCAACGGTTCGGAGCGCTACCGGCTCTTCGTCCGCGATATCGAGAGCGGCGCCGTTATCGACGGGCCCATCGAGGATGCCCGTGGCGATGCCGTCTGGGCTGCCGACGGCGAGACCGTATTCTACACCATGATCGACGAGAACCAGCGTCCCTACCAGGTGCGCCGCCACCGGGTGGGTGCTTCGGGCGCGGACCCGGTGGTCTACGAGGAGTCCGACCCCGGTTTCTTCGTCGACATCGACAAGACTGAGAGCGGGCGCTTCGTCGTGATATCGGCGCACGACCATACGACCTCCGAGGTTCGTTTGGTCGAGGCCTCGGCGCCCGAGGGCGCGCCCCGCCTCGTCGCTGCTCGCGAGCGCGGTATCGAATACGACCTCTCTCACCACGGCGAACTGCTCTACATCCTGACCAACGCCGATGCCGCGACCGATTTCAAGATCGTCACCGCGCCGGTGGAGGCGGAGGGGAGAGAGGGGTGGCGTGACTGGCTCCCCCACGAGGCCGGCACCTATGTGTGCGCCCAGCTCCTCTTCGCCGGCCATCATGTGCGGCTGGAGCGGGTGGGCGGCCTGCCGCGCATTGTCGTGACCGACCTGGAGAGCGGCGAGGCGCACACCATCGCCTTCGAGGAGGAGGCCTACGACCTCTCGCTCTCGCCCGGATACGAATTCGAGACCGAGACGCTTCGCTTCGTCTACAGCTCGATGACGACGCCGCGGCAGACCTTCGACTACGACGTGCGCGCCCGTACCCGCACGCTACGCAAGACCCAGGAGGTGCCGAGCGGGCACGATCCCGCCGACTACGTCACCCGGCGGCTCGCGGCCGTGAGCCATGACGGCGCGCGGGTGCCGGTCTCCCTCCTTCATCGGCGAACGACCCCGCTCGACGGCACGGCGCCGCTGCTGCTCTACGGCTACGGTGCCTATGGTCACGCGATCCCGGCCTCGTTCTCCACCAACCGGCTGAGCCTGGTGGATCGCGGTTTCGTCTACGCCATCGCCCACATCCGGGGCGGCTCGGACTGCGGTTATGGCTGGTATCTCGACGGGAAGCTCGACAAGAAGACCAACACCTTCGCCGACTTCATCGCCGCCGCCGAGCATCTGATCGCCGAGGGCTACACGGCGAAGGGGCGGATCGCCGCCCACGGCGGCAGCGCCGGCGGCATGTTGATGGGGGCGGTCGCCAACATGCGGCCGGATCTCTTCGCCAGCATCGTCGCCGAGGTGCCCTTCGTCGACGTCCTCAACACCATGTGCGATGCGGCCTTGCCGCTGACACCGCCGGAATGGCCGGAGTGGGGCAACCCCATCGAGGACGCCGAGGCCTACCGAAGGATTGCGGCCTACGCGCCCTACGAGAACGTGACCGCCCAGGCCTATCCGTCAATTTTCGCGACGGCGGGGCTCACCGACCCGCGCGTGACCTACTGGGAGCCAGCCAAGTGGGTGGCGAAGCTGCGGCAGCTCAAGGCCGACGACAACCCGCTGCTACTGCACACCAACATGGAGGCCGGCCACGGCGGCGCCTCCGGCCGCTTCCGCCGGTTGGTGGAGGTGGCGATGGCCTACGCCTTCGTGCTCGCCATCGCCGGGCGTGCCTGAGGGCACCCCTTTCTAAAATCCCTCAGGCTCCGGGCGCTCGCTCCGCTCGCTTGGCTACGCGCCTCACGGCGCGGCGCGCATTCGCGCGCTCCGGACCGCTTCGCGGCCCGGCCCTCCTCACGTCCCAAACCTCGTAGTTTCCGGTGCTGGTGTAAATGGGAGCGCCGCTCACACCAGCGGTATCACGTCGCGGGCGAAGCGTTCCATGGAGCGGCGGCGGCTTTCGGCGGGGCGGCCGGGCTGCGCCGTGTTGATGGCCAACTGGGTAATGCCGATTTCCCGATAGCGCCTTACCTGCGCCGCCACCTGCTCGGGCGTGCCGACAAGCTGGTGTTCGAGGAAGGGCGGCAAATTGGCGGGATCGGCCATCGCCTCCATCCGCTCCATCTGCTGGACGTTGCGTTCGTAAGTGGGCACGTCCTTCCACGGGTTGGCGTGGGTCTCGTAGTGCGCCACAACCGCGCGGAAGAAGGCGGCGAGATAGGTGATCGCTTCGTCCCTGGCGCGTGCCTCGCTGTCGGCGATGAAGCAGTGGATCCAGAGCGGGATGTTGGCGTCGGCGCGCCCGCCGTTGGACGCCGTGATCGCCTTCCACGCGCCGATGGCGTCGGCGTTCTGCTGGAAGGGAGAGGCCGAGGTGCAGAGGAGGCCGAGGCCCATCTCCGCCATGCGCTCGGCCGTGCCAGGATTGTTGCAGGCGCCGTAGAGGTGGATGCGCTCCCGCACCGGCCCCGGCCGGAGCGTCACCTCGCGGGGGATCGTGGCGTGCGTGCCCTCGTAGCGAAAGGGCGCGCCGCTCAGCAGCCCCTCGGCAATCTCGTAATGCTCGCGAAAGAGGTCGCGCGAGTGGGCCATGTCGATGGCGCGCGCGTCATATTCGATCCGAGCCACGCCGCGCCCCAAGCCGAGATGCAGCTCGGCGTCGGTCATGAGGCTCAGCATCGCCACTTCCTCTGCAAACCGCACTGGCTCGTACCAGGGGAGAACGATGACCGCAGTGCCGAGGCCCAGGCCGGGGCAGGCCGCCGCGACGTGGCTCAGGAAGAGGAGCGGCGAGGGCGAGGGGTAGTAGTCGGTGAAGTGGTGTTCCAGCACCCAGACGCTGCCGAACCCCAATGATTGCCCGAAGCGGCAATCCTCCAGCATCTCCCGGTAGCGCTCGCGATCGCCGGCGGCGCCCTCGCGCGCTGCGGGCATTACCGGGCCTACGGTGAAGCCGAAGGCCACGTCCGACCGTTCACTCATGCCGCAGTCCTAGCGGACCCGGCGCGGCGCTCGCAAGCGGGAGAGCCTTTGCAGGCGGGCGAGGAGGGGACTTCGCGGGCTGCGAGTCCCCTCGGCCCCGATGCGACTCGCGCCCGGCAAGTGTCGTTTCGGGGCGGAATCGGCCCGGATACCGGCTCACTGGATGCCGTTGGCTCGCTGAAGCTCGCGCACGTAGCGCGTGATCTTGATTACGTCCTCGTCCGAGACGTCCTCGACCGGCGCCATGTTGCCGAAGGGCCAGTGATGTGCGCGGACGCCATTCCGGACCGCGAGGCGGAACGAGATATCGGCATGGTGGTTCGGCTCGTAGATCCTGTGCACCAGCGGCGGCCCCTGGTCCGAGCCGGTTGCGTGGCGGCCGTGGCAGGTCATGCAGTTCTCCTCGAACAGCGCCTGACCCGCCTCCGCCTCGGCGGAGAACGTTGGAATCTTGAGTGTGCCGGCCGCGTCATCGGAGTGTGCCGGCTCGTCGTCGAACCACTGCATCCACCCGACCACGCCCACGACCACCGCAGCCGCGATCAGGACGATGTAGGCCTTGTTCATCACACTCTTAGGTTTGATTCGCACTCTGGAGGCAGACCCGCGAGGCCTCCGAGGACTGGGTCTTTTCTTCATTGTTCGTCTCCGGGAGACGGGCCCGCGAGATCGTCCAGGATCGGGCAGTCGGGCCGCTCGTCGCCGTGGCAGCGCGCCACCAAGCTCCCCAGCGTGCCGCGCAACCCGTCGAGCTCCGCGATCTTGCGATCGATTCGGCGAAGATGGGCCTCCGCCACAGCCTTGACGTCGGCGCTGGCACGGCTTCGGTCCTCGTAGAGCGAGAGCAGCGTGCGGCACTCCTCGATCGAGAATCCGAGAGAGCGGGCGCGAGCCAGGAACGTCAGCTTGTGCACATCTGTCTCGACGAACGCGCGATAGCCGTTCTCGCCCCGCAGCGGCCGGATAAGGCCGATGTCCTCGTAATAGCGGATCGTCTTCGCTGTCAGCCCGCTCGCTTCCGCAACATCGCCGATCTTCATGGTCACCTCCGCGCTGTCCTCATAGCAATTCCAGTGACTGGAAGGTCAACACTATGAGACCCCTTGACCTTCCAGTCACTGGAATTGCTACCTTCCCGTGAGGAGAGAGCCTTGAAGAGGCCAGCGGTGGACCCCCATACATCCGTCGAGCACGTGGCGCGCGACCCCGTCTGCGGCATGGCGGTGGAGCGCGTCGGCGCCCGCCACACGGCCCGGCACGAGGGGCAGACGTTCTACTTCTGCTGCGCCCGGTGCAGGGAGCGGTTTACTGCCGCGCCGGACGAGTTCCTCGGCGACCGCCCGCAGGCCCAGCCCGCGCCCGAGGGCAGCCTCTACACCTGCCCGATGGACCCCGAGATCGTGCAGGCCACGCCGGGCGACTGCTCCATCTGCGGCATGGCGCTGGAGCCGATGATGCCCGCGGCCGATGCGGGACCTTCACCCGAGCTTCGCGACCTGCGCCGGCGGCTCTGGCTCGCCGCACCGCTCGCAGGCGCCGTGTTCGCGTTGGAAATGGGGAGCCACGCGGGCATTCCGTTCGACTCCTGGATCGGCCCGCGACTCTTCATTGCGCTGCAATGCCTGCTGGCGACGCCCGTGCTCTGGATCGCACGCGCCTTCTTCCTGCGGGGTCTTGCTTCGGTGCGCAATCGCTCGCCCAACATGTGGACCCTGATCGCGCTCGGCACGGGCGCGGCCTGGCTCTTCAGCCTCGCCGGCGTGATCGCACCGGGCGCCTTTCCCGCGGCGGTCCTCACCGCAGGGGGGCAGCCGCCGGCCTATTTCGAGGCGGCGGCGGTGATCCTCGTGCTCGTGCTGGTTGGGCAGGTGATGGAAACCGCTGCCCGTGAGCGGACGGGCGATGCGATCCGCGCGCTCATGGGTCTCGCGCCGAAGACGGCGCGCCGGTTGGAGGCGGGCGGCGAGGCCGATGTGCCCCTGGACGCGGTTCGCCCCGGCGACCGGCTCCGCGTGCGGCCCGGCGAGAGCGTGCCCGTGGACGGCGTGGTGACGGAGGGCAGCGCCACGGTCGATGAGAGCATGATCACGGGCGAGCCCCTGCCTGTGGAGAAGGGGCCGGGCGATCCACTGACCGGCGGCACGCTCGCCAAGTCCGGCAGCTTGGTTATGCGGGCGGAGCGGGTCGGCGCCGAGACCACGCTCGCCCGCATCGTCGCCCTGGTGGCGAAGGCGCAGCGCAGCCGCGCGCCGATCCAGGCGCTCGCGGACAGGGTCGCCGGCGTCTTCGTGCCGGCCGTGGTGGCCATCGCCGTGCTCGCGGCGATCGGCTGGGTAGCGGCCGGCCCGTCGCCGGCGTTGGCTTATGCGCTGAGCGCGGCGGTGAGCGTGCTGATCATCGCCTGCCCTTGCGCCCTCGGGCTGGCGACGCCCATGTCGATCATGGTGGCGGCCGGGCGCGGCGCCCAGGTGGGCGTGCTGGTGCGCGACGCCGAGGCGCTGGAGCGCCTTGCCAAGGCGGACCTGCTGGTCGTGGACAAGACCGGCACGCTGACCGAAGGGCGGCCAACCGTGACCGACGTCATCCCGTTGGGCGCCGCTGATCGAGAGCGCCTGCTTGCGCTCGCGGCGGCGCTGGAGCGGAGTACCCAGCACCCGCTCGCCGAGGCGATCGTCGATACGGCCGAGGCGGCGGGCGTTCCCTACCTGGAGGCGAGCGAAGTGGAGTCCGTGACCGGCCGGGGCATACGAGGCCGCGTGGCGGGCCACACGGTCGCGCTCGGCAACGAAGCCATGATGCAAGCACTCGGCATCGCGCTCGGCGATCAACTGGGCCGGGCAGCAGAGTTGGAGGACGCCGGCAAGACGGCGATGTTCGTGGCGGTGGACGGCGTGCTCTCGGGCGTGATCGGGGTCGCCGATCGGGTGAGAGAGACCGCGCCCGAAGCCATGCGTGCACTCGAGGCGATAGACCTCCGCGTCGTCATGGCGACCGGCGACAGCCCGCGCGTGGCCGGGATCGTCGCCGGCGCGCTCGGTATCGACGAGGTGCATGCCGCGCTCGGGCCGGAGGAAAAGGGCGCGCTCGTCGAGCGGTTCCGGCGCCAGGGCCGCACGGTCGCCATGGCCGGCGACGGGGTGAACGACGCGCCGGCGCTCGCGTTGGCCGACGTCGGCATCGCCATCGGTACCGGCGCCGACATCGCCATGGAGAGCGCGGGCATCACGCTGGTCAAGGGCGACCTCCGGGGCATCGTCCGCGCCCGCAGGCTGGCACGGGCGACCATGGGCAACGTGCGCCAGAACCTCTTCCTCGCCTTCGTCTACAACGCGCTCGCCATCCCCATCGCCGCGGGCGTGCTGTTCCCTCCGTTCGGCATTCTACTCTCGCCCATGGTCGCCGCCGCCGTAATGAGCCTCTCCTCGGTCTCGGTCATCGGCAATGCGCTCAGGCTCCGTGCGGCACGCGTCTGAGAGCGGCGTGCGACGATCGGCGCTCCCGATCGGCGCTGCAATAGCGGTCGCAGCGGGTTCGCTGTTGGTGGGGCCGCTTGTCTGGGCATCGGACGATTTCGCGCTCGGTGCCGCGCTCTACGCCGAACACTGCGCCTCGTGCCACGGCGAGAACCTCGAAGGCGCGCCGGACTGGCGAAGAGTGGGTGCCGACGGCCGCTATCCGGCACCGCCCCATGACGAGACGGGCCACACCTGGCACCACGGCGACCGGCTGCTGTTCGATTACACGAAGCTGGGCGGCGAGGCGACACTGGCCAAGTACGGCGTCACCGATTTCGAGAGCGACATGCCCGGCTTCGGCCACATTCTCACCGACGAAGAAATCCGCGATGTGCTCGCGTTTATCAAGAGCACGTGGTCCGACGCGGTGCGCCGTCACCAGGAGCAGATGACGCGGCAGGAAGCCGCGTCTCAGCCCGGGGAATAGGAGCCGGCATGGCGAATCGGCCCTCGCATCTGCGCTCTCGCGCGCTCTTCTACGCCGCCGCTCTGCTGTGGTTGCCGGCTGGCGTGGTGGCGACGGCAGTTGTCCGCTTCGGGCCCACCGCGGTAGCGCCGGGCGAGTGGCCAACGGCGATTGCAATGGCCGCGTCGTCGCTGATCGTGGCCGCCGTCTGCGGGCTTCCGCTTGCGTTCGCCTGTCGGCGGCTGGGGCGAATCGGTCATCCCCGCGCCGCTTGGATCGCGGGCGTTATCCTCGGGGCCGCGACGGTGGCGGCGTCGCTCCCGGCCGGTCTGTTCGGCCCGCCGGGCATCGCCGTCGCGGCCCTGCTGCTGAGCCTGCCGGTCTGGATCGTGGCGCTCTGGCTCGGCCGACGGGCGCGGAGGGATGCCGATGCAGGGCGTCCGCCTCTGGACGGGCGGGATCGCCGTCCATAGGCTGGCCGAGCGCCACCAGACCAAGCCACCGTGGCGCGTCCAACTGTGGAGCGCCGATGGAAACGCGGCCGGGGGCGGCGTTGCGCCCGTACTTTCCGCTCGCTGCGGGAGTTCTGATCAACCTCTCGATCGGAATTCTCTACGCCTGGAGCGTCTTCGTGGCCCCGCTCGAAGCCGAGCTCGATGCCGACCGCGCAACGGTGAGCGGCGCACAGTCGCTCTGCCTGTTCACCGCGACGATCGGCTGCTTCGTGATGTACCGGTTGCTGCACTGGTTCACGCTCCCGCAGCTCACTCTCGTCACGGGCGCGGTGACGGCAGCCGGCCTCGCGCTTGTGGGCTTCGGCCAGTCGGTCGCGGGGCTCTATGTGGGTTACGGCGTGCTCTACGGCTTTGCCGCCGGCATCCTCTATTTCATCGCGATGACGGCGGCCAGCATCGACGGGCCGGTGAGGCCCAGCATCGCCATGAGCATCAACATGTCGGCGGTCGCCGCCGGCGGCATCGCCTGGTCTCCCGGCCTCGCCGTCGTGATCGATGCGCAGGGGCCGGAGACGGCCTTCGGCATGGCGGCGGCGGTCGTTCTCGCGGCCACCGCGATCGGCGCGGCGCTCATCGCGTCTTCTCGAAAGGAGCCGCCTGCGACCGGCGCGATCGGTCTTTTCCAGGACATGCTGACCGATCGACCTCGCGTGGTGATCGCGATCTTTCTGGGTTTCTTCTGTGTCGCCTTCACGGCGCTTGTGGTCATCGGTCACGCGGCGACGATGATGGCCGCGTGGGGTGCGTCCGCGGGCGAGACCCAATTCGCGCCGATGCTGAGCAGCGCCGGTTATGTGGCCGGCGCGCTGGTAGGCGGCCTTCTCACCGATTTGCTGACAGGCCGGCGGGTGCTCACGGGCGTCGGGCTCGTCATGGGGGTGTTCCTGCTGGCGCTCTACTTCGCACCGGGAGTCGTCATGGGGCTCGCCGCCATCGCTGCGGTTGGCGTCGCCTTCGGCGTGCTTGCGAGCGCACATCCCGTGACCGTCGCGGGCTACTACGGGACGGCGGCGCTGCCGCGGGTCTTCGGCCGCATCGCTCTCGCCTACGGGCTCGGCGGCCTGCTCGGGCCGTTTAGCGCCGGCGCCCTCTACGACGCCGATCAGCATTACGGCACGGCAGTTATCCTGATCGCCGTTCTCGCCTTCGTGGGTACGGCGTTCTATGCCGGTCTGCCCCGCCGTGAGCGGCTCGGCGCATCGGCCCGGCGGGCGGCGTAGGGCCGGACCGTCAGAGGGGGAGTAAGACCATGCCGCATATCACGACGAATGACGGGGTCCGCCTCAACTATGTCGAACGGGGCAGCGGCGCGCCCCTCGTCATGATCCCCGGCTGGTCGCAGACCGCCGCGCAGTTCGAGGCCCAAATCGAGGGGCTATCGGCCAACCGCCGTGTCATCGCCTTCGACATGAGGGGACATGGCGACTCCGACAAGCCGGAGCACGGCTACAAGATCCAGCGCCTTGCCATGGACGTGCGCAACGCGATCGAGGCGCTCGCGCTGGAGCGAGTGAGCCTGCTCGGCCACTCCATGGGGTGCTCCGTGATCTGGTGCTACATCGACCTCTTCGGCGAAGCGGGGCTGGAGCGGCTCGTCCTCGTCGATCAGATGCCCGGCATCACCGCGCGGAGCGAATGGTCCGAGCAGGAGAAGCAGGACGCCGGCGCGATCTTCGATGGCGCGAGCCTCTACGAGACCATCGCCGCTCTCGCCGGAGCGGACGGTGTGGGGACCACGAAAGGCTTCATCGGCAGAATGTTCACCGGCGGCTTTCCAGCCGAGCGGGTGGCGTGGGTCATCGAACAAAATCGCAAGATGCCGCGCCGCCACGCCGCCTCGCTCCTCCTCAATCACTCGACGCAGGACTGGCGCGACCTGATCCCCCGCATCACGCTCCCGACGCTGATCGTCGGCGGCCGGGTGAGCCTGATCGACTGGCGCTCGCAGGAATGGATGCACCGCCAGATCGCAGGCTCGCAGCTGGAGATCTTCGAGGAGGCCGACGGCGGCAACCACTTCATGTTCATGGAGAATCCCGAGCGCTTCAATCGCCTGGTGGATGTGTTCCTCGGCTGAGCCTCAGCCAGGGCTCGCCGCCCTCGCATCCACGCGGATCGTGACGATATCGGTGTCGTGATACTGCTGGTGGTGGACCGAGGAGGCGAGGTGACGCAGGAGCCGCAGCGAAACCTCCCGTTCCGGCGCGTCGTCGGTTCCCTCGCCGATGAGCGCGATGCGGTCCTCCAGGTTCTCCTCGCCGGGTGCTGCGATGAACTCCAGCACAGCGCCGCCGCCCTCCTTGTGGGCGGTGAGCAGCAGGCGCCGCTTCCGCCGCCCGTCGTCGCCCGCTTCCTCCTCTTCGTCGTGGCGCAGCAGGGTCAGCATCGCCTCCTCGGCGGCGGCGTCGAGGCGGTGCGCCATCGCCTCGCCCCAGCCGCTGCGGGCAGCGAAGGACTGCAGGAACTCCCTGATCTTCGGCAGCGACGCGACCTCGAAGGGCGCCTGGATGCGGCGCCGGCGGGGCGCCGTCAGCTCCACGAAGAGCGTGAGCAGGATCGCCGTCATGCCGCCGGCCGTCATGCCGTTCTCCAGGAGCCCGCCGGCGATGCCCGAGACATGCTCGGGAAAGATCGCACCGTTCTGGAAGCCGACCCCGACCCAGAAGGACACGCCGGCAATCAGGCCCTTGCGGTAGTCGATCCCGTCCTGGATGACGATCCTCATGCCGACCACGAAGAGCAGACCCAGCAGCACGGTGATATAGGCCGCCGCAACCGGCCCCGGAATCGCCAGCACCACGGCGAGCGCCTTGGGAATGAACGCCACAACGACGAATGAGACGCCGAGCGCGATGCCCACACTACGGGCACCGACCCCAGTGAGCGCGGTGACCGATATGCTGGTCGAATAGGTCGTGTTCGGCACCGTCCCCATCAGGCCGGAGAACAGGTTGCCCACGCCGTCTGCGCTCACCGCCCCTTGCACGGCCCGAAAGTCCACCGCCCGCGGCTTGCGCCAGGAGACGCGCTGGATCGCGATGCCGTCGCCCACCGTCTCGATGGCGCCGACCAGAGTCACGAACACGAATGCCGGCAGCAGGCCCCAGAAGACCGGCCCGAAGTCGAGGTCGAAGCCCGGCCATCCACCCTCGGGCAGGCCGACCCACGACGCCGCGGCGATGCTGCCGACATCGTAGAGGCCAAAGTATCCGGCGACCCCGCAGCCGGCGACGATTCCGATGACCGGCGCCCAGAGGCGCAGCACGCCCTCCGCCTTCAACGAGATGCCGCAGATCGCCAGCGCAGTCACAAGCGCCGAGAGCGGCGCGGCCAACGCCGGTGTGTCCTCCGGCACCTGGGTCAGCATGCCGAAGACGATCGGCATCACCGTGACCGGGATCAGCATGATGACCGTGCCGGCGACGGTCGGCGTCAGAATGCGCCGGAGCAGCGAAAGCCGCCATGCGAGCAGGAACTGGAAGAGGGAGGAGATGACGACCAGCGTGGCGAGCATGGCCGGCCCGCCCTGGGCGATCGCGCCAACGCAGATCGCGATGAAGGCGCCGGACGTGCCCATGACGAGGACGTAGCCGGCGCCGATCCGCCCGATGCGCACCGCTTGCAGGACCGAGGTGATGCCGCTGACCAGGACGGCGCCGAAGACCGCCCAGGAGAGATAGGATTCCGCCCCGCCGGCGGCGCGAACCACGATCGCAGGCGTCAGCGCGACACCGGCGATGCAAAGGACGGCAAGCTGAAGGCCGAGGCCGGCGGCAAGCGCCGGCGGCGGTCTTTCGTTGGGCTCATAGCGAACGCCGCCCGGCCGCTCGGAGCCGCCGCTCGTCATCCCGCACCCTCCCTGTCCCAGAGTGCGGGTGACACTGTGGCACACGAGAGTGTTGCAACTAAGGGAGGTGCGGTGCTCCGTGCTCCGGCGACGTCACACGTCGTATTTGAGGCCGATGTCGCGGTAGCGTTCGGGGTCCTCGAGCCAGCGCTGACGCACCTTCACGAAGAGCTTCAGGTCGATCGGGCAGCCCAGGATTTGAGAGAGCTCGGCGCGGGCTGCCGTGCCGATTGCTTTGATCTGCCGCCCGCCCTTGCCGAGGACGATGCCCTTGTGCGTCTCCCGCTGTACGTAAATCACCTGCTCGACCCTGACGCCCCCGCTGCGGGCGCTCGCCCAGCCTTCGGTCTCGACCGCGACGGCGTAGGGGAGCTCCTGGCGCAGCTGCAGGAAGAGCTGCTCGCGCGTGATTTCGGCCGCCAGCAGGCGCTCCGATATGTCGGTGAGCTGATCTTCGGGATAGAGCCAGGGGCCCGGCGGCATCCGCGCCTTGAGCACGTCCATGAGGTCGTCGACACCGTCGCCGTCGAGCGCCGAGACCATGAAGATCTCGGCCGCGAGCCCGGTTTCCCCGACCCCCGCCGCGAGCGGCAACAGGGCGTGGCGCGGCACCAGGTCGATCTTGTTGAGGGCGACCAGGATCTCGCGCCCGGTATTCTTGAGCCGGTCGATGATCGCTCTGGTTTCGCCCGTAAGACCGCGCCGCGCATCGACCAGCAACAGGATGGCGTCGGCATCGCTGGCGCCGCTCCAGGCGGCGTGGACCATCGCGCGCTCGAAGCGGTGCCTCGCGGCGAAGATGCCGGGCGTGTCGACGAAGACGAGCTGGACCTCGTCCAGGACGCGGATCCCGCGCAACCGGCTCCGCGTTGTCTGAACCTTGGGCGAGACGATCGCGACCTTGGCGCCCACCAGCCGGTTGACCAGGGTCGACTTGCCGACGTTGGGCGCCCCCAGCACGGCGACGAAGCCCGCCCGGGTGTCGCCCTCAGCCATCGCCGTTGCTCGTGGCACCGGCAATTCGCGAGAGCAACGCGCCGGCGGCGCCTTGCTCTGCAGCGCGCTTGGTGGCGCCTGTCGCCACCACCCTGCCGAGCCCGGTGACCTCCGCCTCGACCTCGAAGAGGGGGCTATGGGCGGGGCCGCTGGAGGAGAGCGTGCGGTAGACCGGGAGCCCGAGCGCTCTCGATTGCGTCCATTCCTGGAGCCGCGTCTTGGGATCGCGCGGTGGTTCGGGGTCGGCCGTCATCGCCGGCTCCCAGTGGCGGCGGATGAAGCGTTCAGCAGCCGCGAGTCCGCCGTCGATATAGAGGGCGCCGATCACCGCTTCGCAAGCATCCGCGAGGTTCGCCGGATTGTGGCGCCCGCCGGCTGCGCCCTCACCGCGGCCCAGGGCGAGCCGTGGGCCGAGCGAAAGCGAGCGGGCCACGCCCGCCAACGTCTCGCGGCGGACGAGCGCAGAGTAACGCTGGGAAAGGGCGCCCTCGGCTTCGTGCGGAAAGGCCTCGTACAGCATTGCCGCCACGACCATGCCGAGCACGCGGTCCCCCAGGAACTCCAGGCGCTGATTGCTGCCGGCTTGCGTGTCTGCGCTCGGATGGCGGAGCGCGAGAGCGAGCAGCGCCGGGCGCGCAAAGCGGTGACCGAGCGCAGCTTCGAGAGGCTCCGGCGGTGCGGCGGCGGCCTCCGCCTCGGACGGCGAAATTTTTGCGTCCCCGGGCGCTAGTCGATCGCCTTGAATATCCGCTCGCCGCGTGTTGCGTCCGGCCAGTTCCAGACCTCCCCGATGCTGACTCCGTCGGCCAGCGAATGGAAGATGAACTCGGCCCGGCCCACGAGATTTTCAAACGGGATGAATCCGACCGACGGCACCCGGCTGTCGAGCGAGTTGTCGCGATTGTCGCCCATGGCGAAGTAGTGATCGGGGGGCACGGTGTAAATCTGCGTGTTGTCGAGGCTGCCCGTTGGCGTCGCGTCGAGGATCATGTGGGTCACGCCGTTGGGCAGCGTCTCGCGATATTGGCGGAGGACGCGCTCGCGGCCGTAGCGGTCCTTGTAGCTGTAGTCGTCGACTCGCTCGCGCTCGACCGGCGTGCCGTTGATGTGGAGCACGCCCTTGAGGACCTGGATGCGGTCGCCGGGAAGGCCAATGATCCGCTTGATGTAGTCGGTCTCGTTGTCCCGGGGCAGCTTGAAGACCGCGACGTCGCCCCGATCGGGTGGGCTTTCGATTATCCGCCCGTCGAACAGGTCGATGCTCCACGGCAGCGAGTACTGGCTGTATCCGTAGGCGTATTTCGAGACGAACAGATAGTCGCCGACCAGAAGCGTCGGAATCATCGAGCCCGACGGGATGTTGAACGGCTCGATGGCGACGGTGCGCACGACCAACGCGGCGATTACCGCATAGATCAGGGTCCGGACGGTATCCCACAGGCCGCCGAACCTATTCTTGGCCGTGTCCTTGCTTTGAGTCTTGGCGCGCCACATGTGCGGTCGGTTCGGTTCCAGCTGGTCGCGGCCCGGGCCGCCCGCTGCCTCTCTTTGCCGTCAGTCGGTTGCAGGGATTGCCGTGATTACCACGATGGCCTGGGCGATGGGGGGCTCATCGGTCAAGGTCACGTCGATCCGGCACCTCATGCCCGAAGGCGTGAGCGATTGCAAGCGCCTGAGCGCGCCGCCGGTCAGCTCGATGGTCGGCTGGCCGGAGGGAAGATTGACCACCGCCATGTCGCGCCAGAAGACCCCGTTGCGAAGTCCGGTGCCGAGTGCCTTTGCGCAGGCTTCCTTGGCGGCGAAGCGGCGGGCATAGGTCTCCTCCGGCCTCAGTCGGCGTTCGGCGCGGGCACGCTCCAGTGCGGTGAAGACGCGGTGGGTGAAGCGCGTGCCGAAGCGGTCGAGCGTGGCCGCGATCCGCCTGATGTCGACGATGTCGGAGCCGAGACCCACGATCATCGGCCACGCTTGCGGCTCGATTGCGGCGCTCATGATGCAGGCGCCCAGGCCATTCCAGACCGCCGGTCGCACCGCTTCGAGCGTGCCATCAGCGGCCGCGGTCCACCATCACCTGGTCGAGGTGCGTCACGTTTGCGGCGACCGGCTCGGCGGTCTGGGGGGCGGCCTCGGGGATGGTGATGTCATCCTCCGCTTCCTGCGGCTGCTCGAGTCTGGCGCGACGCTCCTCGTCGAGTACGCGCAGCCGCTTCAGGCGTCGCGCCTGTCGATGGTGCTGGTAGTTGCCCACCACCCGGCGGATCGGCAGGAAGATGATGATCCACACGACCACCCCTGTCGGCAAGCCGCCCACCAGCATGGGCAGGAGCACCGTCTCCGGATGCTCGAAAATGCTGCCGATCGTGAGCTCTTCGGGCAGCTCCTGCCCGCGCTCGTAACCGAGGATCCACGTTCCGAGCCACATGATGCCTGCCCAGATGAAGGGGAAGGTCCACGGGTTGCCGACCGCGGTACCGATTGCCGACGCAATGATGTTGCCGCGCATCACCCAGGCGAGCATCGCAGCGAAGATGAAGTGGAAGCCGACAAAGGGCGTGAACGAGACCGCCGCGCCGCAGGCGAAGCCGCAGGCGATGGCGTAAGGCGAACCTTGCAGCCGCTTGAGCTTGAAGGTCCAGAACCTGAAAATCCGGCCCCAGCCCATGCGAGGCCACACGAACCGTCGGACGCGCGCCCATCGGCTCAGCTTCTCGCGTCGGCGGAACAGGCTCAAGGGGGCCCTCGCGTCAGCCCGCGTTCGGCAAGAGTCTCCGCTCCGGCCGTGCGCGCCGCGCTGGGCCGTGAGCCGCCGACCGTCTCATCGCTTCCCTCCCAACCGCGGGTCCACCCTTCTTGTTTTTGTCTCCAAACCGGAGAGTTAGCCCAAGAAACGGCTGTCACGCAAGGCTTGCAGCATCCGTCCGCCCGGTCCTCGAATTAACGTTGGCGCGGATTGCCGACTGAGTCAGTGTTGCATTTAGTGTGTAATACTGTATATTGGGCTTTTAGGGCAAAACACTCCAAGATTTTGAATCGGTGTGTGCCCAGCACCGGACGGAGGATCGGTTATGACAGCCTGGACACCGGAGAGGGTCGAGACCGTAACCCGGCTGTGGAACGAGGGACTGACGACCGCCGAGATCGGGCGTGCGGTCGGCATGTCGAAGAATGCCGTCGTTGGCAAGGCGCATAGGCTTCAGCTCCCGCCGCGTCCGTCGCCGATCAGGCGCGGCACGAGCACCCCGAGCGTGCCGCGGGCGCCGAGCTATTCGAACGGGCGGCAATCGGCGAAGGCGCCGACTGGGGTCGTCGTTCGAGTCAAGCCAAGGGCGCCGCGACCGCCCCTCGCCGTCGGCAACGCAGCCTGCAAGTGGCCTATCGGTCACCCGGACGAGGCCGGCTTCCATTTCTGCTGCGAGCACGCGCTGCTCGGCAAGCCCTACTGCCCGGAGCACTACAGCAAGGCCTACGTGGCTGTCAGGCCGCGCTCCGACGCAGCCTGATCTGCGCCTCTCCCCTAGCGGGGCGGCGCTGCTACGATGCTGGCTGGTCTGACTCGCCCGCGGCAGCCAGCCGCTCGATCTCGGCGTCCATGCGGCCCTGCCACATCAGCGCCCACATGTGAAAGTCGCCGGCCAGGCTGAACAGCGGATAGGTGAAGGTGGCCGGCCGGTTGCGCTCGATCAGAAGGTGGCTGAGCCAGGCGAAAAAGTAGCCGCAGACGAGCGCGGCCGGCAGCAGCAGCGGCTCACCTAAGACCGCGGCCGCCACGACCAGAGCGACGGCACCCGTTGTGCCGACGAAGTGTAGCCGGCGTGTTCCCGCCCGGCTGTGCTCGGCAACATAGTAGTGCCAGAAGGCTCGGTACCCACGAATTCGCTCGCTCATGGCGGCTGGATTATATAGCCCTCAGTCGCCGGGCGCTCGCTCCGCTCGCATCGCGAGCCCATGCGCGCGTTTCCACGCGACGCTACGCGCCGAAGGCGCGCGGCGCGGTCGCGCCGTTGGGGACTGCGGCCCGTTGCGCCGTGCGGCACGGTCGATGTCATCGGACGTGTCGAACGTCATTTCGTTTTGCCTCACCCGTTTCGTTGCGTTTTCGGGCGATGTTTGTGATTCTACACCATAGTCCTTGGTTCTCGATCACGCGGCGAACCCCCGCGCAAGGGAGAGCATGCCCATGGCGGCGATGACCACACCGGTCTGCGATTTCGGTTGGAAGGCGATCGACTTTCGGCTGGAAGGAACTGACGGCAAGATCCACACCCTCGCTGACTGCACCGGCGAGCGCGGCACGCTGGTGATGTTTCTTTGCAACCATTGCCCGTTCGTGAAGGCGGTCATCGACCGGATCGTGCAGGACGTGGACGAGCTCGGCCGCCACGGCATCGGCGCCGTCGCCATCATGCCGAATGACACCGCGGCCTACCCCGCCGATTCCTTCGACAACATGAAGCAGTTTGCTGCCGAGCACGGATTCGGCTTCCCTTACCTGATCGACCGGACTCAAGAGATCGCACGGGCCTACGACAGCGTGTGCACGCCGGACTTCTTCGGCTTCGACGGCAACCTCGGCCTGCAGTACCGGGGCCGGCTCGACGCCTCGCGGATGGAGCCGGTGCCCGGCGCGCGCCGCGAGCTCCTCGAGGCCATGATCCAGGTCGCCGAGACCGGGCGGGGGCCCGAGGAGCAGCTGCCGTCCATGGGGTGTTCGATCAAATGGCGCGAGGCCGCCTGAGCCGGGTTCCCGCGCCTCGCGGGACGGCACGGCAACGGCACTGACGGAGACGCAGGCGTGGTTGATATCTTCCGAGAGGTCGATGAGGACCTTCGGCACGAACGCTATCTCAAGCTCTGGCGGCGGTGGCGCTATTGGCTGCTGGGCGTGGGCGTGGTGGCGCTCGGCGCTGCGGTCGCCTACGTGGTGATCACCGATGCCAAGGAGAGCGCCCGCCAGGCTGAGGGGCGGCAGTTCGCAGCCGCGATTGCCGGGATCGAGGCCGGCCGCGGGGGCGAGGCCGTGGAACGGCTCGCAATGCTCGCCGCTGAGTCGGAGAGCGGCTACGCCGCGCTTGCCCGGCTCGGAGAGGCCGATGCGCGCGCAAGGCGAGGCGACATCACCGGCGCCGTCCTGACGTACGATCTCCTGGCCGGGGACAGCAGTATCGACCCGCTCTATCGCGACTTGGGCGCCCTGCTTGCGGCGCAGCGCTTGGTCGATCGCGCACCTGTGGCAGAGGTCAACCAACGCCTTGCGTCTCTGCTTGCAGGCCATTCGCCGTGGCGGCCGCTCGCGGCAGAGCTTTCCGCCATTGCGGAAATGCGCGCCGGCAACGAGGAAGCGGCGCGTGCGCTCTTCGCAGAGCTCGTGAGCGACCCCGCCGCACCGCTCGGCCTGCGCCAACGGGCGGCCGAGATGTTGACGAACCTCGGCGGCGATCTGGAGGCGGCGCTGGCGGGCGGCGCCTCGTCCGCCGCCGGGGACGACGACGATACGTCCGGCGCGGCCGGAGAGGCGGCGGAATGACACACGTCTTGCCGAGGGGAATCGCACGGGGCGCCGCCCTGCTCGGACTCTGCCTCGCGCTCGGCCTAGGCGGCTGCGACACCGTGTCGGACTTGTTCGACGATTCGGACGAAGCGCCGCTGGCCGGCGATCGGCTCTCGGTGATCTCCCTCGAACGGCAGCTGGAGCCGGACCCCGGCGCCGATCTGCTCACGGTGCGCTTGCCGCCGCCCTATGTGAACGAGGACTGGCCCCAGGCAGGCGGTTACCCGCACCATGCCATGCACCATCTCGCCGCGGCCGATGTCCTCGCGGAGGCCTGGCGCGTCCGCATCGGTCGCGGCACCGACGATGACGGGCCCGCCCTGTCACCGCCCGTCATCGCTGGCGGGCGGGTCTTCACCATAGATTCGAGGAGCCTGATTTCGGCCTTCGACGCGACCACCGGTGCCAGATTGTGGACTGCCGACACCCGGCCCGAAGACGATGACGAGGGCGCCTTCAGCGGCGGCCTCGCGCTGGCGGGGGGCTGGCTGTTCGCGGCCACGGGCCTCGGCCACGTGCTCGCGCTGGATGCGGAGACCGGTGCCATGCAGTGGCGGCAACCCATCGGCGTGCCTGTGCGTGCAGCGCCCGTGGTCTCCGGCGGCCGTGTCTTCGCCGTGAGCCATGACAACCGGCTCTGGGCGCTGGATGCCCGCAGCGGCGCCGTGCAGTGGAGCCATGCCGGGATCGAGGAGAGCGCCGGTTTTCTCGGCGGGGCGAGCCCTGCGGTGGATGGCGGCATCGTCATCGCGCCCTTTTCGTCCGGAGAGCTGACGGCGCTCCGGGTCGAGAACGGCCGCACCGTCTGGGCCGATATCCTCGCCGTCCAGGGTGTCCGCATCGGCGCCATCGCGACCTTCAACGACATCGAGGGAAGCCCCGTGATGGATCGGGGCCTCGTCTTGGCGATCGGTCATGGCGGACGCATGGTCTCCATCGATGAGCGCAGCGGCCGACGCGTCTGGGAGCGGGACATCGCCGGTCTCGATACGCCATGGGTCGCCGGCGACTTCGTGTTCGTGATGACCGCCGATGGCGAGCTGGTCTGCTTGAGCCGGGAGCGCGGCGCCATAATATGGGTCCGGTCGCTGCCGCGCTTCGAGGACCCGGAGGATCGAGAGGATCCGATTTTCTGGTCCGGTCCGGCTCTGGTCGGGGATAGGCTGATCGCCGCGGGCTCGGACGGCAGCGTGCTCTCGATCTCGCCCTATGACGGCCGCTATCTGGGTGCGTACGACGCAAGAGGCGCCGTTCGCTTGCCGCCCGTGGTCGCCGATCAGACGCTCTTCATCCTGACCGACGACGCGGATCTGATCGCGCTCCGCTGAGGTCGTCGGTGGCCTTCACTGTCGCCATTGTCGGCCGCCCCAACGTTGGCAAGTCGACGCTCTTCAACCGCCTGGTCGGCCGGCGCGCCGCGCTTGTCGCGCGCACGCCCGGCGTGACCCGGGACCGGCGCGAAGGCTGGGCGCGAATCGGCCCCCTCAGGTTCCGCGCCATCGACACCGCCGGGCTCGAGGAAGCGGCGCCGGAAACTCTCGCCGGCCGCATGATGGCGCAGACGGCGCGCGCGCTGGAGGAAGCCGACGCCGCGCTTCTCCTGATCGACGGCCGGGCAGGGGTGACGCCGGCCGACGCGTTCTTCGTGAACCAGCTCCGGCGGTTGCAGGTTCCCATTATTCTTGCGGTCAACAAGTGCGAGGGCAGCGCTGCCGAGGGCGGGATCGCGGAGAGCCACGCCCTCGGGCTTGGGCAGCCGATCCCGATTTCGGCGGAGCACGGGGAGGGCCTTGCGGACCTCTACGACGCGTTGAGCCCCTTCGACTCCGAGGCGGCGCAGGGTGCCGCCGCACCCGGCGCGGCCGACGTGCTCCGGCTCGCCATCGTGGGCCGCCCCAATGTCGGCAAGTCGACGCTGCTCAATCGGCTGGTGGGCGAGGCGCGTGTCATCACTGGCGCCGAGCCGGGGCTCACGCGGGATTCGATCGCGGTGCGCTGGTCCTACGAGGGCCGGGCGGTCGAGCTGGTGGATACCGCGGGCATGCGCCGGCGCGCCAAGACCGTAGCGGCGCTCGACAAGCTCTCGTCGCGGGACGCCGAGCGCGCCCTTGGCCAGGCGGCGGTGGTGCTCGCCGTGTTCGACGCCACCGATCCCGCTAGCCGACAGGACATGGCCATCGCCGCCCGTGTGGCGGACGAAGGCCGGGCCCTCGTCATCCTGCTCAACAAGTGGGATCTGGTGCGGGACCGTGCCGCGGCGCGCGCTGCCGTCGCGGACCGGCTGGAGGCGGCGCTCGCCCAGGTGAAGGGGGTCCCGCTGGTGACCTGCTCGGCGCTGACCGGCGCGGGTGCCGAGAAGATCATGCCGGCGGTGCTCGCCGCCTTCCAGACATGGAACCGCCGCGTGCCCACCGCCGCGCTCAACCGCTGGCTGGAAGGCGCGGTCGACCACCATCCGCCGCCGCTCGTGGCCGGCCGAAGGCTGAAGCTCCGCTACATCACCCAGGTCAAGGCGCGGCCGCCGACCTTCGCCCTCTTCGCAAGCAAGCCGACGGCGCTGCCGGAGAGCTATCGCCGCTATCTCGTGAACGGGATCGGCGCCGAATTCGGCCTCGCCGGCGTGCCGATCCGCCTCATGCTGCGCGCGGGCAAGAACCCCTACGCACCAGGGTAGGGTGGAATTCTCGCCGAGGCCCCGGTATGCGCTGCCATATGAGCGAGAGAGCGGATAAGGCGTATCGAGCGAGGAAGGGCCGACGGCGAAAACATGAAATTACAAAACGAAGCCAATTTCACGTAACCCGTTGTTTCATAACATAACTTGACGAATTATGCTCAGCTCTCCGCCTCCAGCTCCTCGCGGAGGGTGCGCTTCAGCACCTTGCCGTAGTTGTTCTTGGGCAGGCCGTCCACGATGCGATAGTCCCTCGGCCGCTTGAAGCGGGCGATGCTCTCCAGGCAGAGCCGGTCGAGCCGCTCGCCGGTGACGCTCTGCCCGTCGTGGGGTACGACGAAGGCGACCACCTCTTCCCCCCACTCTGCGTGCGCGCGGCCGACGACCGCGGCCTCACGCACAGCCTCGTCGCGCAGCAGGACCTCTTCGATCTCGCGCGGATAGATGTTGGTCCCGCCGGAGATGATCATGTCCTTGGCGCGGTCCAGCAGGGTGAGGAAGCCATCCTCGTCGAAGCGCCCGACATCGCCGGTGTGCAGCCAGCCGCCCTTGAGCGCGCTCGCGGTGGCTTCGGGGTTCTCCCAATAGCCCGGCATCACCACATCGCCGCGTACGACGATTTCGCCGCTCTCGCCCGCCGGCAGCGGGTGGTCGTCTTCGCCCACGACGCGCACCTCGACGTCGGTGCGCGCGATCCCGGCCGAGCCCAAGCGTTCGCGGAAGCGGGGGTGGGCGCTCGCGGCGTGATAGGCGCGGGACAGCGCGGTGATGGTCATCGGGGCCTCGCCCTGGCCGTAGATCTGGGCGAGCTTGGGGCCGAAGGCGGCGAGCGCGCGCTCCACGTCGGCGACGTACATCGGGCCGCCGCCATAGATGATGAGGTCGAGGTTGGTCGTGTCGGCGTTGCTGAGCGCCGGGCTGTCCAGCAACCGCACCACCATGGTGGGGGCCGCGAACATGCTGAGCCCGGGGTGGCATTCGATCAGGCTCAGCACCTCCGCCGGCTCGAAGCCGCCGCTTTCGGGGATCACGTTGTTGGCGCCCTTGGCGATGAAGGGGAGCGCGTAGAGGCCCGAGCCGTGGGAGAGCGGTGCCGCGTGGAGCACGCAATCGGCGGCCGTGACCGGGTTGAGATCGGCGAAATAGCTCAGGGTCATCACCAGCAGATTGCGATGCGTGATGGTGGCGCCCTTGGGCCGGCCGGTGGTGCCGCTGGTGTAGAAGAGCCAGGCGGGGTCGTCCGGCCCAGCCGCCGCGGGGTCCGCCGGATCGTGGTCGAGCATTGCGCGGTAATCGTCCGAACCCGCGACGAGCGGCGGCGCGAGCCCCGGCGCGTCAGCGCGGACGCTCTCGATCCCCTCCGCGTGGCTCTCGTCGGTGATGCAGAGCCGGGATCCCGAATTACCAAGGATGTAGGCGACCTCGCGCGGGTGCAGCTTGGCATTGACGGGGACCGCGACGAGGCCCGCGTACCAGATGCCGAACAGCGCCTCCAGGTAGTCCGGCCGGTTCGCCATGACGATGGCCACCCGATCGCCGGGAGCGAGCCCCTGATCGGCCCGGAGCGCACCCGCGATCGCGCCGGCGCGCCGGTGGAGCTCGCCGTAGCGCGTGGCAACCGCACTGCCGAGGGATACCGCCGGCCGTTCGGGCAGGGTCCGTGCTGACTTCGCCAACAGCGCTGCGATGTTCATTGCTAAGCCCCGCTCCCTTTCTCCCGCGTGGCCGTCATCCTATACCGGCGGGGCGGAGGCGAGGCTACATCCGAACCCGTACGCGTTGACAATCGTCATAGTGCATATTACGGCCATCCATGATACGGAGCTTCAGAAGCCGCGCGCTTCGGCGCTTCGCAGAGCGCGGAGAGGAGCGGCGCATCCACGCCGAGCACCGGGAGACCATCCGGGACATCCTGGTGCGCCTCAACGCCTCCGCCGCGCCGGAGGACATGGATCTGCCCGGCTTCCGGCTTCACCGGCTAAGGGGAGACTATGCCGGATTCTGGTCCGTCACGGTGCGCGCAAACTGGCGCGTGATCTTCCGCTTCCAGGACGGTCACGCCGTCGATGTCGACTATCTCGACTACCACTAGAGGGGTCCCGCGATGCTGGTGCACAACCCGCCCCACCCCGGCGCCTTCGTTAGGCGCCAGTGCCTCGAACCCCTCGGACTGACGGTGACCGAAGCAGCCAAGGGTCTCGCAGTGTCGCGCAATACGCTGTCCATGCTGCTCAACGGCCGCATCGGGATTTCTCCCGAGATGGCGATCCGACTGTCTCAAGCCTTCGGCGGCAGCCCGGAGAGCTGGTTGCAGCAGCAGATGCAATACGATCTCTGGCACGCTCAGCGAAACCGGGAAGACGTCGCAATTCGCAGATTCGTCGCCGCCTGAGCGCGGCCGGTCGACGCCCGGACATCGGGGCGGGCGGTTTGTCGAGGTCCGGCCGCCCGGCGGCCGCCCAGGAGCGCGGCACAAACGCTTTGTCCGCCGTGCCGGTCGCGGTTATTCTCTCCGCGAAACGTGACCAACGGGTCGGGGAGGGGCAGCGTGGCCCAAGCGCAGGTCAAGCTAACGGTCAACGGCGAGCAGATGGCGCGCGAGGTGTCGACCCGCACCCTGCTGGTCGAGTTTCTGCGCTACGATCTCGGCCTTACCGGCACCCATGTCGGTTGCGACACGAGCCAGTGCGGCGCGTGTAACGTGCATGTCGACGGCCAATGCGTGAAGGCCTGCACGATGCTCGCGGTCCAGGCGGACGGTGCGGACGTGCTGACCATCGAGGGCGTTGCCGACGGCGACACGCTCCATCCCATGCAGGCGGCGTTCAAGGAGCACCATGCGCTGCAATGCGGCTTCTGCACGCCCGGCATGGTGATGAGCGCGCTCGACCTGGTAAAGCGGAACGGGAAGCCGAGCGAAGCGGAGATCCGTGCCTATCTGGAAGGCAATTTCTGCCGCTGTACCGGCTACCACAACATCGTGAAGGCCATCGCCGCAGGCGCCGAGGCGATGGCGGACTAGGGGGTGAAGGCGCAGATTGCCCGGTGCAAGGCGGGCTTCAAGTGGTGTAGAGTGGCAGTGAGCGCCTGAGGGGCGCGGCGGAGGTTACGAACGTGCAGAAATCGCTTCATATCGACCCGGACAAATGTACCGGCTGCCTGCAGTGCGAGCTGGCGTGTTCCCATGTGAACGAAGGGGTGTTCAACCCCGCCAAGTCCCGCATCAAGGTGTTCAACTTCCACGACGAGGGGCGGATGGTCCCCTACACCTGCACCCAGTGCGACGAAGCGTGGTGCATGCAGGCCTGCCCGGTCGATGCGATCACGCTCGACGCCGCGACCGGTGCCAAGGTGGTCTCCGATTCGCTCTGCGTGGGCTGCAAGGTCTGTACCATCGCCTGCCCCTTCGGGACCGTGAACTACAACGCGTCCACCGGCAAGGTGATCAAGTGCGATCTCTGCGGCGGCGACCCTGAGTGCGCCAAGGCCTGCCCGACGGCGGCGATCACCTATGTGGACGCGAACTGGACCGGCCTCGACAGAATGCGCCAGTGGGCGGCCAAGACCGACGCCGGCGCGCAGGCCGAGGCCTAGGGAGGGTTTGTCATGGCGTGGGCAAGGAACATTCTGCGGGTGAACCTCACCGAGGGCACCTGCAAGAACGAGCCGTTGAACATGGAATGGGCCCAGAAGTATCTGGGCCAGCGCGGTCTTGCGACCAAGTATCTGGTGGAGGAGACCGACCCGCGAGTCGATCCCCTCTCGCCTGACAACAAGATGATCATGACGACCGGCCCGTTGACCGGCACGTGCGCGTCGACGGCGGGGCGTTATTCGGTCGTGACCAAGGGCGCGCTCACCGGCGCGATTGCGTGCTCGAACTCCGGCGGCTTCTTCGGCAACGAGATGAAGAACGCCGGCTACGACATGATCATCTTCGAGGGTCGGTCGCCGAACCCCGTCTACCTCCTGATGGAGAACGACAATATCCAACTGATCGATGCCAGCGATTTCTGGGGCAAGTCGGTCTGGGATACCGAGGAGGGGATCAAGGCCAAGCATCAGGACCCGCTGATCCGCGTCGCCTCCATCGGAATCGCCGGCGAGAAGGGCGTCAAGTACGCCTGTGTGGTGAACGACATGCACCGCGCCGCCGGGCGCTCCGGCGTCGGCACGGTGATGGGGTCGAAGAACCTCAAGGCGGTGGCGATCCGCGGGACTCTCGGCGTCAAGGTCGAAGATGCCGGTGCCTTCATGCAGGCAACGTCCGAGGGCAAGAAGATCCTTGCGGACAATCCCGTCACCGGCCAGGGCCTGCCGGCCTACGGCACCCAGGTGCTGATGAACGTCATCAACGAGGTAGGCGCGCTGCCGACCCACAACCATCGGGACGTGCAGTTCGATGGCGCCAAGAACATCTCGGCCGAGGCGATGGCCGAGCTGCGCGCCGACGGCAAGCCCAACCTGGTGACCAACGCCGCCTGCTTCGGCTGCACCATCGGCTGTGGGCGCATCTCCACGGTCGAGCGCACCCACTACACGGTGGCCGAGCGGCCGCAGTATCAGATCGCCTCCGGCGGCCTCGAATACGAGGCAGCCTGGGCGCTGGGCGCTGCCACCGGTGTGGACGATCTCGACGCTCTGACCTTCGCCAACTTCATCTGCAACGAGCAGGGGTTCGACCCGATCTCCTTCGGTGCCACCGTCGGCGCCGCGATGGAGCTCTATGAAGAGGGCGCCATCGGCGACGAGCAGACCGACGGTCTCGAGGTCAAGTTCGGCTCCGCCAAGGCGCTGACCGATCTCGCCGAGCTCACCGGCAAGGGCGAGGGCTTCGGTGCCGAGATCGGCCTCGGCTCCAAGCGGCTCTGCGAGAAGTACGGCAGGCCGGAGCTTTCGATGTCGGTCAAGGGCCAGGAGTTCCCGGCCTACGATTCGCGCGGCATCCAGGGCATGGGCCTCGCCTACGCCACGGCGAACCGGGGCGCCTGCCATCTGCGGGCCTACACCGTCTCGTCCGAGATTCTGGGCGTGCCGGAGAAGACCGACCCGCATGTGACCGACGGCAAGGCCGGCTTGGTGAAGGCGTTCCAGGACGCGACCTCGGCGGTTGATTCGTCGGGGCTTTGCGTCTTCACCACCTTCGCGTGGTCGCTCGACGACATTGCGCCGCAGATCAACGCGGCCTGCGAGGGCGAGTGGACCGCCGAGCGGCTGCTGGAAGTCGGCGAGCGGATCTGGAACCTGGAGCGGCAGTACAACAATGCGGCGGGCTTCACGGGCAAGGACGACACCCTGCCTGCGCGCCTCTTGAAGGACGCGGCGAAGACCGGCCCGGCTGAAGGTCTTACCAACGGCCTCGACAAGATGCTGCCGGAATACTACGAGGTGCGCGGCTGGACCGACGACGGCGTGCCCAGAAACGAGACGGTGGAGCGCCTCGCGCTCTAACCCGTATCATTCGTCATTCTCGTGACGGCGGGGGGCCGCGCGCACCGACAAGGGCGCCGGCCCCCCGGCTTGCATCGGGGGTGGCGGGAATGAACGAGACGAATCGAGCCGGGCCGGGCCGCGCAGGTGCGCGTGCCGCAGGAACGGCGCAAAGAGCCAAGCGGGAGCCAACATGCAGCATGTGATCGTGGGTGCCGGCCCGGCCGGCGTGGTCGCTGCCGAAACCTTGCGGAAGGGAGACCGGGCCGCCGACATCGTCCTGATCGGCGACGAGCCGGAGCCGCCCTATTCGCGGATGGCAATTCCCTATGTCCTCGAAGGCATGATCGAGCAGAGCGGGACCTACCTGCGCAAGACGGACGGGCACTACGAGGGGCTCGGCATCCAGTATCGGCAGGGGCGGGCGGAATCCGTGGCGGCAGGGGACGGCACGCTCACCCTCAGCGGCGGTGACAAGGTCTCCTACGACCGCCTGTTGATCGCCACAGGCGCGACGCCGCTGAGCCCGCCGGTGCCGGGCCGCGATTTTCCCGGCGTGCACAACTGCTGGACGCTGGCGGACTGCCGCGGGATCGCGGAGTTGCTGAACGCCGAGGCCAACGTCGTGCTCATCGGCGCCGGCTTCATCGGCTGCATCATTTTGGAGGCGCTCGCCAAGCGCTGCGGCACGCTCACCGTGGTGGAGATGGAAGAGCGCATGGTCTCGCGCATGATGGACGAGACCGCAGGCGGCATGCTGGAACGCTGGTGCGCGACCAAGAACATTCGGGTGCTGACCTCGACGCGGGTCGCCGCGATCGAAGCCGCGACCGGTGCGGACGGCGACAAGGCGGTGGTGCTGGATAGCGGCGAGAGGATTGACGCCCACCTGGTCGTGCTCGCCGTCGGCGTCGCGCCGAATATCGGCTTCCTCGAAGGGAGCGGGATCAAGACCGAGCACGGCGTGCTCGTCGATCAGCATCTGCAGACGAGCGCGGAAGGTGTGTTCGCCGCCGGCGACGTGGCCCAGGGCCTCGATTTCTCCACCGGCGAATACTCGGTGCACGCGATTCAGCCGACCGCGACCGAGCACGGCCGCATCGCGGCGCTCAACATGCTGGGGCGTCATGCCCACTACAAGGGCAGCCTCAACATGAATGTGCTCGCCACGGTGGGCCTGGTTTCCAGCTCGTTCGGCAGCTGGGACGGCGTTGCTGGCGGCGATAGCGGCGTCGCCGTGGACGAGGACGGCTACAAGTACCTCCGGCTGGAGTTCGACGGCGACCAACTGGTCGGCGCGCTCGGCATCGGGCTCACCGATCATGTCGGCGTGATCCGTGGCCTGATCCAGAACCAGACGGCGCTCGCCGACTGGAAGGGAAGGCTGCTGGCGAACCCGCACCGCGTGATGGAGGCCTACGTCGCTCACAGCCAGGTTTGAACGGCGACGGCAGCGGTGACGGGGGCGATGGCGGCGACGCCAGCCGTGAAGACGCCATGAAGGTGAGCGTCAAGCTCTACGCGCTCTTGAGCGACTATCTCCCCGCCGGCGCCGTGGACAACCAGGTCGAGCTCGAACTTCCCGAAGGGACGACGCCGGAAGACGTCTTCGCCAAGTTCAACCTGCCCCGCCAGTACTGCTCCATAGTCCTGGTGAACGGCGTCTACGTGGAGCCGAGCGAGCGCGGCTCCCGAGCGTTGGGCGAGAACGACACGCTGGCGATCTGGCCGCCCGTGGCCGGCGGTTGAGCTGCCGACCCGGCGGCGAGCCCCCGGCGCACGCCCCAGCACGAGCCGCACCCGTGCCCGAGACGAAGACCAAGACGCTCATCGTCGAGAAGGAGATGGCGATCAAGCGCCACGAGTTCCGGCGCACGCTGCGGCGCGCGCTGCCGGAGGCCCGAATCGCCGAGGACGGCGACACGATCACGGTTCGCGAGGGGCAGGGTACGCTGGAGATCACGCTCTCGTCCGAGCGCGAGCGCCGCATTGGCTTGCTCGCGTTGCCGGTTATCACGGCGCGGTTTCACTACAGCGGCTATGCCGATCCCGCCGGGCACCTCGCCCGGCTCGACATCTCCTTCCAGCGGGGCGGCGGGTAGACCCATCGCGCGTTGCGCTTGCCGCGCTTTCCGTCCACCATTCGGAATCGCCACAAGAAGCGGATGGAGGGACTGGGAATGGCTTACACGCGAGCGAAGGTCGTCGAGGAGATCAGCGCGACGGCTGACCGTGTATTCGGCGAGATCGGGGCCTTCAACAATCTGCCCGTGATCATGGCCGGCACCATCACGAGGAGCACGCTCGACAAGAAGGGCGTGGTGCGGACGCTCAGGATCAAGGGGATGAAGGGCTCGCTCGACGAGACCCTGCTGAAGTACGACACGGCGGCGCGCGTGCAGATCTATACGATCACCGCCGACCCGAACGACTTGGCGCCCTTCAACGATTACACCTCCACGGTCAAGGTGAAGCCGATCACGTCGCGGCGCAGTGCGGTTGAATGGACCAGCCGCTTCGTACCGAAGAAGGGCAAGACCAAGGCGGAATGCATCGAGTTCGCCGAAGGCATCTACCGCCTCGGAATCCAGGGCACCAGGGACGTGCTCGGGGTCAAGAAATAGCGCTCGCCCAAGCGTGCCACAGCCGCGCCGATCAGCGGCGCGGCGGGGGATAGATCACCGCTTCGAGATAGAGACCCGAGGCCGGGGCCGTCGGGCCGCTCAGGCGCCGGTCGCGGGCAGCGAGCGCGGCACCGGCATCGGCGGGCGTCCGCCGGCCTTCGCCGACCTCGACCAGAGTTCCCACGATCGCGCGCACCTGGTGGTGGAGGAAGGACCGCGCCCAGGCACGGGTCGCGATCTCCTCTCCGATGCGGGTGACGGCGAGGCTCTGCAGGGTACGGACCGGCGAGGCCGCCTGACACTGGGCGGCGCGAAAGGTCGTGAAGTCGTGGGTGCCTTCGAGCAGACGCGCGGCCTCGGCCATGGCCAGGAAGTCGAGCGGGCGGGGCAGGTGCCAGGCGCGCTTGTGCGCGAGCGCGAGCGGCGCCTTGCGATTGACGATCCGATAGAGGTAAACGCGCGCCGCGGCATCGCGCCTCGCATCGAAGGTGGGCGGCGCCTCCGCGGCCTTGAGGACGGTGACCCGCGCTGGTCTCAAGTGCGCGTTGAGCGCGTCGCGCAGCACCTCGGGCGCGGCCCGCTTGGCAAGGTCCAGGTGGCAGCATTGGCCGAGAGCGTGAACGCCGGAATCGGTGCGCCCTGCGCCGTGCACCCTGACCTGCTCGCCGCAGAAGCGCTCGACCGCGCGCTCTAACGCCTCCTGCACCGACCGCCCGTCGCCCTGGTACTGCCAGCCGACGAAGCCGGTGCCGTCGTATTCGAGGGTCAGCTTGTAGCGGGGCATGGGAGTTGCGTGCCAACGTCGATCGGCCGGCCGCGGAGGAAGGCGTCCGTTCCCATCGGTGCCTTGCCGCCGCGCTGCAGGCGTGTCGGGCGCAGCGCCGAGCCTTCGCCGCAGGCAATGGTAAGCGCCTCGTCGAGAACGGTTCCTGGCGGTTCGCCCTGTGACGGGGCTGCCTCCGCTGACGCGAGAACCTTGATGCGCTCGCCCTCGTGAACGAACCGGGCGCCCGGTGCCGGCGCGAGCGCGCGCACCCTGCGCTCGATGTGCGTTGCCGGCGCACGCCAGTCGATGGCGGCCTCGTGCTTCTCCAACTTCGCCGCGTAGGTCGTGCCGTCGCTGGGCTGCGGCGTCTCCGCGAGCGTTCCCGCCGCAAGGGCGTCGATTGCGTCCACCACCAGCTGCGCTGAAAGGGCGGCGAGCGTGTCGTGGAGCATACCGCCGGTGGTCTTCGGCCAGATCGGCACCTTCGCTGCCGCAAGGATCGGGCCGGTATCGAGGCCCTCGTCCATTCGCATGATGGTGACGCCCGTCTCCGTATCGCCCGCCATGATCGCACGCTGGATCGGCGCGGCGCCACGCCAGCGCGGCAGCAGCGAAGCATGGGCATTGATGCAGCCGAGCCTCGGCGCGACAAGCACGGCCGGCGGCAGGATCAGGCCGTAGGCGACCGTGACCGCGAGGTCCGCACCCAGCGCCGCGAACGCCGTCTGCGCCTCCTCGCGCTTCAGGCTCGGCGGAGTCCTGACCGGAATCCCCGCAGCCTCGGCGCGCACCGCCACCGGCGTCGGCCGCACCTTGCGGCCGCGCTCCGCCGCGCGCGGCGGCTGGGTGTAGACAGCGGCGATGGAATGGCCGCTCGCGCAGAGCGCGTCGAGAGTAGGAACCGCATAGGCCGGCGTTCCCATGAACACCAGCCTGAGCGGCTTCATGACCTCCCGCGCATTCGGGGCCCTGCTCGCGACGGAAACCTCAGGCGCCGGCGGCGGTGCGACGCGCCTTGGTCAACTTGCGCAGGATGATGCTGCGCTTGACCAGCGACAGGTAGTCCACGAAGAGCACCCCCTCCAGATGGTCGATCTCGTGCTGGAGGCAAACGGCGAGCGTACCGACGGCCGTCAGCTCCTGAGAAGCCCCGGTTTCGTCCCGGTAGGCCACCGTCACCGACGCCGGCCGCTCCACTTCCGCAAAGTGTTCGGGGAAGGAGAGGCAGCCTTCCTCGCGGCTCACGCGCTCGTCCGAGCGCCATACGATCTCTGGATTGACAAGCTTGAGCGGTGCCGGCGGCTCGTCCGCCATGTGCACGTCGGACACGATGCAGCGCCTGGCCTCGCCGACTTGGATGGCGGCGAGGCCGATGCCGTCTGCGGCGTACATCGTCTCCAGCATGTCGTCGAGGAGCGCGCGCACCTCATCGTCGACGACGTCGACATGCGCGGAGCGCGCCTTCAGCCGCTTGTCGGGCGCGGTGATGATCGGGCGTTTGGCCATCGCTGTGAGCGTAAGAAGAGCCGTTGCTTAGCTAAGACCGCGCACAGCCGAGGTCAAGCGGCCGCACTTACCCGTCGGCCCTGGGGCGCACCTCCTCGGCGAACTCCGTGATGGCGTCGAGCGTCTCCTCGATGGTCGCGCGCAGGAACTGGAGCAGCAGGTGGCGGCAGCCGAGCTCGCGGAGCGCCTGGATGTCGCTCGCGATGTCGTCGGCCGAGCCGGAGAGCAGCATCCGCTCGCCCGTATCGGTCATGATCGGCTCCTGGTCTGCGCCGTACCAGACGGCCCAGAACGCGAGGTCGATACTGGCCGGGTCGCGGCCCTCCGCCTCCGCCATGGCGCGAAGGTCGTCGAGGGAGGCGGCGAAGCGGCCCAGCGTGTCCAGCGGGAAGCGCGGGTTGCAGCCGATCGGGAACCAGGCATCGCCGTAGCGCGCCGTGCGGCGCTTGGCCGGCTTGCTCTCGCCGCCCACCCAGATGGGCGGGTGCGGCTTCTGCACCGGCTTGGGGTGGAACAGGATGTTGTCGAAGGAGGTGAACTCCCCCTCATACTTCGGCGCGTCGGCGGTCCAGAGCTCCTTGTAGATGCGGAGGTACTCGTCGGTCGCCCGGCCGCGGGCGTCGAACGGCGGTGCGCCGACGGGCGGGAACTCTTCTGCCATCCAGCCGGCGCCGACGCCGACGATCACGCGTCCGCCCGACAGCAGATCGATGGTGGAGAGCAGCTTCGCGGTCAGCACCGGCTGGCGATAGGGAACCACCATCACCGAGGTGAGCAGCCGCATCTCCTGCGTGATACCGGCGAGGTAGGCCATGAGCGCGATCGGCTCCAGGCACTCGCCGGCAAGCAGAGTGGGGAAGTTCAGCGTGCCGTCGGGCGAATAGGGATAGGGCGAGTCGATGCCCTTGGGCACCACGATGTGGTCCGGGATTGCGAGAATGCGGTAGCCCAGCTTTTCGCCGTGCTGGGCGATGGTTCCGATGTGCTCCGGCACGGCCAGCGGCCCGCCGTTCG
Organism: Alphaproteobacteria bacterium; assembly: GCA_965262755.1. GTDB lineage: Bacteria > Pseudomonadota > Alphaproteobacteria > UBA828 > UBA828 > WTGU01. The sequence goes on along the minus strand of OZ253557.1, from coordinate 115,352 downwards.
GTACGTTGAAGCCGTATTCCATTCCCCTATCCCGTCAGTTCGAAAGCTCACAGTCACGCACCGCCCATGAGGGCGATGGCGCCCGTTCTAGCGCCATCGTCCGAAGCGCGACAAGGATCAATCCCGGCGATCGGCGTTTCGGCATTCAAGCCTGGGCCGTTCACACGTAGCCGTTGGCCTTAAACCAGCTCAGCGCATCGGCCAGCGCTTGGCTTGCGGGGCGCGTCGTGTAGCCGAGTTCGCGCTCGGCCTTGGCGGAGGAGAAGAACATCATCTTGCGCGCCATGCGCAGGCTGTCGCGCGTAAGCCTGGGCTCGCCGCCCACGACACGCGCCCAGGTTTCGCCGGCGGCGGCCACCGGCACGAGCAGGCGGTGGGAGAGCCGGATTCGCGGGGCTCGGTGCCCCGTGAGCCGCGCCAGGCATTCGAGGATTTCGCGCAAGGACATGTTCTCGCCGCCGAGGATATAGCGCTCGCCGATGGCGCCAAGCTCCAGCGCCTGCAGATGGCCGGCGGCACAGTCGTCGACATGGACCACGTTGAGGCCGGTTTCGACATAGGCCGGCATGCGCCCGGTCGCGAAATCGACGATGATTCGCCCGGTCGGCGTCGGTTTGATGTCGCGCGGGCCGATGGGCGCGGAGGGGTTGACGATGACCGCCGGCACCCCTTCGTCGCGGATGAGCGTACGCACCGCCTCCTCCGCCAGGAACTTCGAGCGCTTGTAGTGGCCGATCATGGCGGCCTCGGTTACCGGGGTCTCCTCGTCGGCGGGCGAGTGGTCGGCGTTGAGGCCCAAAGTGGCGACGCTCGACGTGTAGACGATGCGTGTGGCTCCCGCAGATGCGGCGGCGCGCAGCAGGTCGCGGGAGCCATCCACGTTGGTGCGGTAGACCGTCGGCGGATCGGGAATCCAGAGCCGGTAGTCGGCCGCCACGTGAAAGAGCGTGTCGCAGCCGCGCGCAGCCTTCTCCAACGAGGGGCGGTCGGTGAGGTCGCCGGTTGCACGTTCCACATCGAGGCCGTCGATGTTGCGCGTATCGGCGCCGGGCCGCGTCAACACGCGCACCGCATGGCCGGCGTCGAGCAACCTGCGGGCGACGGCCGAGCCGAGAAATCCGGTGGCACCTGTCACCAGCGTTGTCATGGTGCAGTCTCCGGCAACCTGCCGAACAGGAGGCGTCGCTCGCGCCAGGCGAGCCAGATCACATAGAGCGGAGTCAGCCCGACACCGGCCAGCAGCAGTATTATCAGGCCGCCGCCCCAGGTGATGGGGCCGATGAAGTACATCGTGTCCTCCAGGTGGAACCCCTTGAACATCGGCTGCCGCGCCTGGCGCTCGCCGGCGCGCTGCTCGATCCGCCAGAACATGAGAAACAGCGTCGAGACCGAAACCCCTGCGATCAGGCCGAGATAAGGCGCCCAGCCGCCGATCCAACTCTCTTGCAGGCCGATTCCGATGCAGAGGAAGAGCGCCACATGGATGACGGCATCGCTGTAGTTATCGTAGTGATACCCGAATCGGCTGGACTTGCCGGAAAGCCTGGCCAGCTCGCCGTCCATGTGATCGACGAAGTTGGACAGCATGAAGAGCCCTGCGGCATAGAGGATCTCCGGCCGCGTGCCGGTGGCGAAGAGCCCGCAGGCCGCGAGCCCGAGGATAAGCCTGACCGTGGTGATGTGGTTCGGCGTGACCGGAGTGTGTACCAGCGGCCGCACCGTCCAGCCGGCGAGCCGCTGGTCCCAAGCCTTGCGCGGCTTTGTTGGCTGGGGTTCGGCGTTCTCGTCGCCTCTACCGTCGCTTGTGCCCATCTTGTGTTCGACCATGGGGCGTCATATAGCCCGAAACGAGGTTGTGACAACGCCGGACGTTTGGCCATGCGCGCCGTCATGCTTGCCGCCGGCGTTGGCCGGCGCCTGGCAATCGAGGAACCCAAGGTGCTGCTGCGCTTCGGCGGCCGCACCCTGCTGGAACGCCACCTCGCTATTCTCGTCAGGCTCGGCGTTCGCGACGTGGCGATTGGCATCGGCTACGAGGCCCTCACCATCGAGCGTGCGTTGACGTCGCTCGGGCAGACGGAGGTCTCCACCGTCTACAACCCCGACTACGAGCAGGGCAGCATCCTAACGCTCTGGTCGGTGCGCGAGGCGCTCACGGCGGGCGGACCGGTGCTCCTGATGGATGGGGACGTACTCTACGACCGCCGCGTACTTGCGCCTTTGGTTGAGACACGCCACGCCGATTGCCTGCTGGTCGATCGCGCCTACGAACCGGGCGATGAGCCCGTCAAGGTCGGCGTCGTGGACGGCGTGCCCACCGACTTCGGCAAGACCATCGACCCTGCGGTCGAGGCCTACGGCGAATCGGTGGGCTTCTTCCGCCTCAGCGAGGGGCTGGCGAAAGCGCTGGTCGAAACAGCCGGGCAGATGATCGACGACGGCGGCACCGAGCGCCCCATGGAGGACGCGATCGCCGCCGTCCTCCGCGCCGTGAGCCCGCCCTTCGGCTTCGAGGACGTGACCGGCCTGCCCTGGATCGAGATCGATTTTCCCGAGGACGTGGAGCGGGCTGAGAGGGACATCCTGCCTAAGTTGATCGACGGAGACGACTGATGCGTAGTGCTGGCCAAGAATAGTCCGTACGGCCTTGAATTCGCCGGAACTTAGCTATAATATTAGCTAGATATCATTGCAGCCGGGACGGAAGATTATGACCGTCGTGAATGTCCATGAAGCCAAGACCCAGCTTTCCCGCCTGCTTGCGCAGGCTGAGGCCGGCGAGGAGGTCGTGATCGCCCGCCGCGGCAAGCCGGTGGCGCGGCTCGTTCCCTGCAAGCCCCAGAAGAAGCGGCGCCCCGATCGCCTCAAGGGTAAGGTGGTCATTCCCGACGACTTCTTCGACCCGTTGCCGGAAGAGGAGCTTAAGCTCTGGGAAGGCGGCTAGGCAGTGCGGGTGCTGCTGGACACCCATGCCTTTCTTTGGTGGGTCGCGAACAGCGCGCGCCTCTCCGCGGCGGCATATCGCGTGATCGACGACGAAGCGAATGAGATTGTCGTCAGCGCCGCCTCCGCTTGGGAAATCACTACCAAGTACCGGCTTGGAAGACTGGCCGAGGCCGAAACCATAGCAACGGACGTTGCGGGGTGTATCGCCGACGAAGGCTTTGAGGCGTTGGCGATCAGCGTCGCCGACGCCGAGCGGTCCGGGCGCTTGCCTAGTCTGCATGGTGACCCATTCGACCGGCTGCTCATCGCTCAGTCTCTGGGCCATGATCTGGCGATCATCTCGGTCGACGCAGAATTCGATCGCTATGGCGTGAACCGGCTCTGGTGAGGCCGGCGCTCGTTTGCCGCCCGCTGGTTGGACGCGGACGGGCGGGTTCCCCATAATGCCGGCCACAAGACGCAACGCCGCCCGGGAGATGCGCGATGAAGCTCGGCATGTTCATGCACCCGATCCAGGATTTTCGGCGGGGATATCACACGCTCCTAAAGGAAGATTTCGAGATCATCAAGTGCGCCGACGCAGTCGGTTTCGACGAAGTCTGGCTCGGCGAGCACTTCGCGCTTCCCTCGGAGCCGATCCAGTCGCCGCTCATGCTGTTCGCCGCGCTGGTGCCCCAGACGGAGCGGATCAAGTTCGGCTCAGGCGTCCTCTGCCTGCCTTATCAGCATCCGGCCATCGTGGCCGGCCAGGCGGCGCAGTTCGACCATATCTCCGAGGGCCGCTTCCTCATGGGGATCGGGCCGGGCGCCACGCCGCCCGACTTCGAGATGTTCAAGATCACCGACCTCGACCGCATGGAGATGCTGGTCGAATCGATCGACATGATCCACGGCATCTGGGCCTCGGACCCGCCCTACGAGTTCCACGGCAAGTACTGGGACTTCGAGATCAAGGACAACGTGCTGGCCGACATCGGTGTCGGTGGAATGGGCAAGCCCTACCAGCAGCCGCATCCGCCGGTGATGATCCCGGCGATGAGCCGGGGCTCCGGCAGCATCCGCCTCGCCGCCCGGCGGGGCTGGGACTGCATCTCCGCCAACTTCGTGCCCGATGAGGTGCTCAAGGGCCACTGGCGCGACTACCTCGACGAGTGCCAGAAGATTGGGCGCCAGCCCGACCCCTCGATGTGGAAGGCCGGGCGCACCCTGCTCATCACCGAGACCGACGAGGAGGCGCGGCAGTATCTCCGGCGCGAGGACAACGCCTTCCGCTGGTACTTCGAATACATCATCGGTATCACCCGCCACGGCGGCTTCGTCCACATGCTGAAGTCGGACCCCGACATGTCGGACGACGAGGTGACGCCGGAGTATTGCATCGACACCATCGTCACCGCCGGCAGCCCCAAGACGGTCGCCAAGAAGATCGCCGCCTTCCGCGACGAGGTGGGGCCGTTCGAGACCCTGATCCTCTCGCACCACGACTGGGTTCATAAGGATCTCTGGCGGCGCCACATGGAGCTCACGGCCACGGAGCTCATGCCGCGGCTCCGCGCCGAGATCGGCTGGCAGGCGGCGGCCGAATAGGCCGAGCCTATTCGGTGACGATCTTCACCAGCTGACCGGGTCTCAGTCGCTCGCCGGTTCGCAGGCCGTTCAACACCCGGAACCGCTCCGTGCGGAAATCGTTAAACGGCATGCGAGCCGAGAGCGATTCCACGGTATCGTCAGGCGCGACCTCGACAACGCGAAGCCTGAGCGGGCGGAGATTGGCGGCCTGCCGCTGACTGAGCCGCCTGAAGCTGGCCATCATCTGGCGGAAGGGAGCCGCGAACTCCCTTGTCTGTCGCGGCGGCGTCACGAAGAAGAAGCGGTAGACCCGCTGGGGTGCGGCGCGGATAGCGACCAGCCGGACGTCGCGCTCGCCTGACTTGGTCCGGACCCGGGTGCTTGCAGCCACCGCGTCGAGACCGTCGATGGCCAACCTTTCGATCCTTCTCAGCGGCACCTTTGACGCCCAGTCGCCCCGCAGATAGCGCAATGTGCTAGTCGCGGGGTCTGGCAGCCTGACCTCGTCGAAGCGCATGGAGGCGCCGGATTGGTGGGTGCCCACCACCGCTTCCGGGCCGTTGCGCAGGCGGAATCCGCGCGGGGCGGTGAAGGCGATCCGCAAGACCGGATGGGCAAATGCCCGGCCGCGGACGAATCCCTCTTCGGGGGAATCGCCGTAGATCATGCCGTCGATCTGCCTGAGATAGATGTCGCGGGCACGCTCGCCGCCGAATTCGGCCTGGGCCGCGGCGGCCGCCTTCCTCACCCGGTCGGCGGTGCGCGGATGGCTCGCGAAGAGGCCCCCCAGCGCCCCCTCGCCGCGAAAGCCGGCCTTCTGGCGTGCGAGCTCGGATTCGGCGCCCATCGTCTCGAGAAAGCTCGACATCGCTATCGCGTCGAAGCCGCTGCGGCTCAGATAGCGCACACCCAGAAAATCGGCCTCCAACTCCTGTGAGCGCGAATAACCCTTCACGTAGGCACCGGCCGCGAGCTGCGCGATATCCGAGACGGTTCGGCTGTCGATGACCGCGCCGAGCAATGCCGCGCCGAGGCCCGCGACCAGGCCGTGACTGTAGCGCTCGGCGCTGTGGCGTGCGGTCACGTGGCCGATCTCGTGGGCAATCACGCCTGCAAGCTCCGCCTCATCGTTGGCGAGCGCCATCAGACCGCGCGTGACATGGATGTAACCGCCGGGCAGAGCGAAGGCATTGACCTCGGGGGTGTCGAGGATGATGAAGGTGAAGGGCGGTTCCGGCTGCTCGGAGGTCAGCTGAAGAAGCCTGCCGAGACTTGCAACGTAGCGCTGAAGCTCTGGGTCCTCATAGAGACCGCCGAAGGCCTTCACCAGCTTGGGATGCTCGTGGGCGCCGACACGCCGCTCTTCCTCGGGCGGCATGAAGGCGGTGAACTGCTCCTCGCCGGTCGCCGGATTGACGTTGCATCCGCTGAGCAGGAGCGGCGCGGCCGCCGCAAACACGAGACCCAGCGCCATAGCAACGGGCACGGCCGCCAAGAATCGGGGCCGCATCATTCCAGAACCTCGATCTGCTCGGGATGCGTGGCCTCGATCATGGGGCCGTTGAATGACTCGATCCAGCCGCGCACCCGCACCAGACGGCCTTCGTAGTCCTCGACGGCGATGCCCGCGGCCTCGAACCGGCGGCGATCGCGCGGCGCGATGGAGACGGTGAAATCCTCGCGCCAATCCTCGCCGAAGTTGAGGTAACCGCGGCCGCGCACGACTGCTGCTGCCCTGACGCGCCCCTCGACCAGCTGGAAGCTGCGGAGGCCGCCCTCGGCCTCCCTTGCGGCCCACACCCGGTAGTCGGGCTGCGACCAGATACCGAGGCGGCTGGCGCGGGCTTGGCGCTCGATGGCAAGCATATCGGCAACCGCCACCCGATCGTTGACAAGGCTGTGGACCCGGGCGAGTCCCACGGCAAGCAGCGCGCCCTGAACCCAGGCGCCGTCGTCCGTCCGCACGAGATGGGCGCGCAGGCGGCCGTGCCGGTCCCGCCGGGTGTCGCCCAGTGCCAAGTCGACCCGGCGGTCTTGCACGAGCGCTGCCAGCACCTGTCGTGCGTTCATTGCGAGCTGAGCGGCCGACGAATCGGTCCCGCCACGGGGGACGCTCGGTGTCTCGATGCCGGCCAGGCGCACCGTCTCTCCGTCGTCGAGTATGACCGTGCTGCCGTCGATGACTTCGACGACGTGTGCTTCCGCGTCGAGCGTAAGGCCCACCGGTGGCGGCACTGACGGCCCGCCCGCGGCGCCCGCCGCCTTTACGGTGAGAACGAGGAGAAAGACCGCGGCGAGTCGAGCCATGGCGGGAGTATAGCGCGCCGCTCTCGCGCGAATGCGCCGCTTCTCAAGTAGACGGCAAGCCCGTACTGTCTTCGCGGCACATAGCCCAACGCGGGGAGGGCGCAGCATGGACATGGTGACGATGAACATCATCGATTCGTCGATGGTGTCGATCTGCCGGGAAATGGGAATCACCCTGATGAAGACGTCCTATTCGACGATCTTCAACGAGGGCCTCGACTTCACGTGCGCCATTGCCGACATCGACGGCGAGATGGTTTCGGTCGCCGAGTTCTGTCCCGCCCAGATCGGCGGAATGCCGCTGGTCATCAAGACCTGCGCCGAGGAGATTCCGATCGACCAGATCGATGAAGGCGACGTCATCATCCACAACGACCCCTACCGGGGCGGCCTGCACGTGCCCGAGCACACGCTGTTCAAGCCGGTCTACGCCGACGGCGAGCTCTTGGCTTTCGTGGTTGCCATCGGTCACATCGCCGAGGTCGGCGGCATGGTCCCCGGCGGATTTGCCGGGGAGGCAACGGAGATCTTCCACGAAGGCATGCGGGTGCCGCCGGTGAAGATCATGAAGCGCGGCCGCGATGTCGATGCGGTGTGGAAGCTGATGCTCGCGAACGTGCGCACGCCGCGATACAACTATGGCGACCTGCGGGCCATGATCGGAGCGCTGGACCTCGGCGAGGCGCGGCTCAAGGAGATGGTGGCGAAGTACGGCCGCGACCTCTGGCGCGAGACCTGCCGTGACCTCATGGACTATTCGGAGCGCCGCATGCGCGCCGAGATCGCGCAGTTCCCCGACGGCCGCTACCACTTCGAGGACACCGTCGAGAACGACGGCATCGAGGACAAGCCCTATCAACTACGGGTCGACGTCTTCGTCCAGGGCGATGAGCTGATCGCCGACTTCTCGGGCACGGACGCCCAGGCGAAGGGGCCGATCAACGCCACCCTCGGCGTCACCTGGTCGGCGACCTACAACGCGCTCTTCCACATGACCGACCCGTCGATCCCCAAGAACTCGGGCTGCTTCCGCCCCATCAAGATCGTGGCCCGTCCGGGAACCGTCGCCAATGTCAACTATCCGGCGCCCGAGGTGGCGGGCAACACGGAGACCCACCCCAGGCTCGCGCTGATCGTGATCGGCGCGCTGGCCCAGGGCATGCCCGAACGCGCGATGGCGGCGGAGAGCGGCACCGGCGGCAATTTCGTGTTCGGCGGCCATCACCCGGACTATGACGAGTATTTCGCCTGCTACGACCTGATCTCCGGCGGCTGGGGCGGGCGCGACTACGCCGACGGCAACGACTGCGTGATCGCGATCAACGGCAACTGCCGCTTCAACCCGGTCGAGGTGTTCGAGACCCGCTTTCCCTTCCATGTCGAGGACTTCGCGATGACGCCGGATTCCGGCGGTCCCGGCCGCCACCGCGGCGGGCTCGGCTACCGCAAGACGCTGCGCACGCTGTCGGTGGAAATCACCGCGAGCCAGTGCACCGACCGGCACCGGATCAAGGCCTGGGGTCTCTTCGGCGGCAAGGAGGGTGCGGTCGGTGCGACCCTGGTTCGGCTCGAGGGCGCGGACGACTGGCGCCCGGTGACCGAGACCCACGGCAAGGTGTCGTCCTCCAAGTACGCCAACATCCGCCTTCGTCCCGGCGACCGGGTGCGGCTCATCGTGCCCGGCGGCGGCGGCTACGGCGAGCCCGGTGAGCGTGCGCCGGAAGCGGTGGCGGAAGACCTGGCGGAGGGCTACATCACGCCCGCGGCCGCGCGCCGCGACTACGGTTACGCCGGCTGAGCGGCCGCGAAATCGCCCGGCACGGCACCTGCCGGCAGTAGAGGAGCCTCTGCCGCGGGTGCGCTTGCGCAGCGCGATGTTTCGGCCACAATCGGACAGGCCATGAGCCGGGAATCGATGGAATATGACGTGGTGATCGTGGGCGCGGGCCCCGCCGGGCTCGCGGCCGCCATACGCTTGCGTCAGCTTGCCGAGGAGTCCGGCCGCGAGATCAGCGTGACCGTGCTCGAGAAGGGCTCGGAGGTAGGCGCCCACATCCTTTCCGGCGCCGTCTTCGAGCCTCGTGCGCTGGACGAGCTGATCCCGGACTGGAAGGAGAAGGGTGCGCCGCTCAACACGCCGGCAGGCAGCGACGAGTTCCGCTACCTCACCGCCAAGGGCAGCATCAGGATGCCGGGTGCGCTGCTGCCGCCGCAGATGCGCAACCACGGCAACTACATCATAAGCCTCGGCAACCTATGCCGCTGGCTGGGCCAGCAGGCGGAGGAGCTCGGCGTCGAAATCTACCCCGGCTTCGCCGCCGCCGAGGTGCTCTATCACGAGGACGGCCGGCTCAAGGGCGTCGCCACGGGCGACATGGGCATCGCCAAGGACGGCAGCCAAAAGGCCAGCTACGAGCCGGGCATCGAGCTGCATGCAAAGTACACGCTGTTCGCCGAAGGCGTGCGCGGTTCGCTGACAAAGCAGGTGGTCGAGCGTTTCGACCTGCGTGCGCGCTCGGACCCGCAAACCTACGGTATCGGTCTCAAGGAGGTCTGGGAGATCGAGCCCGGCAAGCACCGGCCGGGCCTGATCCAGCACAGCTTTGGCTGGCCGCTGGATAGCCGTACTTATGGCGGCTCCTTCCTCTATCACTTCGATGAGAACCTGGTCTCGATCGGCTTCGTGGTTGCCCTCGATTACGAGAACCCGCACCTCTCGCCCTTCGACGAGTTCCAGCGCTTCAAGACCCATCCCTCGATTCGCTCGGTGCTTGAGGGGGGCCAGCGGCTGGCCTACGGCGCACGCGCGATCAACGAGGGCGGATACCAGTCAATTCCTGAGACCGTCTTCCCCGGGGGGGCGCTGATCGGCTGCGCCGCAGGCTTTCTCAACGTGCCCAAGATCAAGGGCAGCCATAATGCGATGAAGAGCGGCGCGTTGGCGGCAGAGGCGGCGTTCGCCGCGCTGGGCGAGGCCGATGACGGCACGAAGCCGCTCGACGCCTACCCGGCCGCGCTTCGTGACTCTTGGGTGGTCAAGGAGCTCAAGCAGGTCAGGAACTGCCGCCCGGCGTTCCGCTGGGGGCTCGCCGTCGGCACCGTGGTCAGCTTCATCGAGCTTTGGACCGGCGGCGTGCTGCCCTGGACGCTCCGACATCGGCACGACCACGAAAGCCTGAAGAAGGCAGCCGATGCGCCGAAAATCGCTTACCCGAAGCCGGACGGCGTCGTCTCCTTCGACAAGCCGAGCTCGGTCTACCTCTCGAACACAAATCACGAGGAGGATCAGCCGGCGCACCTTACGCTTAGAGACGAGGGCGTGCCGATACAGGTGAATCTCGCGCTCTACGACGCGCCGGAGCAGCGCTATTGCCCGGCCGGCGTCTATGAGATCGTGGAGGACGCCGCCGGACCGCCGCGCCTGCAGATCAACGCGCAGAACTGTGTGCACTGCAAGACCTGCGACATCAAGGACCCCACGCAGAACATCGAATGGGTGGTGCCCGAAGGCGGGGGCGGCCCGAATTATGCCAACATGTAGGGCAGGGGAGGGCGCGTCCCAGAGTCGGCGGGGTGCGCACGGCCGCTGTCGCAGCGTGATCGCCTGGTTGAGCGGTGCCCTCGCCGCCTGTCTGATAGGCGGGATCTGCAGCGGCGGTCTGTCGGCCGCCGATGAGCAGTCTCCGCCCTTGCCGCCGGAGCCCTCGGCCAGCGCTTACCGCGACAACGGCTCGCCGATCGGCAGCTATCTCGTCGGGCTCTACGCCCACGCCAGGGGCGACTATGCCGCAGCGGCCAAGCATCTGCAGCGTGTCCTGAACACGGATCCCGACAATCCCTCGCTGCTGCGCCGCACTGTGTCGTTGCTGGCCGCCGAGGGTCGGATAGAGGCAGCGGCCGCCGTCGCGCGGCGCCTCGTCGAGGTCGACAACGACGCGCGGCTGGCCCCCTTCGTTCTCGGTCTGCAGGACGCGCGAAACGGCGACTATGAGGGCGCTCTGCAACGCATCGACGCGATCCGCCGCGACGGTGTCTATTCCCTCTTGATCCCTCTCGCCGAGGGGTGGCTGCACACCGGTGCCGGGTCGGACGCCGCGGCACTGGCGGCCCTCGCGCCGCTCGCCGATCGCGACGCCTACCGACCCTTCTATCTTCTCCATGCCGGCCTGATGCACGATCTCGCAGGTCGCGAGGCGGAGGCCGAGGCTCTCTTGCGGGAGGCCGTGGCGATTTCCGCCGGCTCGCACCGCCCGGTGGCGGCGCTCGGCAGCGTTCTGTTGCGGGCCGGTCGCACCGTCGAGGCCCGCGCGGTCTACGAGCAATACCGCGCGCAGAATCCCGAGAATATCTGGGTGGAGCGTGTGCTCGCGGCTGCCGATGCCGGCATGTCGGTGCCGCCGCTCGTTGCCGACGCACGCGGGGGATTGGCGGAGGCCCTGCTCGGTGCAGCTGCCGCCCTGCCGCAGCGGGATAATGGCGACGCTGCAGTGATTTATGCGCGCCTCGCCCTCTTCCTCCGCGACGATCTGGATCCCGTCCGTTTTCTGATCGGCGAGATTCTCGAACAGACGGAGCGGTTGGAAGCTGCAGTAGACGCCTACCGGTCCATCCCCGCCGGGTCGGACTACGCCTGGGCCGCACAGCTTCGCGCTGCCTCTGGCCTCGCGGACCTCGACCGGCAGGACGAGGCGATCGCTGCGCTGAACGCCATGGCGGACGAGCGCCCCGGGCGTATCGACGCCGCCTCCGCTCTCGGCGACGCGTTCAGGATGGATGAGCGCTACGAGGAGGCCGCAGCCGCTTACGACTTGGCGATCGGGCGGCTCGCGATCGTCGAGGACCGCCACTGGCGCCTTTTCTACGTGCGTGGCATCGCGTTCGAGCGTTTGGGGGAATGGCCCAAAGCCGAAGCCGATTTCCTGCGCGCGTTGGAGTTGGAGCCGGATCAGCCGCTTGTTCTCAATTACCTCGGCTATACATGGGTGGAGCAGGGGCGCAATCTCGACGAAGCCAGAACGATGATCGAAAAGGCGGTCGAGCTCAGGCCGGACGACGGCTACATCGTCGACAGCCTCGGTTGGGTGGCGTACCGGCTGGGCGACTTCGAGGAGGCGGTCTACCAACTCGAGCAGGCCGTCGAGCTGGTGCCGGGCGACCCGATCATCAACGATCACCTGGGCGACGCCTACTGGCAGGTGGGCCGGCTGAACGAGGCGCGATTCCAGTGGCGGCGCGTTCTTACTCTTGAGCCGGAGGACGAGCTCGCCGACCAGATCCGGCGCAAGCTCGCGGACGGCCTCTCCGCCGGGGCGGAGGCGGACGAAGCAGAATAGAGTGCCCGCGGTAATTGACCCGCAATTCTCACCACGGTCGTGGCCTGCGTCGCACCCAGGCGTTCGATCCGCCAGGAGCGGGCCGAAAAGCGTATCGGGGAATACGGTTGAGGCCCGCGACGCCGCGGGCGGGCGCCTAGGTGCGACCCGAAGGGCGGCGGTATCCGGCCGACAGTGTGCGTCACTGCGCTTGCCCGATGCCCCACATCGCGCTGCGCGCCGTTCCTTCCCTGTCGGCCGGATACCGCCGCGCAGACCATGACCGTGGTGAGAAATGCGGGTTAGGGTCGGGGCGCCGGCCAAGCTCAACCTTTACCTCCATGTGACCGGCCGCCGCGCCGACGGCTATCACGAGCTGGACAGCCTCGTCACCTTCACGGCGCTCGCAGACACGCTTGAAATCGCGCCGGCCGAATCCCTCCGCCTCAGCGTGACCGGCCCGTTCGCCGGCGCCTTGGATGCGGGCGACAATCTGGCGGCGCAGGCGGCGACGGCGCTGGCGGAAAAGCTTGGCCGCCCCGCTAATGTGCGAATCACGCTCGACAAGCGCATCCCGGTTGCGGCCGGCCTCGGCGGCGGCTCGGCCGATGCGGCTGCGGTGCTGCGCGGCCTCGCCCGGCTGTGGCGGCTCGGCGCCGAGCACGCAGGCGATCTTCGGGAGACCGCGCTCGGTCTCGGCGCCGACGTGCCGGTCTGCCTCGACTCCCGCGCCGCCCACATGGCGGGTATCGGCGAGGCGTTGAGCGCACCGCCGCACCTGCCGTCATGCGGCGTGCTGCTGGTTAATCCAGGCGTGCCGGTGCCCACCGGGCCCGTCTTCGCGGCGCGCCGCGGGCCGTTCTCGGCCGCGAGCCGCATCGATGAAGCCCCGCATGACGCGGCGGCGCTTGCCGCACTGCTGCGCAGCCGACGCAACGATCTGGAACAGCCTGCGCTCGCTCAAGTGCCCGAGATCGGCCGGGTGCTCGCGCGGCTTGCAGCAGCCCCCGGTTGCCTGCTGGCCCGCATGTCCGGTTCGGGCGGCACCTGTTTCGGCCTGTTCAAAGACGAGGCGGCGGCAGCTGGCGCGGCGGGCGCCATCGCTCGCGATCATCCGGCCTGGTGGGTGCAGCCGACACGGCTCGTCCACGATGGCGGGATGGCACTTCCAGACACCCCCCACTGAACAAGGAGCAAGGTCTTGGTCGGTCAGATCGATCCCGAGAGCACGGCTCTCTTCGTCATGGACATGCAGGTCGATGACGTGGGCGAGCACGGTGCCTCCACCGACTTCGCTCTGACCCAGCTTGTCGAGATGGGCGAGACGGCGGACGTGGTGGCCGCCCTCGGCGGATCGTGACGCGCTCGTCCTCCCGGGCGTCCAACGGCACGGGTTAGCGGGAGCGAGGCGATGACGAGGAAACCGCAGCCGACGGCGCAGGATGTCCGGGACCTGCTGGCCTTCTTGCCCAAGCTCTATGCGGACGGTTGCGTGCCGATCAAGCGCGTGCACAGCAAAGACGAGGACGGAGTCATCGCCTTCCCTTGGCCCGAGTATGAAGGGGTCGTGGACGAGTTCATGGACTGCATCCGCCGCGATTGCTGGATCGACTGCGACTATGTTCCTCAGGACGTGGAAAAACTGATCGAGAGCGAGGAGGCGATCAAGCGGGCGACCCTGCGACAAATACGGGCCATGCTCACCTATGTCTTACGGGGAGAACGCTCAAGGCGGTAGGCGTACCGCCTCCAGCCAGTGCGCCTTCACGATCTGCGCGAATGAGACCATCTCGTCGAAGGCCGATGGCTTGACCATATAGGCGTTCGCCCCGAGCGCGTAGCTCCTCGAGATATCCCGTTCCTCGTCGGAGGTCGTGAGGATCACCACGGGGATGCGGCTGAGCTCCGGCTCCTCGCGCAGCCGCTCCAGCACTTCGGTGCCGTTGACCCTCGGCATGTTGAGGTCGAGCAGGATCAGGCTCGGGCGGGGCGCCGCCGACGGATCGGCGTAGTCGCCCTCGCGCTTGAGAAAGTCCATCAGCTCGGCGCCGTCGTGGACGACATAGAGCGGACACGTGATCTGCGCCTTGCGCAGCGCCTTCTCGGTGAGCAGGCAGTCGGCGGGGTCGTCGTCCGCCATCAGGAGGACGGTGCTCTCGGTGATATCGGGCCTCGTCATCCTCTTCCTCCAGGCGCCTAGGAGTTGCCGGCTGCGCCGGCCGGTTCCCCAGTTGCGGTGACAAGGCACAACGCCAATGACGGAAACGCCGAGACCGCGCCGGCAAACGCGCCGAAATCGATCGGCTTTGATACGAACACCCGCCCTGCCTCCCCGGCGGGCGGCAGATCCGGAGGATCCGTCTTGGACGCGCTCAGCACGATGACCGGCAGGTCATGAAGCGCCGGCGCGTCCGCGATCTCCGCGAGCACCTGGCGGCCATCGATCTCGGGGCTGTCGAGGTCGAGAAGCACCAGGTCCGGCCGAGGTGCAGGCACGTCGCCGCCGAAGACGTGCCGCCCGTGGAGGTGGTCCATCAGCGCAGCGCGGTTCGTGACGTAGGTCAGCGGATTGCCGAGGCCCGCGGCCTGCAGTGTCTTGGTCGCCTCCAGGCAGGCCTCGGGGTTGTCGTCCGCCATGACGATGACCGCGGACCGCGCCGCCTCGCCCGAGTTCGCGGGCACCGAAAGCTCGTAGCTGCAGCTCTTGAGCCGCAGCACGGCCTCGTGCAGCTTGGGGAAGGTGACCGGCTTCACCAGATAGGCATAGGCGCCGAGATTATAGCTGCCTGAAATATCGAGGTTGTCCTCCGAGGCTGTCAGGATAACGATCGGTATCTTCCTCAGCGCCGGCCTGAGGTTGATCTCCCAGAGCGAGTCGAGCCCGGCCAAGTTGGGCATGTTGAGGTCGAGCAGGATCAGGTCCGGGCGCGGCGAGGAGGCGGGGTTGGCGAACCTTCCTCGCCGCCCGAGATAGGCGAGCAGCTCCTGGCCGTCCTGCACGAAGCGCAGCTCGTTCGCGAGCCGCGCCTTCTGCAGCGTCTTCTTGGTCAGCAGGCAATCTTCGGGATCGTCGTCCGCCATCAGGATGAGGACCGGCCGGGTATTGGGTGCTGTGGTCATCGGCTGCTCACCGGGGCTGCCGGCGCGGCAGGGTCACCGTGAAGGTGGCGCCTGCGCCCGGTGTGCCGGACGCGGTGATCCGGCCATGATGGCGCAGGACGATCTTCTCGCAGATGGCGAGGCCGATCCCGGCGCCCTCGTACTGGTGGCGAGCGTGCAGGCGCTTGAAGGGCTGGAACAGCTTGCTGCCTTGCGACGATTCGAAGCCGATTCCGTTGTCTGTCACCACGATGGCATGCGCGGGCCCCGGTGTCGCCACGAGCGGCTGCGCCGCCTTCGCTATCCGCACCGTAACGCGCGGCGCAATCCCCGGCCTGCGGAACTTGATCCCGTTGCCGATGAGGTTGCGGAAGAGCTGCTCCATCTGGGTGCGGTCGGCCTCGATGGTAGGCGTCGCGGCCACCTCCACCTGGCCGTCCGCCTCTTCAAGCGCGACGGAAAGGTCGGAGAGCACGGTGTCGAAGACCTCCGCGAGCGAGAGGTCCTCGAAGGGATGCGCCGCCGTGGTGACGCGGGAGAGCGCCAGCAAGTCGCTCACGAGCGTCTGCATCCGCGCCGCAGCGTCGGTCATGAAGTCGATATATTGCTGTCCTTCGTCGTCGAGGCTCTCGCGCTTCTCGTCCGCGAGAAGCGCGCCGAAGGCTCTGATCTTGCGCAGCGGTTCCTGCAGGTCGTGGGAGGCGACGTAGGCGAACTGCTCGAGCTCCTCGTTGGAACGGGCGAGGTCGCGGGCGTGGCGCTCCAGCGCCTCCTTTGCCTGCTTCTGCTCGGTGATGTCGCGCACGATCCCCATGATCCGCACCGGCGCACCCGTCTCGTCCCGCACCAGGATCGCGCGGACGGCGACCGGGAAGACGGAGCCGCCCTTGCGGATATATTCCTTTTCGTATTCGTCGGTATAGCCGCGCGAAAGAAGCTGCTCCGCGACGATGTCGGCCTCCATTGCCGCCCAGCGGGGCGGGGTGAGCTGCTGGTAGGTCACGCCGACGAGCTCATCGAGCTCGTAGCCCAGCATATCGAGATAAGCGGGGTTCGCCTCTTCCACGGGACCATTGAGGCCGACGAAGACCACGCCGTCGTGGCTGAGATCGAAGAGGCCGCGATAGCGCTTCTCGGAGGCTTTGAGCGCTTCCTCCTTCTCCTTCAGCTCGGTGATGTCGCGGACGATGCCCATGAAGCGGATCGGCCGCCCCTCCAGGTCCCGCACCAGGATGGTGCGCAGGCTGATGGGGGCGATCGAGCCGTCCTTGCGCACGTATTCCTTCTCGTATTCGTCCGAGAAGCCGCGCGGCATGACCTGGGTCTCGATGACCTCCGCCTCGCCGGCACGCCACTTCTCGGGCGTGAGGTCTTGATAGGTGTGGGTGGAGATCTCGTCGCGGTCGTATCCGACAAGGTCGAGATAGGCTTGGTTCATCTCCTCGATATGGCCGTCGAGATCGACGAACACGATCCCGTCGCGGCTCATGTCGAAGAGGGCGCGGAACCTGTCCTCCGAGGTGCGGCCTGCGTCGCGGGCGCGCCCGGCTTCGGCCAGCGCCTGCTCCAGCGCCGCCACCTGCCGCCTGAGCGCGTGCGCGCCGTCGTCGGGACCGGCGCCAGCGTCGGTTCGGCTGGCGGCGCGCGCCTCAGCCGTCTCAGCCGTCATCGATCAGGTCCTCGGCGTAGGCGAAGAGCGCCGGCATGCCGCCGGTATGGACGAAGACGACCGTGTCGTTTGCGCCGACGGTGCCGCGCTTCACATGGTCGATAAGGCCGGCCATGGCCTTCCCCGTGTAGACGGGGTCGAGAAAGATGCCTTCCGTCTCGGCCACGAGCTTGATGGCGGCCCGCGCCTCCGCCGAGAGCACGCCGTAGTCCTCGCCGACATGATCTTCGTCGGCGACGAAGTCGCCCGGCTGGATCGCGAGGTTCAGGTCGAGCGCCCGCGCCGTCGCGGTGGCGACGCGTGCGATGTCGAGCTCCCGCGCCTCGTCCCAGCGGATCGGGCTGATCGCCGTCACCCGCGCCTCGCGGCCCAATGCACGCAAGCCTGTGATGAGCCCTGCCGGCGTGTTGTTGGCGCCGCAGATGAAGACCTGGGCGGGATCGATCCCGACGTCCTCGAACTGGGCGTCGAGCTCGATCGCGGTGCCGACGTAGCCGAGCGCCGCGAGGACCTGCTGGTCGAGGGCGAAGGGGGCGATCACGAAGGGGCGCCGGCCCGCCGCCTCGAGAGCGCGGGCCTTCTTGTCGAGCAGCGGCTGGATATTCTCCATGCTGTCGATATCGACCACGGTCACGTCAGCGCCCATCAGACGGTCGAGCAGCAGGTTGCCCTGCACCCGGGGCCCCTTGACGCCGTGAATCAGTACCAGCGAGACCGCGAGGCCATGTTTGCACGCCGCCGCCGTGATCTGCCGGCACCAGTTGGACTGGGTGTAGGCGCCCGCGACCACGGTGTCGGCGCCCGATTGCAGGATCTCGGCGAAGGTGAACTCCAGATGGCGCGTCTTGTTGCCGCCGAAGGCCAGTCCCGTGAGGTCGTCCCGCTTGATGTAGAGGGCGCGCACCCCGATCGCTTCGGCGAGCCGGGGGCAGGGGTCGAGCGGCGTCGGCAGATGCGCGAGCCGGATGCGAGGGTGGGCTGCGAGCCGGGCGGCGAGATCGTCTCTCGTCACCGCTGCTGCCATACGTTCCTCTGCCGCTGCCATGCCACTCCCTCGCCTGCCTCTCGGCCATCCTATCGCCGGCGGGAAGCGCCGGGCAACCGACGGTGGGGCAGCTCTCCTCGGTGAAGTTCGGCTACACCGACACCATCCCCGGCTCGCCGGAATACAACCCCGAGCGCTGCCAGGAGCTGCTGGCCGAGGCCGGCTACCCCGGCGGCGACGGCCTGCCGCCGATCGAGTACCTGACCTCCCAGGGCTTCTATCCGAAGACCAAGGAGTATGGCGAGGTCATCACCGCGCTCCTCCAGGAGCAGGGCTTCCCGGTACAGCTCACGGTGATGGAGGTCGCGTCCTGGATCGAGCGGGTGCTGACCCGCGACGAGACCGCACCCCAGCTCGCCGACACCGGCTGGATGACCGGCTCGCCCGAGCCCAACCTGGTGCTCAGGCCGATGTGGCATTCGGACGGGCTGATCCTGACCAACTGCGGCAGCGACGACGTCGATGCGGCGATCGAGAAGCAGCAGCTGATCACCGACGTCGATGCGCGGCGTGCGTCGATCCAGAACGAGCTGATGCCGGCGTTGGCCGCGCATCTGCCGAGCTTCGGGCTCTTCACCTCGGTGCTGATCCACGCCCATCATCCGGCCATCGAGGGGATCTACTTCCTTCCCAACGGGCCGGTCGACAAGGTCAAGGCGACACTCAAGTCCTAAACCGCCTTTCGGGGGCTCCGCCTGCGCGGAGCCCCCGCCTCGCTTCACCCCTCCGCACGGTCCGCGCATGGCATTCGTCCTCACGTTCCTGATCCGCCGCCTTGCCCAGGGCGTGGTCATCGTGCTGCTGGTCACGTTCCTGATTTTCACTCTGTTGCGGGTCATTCCGGGCGATCCGGTGCGTATCATGCTCGGCCCCAGCACGACCCAGGCGGTGGTCGAGGCCCGCGCGCAGGAGCTTGGCCTGCGCGATTCCATCCCCGAGCAGTTCGTCCGTTACATCGCCAAAGCGGTGCAGGGCGACTTCGGCGACTCCTACTTCATCGGCGAGACCGGCATCGCGCTCACGGTGCAGAACGTGTCCGGCGGCAAGGGGCAGGACACCGTCACCGAGCAGCGCAAGGCGAAGATGACCCGCGCCGGGGTGCTCAAGGTCATAGGGGATGGTATGCCCTATACGCTGATGCTGGCGGGCTTAGGCTTGCTATTTACGTTCGTATTGGCGGTGCCGCTTGGAATTGCGGCTGGCCTCAATCCGGAGAAGTGGCAGGACAGGCTCGCCTTCTTCATAGGCTCCGTCTTCATATCGTTACCCAACTTCTGGCTGGCGCTGGTGCTGATCCTGCTGGTCACGGCACGCGCCGGCCTGTTGCCGTCCATTGGCTACAAGAACTTTGCCTACGTCATCCTGCCGGCCATCGTGCTGGCAGTGGAGCTCGCGCCGATCATCATCCGCGGGCTCTCGATGTCGATCGCCCAGGCGCTCCAGGCCGGCTATGTCTCCAGCGGCGTCGTGCGCGGCCTTCCCTGGCGGCAGATCATCGTCAAGCACGTGCTGCGCAACTCGTCGATCCCCATGCTGAACCTGTTCGGCGTGCAGATCGGCGGCCTGCTGCTCGGCGGCGTCTTCGTCACCGAGTTCGTGTTCGATTATCCCGGCATCGGGCGCACCACCGTGCAGGCGGTGCTGCAGCGTGACTTCCCGGTGATCCAGGGGGTGGCCATCCTGGCGGCGTGCATCCTCGTTCTCGTCAACATCATGGTCGACCTCGCGTCGACCTTCGTCGACCGCAGGCTCAAGTTCTGATGACGGCCGAGACCGCAACAGGCACCAAGGTGCGGGGACGCGGCGAATCCGTCACCCGGCGGATGTTCCGCCTCGCCTGGGAGATGGCGAGCTTCAAGATCGGCCTCGGGGTCTTCACCGTGTTCGTGGGCGCGGCGATCATCTGGCCGGAGCTCTCGCCTTTCGATCCCATGAAGATTAGCGTGCGCGAGCGCTTCCTGCCGCCCGTCTTCCTGGAAGGCGGCTCCTGGGTCCATCTCGCCGGCACCGACCAGCTCGGCCGCGACCTCTTCGTGCGCTCGTTGATGGGGCTGCGCAATGGGCTCGGCATCGCCGCGGCGGCGGTCGCGGTCATGTTCGTCGTCGGCTGCACGCTCGGCGTGATCTCGGGCTACTGGGGCCGCTGGGTCGACGTCATCCTGATGCGCATCACCGACGCCCAGCTCTCGATCCCGGTGATCGTGCTGGCGATCACGATCCTGAGCGTGAGCCGGCCCAACCCCTTCACGGTGGCCGCCGTGCTGGTACTGGCGGGGTGGCCTGTCTACGCCCGCGTGGTGCGAAGCATCGCGCTCGCCGAGCGCGAGCGCGAATATGTAAGGGGGGCGAAGATCCTGGGAGCGAGCGACCTCAGGATCGTCGCACTGATGATCTCGCCCAACATCTTGCCGCCCATCGCCTTCGTCGCGGTGCTCGACATCGCGCGCATGATGATCTTCGAGGCGCTGTTCGGCTTCCTCGGCATCGGCATCCAGCCGCCGACGCCCACCTTCGGCAACATCATCGCCGACGGCTACAAGTATCTGGTGAACAGTTGGTGGATTCCGACCATGCCCGGAGTCTTCCTCATCATCACACTCATCAGCATCAATCTTATGGGTGCTTCGCTGGAGCGCGCCCGCAACAAGCTCTTCAAGGGGATCGTCTAGCCCATGTCGGCTCCGCCGCTCCTCGACGTGCAGGGCATCTCGGTCGATCTCGTCCGCCGCGGCGTGAGCGAGCCGATCCTGCGGGACGTGAGCTTCGAGCTGCGCGAGCGCCAAGTGCTCGGCATCATCGGCGAGAGCGGCTCGGGCAAGACCGTGTTGAGCCACGTGCTCTGCAACGCGATCACGGAGCCGCTCAAGATCACCGCCGGCAGCGTCGGCTATCACGGGCGGGACCTGCTCACCATCCCCGCCGCCGAGATGCAGAAGTTGCGCGGCAGCGAGATCGGCTATATCGGCTCCGACCCCGGTAACGCGCTGGACCCGACAATCCCCGTTGGCCGTCAGATTGTGGAGAAGCTGCGCGCGGTCCAGCCCGAAATGTCCAAGAAGGATGCTCGGAAACGCGCCTTGGAGGTGCTGAGCGCGGTCCGCATGCCGAGGCCCGAGCACCGCTTCGACGAGTTCCCGTTCCAGTATTCCGGCGGCATGATGCAGCGGGCGCTGATCGTCGACGCGCTGGTCAGCAATCCCGCCTTTCTCATCGCGGACAACGTCACCCAGCAGCTCGACGTCACCATCGCAGCCCAGATCATCCGCCTGATGCACGATCTTCGCGACCAGCTGGACACGGCGATCATCTTCATCTCATCGTCGCTCGCCATGGTGCGCGAGATCGCGGACGAAATCATCGTCCTGCAGGAAGGCCGGATCATCGAACGCTCGACGCCGGAGGCCATCGTCAACCGGCCCGAGCACGACTACTCCAAGCGGTTGCTGGAGCGTATCCCGCGCATCTGGGCGGTGGAGGAGCGCGCGCAGCCCGCGACGGAAGACGAGAGCCCGCTCCTCGCGGTGGACGACGTCTACAAGACCTACCGCGTCAACGACCCGAGCAAGTTCTTCGGCCACAACGATGTCGAGGCGGTGCGCGGCGTCACCTTCGACGTGAAGGCGGGGGAGAACTTCGGCATCGTGGGCGAGTCCGGCTGTGGCAAGTCTACGCTCTCGCGTCTCTTGAGCTGGATCGAGGCCCCCGACAAGGGCTCGATCTTCTTCGAGGGCGACAGCATCGCCAAGATGAACCGCCGTCGGTTGCTCGGGCTCCGGCACCGCTTCCAGCTCCTGCTTCAGGACCCTTACAACGCCATGCCGCCGCACATGCCGGTCGGCCGCACCATTCTGGAGCCCCTGCTCATCCACGGCGGCATGGGGCGCCGCGCGATGCGGGACCGTGTGCGCGAGGTGATGAGCGAGGTCGGCCTGCCGGCCGATATCTACGATCATCTGCAGATCGGGCTGAGCGCCGGCCAGCGTCAGCGCATCAATCTCGCCCGCGCGCTGGTACTGGAGCCTCGCCTGCTGATCCTGGACGAGACGCTGTCCGCGCTCGATCAGGTGGAGCAGTCGCGGCTGCTGGAGATTTTCGACAAGCTGCAGGCCGAGCACGGCTTCACCTACATCTTCATCTCCCACGATCTCGCCATGGTGCGCCGCGCCTGCACCCGCATCGCCGTGATGTATCTCGGCAAGATCGTCGAGCTCGCGGACAACCACACGGTCTTCTTCGACCCCGGCCATCCCTACACCAAGGCGCTCTTGAGCGCGGTGCCCACCATCGAGGAGCGCCGCTACGACGCCGAGGAAAACCTGCTGGAGGGTGAGCCGCCGAGTCCCATCGGCATTCCGCCCGGATGCAGCTTCAATTCGCGCTGCCCGCTCGCGTTCGAGCGCTGTACGCATGAAGAGCCGGCCCTTGAGGGCCGGGGCGACGGCCGCATCAGCGCCTGTTACTGGGCCAATGCGAGCGAGGACGAACTCGCCGCCGCCGCTGAGGCCAACCGCGCCCGCCGCGCCGCTCTGGAGGCTCAGGTCTCTTAGCCCCGCCAGATCGGCTCGGTGAAGCCTTGTCCTCCTGTCCTGCCCCTGAAGGACGGAAGGAACGTGGGCGCCGCCCGTTACTTCCTGCCTGAACCGGAAGGGCCGGGGAAAGCAGACGACCCCGGACTATGGTGCGGTGCCCGGCAGCGCAGGCCTGCGCCAGGATCGCGCCATGCAGTGCACGAACGAACGGGCCGAGCCGGGTGCGACAGCTCGCAACTCCTACCGGGTCGCGCGCCATGCCCGGGCCGCGCGTCCCGCGAAATCCCACTTATCCCACTTAATCCCACTTAATCCCGGACAAGAAATGTTCGCGTATCTCGTCCCAGTCCCACGCCCACCTTCCGCTTGCCTATGCGGATACGCGGATCGTGCTCCGGCGCAGGCGGCCGCCGGGCCTGGTGGCCCGGTCGCAACGGGCACTCACCCCGCTTGCCCCGCCCCCTGCGCTGCCGAGCCGCCAGCCAACGCGGCGCCGACCTCAGCCGTGATCTCGTAGGAGCGCAACCGCGCCGCGTGGTCGTGGATGTTCGATGTCACCATGATCTCGTCCACGCCGGTCTGCTCGGCAAACGCCCCGAGCCGCTCTGCCACCGTCTCCAGCGTGCCCGAGGCCGAACAGGTGAACCAGCGCGCGAGAATGGAGCGCTCCTGCGCACCCAGGGTGGCCTCGAACCCGCGTACCGGGCGGGGCAGGGGGCCGGGGGCGTTCTGATGCAGGTTCAGCACCGATTGCTGGGCCGAGCTCCGCACATAGGCGGCGTCGTCCTCGCTGTCGGCGGCGAAGACGTTGAAGCCCGCCATCACGTAAGGCGCGGCGCACTGTTCCGAGGGGCGGAATTGCTCGCGATAGACTTCGATCGCCTGCATCAGCGCCGCGGGCGCAAAGTGCGAGGCGAAGGCGTAGGGGAGCCCGAGCGCGGCCGCGAGCTGCGCGCCGAAGAGGCTGGAACCAAGAATCCAGATCGGCACGTTGAGGCCGGCGCCCGGCACCGCGCGCACGCGCCTGCCCGGCGGTGTCGGCTGGAAGTAGCTCTGCAGCTCCACCACGTCGCGGGGAAAGTCGTTGACGTCGCCCGTGAGCGTGCGCCTGAGCGCGTGCGAAGTCATCTGGTCCGTTCCCGGCGCACGCCCGATGCCGAGGTCGATGCGCCCCGGATAGAGCGTTTCGAGGGTGCCGAACTGCTCGGCGATTACCAGCGGCGCGTGGTTCGGCAGCATGATGCCGCCCGCACCGACGCGGATGGTCGCGGTCGCGCCCGCGACGTGGCCGATAAGCACCGCCGTCGCGGCGCTGCCGATACCCGCCATGTTGTGGTGCTCGGCCAGCCAATAGCGGCGGAAACCCAGGCGCTCGACATGGCGGGCGAGCTCCACCGTGTTGCCGAAGGCCTGCGCCGCATCCGCGCCTTCGGGGATCGGCGAAAGGTCGAGGATCGAGAGTGCAACCATGGGCCGGGCGTGGGGTCTCGCGTCAGCCGAATGCGCTGCGGCGGCGGGCGCCTTTGCCCTTGCCTTTGGCCTTGCTGCGCTTTCGGGCCGAGGTGCCGGGCGCGCCCTTGCTGCTCCGCCCCCGGCTTCCGGTGTCTCCCGCGCCGCCTCCGCTCCTGGCACCCTTCAGCTCGAGGTCCTTGTCGTTGAGCCGGCGGATTTCGTCCCGAAGCCGCGCCGCCTCCTCGAACTCCAGATCGGCGGCCGCCGCCTTCATCCGCGTTTCCAGGTCCTTGAGATGGGCCTCCAGATTGTGCCCGATGAGGTGCGGGGCCGCCTCGTCGCCGGTCTCGACGGTGACGTGATCGCCGCCGTACACGCTCCCCAGAATGTCGGTGATCGACTTTCGCACGCTCTCCGGCGTGATGCCGTTGGCGACGTTGTAGGCCTGCTGGCGGCTTCGCCGGCGCTCCGTCTCCGCCAGCGCGTTGCTGAGCGAGTTGGTCATGTGGTCGGCATAGAGGATCACCCGCCCATCGATGTTGCGCGCGGCGCGGCCGATGGTCTGGATCAGCGAGGTCTGGGAACGCAGGAAACCCTCCTTGTCGGCGTCGAGGATCGCAACCAGCCCGCATTCCGGGATGTCGAGCCCCTCGCGCAGGAGGTTGATGCCGACCAGCACGTCGAAGGCGCCGAGGCGCAAATCGCGGATAATCTCGATGCGCTCGATGGTATCGATGTCGGAGTGCAGGTAGCGCACGCGGACGCCCGCTTCGTGGAGGTATTCGGTCAGGTCCTCGGCCATGCGCTTGGTGAGCGTCGTGACAAGTACCCTGAGCCCCCGGGCGGCGCAGTCCTTGCACTCTGCGATCAGGTCGTCGACCTGTTGCTCCACCGGACGGACCACGCAGATGGGATCGATCAACCCCGTCGGGCGGATGACCTGCTCGACGAAGGCCCCGCCGGTGCGCTCCAGCTCCCACGGCCCCGGCGTCGCCGAGACGAAGATGGTCTCCGGCCGCATGGCATCCCATTCCTCGAACTTGAGCGGCCGGTTGTCGACGCAGGACGGCAGGCGAAAGCCGAACTCGGCGAGAGTCGATTTGCGCTTGAAATCGCCGCGGAACATGCCGCCTAACTGGGGCACGGTGACGTGGGATTCGTCGACGATCAGGAGTGCGTTCTCCGGCAGATACTCGAAGAGGGTCGGCGGCGGCTCGCCGGGATTGCGGCCGGTGAGATAGCGCGAGTAGTTCTCGATCCCGGCGCAACTGCCGGTGGCCTCCATCATCTCCAGGTCGAAGAGGGTGCGCTGCTCCAGCCGCTGGGCCTCGAGCAGCTGGCCTTGCGTATTGAACTCCTCCAACTGCTGGGCGAGTTCGATCCTGATCTGCTTGATCGCCTGGCGAACGGTGGGGCGGGGCGTGACGTAATGGCTGTTGGGGTAGATGCGCACGCGCACGAGCTTGTCGGTCTTGGCGCCGGTGAGCGGATCGAACTCGATGATCTCCTCGATCTCATCGCCAAAGAGCGAGATTCTCCAGGCGCGATCCTCGGAATGCGCCGGGAAGATCTCGATCACGTCGCCGCGCACGCGGAAGCTGCCGCGCTCCAGCGACTGGCTGGTGCGGCGGTACTGCAGGTCGATCAGCTTGCGGATGAGCGCCCGCTGGTCAACACGCCCCTCCAGCGCAAGCGAGACCGCCATCGAGGAATAGGTCTCGACCGCGCCGATACCGTAGATGCATGAGACCGAGGCCACGATCACCACGTCCTCGCGCTCGAGCAACGCCCTTGTCGCGCTGTGGCGCATGCGGTCAATATGTTCGTTGATGGAGGCGTCCTTCTCGATATAGGTGTCCGAGCGGGGAACGTACGCCTCAGGCTGATAGTAATCGTAGTAGGACACGAAATATTCGACGGAGTTGTTCGGCAGAAACTCCCTCATCTCGCCATAGAGTTGGGCGGCGAGTGTCTTGTTGTGCGCAAGGATCAGCGTGGGCCGGCCCAGTGCCCGGATCACATGGGTCATGGTGAAGGTCTTGCCCGACCCGGTAACGCCGAGCAGCACCTGTTCGCGCTCGCCTGCGCGCAGGCCCGCGATCAGCTGCGCGATCGCCTCGGGCTGGTCGCCCGCGGGCTCGAACGCCGAGACGATCTCGAAGGCGCCGCCGCCACCCGCGGGCACGGGTTTCGGCTGTTCCAAGGCTTCCGCTGCTTCCGCCGATTGGACCATGGACCCACTATAGGGGGGCGCAAAGGCCCTGCGCCAGGGGTCGCTTGTTCACCCTCCGGCGTTCTGGACAAACGCCTGCGCCGGGCCGATAGTGCGAGCCGATTGGTCTTGGAGGATGTGGATGTATCAGAAGGAAACGCGGGCGATCGAGATTACGGTCAAGCCATTCTATCTGGAGGAGCAGTCCGAGCCCGACGATAGCCATTTCGTGTTCGCCTACCACATCCGGATACAGAACAACGGCCACGACGTGGTCCAGCTCTTGAACCGCCACTGGCAGATCACCGACGGCCGCGGCCGCATCCAGGAGGTGCGGGGGCCGGGAGTCGTCGGCGAGCAGCCGGTGCTGCGGCCGGGAGAGGCATTCGAATACACGAGCGGCTGCCCGCTCAACACCGCGACCGGGATCATGGTCGGCACTTATGAGATGGAAACGCTGGACGGCGAGCGCTTCGATGTGGATATTCCGGCATTCTCGCTCGACACGCCGGATGCGCCCGTGCAGCTTAACTGAGGCCGCGCAGCCGCCGGCACGCTGACCAGACAACCGAACGACGCCGGGACCGCCCCGCTGCGGCCCCGCGGCACCGTACAACCGGCCTGGGGCCGGAGAAGGGAGACCACCCGTGGACGACAGCCAGCTCGCGCCCGTAGCCGGCGCCGATGACAACACGCCCCAGGGAGCCGGCGGGCGACCGACGAGGGAAGAGGCCGAGCAGGCGGTGCGCGTGCTGCTCCGCTGGGCCGGCGACGACCCCGAGCGCGAGGGGCTGCTCGATACGCCCAAGCGGGTCGCGCGCGCCTACGAGGAGTATTTTGTGGGCTACGGCCAGGACCCCTATGCGATCCTGCGTCGCACGTTCGAGGAGACAAACGGCTACGACGAGATGGTCGTTCTCCGCGACATCGATTTCCGGTCGCATTGTGAGCACCATGTGGCGCCGATCGTCGGCCGTGCCCACATCGGCTATCTGCCGGACCACCGCGTGGTTGGGATCAGCAAGCTCGCTCGCGTGGTCGATGTGTTCGCCCGGCGCCTGCAGATTCAGGAGAAGCTGACCGCCGAGATCGCCGATTCCATCGAGTCGGTCCTGCAGCCGCGCGGCGTCGGGGTCGTGATCGAGGCGGCGCACCATTGCATGACGACGCGCGGCGTCTCCAAGGAGGGAGTCCTCATGGTGACGAGCCGGATGCTCGGCGCGTTTCGCACGGATCCGAAGACCCGCCGCGAGTTTCTCAGCATGATCGGGAACCCGGCGGCCTCGGTGCCGCGCTAGGCCGCCCGGCCCGGCCGCATCGCCGGGCTAAGGCCTCGAACGCCGTCCGATGGGCTCGGTCAGGGATTTCCGGCCAGTTCTCTTCGTCGTCGGCATTCTGCTGATTACGCTCTCGCTCGCGATGGTGCTGCCCGCCATCGCCGACGGGGTGACGGCGAACCCGCACTGGCGGGTGTTTCTCGCATCGAGCGCCTTTACCCTCTTCATCGGCACCTGCCTGGTGCTCTCCAACAAGATGCGGGAGCCGCGGCTAACGGTGCGCCAAGCCTTCGTGCTCACCACCGTGAGCTGGATCGTCGTCGCCGCCTTCGCCGCCCTGCCGTTCGCCTTGTCCGACCTCAACTTGAGTTATGCCGACGCCTATTTCGAGGCGATGTCGGGGCTCACCACGACGGGATCTACGGTCATCGTCGGGCTCGACGAGGCACCGCCCGGCATCCTCTTGTGGCGCGCGCTGCTGCAATGGCTCGGCGGCATCGGCATCATCGTCACCGCCATCGCGATCCTGCCGATGCTCAGGGTCGGTGGCATGCAGCTCTTCCACACCGAATCATCCGACAGCTCCGAGAAGGTGCTGCCCCGCGCGGCCCAGCTCGCCGGCGCCATCGGGATGATCTACCTCGGGCTCACGATCAGCAACGGGATCGCCTACTGGGCCGCCGGCATGACGCCGTTCGAAGCGGTCTGCCATTCGATGACGACCATCGCCACCGGCGGCTTCTCCACCTCGGACGATTCGCTCGGCCACTTCAACAACGATGCAATCGAAGGCATCGCCACCGTCTACATGGTGCTGGGTTCGCTGCCCTTCGTGCTCTATCTTCAGGCCGCGCGCGGCGGCTGGGGCGCATTGGTGCGCGACACGCAGGTGCGCTGGTTCTTCGGGCTGATCCTGTTCGCCCTGCTTTCGCTCGCGGGCTGGCAGATGGTGGCCAACGAGGCCGCTGTAACCGACGCCTTCCGCGAGGCTGCCTTCAACGGCATCTCGATATTGACGGGCACCGGCTATTCCACGGCCGATTTCTCGGCCTGGGGCACCTTCGCGCTCCCCGTCTTCACGCTCCTCATGTTCATCGGCGGCTGCACCGGCGCCACCACGGGCGGCGTGAAGGTCTTCCGAATCCAGGTCCTGGCATCGACGTCCCTGCTTCAGATCCGTCAACTCATCCAGCCGCACGGCGTCTTCATCAGCAAGTTCAACCGACGGCCGATTCCTGAAAGCGTGCCGCCGGCGGTGATGGGGTTCTTCTTCCTGTTCGTGGTGAGCTTCGGGCTGATCGCCATGGGGTTGGCGCTGATGGGCCTCGACTATGTGACCAGCATCAGCGGCGCGGCCACGGCAATCGCCAACGTCGGCCCCGGCCTCGGCGAGACCATCGGCCCCTCCGGCACCTTCCAGCCATTGCCGGAGCCGGCGAAATGGCTGCTGTCGGCCGCCATGCTGCTCGGCCGGCTCGAGCTCTTCACGGTGCTGGTGCTGTTCGTCCCCCGCTTCTGGCGGGACTGAGAAGGGCAGGGGGCCGGGTCAGCCCGCTCAAGGCCCCGGACCATGGTGCGCTGCTCGGCGCACGCCGGCTGCGCCAGTATCGCGCTATGCAGCGCAATACCGAACAGGCCGCGGCAGGCGGAGGCAAGATGAGTGGACGCTTCTCGGCTGGCCAACCGCCGCCCGTCCCGCGGAATCCCACCGAATCCCACCGAATCCCGCTTCGAACTAATGAATGTGGCAGCGTCCCGCGTTCCCGCGCGACATGTTCCCGCGCGGGAACGCGCCGCATGTACCCGCGCGCGGGAGCGCGCGACGCAGGCCGTGGCCGAGGTGAGAGGTTCGGGTCAGCCCTTCTCCGCCAACATGCCGCCGTCCACCGGCAGCACGTGGCCGGTGACGAAGCTCGCCTTGTCCGAGAGCAGCCAGACGACCGCGTCGGCGACCTCTTCGGGCCGACCGATCCGCCCCATCGGCACGCGGCCCGAAGCATTGGAGGGATCGTTGTCCCAGCCGCGCAGCAGGAGCGGCGTCAGGATCGGCCCCGGTGCCACCGCGTTCACCCGGATGCCGTCCTTCGCGTAGTCGAGCGCCGCCGCCCTGGTCATGCCCGAGACCGCGTGCTTCGCGGTCATGTACGGCGACCAGAGCGGGTAGGCGGCAAGCCCCCACATGGAGCCGGCATTGACGATCGACCCGCCGCCCGACTCCAGCATCGCCGGGATCTCCGCCTGCATGCAGAGGTAGACGCCCTCGATCATGACCGCAAAAACATGCTGGACGGCGGCCATGTCCTGCTCCGCCAGCAGGGCCTGGGGGCCTTCGATGCCGGCGTTGTTATAGGCAAGGTCGAGCCGGCCGAAATCGCTGAGCGTCTTATCGACGAGGGCCTCGACCTGCTCCGCCTCGGCGACGTCGGTGCGCAGGAAGGCCGCCTGGCCGCCGGCTTCGCGGACCTCCGCGGCCACGGCCTCGCCGCCGGACTCGTCGATATCGGCGACCAGCACCGCCGCGCCCTCGGTGGCCAGCGCCCGCACCGTCGCCTGTCCAATGCCCGAGCCGCCGCCGGTCACGATCGCTACGCGCTCCGACAACATCATCGCTGTGTCCTCCCCATCAGAGCCTCCTGTCAGCCCGCCGGATCGATGACCCGGTCGGGCGGATTGTGCCCGTCGGCAAACGTCTGAATGTTGATCAGCACCTTCTCGCCCATATCGCGGCGCCCCTCGATCGTGGCCGAGCCGATGTGAGGGAGCGCCACCACATTGTCGAGCGTGAGCAGCTTCGGCGTGACGACGGGCTCGTTCTCGTACACGTCGAGCCCGGCGCCCCCGATCCTGCCGGCGTCGAGCAGGCGCACCAGTGCTGCCTCGTCGATGGCGTGGCCGCGCGAGGTGTTGATGACGTACGCTTGCGGGCGCAGCAGGCTGAGCCGCCGGGCCGACAGCAGGTGATAGGTGGCCGGCGTGCTCGGGCAGTGAATCGAGACAAAATCCATATGCGCCAGCATCTGGTCCAGGCTCTGCCACCACGTCGCCTCGAGCTCGGCCTCGGTCTCGCCGTCGAGACGGTTCCGGTTGTGGTAGTGGATGGAGAGGCCGAAGCCCCGCGCCCGGCGTGCGACCGCCTGGCCGATCCGCCCCATGCCGATGATGCCGAGGCGCTTGCCCCAGATCCGATGGCCCAGCATGGTGGTCGGCGCCCATCCCTGCCAGTCGCCGCCGCGCAGAAGCCGTTCACCCTCGGAAAGCCGGCGCGGCACCGCGAGGATCAGCGCCATCGTCATGTCCGCTGTGTCCTCGGTCAGCACGCCCGGCGTGTTGGTCACCAGGATTCCGCGCTCTCTGGCCGCGGCGAGGTCGATGTGATCGACGCCGGTTCCGAAGCTCGCGATCAGCTTCAGGTCAGGGCCGGCCTGGCCGATGAGGTCGCCGTCGATCGTGTCCGTCACCGTCGGCACGAACACGTCGGCCTCCGCCACGGCTTGCGCCAGGGCCTCACGGTCCAGCGGCCGATCGTCCTCATTGAGTCGGGTGTCGAAAAGCTCCATCATGCGCGCCTCGATCTCCCGGGGGAGACGCCGCGTCACGATCACCTTGAGCTTTATGCCAGGCCTCATCGACCCTCCGCGCGCGGCTCGGCGGGCTCGACCCGACCGCAACAGGCAGCCTGTTTAGCAAACGCCCCATGGCGACTCAATCTGCCGCGCGGGCTCCGAGGCCCACCATGACCGCCCGTCGATACCGCCAGCGCGAAAATATGCCGCCGGGATCTGGCCCTCGTGCGTCGGAGCGCTTCTTCGCGGCCGCCCGCGCGGCCGCCCTTGTCGCGGCGCTGGCGATGCTTCTCGGCGCAGTCGCCGCGCTTGCGGGACCCGAGGCTCGCGCCCAAGACGGCGAGCGCTTCGTCTCTCTCAAGGCGGAGCGCGCCAATCTCCGGGTCGGCCCCGGCCGGCGTTATCCCATCGAATGGGTTTACACGCGCCCGGGCCTGCCGCTGCTCGTGATCGCGCACTTCGATCAATGGCGCTGGGTGCGCGATCACGAAGGAACGAAGGGCTGGATGCATAAATCGCTGCTGTCGACGCACCGTACGGCCCTGATCATGGGCGGGGTGCAGACCATGCGGGAGCGCCCGTTGAACGGCTCGCCGGCGGTGCTGCGGGCCGAGGCAGGCGTCATCACCGATCTGCTCGGCTGCGAGGACGGCTGGTGCCGCATCGCGCTCGCCGGCGAGGAGGGATGGGTGCCCGAGAACGCCCTCTGGGGCGTGCGACCGCCTGCGCCCTGACGGCGGGGAACGGGGGAGCGGCGCTCAGCCGGTCCCCTCGTCCAGGTCTTCGGCCAAGGCGGCGCGGGTCTCCTCCGACATGATGGCGAGGTGGCTGTAAGCGGGGTGATCGATACCCAATAGGACGCGCGCGCCCGGCGTGCGGAACCTTGCGGCCACCGCCGGCGGGAAGGGGAAGCGAAGAAAATGGATCGAGGAAGTCTTGCCGTCCTCGCTCGTTCGCGCGACCTCGTCCTCGATCGGCTGTGCCGCGACGGCGGTACCGCCGACCTCCAGCCTGATGGTGTCCTCGATCCCAGCCAGTCGATAGAGCTCGCGCTCCCGGCGCGTGGGGTCGTCGATCTCCAGCATAAGCGTCGCGACCAACGCGTCGCCGCGCGGGATCAGCGGATTGTAGGCCTCGAGCTCACCCGCGATCTGCTCCTCGCCGCCGCGCTCGATGTGGAGCATCTCGTGCACCTGCATCCACATCGTCTCGTAGCTCTCGAAATGGAATGTGGCGAAGGGGCCGACGGCGAGCCGGCGGTGGCGCTTCAGCGCCGCGATTGCGGCGCGCTTCGCCGCCCGGACCTTGGCATAGTCCGCCATGTCCATGATGTCGGTGCGGGTGAGCGCGCGGCGCGGGCTGGTCATTTCAGGCGAGTCCGTAGGCGCGGGCCAGCAGCTCGATCGGGTGGTGGGCGCGGCCGGCAGCAGGGGCACCGTCGGCCGGATCGCCGTCCTTGGCTGCCTGGCGGGCTATCCCGTTCACGATATGCGCGCCGGCGAGCGGGCACTCAGAAGCGAGATAGGGATTCGCCGCCTCTCGCGCCCGTCGCGCCGTCGTCCGGCCGACCTTAAGCGCGGTTTCGTGGAAGCCCTTGGTGACGCCGATGGAACCGCCGTGGCCGGAGCAGCGCTCGATGATGGAGACCTCGGTCTCCGGCACGAGCGCCAGCATGTCCGCCGACTTGCGCCCCACATTCTGGGCCCGCTCGTGGCACGGGAGATGGAGCGTGATACCGCCGTCGATGGGGGCGAGCCCCGGGGCCAGCCCCTCCGAGCGAGCGATGCCGACGACATACTCGCAGATGTCATGGCTGTGCTCGGCGAGACGCTTGACCGCGGGGTCGTCCGGCAGGATCAGCGGCCATTCGAGCTTGAGCATGAGCGCGCAGCTCGCCACCAGGGCGACGACGTCGTAGCCCCGGTCGATCCACTCGCCGAGCGCTGCCGCCGTGTGCCGCGCGCCCTCCGCGACGCGCTCGATATCCCCCTCCTCGAGCTGTGGCATGCCGCAGCAGCGGGGGTAGACGACCGCGGTCTCGATACCATTGTGCGCCAATACCTTGCGGGCCGCCGCGCCGACCTCCGGCTGGTTGTAGTTGGCGAAACAGGTCGCATAGAGAACCGCCTTGCGCCCGGCCGCAGGCGCCTGCCGATTGACCGCAGGCGAGGTCTTGGCCGCGCGGTCGAGCAGGGTGCGGCGGTGGTAGCGCGGCAGCGGCGCCTCCTTGTGAACGCCCGCGACGGCCTCCAGCAACGGCCGGGTGAGGCCGTTACCTTGGGCGGAGGCCCAGTTCATCACCGGCGCCAGCGTACGGGCGAGGCGGCCGTTCTTGTCGGTCTCGGCGAGCCGCTTGGATGCGGTGGTATGGCGCCGGCCCGCGCGGCGGTCGGCGGCGCGGTGGCGCAGCATGAGATGGGGAAAGTCGACGTTCCACTCGTGCGGCGGCGTATAGGGGCACATGGTCATGAAGCACATGTCGCAGAGCGTGCAGGCGTCCACGACCGACTTGAAGCCGGAGGAATCGACCGAATCCATCTCGCCCGTCTCGGACTCGTCGATCAGGTCCAACAGGCGCGGAAAGGAATCGCAGAGGCTGAAGCAGCGCCGGCAGCCGTGGCAGATGTCGAAGACCCGGCGCGTTTCCCGCTCCAGCGCCGCGCTGTCGTAGAATTCGGGGTTTCGCCAGTCTATCGGATGGCGGAAGGGCGCGCCCTCGTCGGCCATCGAGGCGGCAGTGTTACCGGCACGAACCGCAGAGTCGGTTGCCCGGCCCCGCGCTATCGAAAAGGCGGCTGCAGCGGAGGCAGCGGCGCTGACTCTCCTGCGCCTCCAGGCGATCGAGCTCCGCGAGTTCGTCGGAGAGCGAGATCATCCCCGGTCCGCGATCCACATTCCTGGCGGCTTCACGCCGCGCATCCCATTTGGTCCGTCGTTGAGGCGCGAGCGACATCATTTGGCGCGAATTCCCTGGTGAAGTCGTCTGGTGAGCGTCCGGTTGGACCATTGTACCGAATCACGGCGCCTGATCTAAGCCGAATCTTCATACCGGCAGCCGAAATTGAGCACGCCGCCGGCTGCCGGGACTATTCAGCCGCCTCGGTGCTGCCTGCAGGCGTACGAAAGGCCGGTATGACGGTCTCGGCGAAAAGCCGCAGGCTCTTCAGCAGGTTCGCCTCGCCGTAATAGGGTGGGTAATGGAGCAGCAGAGAGTCAAGGCCGGTGGCGGCGCGCAGCGCCCTGATGCGGGCGATTACGGTGTCGGGCGACCCGTGGATCAGGGTGCTCTCCAGCAGCGTGTCGTAGTCGAACGCCGCGGCGCTTTCCTTCTCCGAGACGTTGCCGAGATAGCCCGCGGTCTTCTTGCCCAGGAACGCTTCGAGGTGGCGGATGATGCCGGCCTCGCTCTCTTCCCTGGCCGCCGCATCGGTCTCGGCCACATAGACCCAGCGGGCGATGTTGATGGAGCCGAAGGCGAGGTTGGCATTCCACGGCGCCGGCGCGTGCGCCATCGCCTCGCGGTAAAGGGAGATCTGCCCGGCAAGGGTGTCGAACGAGGGTAGCGTGGAGAGCATCAGGCCGAACCCATGGCGCGCCGCGATCCCGATCGAGCGGTTCGTGCCCGCCGCCATGAAGAACGGCGGATGCGGCTCTTGCACGCTCATGGGATAGATCTCGTAGTCGCCCTCGATCCGATGCTGAAAGTGGGTGCCCTCGTGGTTCACCTTGCGCGTATGGAAGGCGTCCAGGATCAACGGGATGGCCTCTTCCTGGATGTCGTGGCGGGCGTCGAACGGAATCCCGAAGCCCTCGTACTCGTAGGGCCGGTAGCCGGAGCCGAGGCCGAGGCTCAGCCGCCCGTCGCTCAGGATGTCGACGAAGGCCGCGTTCTCGACGATCCGCATCGGGTTGTGGAGCGGGAGCGTCATCACCGCTGTGCCGAGCCCGATACGGGTGGTCTTGGGCGCCAGATACGCCAGATAGACGAAGGGGTCCGGCAGCACGCCGTACTGGTTTGAGAAATGGTGCTCGGCGATCCAGGCCGTGTCGTAGCCGAGCCGATCCGCCTCCACGATCTCCCGCGTGACCCGTGCGTGCACGGCGCGGTGCGGATAGGGCTCCACGTCGAGATTGGGCTGCGAAGTCACCAGAACGCCAAACTGCATCGTATCCCTCGCCGATTGCCTGCCCCGCTCGCGTGGGTTCACGCCAGGGCGGCGGCTAGTTGTCCCGATAGATATCCCACTCGCCGTCCTCGCCGGTCAGCAGGCCCTCGCCTTCCGGGATTTCGTCGGGCGAGGTCTTCCACTTGCTCGGGTGGAGCGGCTCGCCGCAGGCCGAGAGCCAAAGAACAGACGCGGCGGCCAAGACCGGGCCGAGCAACGCACGGGCGCGGCAAGGGCGCACGACCGCCCGCGACAGAGGACGCGAACTCGTCATCATGCCGGGCTATTCGCTCCCGGAGTCTACCGGTGCCGCGACGCGCGCCCGGAGGTCGCTCAGCAACCCGTCGATGCCCTTGCGGTTGACAACCGAGGCGAACTCGACCCGGTGGGTGTGCAGCATGCTGATCCCTTCGACGGTCACGTCGATGACCTTGTAGTCCTCGTCCCGCATTCGTACGCGGAAATCGACTCCGATCGGATTGCCGCCCGAAGGCCGCACGATCTGCGCGCGCACGATCTTGTCGCCGCTCTCGTCATCGATCACCGAGCGCGCCGTGAAATGCTCGCCCCCATAGGAATCGAAACGGCTGGCATACACGCGGACGATGAAGTCGACGAATACCGCCATATAGTCCTTGCGCTGCTCCTTGCTTGCCGTCCTCCAATGCCGCCCGAGAACGAAGCGGCCCACGATCGGAATGTCGAAGCCATTCACCATGACCTCGCGGAATGCGGCCTCCCGCTCCTCGAAGCTGCTGTTGACGTTGTCGCGGAGTGCTTCCACGGCCTGGTCGCCGAGACTCTGGATGAACGTGAGCGCCGGGTCGTCGTCTGAACTGGCCTGCGGCCCGCTGGTTGCCGAGAGCAAAACGGCCAATCCGGTGACGGCGGCCATGAAGATGCGTCTGGAGATGAGAATGTTCATGGGACCTCAGCTCTGCCTCGTCCGGGGGCGCCGAGCGGCGGGCTATTCCTCGAACCACTCATCATCGAAATCCTCGTCGAAGTCGAAGTCAGGAATCTCCATGACTGTCGGAGGCGCACCGTCCCTGATCTCCATCGCGCGATACTGCCGGTAGAGTTCGCGCATTGCAGCATAAAAGTCGACCGAGGTGCTTTCCACTGATTCCAATTCGTGCAGATACGCGGCGCGCTGCGAGACACCGCTCGTGATGCTGCGGGCCAAGCCGGCTTCGTCCGTCAGGAGAAAGCCCATGGGATCCGCCACCAAGTCGACGCCGAAGCCGACCGCGTCGCGCGGATTGGACGGGCCCAGAAGCGGCAGCATGAGGAACGGCCCCTCGCCGAGGCCCCAGGACGCGAGAGTCTGCCCGAAGTCCTCAGGTGTGCGCTCGTAACCCCAGTCCGTGGCCGCATCGAAGATACCCCCCACGCCGATGGTGGAGTTGATCGCAAAGCGCGTGAGTGTCGAGCCGGCTCGTTCAAAATTGCCCTGGGCCAGATTGTTCACGAGGTTGAGCGGCTCGCCGAAATTTTTCAGGATGTTCGCGATGCGGTGGCGCGCCTCCTCCGGCAGCACGAACACGTAGAGCTCGGCCACCGGCTTCAGGATGATGTTGTCGATCGCCTGATTGAATTCGAACACCGCCCGGTTGACGTCCTCGAGCGGGTCGTTGACGTCGTACGAGTCTTGGGCCCGGCCGTCGGCGGCGAAGCCGAGCAGCGCACCGGCGAGAAGTACGAGCGCCAGGTAACGCCGCAGGGCGGCAAAGGCGCCTCCCGGCCGCGGCCACCCTAAGCGCCAGCGCCGCGCCAGGCTCTCCCATATGCCAGGCGTTAGTCGTCCTCCTTCGCAGCGGCGAGCACATCGTCGGCGAGCCGCCCGGTGAGCTCCTGAAGGCGATAGAACTGCGATTCGAAGGTGCCAACGCCTAGGGTGATCGAGCGGAGCTCGATGATCAGATCGTGCATTTCGGCCTGGGGCATCTGGCTGGTGATCTCGTCCCACCCGGACCAGTCCTCGCGCGCCCGGTAGCCGAGCACCTGGGCGCGCCGGCCCGTCACCAGCCGCTGGACGTTCGGCGTGAACTCGCTCGGCACCGAAATCTTGACCTCGTAGATGGGCTCCAGCAGCACCGGGTTGCACTTGGGCAGCGCCTCGGCCATCGCCATGCGGCCGGCGGTCTTGAAGGCCATCTCCGAGCTGTCCACCGAGTGGTGCTTGCCGTCGGTCAGCGTCACGGAGACGTCGACGACCGGGAAGCCGAGCGGCCCGCTGGTGAGGAATTCGCGCACGCCAGCTTCAACCGCGGGAATGTACTGGCGTGGCACGGAGCCGCCGACGACCTTTCCCTGGAACTCGAAGCCGCTACCGCGCGGCAACGGCTTAACCTCGATATGCACGTCGCCGAATTGGCCGTGGCCGCCAGTCTGTTTCTTGAAGCGCGCGTGCTGGGCGACCGGCTTCCGGATTGCTTCCTTGTAGGCGACCTTGGGCTTCTCGGTCCGCATGGCGAGCCCGTACTTGCCGGCCAGCCGGTCGAGCGCGACCTTCAGGTGCATCTCGCCCTGGCCCCAGAGCACCGCTTCCTGAGTGTCGGGATTGGGCGCGAAGCTCAACGACGGGTCCTCCTGGGCGAGGCGGCTCATCGCGCCCGACACCTTGACCTCGTCCTCGCGCCGGCTCGCCCGCACGGCATAGGCATAGACCGACGAGGGTAGCACCGCGCGCGGGAGCGGCTCTATCTCGGGCCCGTCGGCGGGAGCGACGGTATCGCCGGTGGCGATGGATTCGAGCCGCCCGAGACCGACGATCTCGCCGGCTCCCGCTTTGTCGATCTTGTTCTGCTGCTGGCCCTGCATGCGGTACATCCCGCCGATGCGCTGTCCATCGTTCAGAACCATGCCGTCTTCGATGGTCCCTGCCCATACGCGTGCGAGCGAGACCTTGCCGCCATGCTGGGTGATGTAAGTCTTGACGATCTGCCCGACCGTGGCGCCGTCGGCGCCCGCCGGCAGTCGCCGTGCTGCGAGAGCGTCGCCGGGTGCGAAGTCGATCAACGATTCCAGCAGGCGGCGGACGCCCCAATCCCGCTCGGCCGAGCCCATCAGCACCGGCACCACGCTTGCATCCGCGAGCACGCCGCGCAGATAGGCCTGAATCTCTTCGGGTTTGGGAATCTCGTCCTCGAGCAGGCTTTCCAGGAGGGTATCGTCGAAGTCCGCCAGGCTCTCGAGGAGTTGCGTCCGCGCGTCCTCCCGGCGCTCCGAGACCGTTTCGGGCGCGTCGACTCCGACGGCGCCTTCCTGGTCGCGGTATTCGTAGGCCTTGCCGGTGATCAGATCGACGTAACCCGAGACGTTGTCGCCATCGCGGATCGCGACGTGGCAGGGCACCAGGGGACGGTCGCTGACCGGCTGCATCGCCTCGATCAGTTCGGCGATCCGGATCGCCGTCTCGTCCATCCTGTTGGTGAACAGGAGGTGAGGAATATCGTGCTGCGCCAGGAAATTGAGCAGCCGCCCCATGGTCCAGACCCGATTCAGATCCGGGGAGCAGACGATGACGGCGAGATCGACACCCATGAGCGCATTGGCGGTCTCGGCGAAGAACTCGATCGATCCCGGACAATCCAGGACCGTGAAAAGGTGGTCCCGATACGAGAACGAGGCGGCGTTGACCTCCACGCTCGACTGGCGCGCCCGCGCTTCGTCGGACCAGTCGCCCACCGTGTTCCCGTCCGTGACCTTGCCCTTGCGGCCAATCGTCCCGGACACGAACAACATGCTTTCGAGGAGTGTGGTCTTGCCGCTCGTGTAGGGGCCGACAAGCGCAATGTTAAGCGCCCCGGTCGAATCGCTCATGTTATCTCCCTTTACCCAGAGCCGCGCCGGCGGGCTTCGCCCCGCGGTCACGGGGCCGGCATGTTTCCAGCGCCCAGGCCGGATTGCAACAGCGATTACTGCCAAACCGGTAACATGCAAGGCCTCGAACCGCCCAGTCTGGCGCGGGTTGGGTGGGGCGGCTATGGTGCCTGGGGACAGGATGCAGAGGCGCGCGTCGGTTGAGCATTTGGGGCAAGGTGATCGGGGGCGCCGCGGGGTTCGCACTCGGCGGCCCCATCGGCGCGATCCTGGGCGTGGCGGCTGGCCACTTCGTGGACCGTATGGCCGGCGGTGGCCGCCGTGTCCGGCGCATTGGCGCAGGGGATCAGGAGACCAAGCAGGCTGCAGTCTCCATCGCCTTGGTCGTGCTCGCGGCCAAGATGGCGAAGGCGGACGGCCGCGTCACCCGCGAGGAGATCGACGCGTTCAAGCGGGTCTTCCGCGTTCCCGACGCCCACGCCGCTGCGGTGGGGCGGATCTGGGACGAGGCTCGGCGCGAGGCGGAAGGCTTCGAGCCTTATGCTGAGCAAATCGTCCAAATCTTTCCGCACGACACCACGATGCGGGAAGAACTTCTGGGCGCGCTCTTCCAGATCGCCATGGCCGATGGCGAGCTGCACGACGGGGAACGCGCTTTTCTCACCCGTGTCGCCCAGATTTTCGGCTTCGATGAGCGCGGTTTCGCGCAGATCATGTCGCGCCACATGGGTGGCGGCGAGAGCGACCCCTACCAGGTGCTCGGCGTCGAGCCCGCCGCCTCGGACGAGCAGATCAAGCAGACCTACCGCAGACTCATCAGGGAACATCACCCCGACAAGCTCATCGCCGAGGGCATGCCGGAGGAGATGGTCCAGGTCGCGAACGAGCAGATGGCCGCGATCAACGCGGCCTACGACAGGATCGCCAAGCTTCGCGGGCTGCGCTGACCGTGCGCTAAGCGCGTCGGCGCCGCCGCTCTTTCTGTTCCATGCAGCCGAGTCACATCCCGATCGCGGTCGGCACGGCCCTGCTCTGGGGCTTCGGGTTCGTGAC
The DNA here is from genome assembly GCA_965262755.1 of Alphaproteobacteria bacterium. Taxonomy (GTDB): domain Bacteria; phylum Pseudomonadota; class Alphaproteobacteria; order UBA828; family UBA828; genus WTGU01. The sequence goes on along the minus strand of OZ253557.1, from coordinate 75,328 downwards.
CAGCAAGTACGGCGCGGACCACATGCCGCCGCTGTTCTTCTTGGCGCTGCGCTTCACACTGATGGCGTTGATTCTGGTCTGGTTCGTGCGCCCGCCCAAGGGCCGCTGGCTTGCCGTGAGCCTCTTCGCGCTGACTATGGGCGCCGGTCACTTCGGCCTCTTCTACATCGCCCTCAATATCGGCGTGGAGGCCTCGACTGCGGCGATCATCTGGATCACGCAAGTGCCGCTCAGCGCCCTGTTGGCGGGGCTTGTCCTGCACGAGCGCCCTGGCTGGCTGGCCATCGTCGGCATCGCCATTGCCTTCGGCGGTGCCGTGGTGCTGGTGGGGGAACCACGCCATACCGGCAATGCGGTGGGGATCGGGCTCATGTTCGGCTCCAGCATTGCATGGGCCGTCGCCAACGTGCAGGTCAAGCGCCTCACCGATATTTCCCCGCTGGCATTGAATGCCTGGATGTCGGCGGTCTCCGCGCTGATCCTGTTCCCGCTTTCCTTCGCGCTGGAGGAGGGGCATCTCGCGAGCCTCCTGCAACCCGATTGGCGCCTGCACGGCTCGCTCCTCTACCAAGTGTTCGGCTCGACCCTGCTCGCCTATTGGGCCTGGTACTATCTGCTCGCGCACAACCGGGTGGCGACGGTTGCCGGCTTCATGCTGCTCGTGCCGGTTGTGGGCGTGATCTTCGGCCTCGTCATCCTGGGCGAGCCGCTCACCTGGCAGACTCTCGTGGGCGGCGTGATCATCGTCTCGGGCGTGGCCCTCATCGTGCTCCGGCGCAAGAGGGAGCCTGCTGTGAAGATCCGCTAACACCACGTGCGGGCTACGATATGCCGCGATAGGCGGAATCGGAGCAGAGCATGACGAGAGAGAGCGTCGCCGGGCGTGCGGTGATCGACTTGCCATCGTCCAATCGGGACGGCCGGCCTGCGGACGCCGGCCCGGTCGACACGCTGGTTCTGCACTATACCGGCATGGTTTCGGCCGAGGCTGCGCTTGAGCGCTTGACCGCGCCCGAAGCCAAGGTCAGCGCGCACTGGTGCATCGGCGAGGACGGCACCCTCTGGCGGCTGGTGCCCGAGGAGCAGCGCGCCTGGCATGCGGGGCTCAGCGAATGGCGCGGCCGCCGCTCGGTGAACGACGTCTCGATCGGGATCGAGCTGGTCAATCCCGGCCACGAGCATGGCTACCGCCCGTTCCCCCCTGCCCAGATGGATGCCTTGCTCGACCTTGCTCGCGCGATCGTCGAGCGGCACGCCATCGACCCCTGCAACGTGGTGGCGCATTCCGACATCGCGCCCGAGCGTCGGCAGGATCCCGGCGAGCTCTTCGACTGGGCGCGCCTCGCCGAGGCGGGCATCGGCCTCTGGCCGGAGAGCGTCCCCGAGCCTGTGGGGGAGGGCCGTGCACTGCGCCAGGGCGATCGTGGCGCTGCCGTCCGGCGGCGACAGGAGCGGCTGCGCGCGGTCGGCTACGGGCTGGCGACCGACGCCGACTTCGACACTTCCACGGCGGCCGTCGTGCGCGCCTTTCAGCGGCATTTCCGTCAGGCGCGCGTTGATGGGGTCATCGATGCCGGCACGGACGCCGTGCTCGACCAGGTCAGCGCACTCGCCGCCGGGCGAAGCTGAGAGTGGCTTGACCGGGCCCGAGCGCGGGCGTAGTCAGGACCGGCCAGACGGCCGGATGGCCGCCGTCGCCGCCTGAGGCGCGCGGCGGAGGAAAGTCCGGGCTCCACGGAAGCACGGAGCCGGGTAACACCCGGCGGGGGCGACCCCAGGGAAAGTGCCACAGAGAGCAGACCGCTCGCTCAGGGTCGCAAGGCCGGCGAGCAAGGGTGAAAGGGTGCGGTAAGAGCGCACCGCGCACCCGGCAACGGGTGCGGCATGGCAAACCCCTCCGGGAGCAAGACCAAGTAGGGGCGGCGCGGGGCGGTCGCAGGATCGCACCAAGTCGGTTTCCGGACCTGCCGCCCGGGTCGGTCGCGCGAGGCGCCCGGTGACGGGCGTCCCAGATGAATGGCCACCGCGTGGGCGGACGCCCACGGACAGAACCCGGCTTACAGGCCGTCTGGCACCTGTCCCCGCCCGCACCCGGCGACCCCCCAACGCAATATATTGAGGGGTGGATGATCCCTCAACCGCAATATATTCCGATATCGATATGGACTCCCTGTAGCCGCCGCCAGTAACGGGCAAAGAGAACGTTTGCGGAACATATAGTTGATCTCCGCCGGGACTATGTCCGCACCGGCTGTGACTGGCGTTCTAATCATCCTCTCCGATCTCGCTCCGCCATGAGTTTCGAGTCGTCGGATCGCTGCACTTGCGCGATCGCCTGAACACTTGAATTTTTGTCTTGCGACCATAATGTCCCATGAAGTACCATGCTATCCCATGAAAGCCCGGGAAGAGCCCGGGAACAGATTGGAACGGTTACGAGCGACGGCACGGCGAACAGGGCTCGCGCCCAAGGAGCAAGCGGTGGCTCTCTTCACTTACACGTTCGTTAACAAGGTGGATCGAAAGGGGCGGGTTTCCGTCCCCGCCTCCTTCCGCAACGAGCTGGCCCGGCAATCCTTCAAGGGAATCGCGGTCTACCCCTCGATCGATGGCAGCAAGTCCCTGACCGGCTGTGAGGAAGATGTCCTCAGGCAGTGGAGCGACACGTACCGTGCGGACGATCCCTTTGACACCGTTTCCACCAGAAAGCGAATGAGGCTCTTCTCGGCCGTTCAGCGTCTCCCCTTAGACGCCGACGGTCGCGTGCTGCTGCCGGGCGAGCTGCTTGCCCTTGCGGGGATTGCCACCCACGCCGCATTCGTCGGTCTGGGCCACGAGTTTCAGATCTGGGACCCCGCGAATCTCGAAGCCGCCCGGAAAGCAGAGCAGGGGCAATCCTCCGAGGACGCCGCCGAGCCGGAACTGCCTCCGGCGCCGGGAGGGGACCGGTGAGCGCCGCCTCCGGCCATGTCCCGGTAATGAAGGAGGCGATGCTCTCCCTCATCGCCCCCAAGGACGGCGGCATCTATGTGGACGGCACCTTCGGCGGCGGCGGCTTCAGCCGGGCGCTGCTCGAGGCGGCCTCCTGCGTGGTGTACGGGATCGATCGCGATGCGGCCGCGCTCGGCGCGGGCGGTGCGCTGTCTGCGCGGTTCGACGGCAGGCTGATCCTGCTCCACGGCCGCTTCGCCGAAATGGCGTCCCTGCTCGCGCCCCACGGCGTGCACGCGGTAGATGGGATCGTCCTCGATCTCGGCCTCTCCTCGCGCCAGCTCGATGACGGCTCGCGGGGCTTCTCGTTCCGTCTCGATGGACCCCTGGACATGCGCATGAACCAGGCCGATCCGGGGCCGACCGCAGCCGACCTGGTCAATGGCGGGACGGAAGCCGAACTGGCCACGATCATTGCCGGCTTCGGCGAGGAGCGCCGGGCACGCGCCATCGCGCGGGCCATCGTCGCGGCCCGTGCCGAGGCTCCGATCACCCGCACCGGCCAACTCGCCGAAATCGTGCGACGGGCCGCGGCGCGGCGGCCTCAAGGCAGGATCGACCCGGCGACGCGCACCTTCCAGGCGCTCCGCATCCGCGTCAACGACGAGATCGGCGAGATCGAGCGGGGGCTTCAGCAGGTCGAGCGGCTTCTGCGGCCGGGGGGGCGCGCCATCGTCGTGTCCTTCCACTCGCTTGAGGACCGGCCCGTGAAGCGCTTCTTCCGCGAGCGGAGTGGGCAGCGGCAGCCCAATCGCCACGAGCCGCACGCTGCCACGAAATTGCCTGATCCAACCTTCAGGCTGCTGACCCGCCGGGCGCTCAAGCCGGACGGATCGGAGGTCTCGGCGAACCCGCGGGCACGCTCGGCGCGGCTGCGTGCGGCCGAGCGCACCGGCGCGCCGCCGTGGCACGAGAGGCTCGTCGCATGATGCGGCACCTGGTTCTCATATCGATCGCAGCGTTCGTGCTCTCGATGCTCGCGCTTTTCCTCGTGAAGCACGAGGTGAGAGGGCTTGAGCGCGAGATTGCCGCGCTCGAGCTCGACCGTCAGCGCCATGTCGAGGCGATCCGGGTACTCCGCTCCGAGTGGAGCTACCTGACCCGCCCGTCAAGGATTGCGTCGCTTGCCGCGCGTCACCTGCCGCTAGAGCAGGTGCAGCCCTCGCAGGTCCGCTGGTTGCCTGGGCGGGCCGCCGGGCCCTCTGCGTTGGTCATCCCGATCGGCGCGGAGGTTGAGCGGTGAGGGACCTGGCGATACGGCGCTGGTGGCGCCGCGATCGCTCGCCGCTGCCTCCGGGTGCGACGGAGGCGCCGGCGCCGGCGCTTCTGGAGCGCGCGCGCGGCCGCCTGCTGGCCACCGGAGTGGTCTTCCTTCTCTGCTTCGGTGCGCTGATCGTGCGCACCCTCGATGTGGCGGTGATCGGCGCCCCAGTCGGCACGACGGGCGCCGGTGGAGTGGCCGCCTTCAATCCGGCCGGGCGAGCGGACATCGTGGACCGCAACGGTGTTCTCCTGGCCTCCAACCTGCCGACCCACACGCTTTACGTGGAGCCCGGCAAGATCTTCGATCGCGAGGAGGCCCTCGCCGCGCTGGGTCGCGTGTTCCCCGATCTCGACCTGGAGCGCGCGGCCTCTCTCATCGCGTCCGGCAGAAAGACCGCGCTGCTGCGGCACAACCTGACGCCGGAGCAGTCGCACGCCATCAACCGGCTCGGTGTTCCCGGTCTCTGGCTGGAGCGCCAGGAACAGCGCTTCTATCCCCAGGGCCGCCTCTTCGCACACGCGGTCGGTTTCACGGACGTGGACAATCGCGGCCTCGCCGGCGTCGAGAAGGCGGTCGACGAGGAGCTGCGGCGACGCGCCGAGGCTCACCGGGGCCCGCTCGCGCTCTCGCTCGACATCCGAATTCAACACGTCCTCGCCGAGGCGCTCGCCGAAACCATGACCGCTCATCGGGCGGTCGGTGCCGCCGGCATGGTGATGGATGTGGAGAGCGGCGAGTTGCTGGCCCTGGTCAGCCTACCCTCGTTCGACCCGAAGGGGCCGGACCGGAGCGGCGCGGACGCTCTCTTCAACCGCGCCACTCTCGGCACCTACGAGCTGGGCTCGACCTTCAAGCCCTTCACCATCGCCATGGCGCTCGATCACGGCATCGCCGGGATCGAGGACAGTTTCGATGCCACTGAACCGATCAAGGTCTCGCGCTACCTCATCCGCGACCACCACCCGGAAAACCGCTGGCTGACGGTGCCGGAGATACTCATCCACTCTTCCAACATCGGTGCAGCGCGGCTGGCGATGGAAGTGGGCGCGAAGCGGCAGCGGGCCTTTCTCGACGCGCTCGGCATGTTCGAGCGGATGCCGCTGGAGTCGCCGGAGCGCGGCTGGCCGATCGCGCCCCGGCGCTGGTCCGATCACACCACGATGACGGTCGGCTTCGGTCACGGGCTCGCGGTGACTCCGCTGCACCTGATCGCGAGCTACGCCGCGCTCGTCAACGGTGGCGTCGCAGTGACGCCGACGCTGCTGAAGCGCGAGCCGGGCGCAAACCTGGTGCAGCGGCGTGTCATCAGTGCCGAGACCTCCGCCATCATGCGCATGCTGCTCTACGCCGTAGTGGCCGAGGGCACCGGCAGGAAGGCGGCGGTTCCCGGCTACCTGGTGGGTGGGAAGACCGGCACGGCCGAGAAGGCCATCGGCGGCCGCTACAAGCGCGACAGCATGATCACCAACTTCGTCGGCGTCTTCCCCATCGACCGGCCTCGTTATGCGGTGCTGACGCTGATGGACGAGCCCAAGGGCACCGAGGAGACCTTCGGCTTCGCCACGGCGGGCTGGACCGCGGCGCCCGTGGCCGGCACGGTCATCGGGCGCATCGCACCGTTTCTCGGAATCCCGGCCGCAATCGAGCCCGGCGAGACCGAAGAAGAGCCGTCGATCGTTTGGGAGAGCATTGAAGGGGGGCGTCATGCGTCTCTCTGAACTGATCCCCCAATCGGCGGCCAACGACGTGGACGTCACAGGACTCACGTCCGATTCGCGCAATGTGCGGCCCGGCGACCTGTTTGCGGCGCTCCCCGGCACGCGTGTCTCGGGCGTGGATTTCATCCCCGATGCCGTGGCCCGCGGCGCGGTCGCGGTGCTCGCCCCAGATGGGACCGACTCGGGCCTGGCGCGCGGAGTCAGCCTCGTGACCGATGCCAACCCGCGGCACCGGCTCGCGGTCGCGGCCGCGCGCTACTACGGGGCTCAGCCCTCAGTAGTGGCCTGCGTCACCGGGACCAACGGCAAGACTTCGGTGGCCGACTTCACCCGCCAGATCTGGCGGGCCTCGGGCCGCAAGGCAGCGTCCCTCGGGACTCTCGGCGCCCGTATGGACGGCGGGCGGCGTCCTCTGCAGCACACGACGCCCGATCCTATCGCCTTGCATCGCGTCCTGGCCGAGCTTGCAGCAGACGGCATCGATTATCTGGTACTGGAGGCGTCGAGCCACGGGCTTGCGCAGCATCGTCTGGATGGCGTCTGCGTCGAGGCGGCGGCGTTCACGACCTTCTCCCGCGATCACATGGATTACCACGCCGACCCTGACGCCTACTTCGCGACGAAGGCGCGCCTCTTCGAGCAGGTCATGGCGGCCGACGCCACCGCAGTTCTCAACGCCGACGATGCGCGCGTGGCGAGTCTTGCCGGGCGCTGCCGCGCTCGGGGGCAGCAGGTGCTCACCTATGGCGCCGCCGGCTCGGACCTGCGGCTGTTGGCTCGCCACGACTCCGAGGTCGGCCAGGACCTGAGCGTCGCGATCCTGGGTGCCCGGCACGAAATCGCTCTGGCGCTCCCCGGCGCGTTCCAGGCACACAATGCGTTGGCTGCTGTCGGCCTCGCGCTGGCGACGGGCGTGGATGCGGCGGACGCCGTCCAAGCGCTCCGTGCTCTGGATAGCGTGCCGGGCAGGCTGCAACGGATTGCCGGCCATCCGGCCGGTGCCGCCGTCTTCGTGGATTACGCGCACACCCCCGACGCGCTGGCGGCGGCCTTGCGTGCCGTGCGTCCGCTGGTGCCGCGCACGCTCGTCGTGGTCTTCGGCTGCGGCGGCGAGCGGGATGTCGGCAAGCGGCGCGAGATGGGCGAGCTCGCGGCCCGTCTCGCCGATCGGGTTATCGTCACCGACGACAATCCCCGCAGCGAAGACCCGGCATTGATCCGGCGGGCGATTCTCGACGCCTGTCCCGGTGCGGCGGAAATCGGCGACCGTGGCCGGGCCATCCGCACCGCCATCGAGTGGCTGGGCGCTGGCGACGGTCTGCTCATCGCAGGCAAAGGCCATGAGGGGGAGCAGATCGTGGGCGATCGCGCGGTCGCGTTCGACGATGCCGACGTCGCACGGTCTGCCATGACCGTGATCGCGGGCGGATGGGCGGCATGAGCCGGCCTTGTCACAACGTCCCGCTGTGGACCTCGGCGGAAGCCGCCGCTGCGACCGGCGGGCGGGCGCCCGAGCCCTGGAGCGCAACCGGCGTCTCGATCGACAGCCGCAGCGTCGAGGCGGGCGATCTGTTCGTCGCGCTCGCCGGCCCCAATCATGACGGCCACGACTTCGTGCAGGCCGCGTTCGACCGCGCGGCAGCGGCGGCGATGGTGAGCCGCCGGCTCGAGCGGCGACCTGACGGCGCGCCGCTGTTGCTGGTCGTCGATACCTTCGAGGGCCTCCACACCCTGGCCGGCCGGGCCCGTGAGCGGAGCGCGGCCCACATCATTGCGATCACCGGCAGCGTGGGCAAGACCGGGACCAAAGAACTGCTTGCCGGCGCGCTCGCGAGCTGCGGCACAACGCTCGCAAGTGCGGGCAATCTCAACAACCATATCGGCGTCCCGCTCAGCCTCGCGCGTCTGCCGCAGGGCGCCGCCTACGGCGTGTTCGAGGTCGGGATGAACCATCCCGGCGAGATCGGCCCGCTGTCCCGTCTGTCCCGTCCGCATACCGCGTTGATCACCACAATCGCCGAGGCTCACACCGAATTCTTCACCAGCCTCGACGCTGTCGCCGACGCCAAGGCCGAGATCTTCGAAGGTCTCGAGCCGGGCGGCACGGTCGTGCTGAACCGGGACAACGACTATTTCGATCGGCTGGCCGCCGCCGCGCGCAGCGCAGGTGCGGGACGCATCGTGTCGTTCGGCGAGAACGCGCACGCGGATGCACGGCTCCTCGCATGGCAACCGGCCGCCAGCGGCGGCACCGTAACCGCTGCGATCGACGGCGCCGAACTCCATTACCGAATCGCGTTCTCCGGCCGGCACTGGGCGTTGAACAGCGTGGCCGTGCTGGCCTGTGTCCGCGCCGCCGGTGCACCGGTCAAGCTTGCGGTCCACGCGCTCCGCACCGTTGGCCCGGGCCCGGGCCGGGGCGTGCGCCTCCGCATCCCGGTCGCGGATGGTTTCTGCGAGCTGATCGACGAGAGCTACAACGCGAGCCCGGCGGCCGTTCGCGCGGCAATCGCAACGCTTGCCGAGACAGCGCCGCTCGCGCCGGGCGGGCGGCGGCTCGCCGTGCTCGGCGACATGCTGGAGCTCGGCGAGGCGGCAGAGCGCTGGCACGCCGAACTCGCCGGCGATCTCGAAGCCGCCGGGATCGATCTCGTCTTCACCGCGGGCCCGCTGATGGCCCACCTCCACCGCGCTCTCGACCCTGCCCGGCGCGGCGCCTACGCACCGCACTCGGAAGGTCTGACCGACATTCTGCGCGCCGAACTCCGTTCGGGCGACGTGGTTCTGGTCAAGGGCTCGCTCGGCAGCCGCATGAGGCCGATCGTGCAGCGTCTCGCCGCCGATGCGACGGCCGCTCGACGGTCATGACTGAGAAGGGCGAGCCGCGTCATGTTCTTCAACCTGCTGTATCCGCTCTCGGACTCGATCGGCATCTTCAACGTCTTCCAGTACCTGACGTTTCGCACCGGCGCGGCGGTGGTGACCGGTCTGCTCATCAGCTTCGCCTTCGGGCCGGCGCTGATACGCGCGCTGCGCGCGCGCCAAACGCTGGGCCAGCCGATCCGCGCCGACGGGCCCGAGACCCACGCGGCCAAGGCGGGGACGCCGACCATGGGCGGGGTGTTGATCCTGCTCGCCGTCACCGTAGCGACGCTGCTCTGGGCCGACATGACCAACCCGCTCATCTGGGCACTGCTGGTGATCACGATCGGGTTCGGTGCCATCGGCTTCACCGACGACGCGATGAAGCTTCTGAATCGCAGCCACCGCGGACTGAACATCCGCATCAAGGTCGCCGCCGAGCTGGTGCTTGCGCTGGGAGTCGTCTTCTGGGTCACGATGATTCTGGAGGCGCCGCTCGATCACGGCCTCGCGCTGCCGTTCGTGAAGTCGCTGCTGATCGACATCGGCTGGTTCTCGGTGCCCTTCGCCGTCTTCGTCGTCATCGGCTCGTCCAATGCCGTCAACCTGACCGACGGCCTCGACGGCCTGGCGATCGTGCCGATCATGGTCGCCGCCGCCTGCTTTGCGCTCATCGCCTACGTGGTGGGCAACAGCGTGTTCACCGACTATCTCCAGGTCCACCACGTGCCAGGCTCCGGCGAGCTTGCAGTCTTCTGCGGCGCTCTGGTCGGCGCGGGACTGGGTTTCCTCTGGTTCAACGCGCCGCCGGCGATGGTCTTCATGGGGGACACCGGCTCGCTCTCCACCGGTGCGGCGCTCGGCCTCATCGCGGTCATGACCAAACACGAGATCGTGCTCGCCATCGTGGGCGGGCTGTTCGTGCTCGAAGCGGTCTCGGTGATCGTGCAGGTCGCCTCGTTCAAGCTCCTCGGGCGGCGGGTCTTTGCGATGGCACCGCTGCACCATCATTTCGAGAAGAAGGGCCTCGCGGAACCGACCATCGTCATCCGCTTCTGGGTGATCGCCGTGATCCTCGCCCTGATCGGGCTCTCGTCGCTCAAGTTGAGGTGAGCTTGTGATCCGGGTCCCGCTCTATCGCAACCGGCCGGTGGCCGTGCTCGGGCTCGCCCGCTCCGGCCTCGCCGCAGCGCGGGCGCTCAGCGCCGGCGGTGCCCGCGTGCTCTGTTGGGACGATTTGCCGGCGGCGCGCGCGGCGGCACGGGACCAAGGCTTCGAGGTGCGACCCGCTGGCGCCGAGGACGGCATTGCCGCCCTGGTGCCAAGCCCCGGCGTCCCGCCCTCGCACCCCGCCATCGTTGCCGCCCACGATTCTGGCGTCGAGGTGGTCGGCGATATCGAGCTCCTCTGGCGCACGTTGCCGGAGCCCCGCTACATCGGCGTCACGGGCACCAACGGAAAATCGACGACGACGGCGCTCATCGGTCATTTGCTGCGTTCGGCCGGCGCCCACCACGTTCGGGTCGGCGGCAATCTGGGGACCGCCGCCCTCGATCTTGCGCCGGTGCCAGGCGACGGGACCTTCGTCCTCGAACTCTCCTCCTACCAGCTCGATTTGACCATTGAGACGACCTTCGACATCGGCGTGCTCCTGAATGTCGCTCCGGACCATCTCGACCGTCACGGAACCATGGCGGCCTACGTCGACGCGAAGCGCCAGATCTTCCGCCCCGGCCGGCTCGGGACTGCCGTCATCGGCATCGACGATCCGATCTCGCGCGTCGTCCACGAGTCCCTCCGGGAGCGGGCACAGCTCCAGGTGGTGCCGGTGACGGTGGCGGCTCGATCGGGCCGCGGCGTTTCCGTCGCAAAGGGGATTCTTCACGAGAATGGCAAGGCGGTCTGCGACCTTTCGCAGGCGGCAGCATTGCCCGGAAAGCACAACTGGCAGAACGCCGCGGCGGCCTTCGCAGCGGCACGGGCCTGCGGGCTCCCGCCCGACCGGCTGGCACAGGCGCTCCTGGATTTCCCCGGCCTGCCCCACCGGATGGAGAAGATCGGCAGCGTCGGCGGCATCCCGGTCATCAACGACAGCAAGGCGACGAATGCCGAGGCGGCGGCGCGGGCGATCGCTTGCTTCGAGAATGTCTACTGGATCGCCGGCGGGCGGCCCAAGGAAGGCGGAATCGACGCCATCGCGCCCGTCTTCCCGCATATCGCCCATGCCTTCCTCATCGGCGAGGCCGAGGAACGCTTCGCGGCGACGCTCGAGGGCCAACTGCCGGTGACCCGCTGCGGCACCCTCGACCGCGCCGTCGCGGCCGCGCTCGACGCCGCCTGCCAGAACGGGCGCGAGGGCACCGTGGTGCTGTTCTCGCCGGCCTGTGCATCGTTCGATCAGTTCAGCGACTTCGAGCAGCGCGGCGATCGGTTTCGGGCGCTGGTTCCCGTCGATCGAGTCGCCGCCGGGGAGGAGGCTAAGTCGTGCACGCGGTGACGCCCTTCTCCCGCGCGGACACGAGCCTGCTCGGCCGCTGGTGGTGGACTGTCGACCGCTGGGTGCTGACAGCGGTGCTGTTGCTCATGTTGGTCGGCGCGGCCCTGGCGCTGGCCGCGAGCCCGGCCGCCGCCGAGCGGATCGGCCTCGATTCCTTCCACTTCGCCCGCCAGCACCTGCTCTTCCTGCCGGTGGCGCTGATCGTGATGCTTGGCGTGTCGCTGCTCTCCCGCACCGGCGTCAAGCGGATCGGCACCGCCGGCACCGTGCTGAGCATCGCTCTTCTTGCACTCACGCTCATCATCGGGGCGGAGCTGAACGGTGCGCGCCGGTGGTTGCCGCTGGGCGGTTTTCACCTGCAGCCGTCCGAATTCGTCAAGCCCTGCCTTGCAGTGTTCATGGCTGCGGTCCTCGCGCGGTCCAAGGAAGAGCAGCTGCCCTACGGCAAGCTCTTCGCGTCGATCCCCGTGATCCTCGCCGCGCTTCTTCTCGTCCTGCAGCCGGATATCGGGATGGCGACGACGGTTGCCGCCGTCTGGTTCGTGCAGATGTTCGTGGCCGGCATGCCACTCGCGCTTGCAGTGGTGGGCGGCGCAGCGACGGCGGGGGGCCTCTTTTTCGCCTACCACCATCTGACGCACGTCAAGAACCGCATCGATCAGTTCATCGACCCAACGACCGGCGACACCTATCAGGTCGATACCTCGCTACGCGCCTTCGAGGCCGGGGGGCTGTTCGGCCGCGGGCCCGGCGAGGGGACCGTCAAGAACGCGCTGCCCGATGCGCACACCGACTTCATCTTTGCCGTTGCCGCCGAGGAGTTCGGCGTCATCGCCTGCATCGTCATCATCGGACTGTTCGCCTTCATCGTCTTCCGCGGATTCGCCCGCGCCATGCGCGGCGGCGATCTGTTCTCGCTGATCGCTGTCGCCGGCCTGCTCGCCCAATTCGGCTTCCAGGCCCTTATCAACATGGGAGTCGCAATCAGGCTCCTGCCTGCCAAGGGGATGACCCTTCCGTTCCTGAGCTACGGCGGCTCGTCGACGATGGCGACCGCGATCGGCCTCGGAATGGTGCTCGCGCTGACCCGCGAACGGCGGAGCGGAGAAGGATACGTGCTTTGAGAACGCCTGCGCCCAACCCTCCCATTCTCCTCGCAGCAGGCGGAACTGGCGGCCACGTGTTTCCGGCGGAGGCCCTTGCGGCTGAGCTGGAAGCACGTGGCCGTCGTCTTGTTCTCATGACGGATCGGAGGGGCGTCGCATTCGGCGACGTTCTGGGGCGCATCGAAAGACATGCCATCGCCAGCCGGAGCCCGAGCGTACGCGGGCCGTTGGCGCGCGGCCTCGCCGTACTCGGGCTCGTGCGTGCGGTCGTACAGGCCGCGCGCGTGCTGCGCCGGATTCGCCCGGCGGCGGCCGTGGGATTCGGCGGCTACCCGTCGGTGCCGCCGCTGGTGGCGAGCGGGCGGCTCGGCATCCCGAGCGTGCTGCACGAGCAGAATGCGGTGCTCGGGCGTGCCAACCGGATGCTCGCTCGCCGCGCGTCGGCGATCGCCACGTCATTTCAAGAGACCGAGCGGATTCCCCACAACCGTGCGGGGCTCGTAACGCATGTGGGAAACCCCGTGCGCGCCGCCATCGCGGCGCTGCGCGGCGCTCAGTACGACCCGCCGGCACCGGACGGGCCGTTCCGCCTGCTGGTGACTGGCGGCAGCCAGGGTGCGCGGGTATTCGCCGAAATCGTACCGGCGGCGGTGGCGGCGCTGCCGCAGTCTCTCCGGCGGCGGATCGAGGTGAGCCAGCAATGCCGTTCGGAGGACCTGGCTGGAGTCGAGCGCAGCTACGGCGAGGCGGGGGTGGAGGCGCGGCTCGCGCTCTTCTTCGAGGACATGCCGGCGCGCCTCGGCGAGGCGCACCTCGTGATCTGTCGCGCAGGCGCGTCGACCATCGCCGAGCTCGCGGCGGCGGGACGGCCGGCGATCCTGGTGCCGCTGCCGATCGCCGCGGACGACCACCAAAGCGCGAACGGGCGGGCCATGGTGGCAGCGGGTGCCGCCATCATGATCGCGCAGTCATCGTTCACGTCAGCGCGGCTCGCCCAGGAGCTCGAGACGCTCATGGCAGAGCCCGCCGAGCTGGCCCGGCGCGCGGCCGCGGCACAGAGCTTCGCCAGGCCCGATGCGGCACACGCACTGGCGGACCTCGTCGAGGGCCTGATCGGCGGTCCATCCCCAGAGCCGGCGACGTCGGAACCTGTGGGGGGCGCGGCATGAAGGTGATGCCCTTCACCATCGGCACGATCCACTTCGTCGGCATCGGCGGGATCGGCATGAGCGGCATTGCCGAGATCATGCATAACCTCGGCTACCGGGTCCAAGGCAGCGACATCGCCGAGAGCGCGACCGTGCGTCGCCTGCGCGCCCTGGGCATCCCGATCTCCCGCGGCCACGGCGCCGAGACCATCGATGACGTGGCGGTGCTGGTCGTCTCGTCAGCTATCGCCGAAGACAACGTCGAGATCGTGGCCGCCCGCGAGCGCCACATCCCCGTGGTGCAACGGGCCGAGATGCTGGCCGAGCTGATGCGGCTCAAGTGGTCGGTGGCGGTTGCCGGCACCCACGGCAAGACGACCACGACCTCGATCATCGCAGCCATGCTCGACGGCGCCGGGATGGACCCGACGGTCATCAACGGCGGCATCATCAATGCCTACGGCACCAACGCGCGCCTGGGCGCCGGCGAGTGGATGGTCGTCGAGGCCGACGAGTCCGACGGCAGCTTTGTCAAGCTGCCGGCCATCGCCGCCGTCATCACCAATATCGACCGCGAGCACATGGAGTTCTACGGCGACTTCGACGCCGTGCGCTGGGCCTATCAGTCCTTTGTCGAGAATATCCCCTTCTACGGTGTCGCCGCGCTCTGCATCGACCACCCGGAGGTGCAGGCCCTGATCGGGCGCATCGAGGATAGGCGCATCGTGACATATGGCTTGAGCCCGCAAGCCGAGGTGCGGGCGGTCAACATCGCAGGCGACCCGCTGGGCTCGACCTTCGATGTCGTCGTCTCCGGCTACGTCCACGAGCGGCACGGCACCATGGAGGGTGTGCGGCTCCCGATGCTGGGCGCGCACAACGTGCAGAACGCCCTTGCGGCGATCGCCGTCGGCCGCGAGATGGGCTTTCCCGAGGCCGTGATCCGCCGCTCGCTGGCGGAATTCGAAGGTGTCGAGCGCCGCTTCACGAAGGTCGGCGTCGTTGGCGGGGTCACGGTGATCGACGATTACGGACACCACCCGGTCGAGATCGCCGCCGTGCTCAGCGCCGCGCGCAGTGCTTATCACCGACGGATCGTCGCCGTCGTGCAGCCCCATCGCTACACGCGCCTGCGCGATCTCTTCGAGGAGTTCTGCAGCTGCTTCAACGATGCAGACACGGTCGTCATAGCCGACGTTCATCCTGCCGGCGAGCAGCCCATCGAAGGGATCGACCGTGAGGCGCTGGTCGAGGGCCTATGGCGCCACGGCCACCGCCACGTGCTCCCGCTCGAGGAGCCCGAAGCCTTGCCGGCACTGATCGAGACCCTGGTGGAGCCCGGCGACCTCGTCGTCTGCCTCGGCGCCGGCAGCATCACCCACTGGGCACGGGCGCTTCCCGCCGCCCTCGAAGGCCTCGGGGACGGCGCGAGGGCGGCAGGCCCGGCCGGGCAGTCGTCATGATGGCGAGCAGCAAGATGGCAGACTGGGACGACAGGCTGCCAAGCGTCCGCGGCCGCTATGCGTTCGACGTCGACCTCTCCCGGACGGTCTGGTTCCGTGCCGGCGGCCGCGCCGATGTCGTGTTCCGGCCGGCTGATATCGACGACCTCGCGCACTTCCTCGCCGCCCGCCCCGCCGATGTGCCGGTAACCGTGGTCGGCCTCGGCTCCAACCTTCTGGTGCGCGACGGCGGCGTGGAGGGCGTTGTCGTTCGTCTGCGGCAGGGATTTCGCGATGTGCGCGTGCGTTGGGAGGATGAGCGCGCGCTTGTCGATGTCGGCGCCGGCGCTCTCGACATGAACGTGGCTCGCTATTGCCGCGATCAAGGGGTCGACGGCCTGGCCTTTCTCAGCGGCATTCCCGGCACCATCGGCGGCGCGCTCTGCATGAATGCGGGCGCCTACGGCTACGAAATGGCCGATGTTCTCGTCGAGGCGCGTGCGCTTGACGGCGACGGCACCATGCACGTGATCGCGCCGGATGCGATGGGCCTCTCCTACCGCCATTCGAACGTGCCGGACGACTGGATACTCGTCTCAGCCGTACTGGCCGGGCGTCGTGGAGACCCCGCTGCGATCGCCCGTCATATGGAAGAGATCAACACCGTGCGGGAAGCGAGTCAGCCGATCCGCGCCCGCACCGGCGGCAGCACCTTCACCAACCCCGAAGGCAACAAGGCGTGGGAGCTGATCGACGAGGCCGGCTGCCGCGGCCTCGCTCGGGGCGGAGCCCAGATTTCGGAGCAGCACTGCAACTTCATCGTCAATGCCGGCGGCGCTACGGCCTCGGACATCGAGGGGCTCGGCGAGGAGGTTCGCCGCCGCGTCGAGCAGAAAACCGGCCTCTCGCTCAGGTGGGAGATCCGCCGGATCGGCCGACACGGCTGCTGGCCCGAGGGCACAGGGGAGGGCGAGGCATGAGCGCCGCAGGCAAGCATGTCGCCGTTCTAAAGGGCGGCTGGTCCGCTGAGCGCGAGGTGTCTCTGGTGTCCGGTGACGCTGTGGAGCGTGCGCTTGCTGAGGGCAGCTATCGCGTGACCGGCATCGACGTAACCCGAGACCTGCCGGCAACCCTGGCCGAGGTCCGACCGGACGTTGTGTTCAATGCCCTGCACGGCTCCATCGGCGAGGACGGATGCGTCCAGGGGCTGCTCGAGGTCATGGGCCTGCCTTACACTCATTCGGGCGTTCTCGCCTCTGCGCTGGCAATGGACAAGCCCGCGGCGAAGCAGCTCTTCGGCGATGCCGGGCTCACCTGCCCCGAGGGCCGCGTGATGCGCCGCGCCGATATAGCCGCCGGCGCCGCAGGCGCCCCGCCCTACGTGATCAAGCCACTCGACCAGGGCTCCAGCGTGGGCGTCCAGCTCGTCTTCAGCGGCGACAACGCGGTGCTGCCCAACGGCGATTGGCCCTTTGGCGATCAGGTACTTGTCGAGCGCTACATCCCAGGACGCGAGATCCAGGTCGCGGTGATGGGGGAGCGCGCGCTCGGCGCCATAGAGATCAGGCCCAAGGGGCGCTTCTACGACTACGAGGCCAAGTACTCCGAGGGCCATGCCGACCACTACATGCCGGCCCCGATCCACCCCGACGCCTATGCCGAGGCGCTGGAAATCGCACTCACGGCCCACCAGACACTCGGTTGCCGGGGCGTGAGCCGCGCCGATCTCCGCTACGACGACACGGCGGGCGAGCCGGGCCGCTTCTACTTGCTCGAAATCAATACCCAACCGGGCATGACGCCGCTTTCGCTCGTGCCCGAGATCGCCGCCGACGCGGGCATCAGCTTCGAGGAGCTCGTCTGCTGGCTCGTGGAGAACGCCGCATGCGTCAGCTGAGCCTCTTCGGCACACGGAAGGACGCCGCGCGGCCGGCGCCGCGCCCGGGCGTGTCCCGCCTTGCCTCGCGGCGCGTGCTCAAGTGGGCGGCCATTGCGCTGACGGGCGGCGGGATCGTTGCTGCGGCGATCTGGGTCGTCCAGCCCGGCACGCTCAAGAGCGTGGGCGACGGCATCAGAGCGGGCTTCGTCTCGGCGACGGCAGACGCGGGCATGACGGTGCAGCGCATCCACGCCGAGGGCCAGAACCAATCGTCGCCCGACGCAATCCACGCTGCCGTGGGTATCGATTTCGGCACGCCCATCTTCGACGTGGATCTGGCCGCCGCGCGCGACCGTATTCAGGCCATCGGCTGGGTCGAGAGCGTGACCGTCGAACGCCATCTGCCGTCCACGATCCATGTGCGCATTGTCGAGCGCACGCCGGTAGCGCTGTGGCAGCGCAATCAACGATTGGTCATGGTCGACCGCGCCGGCGCGGAAATCGCCGCCGAATCAGTCGCTCAGTTTGCCCATTTGCCGATCATCGTGGGCGACGGTGCGCTCGACCACATGCCAACCCTGCTCGATGCGATGGCGACCGACCCGGCGCTGTCGGGGCGTGTGCGGGCGGCCATCTGGATCGGCGGGCGGCGCTGGACGCTCCATTTCGACAACGGCCTCGAGGCCAAGCTCCCCGAGATCGAGATCGGAGCGGCCTGGGCGCGCCTCGTCAGGGAGATCGGCGACCACCGTCTCCTCGACGAGCCGATCGCGGTCGTCGACCTGCGCCTTCCCGACCGGACGATTTTCCGCGCCCGGCCGCCCGAGCTGCCTGCCGACGACCGGACATGACGAGACTGGGAGCCCTGACGCTGTGATCGCAGCCCTCGACATCGGCACGACCAAGGTGGCTTGCCTCGTCGCCCACCGCGATGCCGAAGGCACGCTTGCCGTCGCCGGCAGCGGTCAGGAGGTCGCCGCCGGCATGCACGCCGGCCGGGTCGTCGACATGGCCCAGGCGGAGGAGGCGATCCGTACCGCTGTCCACCGCGCTGAACGGATGGCTGGCGAGACCGTTCGCAGCGTCTTCGTCGGCACCTCGGGGGGCGCACCGAGCTCGAGTTTCGCCGATGTCGAGGTCGACGTCGGCGGCCGCGAGATCGCGGAGCGCCACATTCAGCGTGCGTTCGAGCAGTTGCAGCTGTCGGACGACGGGCGCGAGCGCGAAATCCTGCACGCTGTGCCCATCGACTACGCCCTCGACGGAGCGCCGGGCATCAGGGATCCGCGCGGCATGTACGGCGAGAGCCTCCAGGTTCGTCTGCATGTGGTGAGCGTTCCGAACGGTAGTTTGCGCAATCTGCTCACCTGCGTCTCCCACTGCGATCTGCAGGTCGCTGCACCCGTGGCGGCTGCCTACGCCTCGGGCCTCGCATGCCTGGTCTCCGACGAGATCGATCTTGGCGCCACCTGCATCGACATCGGCGGCGGCACGACCAAGCTCGCCATCTTCAGTGGCGGCAATCTGGTGTGGACGGAGACCCTCCCCATCGGCGGGGATCACGTCACCAATGACATCGCGCAAGGACTGTCGACACCGATCGCGAGCGCGGAGCGCATGAAGCGCCTCCATGGGAGCCCGGCAGACGAGACGGCGAACGCACACGAAACAATCGAGGTGCCGGAGATCGGGCCTGAGAACGGCCACTCCGGCGCTGCCCACCATGTGCCGCGCCCCATGCTTACGCGGATCGTGCGTGCCCGCCTCGAAGAGATCTTCGAGTTTGCCCGCGCCCGAATCGAAGCGAGCGGGCTCGACAGGTGGTCGGGGAACCGCGTCGTCATCAGCGGCGGCGCGAGCCAGACCTCTGATCTCGCTGACCTCGCCGGCCGAATCCTCGACAAGCAGGTCCGGTTGGCCCGCCCACTCTCCCTGCCCGGTCTGGCGCAAGCCGTCTCGGGCCCCGAATTCGCGACCTGCGCCGGCCTGCTCGTCTATGCGGCGCGAAAGCACGCAGAGCCATGGGCCGTGCCTGCGCGCGACGACGCTGCCGGGCCCTTCACCAAGACTCTCGCGCGCCTCGGCCAGTGGCTGAGGGGCAATCTCTGGGAACACACGGATCAACGAACACCGTAGAGGAGGACACCATGACCATCGATTTCATGCCGGAACGGCAACCGGAAAACAGACCACGCATCACGGTCTTTGGTGTCGGCGGTGCCGGCAGCAATGCCGTGAACAACATGATCGCCGGCGACCTGGAGGGCGTCGAGTTTGTCGTCGCCAATACCGACGCGCAGTCTCTCTTCCAGTCGATGTGCGAGCATCGGGTGCGCCTCGGTGTCAACATCACGCAAGGGCTGGGCGCCGGCGCTCGTGCCGACATCGGCAAAGTGGCCGCAGAAGAAGCCCTCGACGACATCCAGAGCTATCTCGAGGGGAACAACATGGTGTTCATTGCCGCGGGCATGGGCGGCGGCACCGGAACCGGCGCAGCGCCGGTGATCGCGCGTGCCGCGCGCGAGCACGGCATCCTGACGGTCGGCGTCGTCACCAAGCCGTTCCACTTCGAAGGATCCCAGCGCATGCGGATCGCGGAGCACGGCATTCAGGAGCTCCACCAGTATGTGGACACGCTGATCGTCATCCCGAACCAGAACCTATTCCGGGTGGCCAGCGAAGAGACCACCTTCGCAGACGCCTTCGGCATGGCTGACGACGTGCTGCACGCAGGCGTGCGCGGCGTGACCGATCTCATGGTCAACCCCGGCCTCATCAACCTCGATTTCGCCGACGTCCGCACGGTGATGGGCACCATGGGCAAGGCGATGATGGGCACCGGGGAGGCCGAAGGCGAGAATCGCGCCACGGAAGCGGCCGAGGCGGCGATCAACAACCCGCTTCTCGACAATGCGTCGATCGAAGGGGCGCGCGGTGTTCTGATTAACGTGACCGGCGGCACCGACGTCACGCTTCACGAGGTGGACGCGGCGGCCTCGCGCATCTGCAAGCAGGTGGACGAGGAAGCCACCATTATCTTCGGCACCAGCCTCGATCAGAAGATGAACGGTCACATGCGCGTCGCCGTGATCGCCACCGGCATCGACTCGGACGAGCTTCGTGCACCGGTGCCCGAGTCTACCGACAATATCCATGTCCTCGGCTTCTCCGACCGCAAGGGGACGAGCAGCGGCGGCGGCGCAGTGTCGTCGGCAGAGCCTGAGGAGGAGGCAGTCGATTCGGTGGTGGCACCGTCCTCCGCCGCCACCGGAACCGACGAGAACGATATCGTTATCCCCGTCGCAGAGGCAGTCGCCGAATCGGCCGCAGCCTTGGGCGGTGGCGGAGCGCAGTCCGCTCCGGCGGTCTCCGCCACACCGCGTCCGGCCACGACTTCGCGTGCTCACGCCCCTGCGTCGCCTAAGCCGCGGGCCAGGCAGGAGCACAGGGCGGTGGCGGCGAGTGCCTCCGGCGGCGTCGCCGCCCGGGCAACCGTCGCAAGCGCTGAAGCGAAGGCCCAGCGGCCCGCAGCGCGGTTCGGTCCTCCCGCAGCCAAGGCGCCCGAAGCCAGGAGACCCGAAGCCCGGGCACCCGAAGCTAGGACGCCCGAGCGGAAGGTCGCCCCACCGATCGAGCGCCCGGCCCCTGCACTTCGTCACGCGGACGCAAACGATGCGCCGTCGCCCGACAGACCCTCGCTCTTCGAGCGGATGACCGGCACCGGGCGGGCGCGTCGGAACGGAGGCGAGGGCGACGGGCACCCTGCCACCGAGACACGGACGCTCAAGTCTGCCGAGCCTAAGTTCGGCGGCCCGCAAAAGAGAGAGCCGGAGGCGCGGCTTCGCACTGACTTGCCGCCGCGGACCACGACTGCGCCGACGCTGGGCAAGGATGCGCCCAAAATGACAGCATCGGCACCCGCACCCGCACCGGCGCCGGCAGCGGCGAAGCCGCCCGAGCTGTTCCATGACGGGCATTCGCAGTCTGCGAGAGCGCCTGGAAGTACGAATGACCCGCTCGATATACCGGCTTTTCTTCGTCGGCAGGCCAACTGAGCCCGGGAAAGGATCGTAACAACTCGTAACAAACAGTGATTTGCGCGCTGGCGGCGCGTTTGCCAGGATCGTATCTGATCTTGATCGCTGATTCCCTTCATGGTTGGGTCGGGTCGGTCTGGCAAACGTGCCGTCTGCCGCGGCACACCCGGCGGGACGAAGGGGGCGGCGATATGGTGTGAATGGCCAGAGGGCGACCGGCGCCCATGAAACAATGACTCCGCAGAAAACCCTCAAATCGGCCATTCATTGCGCCGGCATCGGCGTACACAGCAATCGCAAGGTGCGCATGGAGCTGCGCCCGGCGCCGCCGGGTACCGGCATCGTGTTCTGCCGCACCGACCAGCCGGCGGGCTCCCGTCGGACGATCGAGGCGGTCTACGGGAACGTCGTGGACGCGACTCTCTGCACGGCGATCGGCAACGGCAGGGTCTCGGTGCGGACGATCGAGCACCTCATGGCCGCGTTCGCCGGTTGCGGAATCGACAATGCGGTGGTCCAGTTGGACAGCGAGGAGGTTCCCGCGATGGACGGGAGCGCCGCGCCATTCGTTTTTCTCATCGAATGCGCCGGAGTCGTCGAGCAGTGCGCCCCCCGGCGCATGATCGAGGTGCTGAAGCCGGTCAGGTTGGGCGACGAGAATCGCTATATCAGCATCACCCCGGCAGAGAGGTTCTCCATTCGCTGCGACATCGACTTCGACCATCCCGCTCTCGGGTATCAGTCGGTCGTCTTCGATCCGCTCTGCTCCAGCTTCCGCACCGAGATCGCGCGGGCGCGAACCTTCTGCAGGGAATCGGATGTGGAGAGCATCCTCGCCTCCGGCATGGGCCGCGGCGGGTCTCTGGAGAACACCGTGGTCATTGGTGAGGACGGACCTCTCAACGAGGGCGGTCTGCGCTATGCCGACGAGTGCGCGCGGCACAAGGCGCTCGACTGCTTCGGCGACCTCTACCTCGCCGGTGCGCCGATAATCGGTCACGTCCGCTGTCTGCGCTCCGGCCACGGCATGAACCACGCGCTCCTCTCCGCCCTGTTGGAGGATCCCGATGCGTGGCGGTTCACAGGAGTGGAACACGATACGGTCTTTGGAGAGCCGGACCGCGAACCGGTTGCCGCCATCGCGTAATCCGACGCCGCTGAACGGCGGTGCTGCGCGTCTGACCCCCAGTCCCCAAGGTTCTACAGAAGCGGGCGTTGCCGACGGGTATCGCCTGCGCCGCGCGGGTCAGCCAGTCCCGCACGCTCTACCTACGCCCGACACAGACCTTCGATCAACCGCGATGAGGACGAAACGGTGAAGGCCTGGGAACTCGGCACGCAGCAAGGCAGCGTCGACAGCCTGCGGATGGTCGAACGACCCGATCCCGAACCGGCGGCAGGCGAGGCCCTGGTCAGAGTGCGCGCCAGCGCGCTCAACTATCGGGATCACATGATCCTCAATCTGATCGACAGCGCGCCGAAGCCCGCGCACAGGATTCCCTTGAGCGACGGTGCCGGCGAAGTCGTGGCGGTGGGCGCCGGTGTGGGCTCGGTCAAGCCCGGCGACCGGGTGATGGTGAGCTTTTTCACCGGCTGGCTCGATGGCCCGCTCCAGCCCTCTCATTTCGGCACCGACCTCGGCGGCGGTTGCGACGGGACCCTGGCGGAGCTTGCTGCCTTCCCGGCATCGTCGCTCGTCGCAATCCCCGATTCACTGAGCGACGAAGAGGCCGCCTGCCTGCCCTGTGCCGCGCTCACTGCCTGGGTCTCGCTGGTAGAGTTCGGGCAGATGAAGGCGGGCGACACGGTGCTGTTGCTCGGCACGGGCGGTGTCTCCATCTTCGGTCTTCAATTTGCGCAGATGATGGGTGCCGACGCGGTCATCACCTCGTCGAGCGACGAGAAGCTCGCCCGCGCCCACGCGCTGGGCGCCGCCCACGGCATAAACTACACGCGCGATCCGGCCTGGGGAAAGACCGTCGCCGAGTTGACCGGCGGCGCCGATCTCATCATCGAGACCGGCGGCGCCGCCACCCTCGCGCAGAGCATCGAGGCCGCCGCCTTCCACGCGCGCATCGCGCTGATCGGCATGCTGGGCGGGGTCGGCATCGAGAACGACCCGCTGGCGCTGATTTGGAAGAACGTCCACCTCAAGGGCGTCTTGGTGGGCAGCCGGCGTTCGCTCCAAGAGATGACGAAGGCGATCGACCGCAATGGGCTCAAACCGGTCATCGACCGGCGCTTCCCGTTCGCCGAGGCGCCCGCCGCCTATCGCCACCTCGCCTCCGGCGCGCATTTGGGGAAGATCGTGATCTCCCACGACGACGCGACGGCGTAATCCCAGCGCCCCGTCAGTAGGTGTTCAGCTTTTCGAGGTTGGTCTTCCGCAGCTCATCCTCGGTCAGGCCGAGATCGTAGGCGGGCGAGAGGATCATCTCGGCCGCCGTTACCGCAATCCTCACATAGGCGCTCATGCGGGGCCGGTACGGACCCCACGCGGCATCGAAAGCGTCATGGAGGGCGGCATCGGCGTCGCCCTGGCGAACGATCGTGACCATGCCTGTGACCCGCACGGCCCTGCGGGTGACGATATCGGTGAAGCAGACCTCGATTGCGGGATTGCGACGCAGGTTCGCAACCGTCCCCGGCGAGCGGATATGGCCGAAGGCGAGGGTTCGGTTGTCCAGAATCACGAATGTCGCCTTGGGCGAGACCGACGGCGTGCCATCGGCGTTCACGGTCGCGACGGCGCCGGCGGAAAACCGCCTAATGAGCGTTTGCATCTCGTCGGTCAGCATCCGGCTCTCCCCAGTAGTGCGATCCAGGTCAGGGGTTCGGACCCCAGTCCGGGTCGTCGCTCGGGGCGGCCGGGGTCTCGCCGGCGAGCAGGCCCTTGCCCGGGATGTGGTTGATCTCCAGGCGAATGCCGTCTGGATCCTCGAAGACCAGGAAGTAATAGCCGGGCGCCCATTCCCGCTCCATCGGCCCGCGATCGATCTTCGCTCCCATCTCGCGCAACTGCGCTGCCGCCTTGTCCACGTCCTCGCGCGAGCGGGCGCGCAGGCAAAGGTGGTGCAGCCCGACGCGGCTCTGCACGAAGCGCTCGCCTTCATGGGCCGGCGCCGCACGCTGGATGCCGAGCGCGGTGCGGCCGCCCACGTGATAGACGAAGTTGTTGCCGTCGAAGACCTTGTGCATGCCGAGGAAGGGCAGGAGCTCGCAATAGAAGGCCCGCGCGTCGTCGAAGCGGCTCACGGTCAGGACGACGTGCGCCATGCCGTTGATCTCGATCATGGGGCTTCTCTCAATCGCCGAGCACCGTGTTATCTGGTCAGGCCGCCTTCGAGCTCTGCGGCGCTCCGCCGCCGAGGCGGTTGAAGACGGCGAGCGATTCTTCGATCAGCGCTCGCTCCAGCCCGCGCACGATGAAGACGACGCGGGATTGGCGGCCCTCGTCCGGCCAGGCATCGAGGTGAATCGGTGGATGAATGATGTGCTGCACGCCGTTGATGACGACCGGCGTATCGGCGCCCTCGACATTAAGCAGCCCCTTGACCCGCAGGATGTGCTCGCCGTGGGTGTGCAGCAGCATGGTGAGCCAGATGCCGAAGACGGTCCAATCGATCGGCTCGTCATGGATCAGGCAAAACGCGTGGATGCTGGCGTCGTGCCGGTTGACGTCGTGGCCGCGCCCCGCGTGCGCATGGGATGCAGCCGCCTCCGCCTCGATCCAGCGCAGCACCTCCCCGCCCTTGGCGGCGGCATCGTAGACATCGGCGCGGAGCACGCGCTCCACATCGACCGCGCCGTGCTGGCCGATCAGGAACTCGGCGGAAGGGTTGATCTGCCCCAGGCGATGTCTCAGCGCTTCCGACGCCTCCGGCTCCGCGATATCGGTCTTGGTCAGCACGATGCGGTCTGCCACTGCCGCCTGCTTGCGCGGTTCCTCCTGGCGCTCAAGCTGGTCGAGACCGTTCACGGCATCTACCGTGGTGATGATCGTACCAAGCCGGTAGTGGTGGCGGAGCGACACGTCGTTCATGAGCGTCGCCAGGATGGGCGCGGGATCGGCAAGGCCCGTGGTCTCGACGATCACGCGGCGATAGGGCGGCACGATGCCTCTGGCCCGCTTGTCGTGGATCTCCATGATCGCCTGCTTGAGGTCGTCGCGGATCGTGCAGCAGAGGCAGCCGCTTGAAAGCAGGACCGTGCTCTCGTCTACCGCTTCGACAAGCTGATGGTCGATGCCGACCTCGCCGAACTCGTTGATGAGTACTGCCGCATCGCCGAGTGCGGGGTGCTTCAGCAGGCGGTTGAGCAGCGTCGTCTTGCCGCTGCCCAGGAAACCCGTCAGCACGATGATCGGCGTCAGCTCGCTGTAGGCGCTCAGCGCAATGACTCCTGCATCGCATTCGCTCCAGGGCCTGGGCGACAGGCGGGCATTGGGGCAGGTTGGCACCTACCTCGGAGGCGTTCAGGCCGCATCCTCGGCCACAATGCTGCCCTTGCGTCGATGGTGCTTCGCCTCTTCGGCAACCGCCGATGCATCCGCGTCGTAGACGAGCCGGTCAGCGCCCGCGAGCGTGATGAAGCGCTTGCCGCGCGCGCGCCCGATCAGCGTAAGTCCGGCCTGACGGGCGAGCTCGACACCCCAGGCGGTGAAGCCCGAGCGCGAGATCAGGATCGGTATGCCCATGGTCACGGTCTTGATCACCATCTCGCTGGTGAGCCGCCCGGTGGTGTACATGATCTTGCCGGAGGCACCGATGCCGTGGCGGAACATGTAGCCCGCGATCTTGTCGATGGCGTTGTGCCGCCCGACATCCTCCATGTAGACGAGCGGCCGCGCCACCTCGCACAGCACGCAGCCGTGGATGGCGCCGGCCGCGAGGTAGAGGCTCGGCTGCATGTTGATCGCCCGGCTCAGTGCATAGAGCCACGAGGTCTTGAGGCGGGCCTCCGGGTCCAGCACCGTCGCCTCGAAGCGCTCCATGAGATCGCCGAACACGGTGCCCTGGGCGCACCCGGAGGTGAGGGTCTTCTTGCGTAGCGTCGCCTCGTAATCGGTCGCGCGCCTGGTGCGGACGACGACCGTCTCGATGTCCTCGTCGTAGTCGATCCCCGTGACCTCGTCGTCCGGGCGCAGCATGTTCTGGTTGAGCAGGTAGCCGAGCGCCAGATAGTCTGGATAGTCGCGGATCGTCATCACCGTGACGATCTCCTGCGAATTGAGGAAGAGCGTCAGCGGGCGTTCCTCGACGACGCGAGCCTCGATCGCCGCGCCATCCTGATCCACGCCGCCCAAGAGGCGGGTGAGGCGCCCATCGTCGGGGTCCGGCTTGACGATGAATTGACACTCGTTGCCCATGACGCGCAGGGTGCCACGCTCTCGCACCGGGTTCCAGAACTCCTCGATTACCCATTCGTGGCAGGCGGCTCCTATTACTGCAGGTGCTCTGCGATACTATCGAAGGAAGTGCTGGAGTCGCCGACTCATGACACGCAAGACATCCCCGGCCGTGCCACCGGCGCTCGAGTCGGCCGCGGGCAACGCGCCCAACCGCATGTGGGGCGGCCGCTTCGAGGCATCGCCCGACGAGGCGATGGAGGCGATAAACGCCTCCATCGACTTCGACCGGAGGCTCTACGCGGAGGATATCGCGGGCTCCGTCGCTCACGTCACCATGCTGGCGGCGCGGGGAATTGTGACGCAGGAAGACGCAGTCGCGATCACGGAAGGCCTGCATCGGGTGCGGGATGAGATCGAGGCCGGCGGCTTTCCCTTCGACCGCGCGCTCGAAGACATCCACATGAATATCGAGGCCCGGCTTGCCACGTTGATCGGCCCGGCTGCCGGCCGCTTGCACACCGCCCGCTCGCGCAACGACCAGGTCGCGACCGATCTGCGTCTCTGGCTGCGGGCGCGTCTGGACCAGGCCGACGAGGCCTGCCGTGGGCTTCAGGCCGCACTTATCGACCGGGCCGAGGAGCACGTGGCCACCGTCATGCCGGGCTTCACCCACCTGCAGGTGGCGCAGCCGGTCTCCCTCGGCCACCATCTGCTGGCTTATGTCGAGATGATCGGGCGCGACCGGGGGCGGCTTGCCGATTGCCGCGGGCGCCTGAACGAGTCGCCGCTCGGCGCCGCCGCGCTCGCCGGGACGTCGTTTCCCATCGACCGCGCCATGACCGCCGAGCTCCTCGGCTTCGACCGGCCTTCGGCCAATTCCATCGACGCGGTTTCCGACCGCGACTTCGTGGTGGAGGCGCTGGCGGCGGCGTCGCTGGTCGCCATGCACCTCTCGCGGCTCGCGGAGGAGCTCGTGCTCTGGTCGAGCGCGCAGTTCGGCTTCATCGCGCTCTCCGACCGCTTTTCGACCGGCAGCTCCATCATGCCGCAGAAGCGAAACCCCGACGCCGCCGAGTTGGTGCGGGGCAAGACCGGGCGCATCGTCGGCGCGCTGATCGGCGTCCTCATCGTGATGAAGGGCCTCGCGCTCACCTATTCGAAGGACATGCAGGAGGACAAGGAACCCCTCTTCGATGCCTTCGATTCGCTCGCGCTCTGTCTTGCAGCCGCGACCGGCATGGTCCGCGACATGACCGTGAAGGCGGACGCGATGGCTCGCGCCGCCGGGACCGGCCACGCGACGGCAACCGACCTCGCCGACTGGTTGGTGCAGGAAGTGGGTGTTCCCTTCCGCGAAGCCCACGCGATCACCGGGCAGATCGTGAAGATCGCCGACGAGAAAGGCTGCGATCTCAAGGACCTGGCGCTCGCCGACCTGCAGGCCATCGAGCCGCGGATCACCGCCGATGTGGTGGCGCTGCTCGACCCCGCCCAAGCCATCGCACGCCGCACCAGCGAGGGCGGCACCGCGCCGAGCGAGGTGGCGAAACAAGTTGCCCGCGCCCGGCAGCGTTTTCTATAGAGGCGAGCCACGATTGCAGCGCCGGGGTCGCGCGGAGGGCCGGATCGTATGATACGCAAACTCAGCCTCCTGATGACGATCGTCGCCGCGGTCGGCCTGATCGTGGCCTTGTCAAGCTGCGGCAGAAAGGCGCCGCTTGAGCCGCCGCCCGCAGACGCCCGGGCCGCACCCCAGACCACGCCAATCCAAACGCTCGTCTGACGGAGTTTGCCGTGGACGCCTTCGTCTATCGGGAGGAGAACGGCAGCCGCGTTCTCCATGCCGAAGGGGTTTCGCTCACCGCCGTTGCGGCGCGCTTCGGCACGCCGACATATTGTTACGCGAACGCGGCGCTGGTTTCCCGCTACCAGGCGCTTGCTGCCGCCGCGCCGCATGCGCTGGTCTGCTACTCGATCAAGGCGAACGACAACCTCGCGGTGGTCCGCACCCTGGCCCGCCTCGGCTCCGGCGCCGATATCATCTCGGGCGGCGAGCTGCGTCGCGCACTCCAGGCCGGCATCGCGCCGGAGCGGCTGGTGTTCGCCGGGCCGGGCAAGACGCGCGAGGAGATGGAGCTCGCGCTCGCCAGCGGGGTCGGGCAGTTCAACGTGGAATCCCCCGCGGAGCTTGAAGCTCTCGCCTCGGCGGCCCGCGTGCAGGGCACGCAGGCGCCCGTGGCGCTCCGTGTGAACCCCGACGTCGATGCCGAAACCCACGACAAGATCGCCACCGGCCGCCGGGGCGACAAGTTCGGGATCGACGATGGCGACATCGCCGCGCTCTACGCCAGGGCGGCCGCGCTGGAGGGGATCGAGCCGGTCGGCCTTGCCGTGCATATCGGCTCGCAGCTCTCGCGCCTCGCGCCCTTCGAGGCCGCCTACGAGCGGGTCATCGACTTGGTGGAGGACCTGCGCGCTGCCGGCCACCCGGTGGAGCGGATCAACCTCGGCGGCGGACTTGGCGTGCGCTACCGGGACGAGACGCCGCCTCCCGTCGAGGACTACGGCGCACTGGTCGAGCGTGTCCGCCAGCGCATCGGCGTAACGGCGATCATCGAGCCGGGCCGTTGGCTGGTGGCGCCGGCGGGGGTCCTGCTCACCCGCGTCATCGCGGTGAAGCAGGCCGGCGAGCGCCGCTGCGTGATTGTCGACGCCGCCATGAACGATCTGATGCGGCCCGCGCTCTACGATGCGTGGCACGCCATCGAGCCGGTGGCGGAACCCGCGCCGGGCGTCTCCACGGTGGAGACCGACGTCGCCGGGCCGGTCTGCGAGAGCGCCGACGTGCTGGGCCGCGAGCGCCCGTTGCCACCGCTCGCCGCCGGCGATCTGCTGGCGGTGCGCGACGTAGGCGCCTACGGCTCTGTCATGGCATCGACCTACAACAGTCGCCCGCTGGCTGCCGAGGTCATGGTGCGCGGCGACGCTCTTGCCTCGATCCGGCCGCGCCAGGACTACGAGACGCTGCTGGCCCGCGACCTGGTCCCGTCCTGGCTCGCTTGAGAGCCGATTCTTCGCCGCGGCCTGCCGCGCTACTCCTGACCGTCGGCGGCGAAGCCGACAGAAACCCGCGCCGCCCCCTCCGGCGGACCCGCGAGCCAACTTTCGAAGGCCGTCGATTGCCCGCCGTTCAGAACCGGAGACACCGCAGCCACCCGCCAACGATGCAGTTCCGTGCCGGCCTCGTCGGCGAGTGCCGCCTGCAGCGCAGGCACCGTGCGACTGTACTCGATGGTGTTTTCGACGACTCCGCGTACGAGAAGAAACGCCCCGTTGCCCCCTTGCACGCGCTCCGACTCGATATCGGAGATGCGAAGGCCGTCGGCGTGCGGAACCCTGATCGAGAGACCCGCCGAATCGTAGACGCCCACCGTGTCCGGCCACGTGGCGACGATCACGTTGCGACCGAGCGCGAGCCCGGCAATCACGATCGCGATGGCAAACCCGGCCACGAGCCAGCCGATCCAGTCGGAGCGGCCACGCTCGGCCGACGGTGGCGGCGACGACTGCCCGTTCGAGTTGGGTCGCGGGGCCACGCCGCCTTGCGGCAGCTCGAGCCAGACATGGCCGCAGCTCGTGCATCGCACCCGGCGTCCGGCGTCGCCGAGGGCGGCCGGGTCGATCCGATAACGCGTCGAGCAGGCGAAGCAACGTATGATCATGGGGGAACGGGCAGGTGCCCTCTCTCCGAATCAGCACTTGTAATACGGGCGGCGCGACCAAGTAACTTCATCGCCCGTGCTGTCAACCCCACATGGCCCGGCGGCGCTCGGACGTTCAGCCCGTATGTCCGCCGAGCGGTGGCCGAATCGGCGGCCCAGCATGGACTCTAGCCCGCGCGAGCGGGCCCGGCGATGGGCTCTCCGCGTCGTGCGCGCGGTGCTCTCGGCGGTCGCGCTCTTCGCACTCCTCTGGTCTGGCGGGCTCGCGTGGTTCGCGGAGGCATCGCGCGAAGGCTCGGACCGGCCGGAGCTGGCCACCGAGGCCATCGTCGTCCCTACCGGCGGCTCCGGCAGGCTGGAGGAAGGCTTGCACCTGCTTGAGAGCGGCGTCGCACAGATGCTCTTCGTGACCGGAGTCGGCGAGGGAGTGGAGCGCGCGGAGCTTCGCGAGCGCTACGATCCCGCGCTCTGGGCCTGCTGCGTGGAGCTCGGCTACGAGGCCGAGGACACGGCGGCGAACGCGCAGGAGGCGGCAGCATGGATGGAAAGCCGCTCCTTCACCAGCCTCCGCCTCGTCACCAGCGGCTATCACATGCTACGGGCCATGATGGAGTTCCGAAGCGCGATGCCAAATGCTACTCTTGTGGCACATCCCGTGTTTCCGGAGCATGTTAAGGTAGAGCATTGGTGGCGCTATCGCGGGACCGCGGCCCTGATCGCGAGCGAGTTCACCAAATATCTGTGGGCACTGGCGCGCCGGACGCTCGGATTCGGCCTGGGCCGGCGCACACACTTGGGAACACGCTCAGCTCGGCACTCTGCACGGTCGCCTTCTACACCTGGGGGGTGATGATCGGCACCGTCATGGTGCCGATGCTGCTGTTGCCGCGCCGTTGGTTCCGCCAGTTCGTGATCACCTGGTCCGCGGGGAACGGCATGCTGCTGCGGATCATCGCCGGCGTCCATTCGGAAATACGGAACCGCGAGCACAGACCCACGGGCGCCGCGATCATAGCGTCCAAGCATCAGTCGGAGTGGGAGGCTCACGTCTTCCTGCACGAGCTCGACGACCCCGCCTACGTGATTAAGAGGGAGCTGTCGTTCGTCCCCGGCTACGGCTGGTTCTCCGCCAAGGTGAACATGATCTTCGTCGACCGCGAGGGCGGCGCGAAATCGCTGCGCGGGCTGGTCAGGGGTGCGCAGAAGGCGGTGGCACGAGGCCGACCGGTCGTGATCTTCCCCGAGGGCACGCGGGTCATGCCGGGGGAGAAGCTGCCCTATCGGCCCGGCGTGGCTGCGCTCTATAGCGCCCTCGACGTGCCGGTTGTGCCCGTCGTTCTCAACTCGGGCATGCACTGGCCCAAGGGTTCCTTCAGGCGCTACCCCGGCACCATCGTCATGGAGTATCTGCCGCCGATCCCGCCGGGGCTGCCGCGGCGGGACTTCATGGAGCGCCTCGAATCGACGATGGAAGAGGCATCGCAGAGGCTCTTCGCCGAACTCTACGGCGCACCGGAGGAGGCAGCGCCGGAACAGGCCGATGAAGCCGAGCCCGGACGGTCCGACGCGGCGTAGTCCAGCTCCTGACCCTCCTGCCCGAGTCGTCGATCGAACCGTCGTCCGCGCGCACCATATTGTATGAAGAGAGCCCGGCTGGTAGAGTGGGCGGGTGAGAAACAAAGTGAGAACATCGGCGCAAAGCGAGCCGATGGATACGCACGCGGGGGCGATGGGCCCGTCATGACCGAGATGCTGCCGATCTCGTCCCGAATTTGGGACATGAAATACCGCTTGAAGGCGGCCGACGGCACGCCCATCGACGGCACGATCGAGGACAGCTGGCGGCGCGTGGCCCGCGCGCTGGCCTCAGCCGAGTCGGAGCCCGAGCGCTGGGAGCCGGTGTTCTACGAGGCGCTCCAGGGGTTTAAGTTCCTGCCCGCCGGCCGCATCCTCGCCGGCGCCGGTGCGGAGCGCCAGGTCACGCTCTTCAACTGCTTCGTGATGGGGCGGATTGCGGACGACATGACCGCGATCTTCGACAATCTGAGGGAAGCAGCGCTGACCATGCAGCAGGGCGGCGGCATCGGTTACGACTTCTCGACGCTCCGCCCCAAGGGTGCGCCGGTCAAGGGCGTCGGCGCCGACGCATCGGGGCCGCTTCCGTTCATGGATGTCTGGGATGCGATGTGCCGCACCATCATGAGCGCCGGCTTTCGCCGCGGTGCGATGATGGGCTGCCTGCGCTGCGATCACCCCGACATCGAGGCCTTCATCGAAGCCAAGCGCGACCCCGGCCGGCTCCGCATGTTCAACCTCTCGGTGCTGGTGACCGATGCGTTCATGCAGGCGGTCAAGGACAACGCTTCGTGGGAGCTCGCCTTCGAGGGCGTCGTCTACCGCACCGTCTCGGCGCGCACGCTGTGGGAGCGGATCATCCGCTCGACCTACGCCTACGCCGAGCCCGGCGTGATCTTCATCGACCGCATCAACCGGACCAACAACCTCGCCTACTGCGAGGAGATCTTCGCCACCAATCCCTGCGGCGAGCAGCCGCTGCCGCCCTATGGCGCCTGCCTGCTGGGCTCGATCAACCTGGCGAGCCTGGTGCGGGACCCCTTCGAGCGGGACGCGTCGCTCGACATGGCGGCGCTGGAGGCGCTCACCGCCACCGCCGTCCGAATGCTCGACAACGCGATCGACTGCTCGCGCTTCCCCATCGCGGCACAGCAGGAAGAGGCGCAGGCCAAACGGCGCATCGGGCTCGGCGTCACCGGGCTCGCCAACGCGCTCATCATGTGCCGGGCGCGCTACGGCAGCGACGCGGCGAACGCCCTGATCGAGCAGTGGATGGGTGGCCTGCAGCGGGCGGCATATCTGGCGTCTGCAGGGCTTGCGACGGAGAAGGGTGCCTTCCCCCTCTACGACGCCGCGCGCTATACCGAGAGCCCAACGATCCAATGCCTCGATGACGACGTGCGGGCGGCGATCGACGCATCGGGGGTCCGCAATGCGCTGCTCACCTCGGTGGCGCCGACGGGCACGATCTCGCTTTTGGCAGGCAACGTCTCGTCAGGCGTCGAGCCGGTGTTCAGCTACTCATACACGCGCAACGTGCTCATGCCGGACGGCACGCGCCGGGCGGAAACCGTGGACGACCACGCCTATCTGCTGTTTCGCCGCCTCAAGGGAGATTCGGCGTCGCTGCCGGACTACTTCGTCGACGCTCAGTCGCTCCGCCCGGCCGATCACCTCACCGTCCAGGCGCAGGCCCAGGCCTTCGTCGACAGCTCCATCTCCAAGACCATCAACTGCCCTGAAGAGATGGAATTCGACGATTTCAAGGACGTCTACACGCGGGCCTACGATCTCGGCTGCAAGGGCTGCACCACCTACCGGCCCAACCCGGTGACGGGTGCGGTGCTGGAGCGCGCATCCGGCGCGGCAGCGCGCGCCGCACCCGCAGCCAGCGCTGAGGGTGCGGCCACGACGGTCGTAGACGCGCCTGCGCGCCTGCCCACCGCCCGACAGAGCGAGCTGCCGCTGGAGCCGCCGCCAGCCCGGCCCGCAGATGCCTTCGAGGCGGGCGCGGTCATCCACATGACCCGCCCGCTGGAGCGGCCGGAGGCGCTGCAGGGCAGCACCTACAAGATCCGTTGGCCAGAGCACGACCACGCCATCTACATCACCATCAACGACATCATCCGCGACGGGCGGCGGCAGCCCTTCGAGATCTTCATCAATTCGAAGAACACCGAGCACTATGCCTGGACGGTCGCGCTGACGCGGATGATCAGCGCCGTGTTTCGCCGGGGCGGCGACGTGTCGTTCATCGTGGACGAACTCAAGGCGGTCTTCGATCCGAGGGGCGGCCAATGGGTTGGCGGCCATTACGTGCCCTCCATTCTCGCCGCCATCGGCGGTGTAATCGAACAGCATCTGGTGAGCATCGGTGCCCTCGTGCCGCCGGAGAGCGAGATCGTGCGCCTGGAGGCGCCCGCGGCCGCAGACGGTGGTGCGGCGCAGGCCGAGTTGGTGCGATACTGCGGGCGCTGCGGGCAGCCCGGCCTCTTGCACCGAGAGGGGTGCGATCTCTGCCCTGCTTGCGGCTACTCCAAGTGTGCGTGAGAATTTCGGGCGCTTGAACCCTTAGGGCACCCTGATTACCGTTCTTCGGACCGGGTCCGTCCATGGGAAGACCGATGCGACTCGTTCTCCTGGCCGCCTTCGCCGCGGGTGCAATCGCGATCGCCGTGGCCGGATATACCGGCTACTGGTTCATCGCCGCGGGCGAAATCGGGGACCGGATCGACGACTGGGCGGAAAAACAACGCGCGCAGGGGCTCGAGATCGAGACCGGGGGGACGCAGGTGGCGGGCTTTCCCTTCCGCTTCGAGGTCACTCTGCGCGAGCTGCAAATCCACGACACGCGGAACGGGTGGCGCTGGGCTGCCGATTCGCTGCGCGCGGAAGCCTCCGCCTGGGACTTCAGCGAGGTCACCGTATTCCCCGACCGCCGCAATGCGGTTCAGGTTCTTCTCGAAGGCGGCGAGTGGCGCGACATCGATGCAGAGATCGACGACGGGCGGCTCGTCGTCAGGCTGGACGATGACAGGCGCTTCAGAGAGATCAGGCTCGACCTGCAGGGGCTTGAGATTGCGGGCGTATGGCCGCAGGGGGCCGCGCAGGTCGGCAGCCTGCACGCGACCGGCGTCGCCATCGACGACGACAGCAGCGGCGAGGAGATCCTGAAGACATCGATAGCCGTGCGCGATGCCGTGCTCCCGAGCGGTCTCGCCGAAGGGCTCGGCGAGACCCTCGACTTTCTCGACATCGACGCGAGCGTGGTCGGCTCGATCCCGAGCGAGCGCGGGACGAACGAGGCGATCACCGCCTGGCGCGACGCCGGCGGCACGCTGGAGCTTACCGGCCTCCGCGCGCGCTGGGGGCCTCTCGGGATCGAAACGAGCGGGACAATCGCGCTCGACGGGGCCATGCGCCCGATCGCCGCGCTGACCGCCGACATCATCGGCTACGGCGATGTCATCGACGCGCTGATCATGAGCAACCTGATCCCCTTGGGCGAGGGCTTCATCGCCAAGGTCGCCTTCAACATGCTGGCCGAGAAGCCGGAGGACGGCAGCCCTCCGGTGTTGCGCGGGGTGCCGGTGACGGCGCAGGACGGCACACTGACCGTCGCGACGATCAAGGTCGCCGAGCTGCCGCCGCTGCCCCTGGAGTAACGCAGCGGTGGGAGCCTAAGGCTTCGCCAAGACCCCGCCGTCGACGATCAGCTCGGTCCCGGTGATGAACGACGCCGCGTCCGAAAGCAGGAAGAGCGTGGCATTTGCCATGTCCCGAGGGGTACCGACGCGACCCAGCGGCACCGCTGCCTCCGTGGCCTCCCTGAGCGCAGGATTGTCGATCCAGCGCTGCTGCATCGGCGTCTGCGTGGGCCCCGGCAGGACGGTGTTGGAGCGGATGCCGTCGGCCGCGAACTGAATGGCAATCGATTTCGACATCGCGATCAGGCCGGCCTTGGAAGCCTGGTAGGCATCCTGGGGCGCGTCGTCGCCGCGCACGCATTGGATGGTGGAGATGTGCACCATCGCGCCGCCGCCCGTCTGCTTCATCAACGGCACCGCGTGGCGGGCGCAGATCGCCGCACCCTTGAGGTTGATCGCGAGCACGTCGTCCCAGACGCCGAGATCGATATCGACGAGCGAGCAGTCGCGGCCGAGCAGGAGGACGCCCGCGGCATTCACCAGGTAGTCGAGCCGGCCCACCGCCTCGTAGCAAGCGGCCAGCGCCTGAGCCACGGCCTCCGCATCGCGAAGGTCGGCCTGCACATAGCGGGCGCCGGTGGGCAGATCGTCCGGTGCCGGCTTCACGTCGAAGAGCGTCGCCTGCGCGCCGGCGCCGATCAGGTCGCGCGCGATCTGCAGTCCCATGCCGCCGCCGGCACCAGTCACGAAAGCGTTGCGCCCGCTGAAGTCGGCCTGCATCTGGGTCATCGGTCCCTCCCTGATTGAAGTATCGCTTTAGCTGCATTTCCAGCGCACTCGCAAGCTATCGCTCAAGTGGGCCCTATGGCACGCTTTAGGTGGGGCGCCGCAGCAGGGTGAGCCACCGAGCCGAGGTGTCGTGGACAAGCTCGACCGCAGACTGAGCGTCGCGCCGATGATGGCGCGGACGGACCGCCACTGCCGCTACTTACTGCGGCAGATCACGGCGCGCACGCTCCTCTACAGCGAGATGATCTATGCCGAGGCGGTGCTGCGGGGCGATCGTCACCGGCTGCTGGCCTTCGACGAGGCGGAGCATCCTGTGGGCCTCCAGCTCGGCGGCGCGGAGCCCGACGCGCTGGCCCGCGCGGCGGAGGTAGGCCAGGTTTTCGGCTACGACGAGATCAATCTCAATATCGGCTGCCCGAGCCCCCGTGTCCGCGCCGGCCGCTTCGGCGCCGCTCTCATGGAGGCGCCGGATCTGGTGGCGGACTGTGCGCGCGCGATGATCCGAGCGGTCGATGTTCCCGTCACGGTCAAGTGCCGCATCGGTATCGACGGCCGGGGCGCCTATGAGGACCTGAAGGCCTTCGTCGAAACGGTCGCCGCCGCCGGCGTGAAGAGTTTCGCCGTGCATGCGCGGATCGCGGTGCTGGACGGCCTGAGCCCGGCCGAGAACCGGGAGATTCCGCCGCTCCGCTACGACGTGGTCCGCCGCTTGAAGCGGGACCTGCCGACGCTGGAGGTGGTCATCAACGGCGGTGTCGCCAGCCTCGACGAAGCGAACGCGCACCTCGAAGCGGTCGACGGCGCCATGATCGGGCGCGCGGCCTACGCCGACCCCGCCATGCTGCGTGCCGCCGATCGGTGCATCTTCGGCGCGCCGGCGCGGGCCATGCCGAGCCGGCACGACATCGCCCGAGCCATGCTGCCCTATGTGCGCCGGACCTGCGCGGATGGCGTGCCGCTCCACCACATCACCCGGCATATGCTCGGGCTCTACGCAGGCCGGCCCGGCGGGCGCGCTTGGCGGCGCGCTCTCGGCGGGGGCGGCCATCGCCCCCGCGCCGGTGCCGAGGTCATCGAAGAGGCGCTCGCGCTGGTGCCGGAGCGGGACTCAGCCGATGAGGTCCCGCCCCGCGATGCCGGGCGGCCGAACGCGGGCCGAGGCAGCGGCTTCGCTCCCCCGCCGGCACGGGAATCCCCTTCCATCAACTCTCCCGCCCGCTAAGATGACCCGCCCGCGGTCGCGACGGCCGCGAATTGCATGTACGGGGACGGGGGACGATGGCGAGAATCGGCGTCGATGTCGGGGGGACGTTCACCGATCTCATCCTGGAGACGGATGGCGCCGCGAGCGACGGCGACGCCGCCGGCCGAATCTTCGTGCATAAGGTGCCGAGTACGCCGGAAGACCAGTCGCGCGGAGTCATCCAAGGCGTTCTCGAGATCTGCGTCGAGGCAGGCATTGCGCCGGGCGACATCGAGCAAATCGTGCACGGCACGACCATCGCGACGAACACGGTGATCGAGTATTCCGGCGCCGAGGTCGGAATGCTCACCACACGAGGCTTTCGTGACATCCTGCACATGGCGCGGCACAAGCGGCCCCACAACTTCTCCGTGCAGTTCGACGTGCCCTGGCAGTCGCGCCCGCTGGTCAAGCGCCGAAACCGCATCCCCATCACCGAGCGCATCCTGCCGCCGGAGGGCAGCGTCGAGACCGCGCTCAACGAGGACGAGGTGCGCGCCGCCGCCGAGCTGCTCAATGCTCGCGACGTTGACGCCATCATCGTCTGCTTCCTCTTCGCCTTTCTGAACGATTCGCACGAGCGGCGCGCCAAGGAGATCGTCAAGGAGGTAATTCCCGATGCCTACGTCAGCTGCTCCTCCGAGGTGGTTGACGTGATCCGGGAATACGAGCGCTTCTCGACGGCGGCGATGAACGCCTTCATCGGCCCCCGCACGTCCTTCTATCTCAACAATCTGGCGACGGCGCTGAAGGAGAATGGCGTCGATGCCCAGATTCGCGTCATGCAGTCCAACGGTGGCGTGACCACGCTTGCCGGCGCGGCCGAGCGCCCGGTGACGATCCTGATGTCCGGGCCCGCTGGCGGCGTCATCGGTGGCCAGTGGGCGGGGGACATGTCGGGCGTGCGCAACCTGATCACGGTCGATATCGGCGGCACGTCGGCGGACATCAGCGTGGTGCCGGACGGCGAGGTCCGCATCATGAACCCGCGGGACACGCAGGTCGGCGGCTACCCGGTTCTGGCGCCGATGATCGACCTCGCGACGATCGGCGCCGGCGGCGGGTCGATCGCCTATGTCGACAAAGGCGGTGCCTTTCGCGTGGGCCCCCGCTCCGCCGGTGCAGCGCCGGGGCCGGCCTGCTACGGCCACGGCGGCACCGAGCCGACCGTGACCGATGCCCAGGTGGTGCTCGGCAGGCTAGACCCAGAGCAGTTCCTCGGCGGCGGCCTGGAGATCGATCCGGCGAAGTCGCGCACGGCGCTCGAAGACAATCTCTGCGGCCCGCTCGACATGTCGCTCGAAGAGGCGGCGCTCGGCGTGATCCGGATCATCAACTCCAACATGTCGCTCGCGATCCGCGCCAACTCGGTCGCCAAGGGCGTCGACCCGCGGGACTATGCTCTGGTCGCCTTCGGCGGCGCCGGGCCGCTGCACGGTGTGGCACTTGCGCGCTCGGTCTTCGCGCGCGAGGTGATCGTGCCGCCGGCGCCGGGCATCAATGCCGCGACCGGGCTACTCGCCACCGACATGCGCTACGAGTTCACCCGCTCGGTGCTCTGCGTCCTTACCAAGGCGGGCCAGGACGAGATCAACAGCCTGAACGCCGAGACCGAAACCCTTGTGCAACGGGCGCGCGACGCCTTGGCAGCGGATGGCGTGGCGCCCGAGAACCAGCGAGTCGTCAGGATCGCCGAGTGCCGCTATCAGGGGCAGGGCTTCGAGCTTCGCGGCACCATGCCGGACGCCCCGCTGACGCTGGATAACCGGGCAGAGCTCCTGGCGAGCTTCCATGAGCGGCACCGGCAGGATTACGGCCACGCCTTCGAGGACCAGGAGGTCGAGGTCATCACGCTTCGGGTCGTCGCCTCGGCCGGAATCGGCGCGCTCAGTTGGCCGGAATCACCGGCGGGCAGCGGACGCAACCCGGAAGATGCGTTGCTCTATCGCCGCGCCACCACCTTCGACGACGGCCGTACCTACGAAACGCCGCGCTTCGACCGAGGCAAGCTCAAGGCCGGCCAGCATATCGACGGCCCGGCCATCGTCATCCAGACCGATTCGACCACGATCGTGCCCCCCGGCTACGAAGCGACGGTCGCGCAATCGGGCAATCTACACGTCAGGGAGGTCGCCGAGGCATGACCGCCAAGCCGATCGAAGTCGACCCGATCACCTTGCAGGTGATCGGCGGTGCATTGCACACGATCGCGAAGGAGATGGGGCATGTGCTCTACCGCATGTCCTACTCGTCGATCATTCGGGAGTCGGAGGATCTCGGCGCCGGGCTCTTCGACAGCAACTTCAATACGCTTTGCGAATCGGATTCGACGCCGATGCACATCGGCTCCATCCCGGCCTACCTGAGGGGGATCGACGAAACCCTGCACGACCCCTGGCAGCCCGGCGATATTGTCATCCACAACCATCCCTATTACGGCGCGAGCCACTCGCCGGACATCGCCGCAGTGGCGCCGGTCTTCTACCACGGCGAGCTCGTGGGCTACTCGGCCAACACGGCACACCATGTCGACATCGGCGCGGCGACGCCGGGCCTCATCATCGACGTGCCGGACGTGTTCGCCGAGGGCATGCTGTTCAAGGGCGTGAAGCTCTATGAGGGCGGCAAACTCAACCGCGCGCTCTGGCAATTCATCGAGACCAACACAAGGGTACCGAGCCAGGTGATGGGCGACATCGAAGCCCAGGTCGCCTCCGCCGAGCTCGGTGTCAAGCGCTTCATCGAACTCCTGGACCAGTACGGCAAGGACGTGGTGTTCGCGGCGACCGAGCAGCTCATGGACTATTCCGAGCGCATGCTGCGCCGCCAGATCGCGGCGATTCCCGACGGCGAATACAGGGCCGAGGGCTTCCTGGACGACGACGGGCGGAACCGCAAGCAGCCGCTCCCGGTCAAGGTCGCGGTGCGCATCAAGGGCGATTCGGCCGAGGTCGACCTCACCGGCTCCGCCCCGCAGGTGCCGACCGCCTTCAACGTGCCCTTCGAAGGCTCGACCAAGGTCGCCTGCTACTTCGCCTTCCGCGCGCTCCTGCTTGATACGGCGACGACCAGCGAGCATGTGCCGCAGAACGAGGGCTCGTTCCGACCTATCAAGGTGATCGCGCCCAAGGGCACGATCTTCAATCCCGAGTATCCGGCGGCGGCGGAGGCGCGCTTCAACCAAATCCAGCGCGTGGTCGACTGCATCGCCAAGGCGCTCGCGCCGGTGATCCCGGAGAAGGTAACGGCGGGCTCATCGGCCGATGTTTCGGCGATCGCCTATTCCGGCGTCAGGCCCGACGGCCAGTACTGGATCTTCATCGAGGTCAACGAGGGCGCCTGCGGCGGGCGACCGCACTCGGACGGGCCGGACACCATCGAGGAGCTGATGCGGAATACGCGCAACAACCCGATCGAGGATCTCGGCATGCACCTGCCGCTTCTCTGCGATCGCTACGAGCTCCGCGACGATGTGATGCCGGGCGCGGGCCGTCATCGCGGCGGCATCGGCGTGATCAAGGTGCAGCGCTACCTCACGCCTGGCTTCCTCACCCATGAGGCGGACCGACATGACGACCCGCCCTGGGGCTTTCGCGGCGGGACCGCTGGCCGCGGCGGGCGCCTCATCAAGTACAACATCGCGGACCCGGACCGGGTCGACGACCTGCCGGCAAAGATCCACGGGCTGCGCAACCAGACCGGCGATTGCATCGGCTTCATGGGGCCGTGCGGGGGCGGCTACGGGGATCCGCTGGAGCGCCCGGCCGAGCAGGTGCGCGAGGACGTGCTCGACGACTTTTGTACCCGCGAGCACGCTTATCAGGCTTACGGGGTCGTTATCACCGAGAGGCTGGAGCTCGACGTTGCCGCCACCGAAGCGCGGCGCGCCGAGATGGCGAAACAGGTGGCTTAGAGACGGAAGCGATCGCCGAGGTAAACGCGGCGAACTTCGTCGTGTGAGACGATCTCCGAAGGGGGGCCCTCCATCAACAGGGTGCCCTCGTTGATAATGTAGGCGCGATCGACGATTTCGAGCGCTTCCCTCACATTGTGGTCCGTCAGCAGCACGCCGATGCCGCGGTCCTTGAGGTGGGCCACGAGGTCGCGAATCTCCGCGACCGCGATCGGGTCGATCCCGGACAGCGGCTCGTCGAGCAGCATGAAACGCGGCTTCGAGGCGAGGGCACGGGCGATCTCCACGCGCCGCCTCTCACCGCCCGAGAGCGCGAGCGAGGGCGTGCGGCGCAAGTGGGTGATCGAGAACTCCGCAAGCAGCTCGTCGAGTGCGAGCTCGCGCTCGTCGCGCGCCGGCACCGACACTTCCAACACCGCGCGAATGTTGTTCTCCACCGTGAGCCCGCGAAAGATCGAGGCCTCCTGCGGCAGGTAGCCGAGGCCGAGCCGGGCGCGGCGATACATGGGAAGCCCCGTAATGTCGTGCCCGTCGAAGAAGACGCGGCCATAGTCCGCCGCCACCAACCCGGTCATCAGGTAGAAGCACGTCGTCTTGCCGGCACCGTTGGGCCCGAGCAGGCCGACCGCCTCGCCCCGTTGGACGGTCAGGCTGAGGCCGCGCAGGACCGGCCGCTTCTTGAAGCTCTTGCCGAGGTTCTCGGCACGCAGGCCCGGGTTGCCGGCAAGAACAACGGGCGCCGCGGGGCTGCCGTCGAGGCCGACGGTCACCGGCGAGGTCATGCGGCTATCACCCTGCTGCCGATCACGCGCTACTCGCTTTCCTCCTCCGGGACGAAGAGGCCGTGCACGCGGGTGCTGCCCGCGCCGGACACTCTGCTCACCCCGGTCTCGAGATTCATCGTCAGCAATTCACCTTCGACGATGTTGTTGCCCTGATGCAGGACCACCCCACCGGCGAGGTCGATGCGGCCTTGTTCTACGTTGTAGACGCCGCTTTGCCCCTGCGCCGTCTCCCCCGGCGAAGTGATGACGACGTTCCCTTCGGCATCGATGCGCGAGACTCCCAGGTTGCCCTGACCGCCCTCCGCCTCGCGGTAATGGACCGTGAGCATGTCGGCGTTCAGCACCAAATCGCCCTGAATCGCGTTGACGCTCCCCTCAAAGATGGCGACCTTTTCCGACTGCCGCACTTCGAGCGTATCGGCCGTGATCTCGATCGCCTGGCCTGCCTCGCTGGCGCCGTCATCCGCTTCCTGCGCCGTTCCCGCGCCGGCCAGCACAACCGACGCCGCGAGCACAGCTGCAAGCAGGGCCATCCGCGACGTGCGCCGCGCCCGTCCGTGCCGGCTAGCCCCGGCTCTCATCGTCCTGTCCTCCCAACGCGCCATCGATTTCTCCCACCGCATGCGGGAATAGCGTCATCCGCACCCGGCCTCCGAACGTCATGACCTGCCCCCGGTCGAGGAGCGCGAAATTGCCAGCATCGAGCAGCCCGTGCGGGCCCTTGCCGCTCACGGGCTCGTCGCCCTTCGCGTTCCCTGCCGGCAGGTCGATATGGGCCTCGCTGGTAATAAACTCATGCCCCGCATCCGAACGTACCGTGACATCGCCGGCGAGGTCGAGGCGCTCGACGTCACGCTGGTACCGGCCCTCGTTCGCTGTGAGCGCCAACATGCCGTTCTCTGCCTGATCGCCGAAGAAGTCGGCCTCGATTCCGCTGAGATGCACGACGGGCGAATCGCTCTCCAGCTGGAACGCTTCTTCCCCCCTCACGGCGTAGGGCCGGTTCTTTGCATCGGTGCCCTGATAGCTGGCCTTAACCATCGTCAATCTGCCGTCGATCCCCGCGTCCGTGGTCAGCGGGATGTGGAGACCCTCCTCCCCATCGCCGATGAGCGGCCACGCGAC
Source organism: Alphaproteobacteria bacterium (assembly GCA_965262755.1). Lineage (GTDB taxonomy): Bacteria > Pseudomonadota > Alphaproteobacteria > UBA828 > UBA828 > WTGU01. Next base: position 32,235 of record OZ253557.1, on the reverse strand, counting down.
CACGAGGCCGAGCAAGGCGGCGGCCATCGCCGGCAGTAGATAGCGCATGAGGCCGACGAAACCGCTGTATCTTCCAGGGCTGCCGCCGGCTGCACCGGCACGCGCCCGATAGTATCGAAGCTTGCCCGCCGGCGCGGTGCTGCCAGACCCAATGCCCGCTCTGGTACTCATGCGAGACCTACCCGCAGGCAATCGTGGATATGCACGACGCCGACCGGTCGCTTTCCTTCGACCACGAAGATGTTGGTGATCTGGCACTGGTTCATGAGGTGCACGGCCTCTGCGCCGAGCGCGCCGGAATGAATGGTCACCGGATCGACGGACATGATTTCGGAGACTGGTTCTTGTAGCAGGCCCGCATCCATGTGACGCCTGAGGTCGCCGTCGGTCACGATGCCGACCAGCGCACCTTCGCCGTCGATGGCACCGACGCAGCCGAGGCGCTTGGCGGTCATGACGATCAGGGCCTCCGCCATCGCCGCATCGGCGCGGACGAGCGGCAGGGAATCGCCCGCGTGCATGATGTCGGCGACCCAGACCAGCCGCCGGCCGAGTTTGCCGCCGGGGTGATAGAGCTTGAAGTCCTCCGCCGTGAGCCCCTTGCGCTCCAGCAGGGCGACCGCAAGCGCATCGCCGAGCGCCAGCATCATGATGGTCGACGTCGTCGGCGCCAGGCCGAGCGTTCCTGCCTCTGGCTCGTCCGGAAGAACGAGCGCGACGGAGGCCGCATCGGCGAGTGTGCTGGGCGCTTTCCCCACGATGGCGACAAGCGGAATGCGGAAGCGCTTGGCGTAGTTCAGGAGATCGGCAAGCTCCGGCGTCTCACCCGAGTTCGACAGCAAGAGCAACGTGTCTGCATCGGTGATCATGCCGAGATCGCCGTGGCTCGCCTCTGCCGGGTGAACGAAGAGCGCCGGTGCCCCGGTCGAGGCGAAGGTCGACGCAATCTTGTTGGCGATGTGGCCGCTCTTGCCCATGCCGGAGACCACGATCCGGCCCTGGGTGGCGGCAAAAATCTTGGTCGCATCGACGAAGCGCCCGGTCAACGCCTCCGAGAGCCGTGCGAGCGCGCGCGATTCCTGGCTCACCACCCGACGGGCGGCGGCCAGATCGGCATGCTCGATGGCGTCGAGCGCGGCGGATGCAGCAGTCGGGCTCACGGTTTCCGAATTTTGTTTAAAGCGTGGCAAGCATGATGCCGATCGGGCCGTCCGTCAACGTATATTGCCAGTCTTGTAGCGGTTCGATCTGCCGCAACCCCATATATTGTATGCAATATTCGGCATAGCAACCCTGTGCACGCGCTTGCCGCAGCGCGGGACGGGTCTTTCCAGGCTGCATTCCTTGACCCGGCGGCGGGCGGGCCTATCCTGCGCCCGTCGAGGGCCGGAGACGAACGATCATGGAAACTGTCGAAGCGATCGCCGCGGACGTGCCTCCCAGGGCGGCCACCGCGCTCAGGCATGACTGGTCGGCGCCGGAGGCGGAGGCGCTGCTGGCACTGCCCTTCGCCGAGCTGATGTTTCGTGCGCAGACCGTCCATCGCCGTCACTTCGACCCGAACCAGGTGCAGATGTCGACGCTGCTGAGCATCAAGACCGGCGGCTGCCCGGAAGACTGCGCCTATTGTCCGCAGAGCGCCCGCTACGACACCGGGCTCGCAGCCGAGAAGCTAATGTCACTCGATGCGGTGCTGGCCGAAGCCCGGCGCGCTCGGGACGCCGGCGCCACCCGTTACTGCATGGGTGCCGCCTGGCGCAGCCCCAAGGACCGCGACCTCGATGCGGTGGCCGACATGGTCGCGGGCGTCAAGGCTCTGGGGCTGGAGACCTGCGTCACCCTCGGGATGCTGAGCGCGTCGCAGGCGGAGCGGCTCGCCGATGCCGGCCTCGACTACTACAACCACAATCTCGACACCTCGGAATCGTTCTACGGCGAGATCATTACTACGCGAACCTATCAGGACCGGCTCGAGACCCTGGGCCATGTCCGTGACGCCGGCATTAGCGTCTGCTGCGGCGGCATCGTCGGCATGGGCGAAGCGGTATGCGATCGCGCGGACATGATCGCCACGCTCGCGAGCCTGCCGACCCATCCGGAGAGCGTGCCCATCAACATGTTGGTGCAGGTCGAGGGCACACCGCTTAACGGCGTGGACACGCTCGATCCCTTCGAATTCGTGCGCACAGTGGCGGCGGCGCGCATCACCATGCCGCGCTCGGTGGTCCGGCTCTCCGCCGGGCGCGAGCAGATGTCGGACGAGATGCAGGCGCTGGCCTTTCTCGCCGGCGCCAACTCGGTGTTCGTGGGGCCGGAACTGCTGACGACGCCCAATCCCGCGCGCGAGCGCGACACCCAACTCTTCGCCCGCCTCGGCATCGCGCCGATGCCGGCTTAGGCGGGGGAGGGGCCGCGCTCCCAACGCTCGCCGTGGCGCGCCGCATACCTGCCGACCCTTCCGCGCCGTCGGCGCCCGATTGGCTCGCCGAGGGCTACGGTCACATCTGGCTGCCCTACACCCAGATGGCGACCGTGTCGCCGCCGCTGCCGGTGGCCGCAACCAGGGGCTCCCGCATCGTCCTCGCCGACGGCCGTGAGCTGATCGACGGAATCGCGTCGTGGTGGACCGCCTGCCACGGCTACAACCACTCTCACATCCGTGCCGCCGTGGCCGAGCAGCTGGACCGCATGCCCCATGTGATGTTCGGCGGCCTCGCCAACGAGCCCGCGCTCAGGCTGGCCCGCCGCCTGGCCGGCATGCTCCCCGATCCCCTCAACCGGGTGTTCTTCTCGGAGTCAGGCTCAGTGGCGGTGGAGATCGCGCTCAAGATGGCGCTGCAATACTGGCTCAACCAGGGGGTTCGCGGGCGCCACCGCTTCGTGAGCTTCCAGGGCGCCTATCACGGAGACACCTTCGCCGCCATGTCGGTGTGCGATCCCGAGGAAGGCATGCACAGCCTGTTCGCCGGCGCGCTGCCAAAGCAGCACGTCGTGCCGCTGCCCGAGGACGAGGCGGTCATCGCCGCGTTCGACACCTACCTCGCCCAGCATGGAGAGGACGTGGCGGCGGTCATCGTCGAGCCGTTGGTCCAGGGCGCGGGCGGCATGCGTTTCCACGCGCCGGAGACGCTGCGCACGCTGCGCGCGGCCTGCGACAAGCACGATCTTCTGTTCATCGCCGACGAAATCATGACGGGTTTCGGCCGCACCGGCACGCTCTTCGCTTGCGAACAGGCGCAGGTGGTGCCGGACATCGTCACGCTTTCCAAGGCGCTCACCGGCGGCACCATGGCGCTCGCCGCCACGGTCGCGAGCGATCGGGTGTTCGAGGCCTTCCTTTCGGACGATGCCGACGCCGCGCTCATGCACGGGCCGACGTTCATGGCCAACCCACTCGCATGCGCCGCCGCCAATGCCTCGCTCGATCTGTTCGAGCGGGAGCCGCGCCTCGCCCAGGCGCGCGCGATCGAAGGCCACCTCGCCGCCGCCCTCGAGCCTGCGCGAACGCTCGCAGGCGTGGTCGACTTCCGTGTGAAGGGCGCGATCGGTGTAATCCAGCTCGACGACATGCGCCGCATCGACTGGCTCAAGGCGCGGTTCATCGACGCCGGAGTCTGGGTCCGCCCCTTCGCCGATATCGTTTACGTCACGCCGGCGCTCACCATCGACGAGGCCGAACTCGCCCGGCTCACGGACGCCCTGATCGATGTCGTGACGGCGTGGTCAAGGGAGCGTTAGCGCCTACCCACGCCTCAATCGAAGACGATCGACGGCAGCCAGGTGGTGAGCTCGGGGAAGGCCCCGAGCACGCCAAGCGCGATGAGCTGGATCAGGACGAAGGGGATGACGCCCCGATAAATATCGCTGGTGCGGACCGTTCGCGGCGCCACCCCTCGCAGGTAGAACAGCGAGAAGCCGAAGGGGGGCGTCAGGAACGAGGTCTGCAGGTTCACCGCCATCATGATGCCGAGCCAGATCGGGTTGATGTCCATCCGCAGCAACACCGGCGCGATGATCGGCACCACCACGAAGGTGATCTCGATGAAATCGAGGAAGAAGCCGAGCGCGAACATGATCAGCATGACCACGAACATCGCGCCGACGACTCCGCCCGGAATGTCGGAGAGCGCCTCGTGCACCATGTCGTCGCCGCCGAGGCCGCGGAAGACCAATGAGAAGAGAGCGGCGCCGATGAGGATGACAAAGACCATGGCGCTGATCTGCATGGTCGAACGCATGACGGGGACGAGGACGCCAACACGCCAGACCCGCCAGAGGCTCGTGCCGATGCCATAGACGACGAGCGCGCTGCAGACGAAGGCGGCGATGACCGGCGCGCTAATGCCGCTCCGCGTGACGACGAGGTCGAACTGGTTGGCCAGAATCATCATCACGATCAGCCCGCCACCCGCGGCATAGAGCGGTAAGCCGCCACCGCGCGCGAGCCGGGCGCCGGCGAGGATCAGCGAGCCCACCGCGCCGACCGCCGCCGCCTCGGTGGGCGTCGCGATGCCGGCAACGATCGAGCCGAGTACGGCGATGATGAGCACGATCGGCGGCACCAGCGCGCGACCGATACGCCGCCACAATTCGCGCCAGTCGTCACCCAGCTCGTCGCGCGGGATGGCCGGCGCCGCCGCCGGCCGCAACCAGGCCACGACGATCAGATAGAGCATATAGAGCGCGACGAGCACCATCCCCGGGAGCAGGGCGCCGGCGAACAGGTCGCCGACCGAGACCGGCTCGGGCGACCAGTTGCCGATGGCGCGCTGGGCATCGACATAGGCGTTGGAGATCTGCTCGCCGAGGATCACCAGCACGATGGAGGGCGGGATGATCTGGCCGAGCGTACCGGAGGCGCAGATCGCCCCGGTCGCGAGCTTGGGATCGTAGCCGCGCCGGAGCATCGTCGGCAGCGAGAGAAGTCCCATGGTCACGACGGTCGCGCCGACGATCCCGGTGGACGCGGCGAGCAGCGCGCCGACCGCGATCACCGAAATCCCGAGACCGCCACGCAGCCCGCCGAAGAGCCGACCCATGGCCTCGAGCAACTCTTCCGCCACCTTCGAGCGTTCCAGCATCACGCCCATGAAGACGAAGAGCGGCACCGCGATCAGAACCTCGTTCCACATCGCATTGCCGAAGATGCGCTGCGGCATGGCGCGCAAGAAGCTGATGTCGAAGGCACCGAATGCGTACGAGAAAAGCCCGAACAGCGCGGCCACGCCAGAGAGCGTGAAGGCGACCGGGAACCCCGCCAGAAGGCAGGCGAGGGTCGTCACGAACATGACGATGACGAGGATCTCGCCGACGTCCATGGCGGGTCAGGCGGCCTCGCCGCCTGGCTCTGCGGTTGCGTCGTGGCGCGATTGACGGCCGGCGAGGGTGAGTACTGCGTGGAGCGCGAGGGAGAGGCCCTGCAAGGCGATGAGAACCACGAACGCGAGGATCACCGACTTGAGCGCATAGACCGCATGAATGCCGCTGGTCTCCTTCGAGCCTTCGAACACCGACCAGGATTGCGCCAGATAGGGCCAGGTCGCCCAGCCGATGATCACGCAGACCGGCAGCAGAAAGAGGATGACACCAAGAAGATCGATGAGTGCGCGCCGGCGCGGTCGCGCGTCCCGGTAAAAGATATCGACCCGGACGTGGCCGCCGTGAAGCAGCGTGTAGCCGGCACCCACCATGAACAGGGTGGCGTGGAGGTAGATCACCCCTTCCTGCATCGCGATGAAGCCCACACCGAAGATGTAGCGCATCACCACGACGACGAACTGGAGGAGCACCATAAGAAGAGCCAGCCACGACGCGACGCGACCGATGTGCTCGTTGGCGGCGTCGATTACGCGCGTGAGCGCGGCTAATGCGGAGAGAAACGCCTGCATCTTGTCTCAGGCGATCGGCACTCCGGCCCGGCAGCAGCCCTCACGCACGCCGCCCCGAAGCCCCGCGCCGGCGGTGGATCGATTCCGTCACGCCGGCGAGATTCGGGGCGGGCCTGCACCGCCCGCCCCGAGTATGCGTCTAGCTGCCGTAGGAGAACGGAAGAAGCCTCGCGTTCCCGTAAGCCAGGTTCGAGAGCTTGTCGTAGGCGAGCGCCTTCTTGCGGAAGGCGATCAAGCTCTCGAAGACGCGCTGTGTGAGGCCGCCTTCGGCGCCGACCTCGGCCACCACCTGACCGGACGCCTCGCCGAGCGCGTTCAGCATTTCGTCCGACACGCGCCGCACCTGAACGCCATGCTCGTTGATGAGCGTCTCCAGCGCGTCGCTGTTGCGCGCGTTGAACTCGGCCAGGACGTAGCTGTTCTCGGCGGCGGCAGCGGTCTGGAACAGGCTCTGATCCGAGGCGCTGAGGCTTTCCCACACTTCCTTGTTGATGCCGAAGCTCAGGACCGTGCCGGGCTCGTGGAAGCCAGGCCAGTAGTAGTACTTGGTGATCTTGTAGAACCCGAAGGCGAGGTCGTTCCACGGCCCCACCCATTCGGTGGCGTCGATCGTGCCCGACTGCAGCGCCGGGAAGATCTCACCGCCGGGCAGGGCAATGGCGGTCGCGCCGACGCGGCGCAGGACCTCGCCGCCGAGGCCCGGCATGCGCATCTTGAGGCCCTTGAAGTCCTCGACCGAGTTCATCTCCTTGTTGAACCAGCCGCCCCACTGGACGCCCGTGTTCCCGGCCATCAGTGGCTTCAGGTTGAAGTCAGCCCCGAGTTCGTCCCAGAGCTCCTGGCCGCCCGCATGGTAGATCCAGGCGTCGACCTCGCTCGCCGTCAGCCCGAAGGGAACGGTGGCGAAGAAGTTGAAGGCCTTGGACTTGCCCTGCCAGTAGTACTCGGCGGCGTGGTACATGTCCGCAGTCCCCTGGGAGACGGCGTCGAAGGATTCGAAGGCTGGTACCAGCTCGCCGGCAGCGAAGAGCTTGACCTCGATGCGGCCCTCGGTCCCGCTGGTGATGCGGTCGGCGAGACGCTGCGCGCCGGTCCCGAGGCCGGGGAAGTTCTTCGGCCACGTCGTGACCATCTTCAGTTGCCTCGTGCCCTGCGAGATCGCGGGTGCGGGGAAGCTCGATGCCGCGGCGGCTGCCACGGCGGCCCCTGCGATAGCCGTTCCCTTGAGGAGGCTGCGTCGTCCTATCTTCATGCTCATGTCCTTGGGTCTTCCCTGGATGGTTGCGGTCAGTGATTCGAGACGTCCTGGCCGCCTTCACGAGCGTCCAGGATCGTCCAGCCGTCGGCGCCATGCACCTCCAGCGGGCGAAAGCGCGCCTTGTAGTCCATCTTGTCGCAGCCGTCGATCCAGTAGCCGAGATAGAGGTAGGGCAAGGCCCGCTCGCGGGCGTCGCCCAAGAGGCTCAGGATCATGTGGCTGCCTGGGCTGTCCTTGACCCGTAAGGGCTCGTAGAAGGAATAGACCGCCGACAGCCCATCGGCGACGATATCGAAAACGCAGACGCCGTAGAGGCGCCCGCCGGAGCTGCGAAACTCGGCAAGGCGGGTTTCGACGGCGCTTTCCTCGACGAGGGCGCCGTAACCCTCGCGCCCCATGCTCGCCATCGTGCCGTCGGGGTGCCGGGCCGCCAGGTAACGTTGAAAGAGCGCGTGGTGATCGGGCCGAGCCAGTGCCGGCATCACGCTCATCGTGACTCCTGCATTTCGCGCGATGACGCGGCGGAGCGACCGGCTCGGCGTAAACGCGTTCACACAGACTCGCGCCGAGACGCAGGCCCGGCAACCGGGACACGCCGGGCGATAGGCCGCGAGGTGGCTGCGGCGAAAGCCCCCGCGCAGCATCTCGTCATAGGCCAGGTCTGCACGCGGGCCGGCGAGCGCCGTGACGATCGAGCGCTCCCGGCGTCCCGGAAGGTAAGGACAACGCCGGAGCGGCGTCACACCCAAGAAGCTGAGCCCGCCGCCGAACGGAGCCCCGGCCCGCGCCGGGGCTTGTCTCTCAAGCGGACGGTTCTCATTGGTCATCCGCTCGATTATAGGCCTGTGCCTCAGTTCGCCAAGCAGGCGGTTGAGTTCAGACCGCGCGCCAGCCGATATCGCTGCGGCAGAATCCTTCCGACCAGTCGATTCGCCCGACGGCCTTGTAGGCCAGGCTCTGGGCGGCTGCGACGGTCGAGCCCAGCGCCGTGACGCCGAGCACGCGCCCGCCTGCGGCGGCAATGCCAGCGTCGCCGCGCGCTGTCCCAGCATGGAACACGGTGACGTCGCGCAAGGCCTCGGCCGCGTCGATGCCGCGAATCGTGCTGCCCTTCTCGTAGGCGCCGGGATAGCCCTTGGTCGCGAGCACGACGCAGAGCGCGACCTCGTCGCTCCAGCGCAGGTCGAAGTCCTTGAGCTCGCCGTCATGCGCGGCCATCAGCGCGGCCAGAAGGTCGGACTTGAGCCGCGGCACGAGCACCTGGCATTCCGGGTCGCCGAATCGGGCGTTGACCTCGAGCAGCTTGGGCCCATCGGCTGTGAGCATGAGGCCGGCGTAGAAGACGCCGGTATAGGGCGTGCCGTCCTCCGCCAGGCCGCGCACGAGCGGCTCCACAATCCGCTCGCGCGCCTCCTCGCAAAGCGCCGGAGTCATTGCCGGCGCCGGGGAGTAGGCACCCATGCCGCCGGTGTTCGGTCCGGTATCGCCCTCGCCGACGGCCTTGTGGTCCTGCGCCGTCTCCAGCGGCAACACCGTCTCGCCGTCGATCAGGGCAAAATAGCTGGCCTCCTCGCCCACCAGCATCTCCTCGATCACGAGCTCCGCGCCGGCCTCGCCGAAGGCGCCATCCAGCGCGTCCCGCGCTGCATTGAGGGCCTCATCCTCCGTTGCGGCGAGCACAACGCCCTTGCCGGCGGCGAGCCCGTCGATCTTGACCACCACGGGCGCCCCCTGCTCGGCGATGAACGCCTCGGCCTCCGCGAGCGAGGCCGCGCGCCGATAGGCGGCGGTCGGCACGCCGTAGCGCGCGCACAAGTCCTTCATGAAGCCTTTCGATCCTTCGATCCGTGCGGCGGCCGCACGCGGGCCGAAGGCGGCGATGCCGTCTGCCTCGAGTCGGTCGACGAGGCCTGCGCAAAGCGGCGCCTCCGGCCCCACCACGACGAAGTCGATCGCCTGCTCGCGGCAGAACGAGACCAGTCCGTCGAAATTCATGGGGTCCAGCGCTACGCACGTCGCCTCGTTCTCGATCCCGGCGTTCCCCGGCGCGCACCAGAGCGCACCCAGCAGCGGCGACGCTGCGAGCTGCCAGCAGAGAGCATGCTCGCGCCCGCCCGAACCCACGACCAGAACATTCATGTGCGTCTCTCCGAGCCGATTCAGCCCGGCGCTACGATACACGCTCAGGCCCGCGCCAGCCCCCGTTCCTCTCGCGATTTTCTTGCGAAAATGGCCGCTGTTGCCGCTTGACGGTGGATAGGCGCGCCACTAGGATGCGCCTCCTTCTTGCCGACGAGGCTGATCGGCGCGCCTCCGGGCGCCCGCTGCTATGCCTTGTGTTCGAGAGTGATTCCGATGGGTCGGCGCAGGCCGGCGGCGGGGAAGCGGGCGGTTTTCGCTTGCCCCAGTCCACCTGCACGCGCCGCACTGTCTATTGAACCGGGAACCGCCGCAATGCCGACGATCAACCAACTGATTCGCAAGCCGCGCACGCCGCCCGCCGCACGCAACAAGGTGCCGGCGCTGCAGGCCTGCCCGCAGAAGCGCGGCGTGTGTACCCGGGTCTACACGACCACGCCGAAGAAGCCGAACTCGGCACTGCGCAAGGTCGCGCGCGTTAGACTCACCAACGGTTTCGAGGTGACGAGCTACATTCCCGGCGAGGGGCATAACCTTCAGGAGCACTCGGTGGTGATGATTCGCGGCGGCCGGGTGAAGGACCTGCCGGGCGTGCGCTACCACATCATTCGCGGCTCGCTCGACACCCAGGGCATCCAGGACCGCCGTCAGCGGCGCTCCAAATACGGCGCCAAGCGCCCGAAATAGAGAAACAGAGGGAACTGCCCGGTGTCTCGCCGTCGCGCTGCAGAGCGTCGAACCGTCAATCCCGACCCCCGCCACGGGGATTTGGTGTTGGCGAAGTTCATGAACTCCCTGATGCTCGACGGCAAGAAGTCCACGGCCGAGCGCATCGTCTATGGCGCCCTCGACCGGATTCGGGAGAAGACCGGTCAGGATCCGGTCAGGGTGTTCCACGAGGCGCTCGACAATGTGAAGCCCGCCGTCGAGGTGCGCTCCCGCCGCGTCGGCGGCGCCACCTACCAGGTGCCGACCGAGGTCCGGCCGGACCGTCGCCAGACGCTCGGGATCCGCTGGCTCATCGGCGCGACGCGCGGCCGCTCCGAGACGACGATGGTCGACCGCCTCAGCAACGAGCTCCTCGACGCCGCGGCCAGCCGCGGCGTTGCTGTCAAGAAGCGGGAAGACACCCACCGCATGGCCGAGGCCAATCGCGCATTTTCGCACTACCGCTGGTAGGCGCAGGCGTTCGCGGACAAGAAAAAGATCATGGCTCGGACCACACCCCTCGAACGCTATCGCAATATCGGCATCATGGCGCATATCGATGCCGGTAAGACGACAACGACCGAGCGGGTGCTCTACTACACCGGCAAGTCCTACAAGATGGGCGAGGTCCACGAGGGCAGCGCCACGATGGACTGGATGGAGCAGGAGCAGGAGCGCGGCATCACCATCACGTCGGCCGCGACGACCTGCTTCTGGCGCGACCACCGGATCAACATCATCGACACGCCGGGCCATGTCGATTTCACCATCGAGGTGGAGCGCTCATTGCGGGTGCTCGACGGCGCCGTTGCGGTGTTCGATGCGGTGGCGGGCGTCGAGCCGCAGTCCGAGACGGTCTGGCGTCAGGCGGACAAGTACAACGTCCCCCGTATCTGCTTCGTGAACAAGATGGATCGCGTCGGGGCCGATTTCCCCCGTTGCGTCGAGATGATTCGCGAGCGCCTGGGCGCCAATCCGGTCGCGATCCAGCTTCCCATCGGGACCGAGGCGAAGCATATCGGCGTCGTCGACCTGATCGCGATGAAGGCGATCGTCTGGAATTCGGAGACCCTCGGCGCGGAGTTCGAAATCGGCGACGTGCCGGACGACATGAAGGCCGAGGCCGAGGCGAGCCGGCAGGCGCTCATCGAGGCGGTGGTCGAGACGGACGACGCCGTGCTGGAGCGCTTCCTCGAGGGCGAGGAGCCGGACGAGGCAGCGATCAAGCGTTGCCTGCGCATCGGTACGCTCACCGGCCAGATGGTTCCCGTGCTGACGGGCTCCGCCTTCAAGAACAAGGGCGTGCAGCCGTTGCTGGACGCGGTGTGCGACTTCATGCCGGCGCCGACCGACGTGCCGCCGGTACACGGTGTCGTGCCCGGCAAAGGCAGCGAGGTGGAGCGGTCCTGCAGCGACGACGAGCCGATGGCGGCGCTTGCCTTCAAGGTGATGACCGATCCCTTCGTCGGCTCGCTCACCTTCGTGCGCGTCTATTCGGGGATGATCCAGACCGGCAAGCAGGTGCTCAACAGCGCCAAGGGCCGCAAGCAGCGGGTCGGCCGCATGCTGCTCATGCACGCCAACACCCGCGAAGACATCCAGGAGGCACGGGCAGGGGACATCGTCGCCTTCGCCGGCCTCAAGGACACCACGACCGGCGAGACTCTGAGCGACCCGGCGCACCCGGTGGTGCTCGAGCGGATGGAGTTCCCGGAACCCGTGATCGAGGTCGCCGTCGAGGCCAAGACGAAGGCCGATCAGGACAAGCTCTCCGTCGCGCTCGCCCGGCTTGCCGAGGAGGATCCGTCGTTCCGCGTGACCGCCGATCCGGAGAGCGGGCAGACCGTGATCCGCGGCATGGGCGAACTCCACCTGGATATCCTGATCGACCGCATGCGCCGCGAGTTCAAGGTGGGCGCCAATGTTGGCCAGCCCCAGGTCGCCTATCGGGAGACCATCGGCCGTGAGTCGACGGTCGATTACATGCACAAGAAGCAGACGGGCGGCGCCGGCCAATTCGCGCGCGTCAAGATCGTGCTGGAGCCGCTGGAGCCCGGCGCGGGCTTCGTGTTCGAGAGCAAGGTCGTTGGCGGCGCCGTACCCAAGGAGTACATCCCTGCGGTCGGGAAGGGGATCGAGGAAGCGCGCCAGGCCGGCGTCATCGCCGGGTTCCCTGTCATAGACTTCAAGGCCCGGCTGGTCGACGGCGCGTCCCACGACGTCGACTCCAGCTCGCTTGCGTTCGAGATCGCTGCGCGCGCGGCGTTCCGCGACGCCCTGCAGCGTGCGGCGCCGGTACTGCTGGAGCCGATGATGAAGGTCGAGGTCGTGACGTCCGAGGACTATCTGGGCGACGTGATCGGCGACCTCAACGCCAGGCGCGGGCAGGTCGGCGGCATGGAGCCGCGCGGCAACGCCCAGGTCATTCGCGCCATGGTACCGCTTGCGACCATGTTCGGTTATGTCAGCACCCTGCGCTCGCTCACCCAAGGGCGGGCGCAGTTCACGATGGAGTTCGATCACTATGATCAGGTGCCCCGGGCGGTGTCGGACGAAGTCCGCACTCGTTACGCCTGATCGAGTGGCCGCGACCAAGACCTCCTGAGAGAGAGCACCGATGGCGAAGGCGAAGTTTCAGCGGACGAAGCCGCACTGCAACGTTGGGACGATTGGTCACGTTGACCATGGGAAGACGACGCTGACGGCGGCGATCACGCGGGTTTTGGGCGAGGTTGGCGGCGCGGAGTTTGTGTCGTTCGACGAGATTGACAAGGCGCCGGAGGAGCGCGCGCGCGGGATCACGATCGCGACGGCTCACGTCGAGTACGAGACGGGGAGCCGCCACTACGCGCACGTGGATTGCCCGGGCCATGCGGACTATGTGAAGAACATGATCACGGGTGCAGCGCAGATGGACGGCGCGATCCTTGTGGTGTCTGCGGCGGACGGTCCGATGCCGCAGACGCGGGAGCACATTCTTCTGGCGCGCCAGGTGGGCGTTCCTGCGCTTGTGGTCTATATGAACAAGGTGGACATGGTTGACGACGAGGAGATTCTCGAGCTTGTCGAGCTTGAGGTTCGGGAGCTTTTGTCGGTCTACGAGTTTCCGGGCGACGACATTCCTGTGATTCGGGGTTCTGCGCTAGCGGCGCTTGAGGATGGCGACGCGGCGACGGGCCGCGATTCGGTCATGGAGCTGATGGATGCGGTCGATGAGTACGTGCCGCAGCCTGAGCGTCCGAAGGACCAGCCGTTTTTGATGCCGATTGAGGACGTGTTTTCGATTTCGGGCCGTGGGACGGTTGTGACGGGCCGGATTGAGCGCGGCGTGGTGAAGGTCGGCGACAACGTTGGGATTGTCGGGATCCGTGAGACGACGAAGACGGTTTGCACGGGCGTTGAGATGTTCCGGAAGTTGTTGGATCAGGGCGAGGCCGGTGACAACGTTGGGGTTTTGCTTCGCGGGACGAAGCGTGACGAGGTTGAGCGGGGTCAGGTTTTGGCGGAGCCCGGGACGATCACGCCGCACACGCGCTTTGAGGCAGAGACGTACATCCTGACGAAGAACGAGGGTGGTCGTCACACGCCGTTTTTCTCGAACTACCGCCCGCAGTTTTACTTCCGGACGACGGACGTGACGGGGACGATTGAGCTTCCCGATGGGACGGAGATGGTGATGCCGGGCGACAACGTGATGATGAAGGTCGATCTGATGGCGCCGATTGCGATGGACGAGGGCCTGCGCTTCGCCATCCGCGAGGGCGGGCGCACCGTCGGCGCCGGCGTCGTCGCCAAAATCGTCGAATAGTTCAAGGCGAGCAGGGGAAGGGGCCGGACAGGCACAATGGCCATCGACAGCCAAAATATCAGGATCCGCCTCAAGGCGTTCGATCACCGCGTGCTCGACGCGTCGACGAGCGAGATCGTGAATACGGCCAAGCGTACCGGCGCACAGGTGCGCGGCCCGATCCCGCTGCCGACCAGGATCGAGAAGTACACGGTGCTGCGCTCGCCCCATATCGACAAGAAGTCGCGTGAGCAGTTCGAGATCCGCACCCACAAGCGGCTTCTCGATATCGTCGATCCCACGCCGCAGACCGTCGATGCGCTCATGAAGTTGGACCTCGCCGCCGGGGTCGATGTCGAGATCAGGCTGTAGGAGGGCGTTATGGCAGGCCAGGCGGTAGCGCGCAGGCGCACGGGGGTGATTACCGAGAAGCTCGGCATGTCGCGCGTCTTCAACGACGCCGGCGAGCATGTGCCGGTGACCGTGCTGCGCATCGAGAACTGCCAGGTTATTGCCCAGCGGACCCAGGGTCAGGGCGGTTATGTCGCCCTGCAGCTCGGCGCCGGCCGCGTCAAGGTCAAGAATACCTCCCGCGCCCTGCGCGGCCACTTCGCGAAGGCCCGGATCGAGCCCAAGCGCCATCTGATCGAATTCCGCGTCAGCGAGGATGCGCTCGTGAATGTGGGTGCCACGCTCGGCGCCGACCACTTCGCTACCGGGCAGTTCGTCGATGCGGTCGGCTCCTCCATCGGCAAGGGCTTCGCCGGCGCGATGAAGCGGCACAACTTCAGCGGCCTGCGCGCGAGCCACGGCGTTTCCGTCTCGCACCGCTCCCACGGCTCGACCGGCCAGTGCCAGGACCCCGGCAAGGTGTTCAAGGGCAAGAAGATGGCGGGCCAACTCGGCAATGCGCGCGCGACCGTGCAGAACCTCGAGGTGGTGGCGACGGATGCGGCGCGAGGCCTGATCATGGTGAAGGGCGGCGTCCCCGGTCCGAAGGGCGGCGTCGTGCTTCTGTCGGATGCGAAGAAGCGCCGCCTGCCGGACGACGTTCCGTTCCCGGCGGGCCTCCTGGAGGAGTCCGAACCGGAGGTGGTTGAAGAGACTGCGCCCGCAGTTGAGGCGGCGGCGGAGAGCGGCGACGAAGATGCTGCCGACGGCGGTGAGGAGGAGTCCTCGTGAAGGTCGACGTCATCGACTTCGACGCGAAGAAGGTCGGCAAGATCGAACTCGCCGACAACGTCTTCGGCGTGGCCGTGCGGCCCGACCTGATGCACCGCACGGTGCGCTGGCAGCTCGCGAAGCGGCGCGCCGGCACGCACAAGACCAAGTCGGTCGCGGAGATCCGTGGGTCCACGCGCAAGCCCTTCAAGCAGAAGGGCACGGGCCGCGCCCGTGCAGGCTCGCGCCGGGCGCCGCACCACCGGGGCGGCGTGGCGATATTTGGCCCTGTGCTGCGCGATCACGCGCACAAGCTGCCCAAGAAGGTCCGCAAGCTCGCGCTCAAGTCCGCGCTCTCCAGCAAGCAGTCCGACGGCAAGCTCTTGATCGTCGACTCCCTCGACCTCGGCTCGGCCAAGACCCGTGTTCTTGCCGAGCGGCTCGCAGGTTTAGGCTGGTCGTCGGCGCTGATAATCGATGGCGACGAGATCGATAACGGTTTCGCCAGAGCGGCTCGCAATCTGACCGGGGTTCAGGTGCTCCCCCAGATGGGTGCCAATGTCTACGACATCCTCCGCCGCGATCGCCTGGTGCTGACCCGCAAGGCGGTGGAAGACTTGCAGGCGCGGCTGACATGAGCACGCAACCGAAAGAGCGCTGGTACGACACGATCCTCGGTCCCGTGGTGACCGAGAAGTCGACCCAGGGCTCGGAACACAACCAGGTCACCTTCAAGGTGCGTACCGGCGCAACCAAGCCGCAGATCAAGGAGGCCGTCGAAGGCCTGTTCGAGGTCAAGGTGCGGAAGGTCAACACGAGCCTGGTCAAGGGCAAGGTCAAGCGGGGCCGCGGCGGCCGGCTTGGCAAGCGCTCGGATTGGAAGAAAGCAACGATATCGCTCGGCGAGGGCGATACGATCGACGTGATGACTGGGCTTTAGGCGATGGCTCTCAAGCACTTCAAGCCGACCACGCCGGGGCGCCGCCAGCTCGTCCTGGTGGACCGCTCCGATCTCTGGAAGGGAAAGCCGGTCAAGGCGCTCACCGAGGGGCTCAGCCAGAAGGGTGGGCGCAACAGCGACGGCCGCATCACCATGCGCCACCGCGGCGGGGGCCACAAGCGCCGCTACCGCAAGATCGACTTCAAGCGCCGCAAATTCAACGTGCCGGCGACGGTGGAGCGGCTTGAGTACGACCCTAATCGCTCGGCCTTCATCGCGCTGGTCCGCTATGAAGACGGCGAGCAGGCTTACATCCTGGCCCCGCAGCGGGTCTCGCCGGGCGATAAGGTGGTCTCCGGCGATCGCTGCGACATCAAGCCCGGCAACGCGATGCCGATGAGCAACATCCCCGTCGGCACCATCATCCACAATGTCGAGATGAAGCCGGGGAAGGGCGGCCAGATCGCACGCTCCGCCGGCAACTACGTACAGCTGGTCGGCAAGGACCAGGGCTACGCCCTGCTCCGGCTGCCGTCAGGCGAGCAGCGGATGGTCCATGCGCGCTGCATGGCCACCATCGGCGCGGTCTCCAACCCCGATAACCAGAACACCAATCAGGGCAAGGCGGGCCGGATGCGTTGGAGAGGTCGTCGGCCGTCGGTGCGTGGCGTCGCCATGAACCCGGTCGACCATCCCCACGGCGGCGGCGAGGGAAAGTCCTCGGGTGGGCGACATCCGGTCACCCCCTGGGGCGTGCCGACCAAGGGCAAGCGCACGCGGAGCAACAAGAGAACCGACCGCTTCATCATGCGGCGTCGGGGCAAGAAATAGGGCGGGGGACAGTCGATGGCGCGTTCCGTATGGAAGGGCCCCTTCGTCGACGGCTATCTTCTCAAGAAGGCCGAGCAGGCGCGGGCGAGCGGCCGCAAGGATATCATCCGCACGTGGTCGCGGCGGTCCACGATCCTGCCGCAGTTCGTGGGCCTCACCTTTGGCGTCTACAACGGGCGCAAGTTTCTGCCGGTGCTGGTCAACGAGAACATGGTCGGCCACAAGTTCGGCGAGTTTTCGCCGACGCGGGTCTTCCACGGCCATGCCGGCGACAAGAGAGTGCGGCGGGGCTGACCATGGGCAAGTTGGCACGTCCCCGGCGGCTGGGTGAGACCGAAGCCCAGGCCAAGATCCGGAACCTCCGGATCAGCCCGCAGAAGCTCGGCCTGGTCAGCGCGACCATACGAGGACGCCCGGTGGACGAGGCGCTCATCACGCTCGCCAACTCGCGCCGCCGCATCGCCGGCGACGTGCGCAAGTGCTTGCAGTCGGCGATCGCGAACGCGGAGAACAATCATGAGCTGGACGTGGACCGGCTCGTCGTCGCCGAAGCGACAGTCGGCAAGGGTCTGGTGATGAAGCGCTGGCGGCCGAGAGCCCGCGGGCGGACGGGGCGCGTGATAAAGCCGTTCAGCCATCTCACCATCGTGGTGCGCGAACGCGCGAAGGGGG
Organism: Alphaproteobacteria bacterium; assembly: GCA_965262755.1. Classification (GTDB taxonomy): domain Bacteria; phylum Pseudomonadota; class Alphaproteobacteria; order UBA828; family UBA828; genus WTGU01. Next base: position 14,851 of record OZ253557.1, on the reverse strand, counting down.
CCTGATGGGCCAGAAGGTCAATCCCGTCGGGCTTCGCCTCGGCATCAACCGCACCTGGGACTCGCGCTGGTATGCCGACGACGGCTATGCCCAGCTGCTGCACGAGGATCTGCAGATCCGGCAATTCCTCTTCAAGCGGCTGAGCCAGGCGGGCATCGGGCGCATTGTCATCGAGCGCCCGGCCAAGAAGGCGCGCATCACCATCCACACCGCGCGGCCGGGCGTCGTGATCGGCAAGAAAGGCGCGGACATCGAGCGGCTCCGCACCGACGTCACCAAGATGACGCGGAGCGATGTCCACCTGAACATCGTCGAGATTCGCAAGCCCGAGATCGAGGCCAAGCTGGTGGCCGAGAATATCGCGCAGCAGCTGGTGCGCCGGGTGGCCTTTCGGCGCGCCATGAAGCGGGCGGTGCAATCGGCGATCAGGCTCGGCGCGCAAGGCATCCGCATCAACTGCGGCGGCCGGCTGGGCGGCGCTGAGATCGCGCGAACCGAGTGGTATCGCGAGGGCCGGGTCCCGCTCCACACGCTCAGGGCCGACGTCGATTTCGGGCTCGCCACGGCACGCACGGCCTACGGCACCTGCGGGGTCAAGGTCTGGGTGTTCAAGGGCGAGATCATGGCGCACGACCCCATGGCGCAGGACAAGCGCGCCATGGAGCAGGCCACGCCCCGCTAGGGCCGGGACTGGAACCGGATCATGCAGCAGCCGAAATCCACCAAGTACCGCAAGGCCCACAAGGGTCGCATCCATGGCCATGCCAAGGGCGGGACGCAGCTCAATTTCGGCGCCTACGGACTGAAGGCGATCACGCCGGGCCGGATGACGGCGCGCGAGATCGAAGCCGGGCGGCGTACGATCACCCGGCACATGAAGCGTGCCGGCAGGATCTGGATCCGCGTGTTCCCGGACGTGCCCGTCTCCACCAAGCCCGCCGAGGTCCGCATGGGCAAGGGCAAGGGCTCGCCGGAGTACTGGGTTGCGCGGGTCAAGCCCGGGCGCATCATGTTCGAGGTCGACGGTGTGCCGCGCGCGGTGGCGGAAGAGGCCTTCCGGCGTGCGTCCGCAAAGTTCAGGGTGCGCACCAAGCTGATCACGCGGCTCGGCGAAGGGGCGACATGATGAACGGCGTCGAGACCCGCCTCAAGACCGATGACGAGCTGAAGACGATGCTGCTCGCGTTGAAGAAGGAGGCGTTCAACCTGCGCTTCCAGCGGGCGTCGGGCCAGCTGGAGAATACCGCACGGATGCGCGCCGTCAGACGCGACGTGGCCCGCATCAAGACGATCGTTGCCGAGCGCAGGCGCGCTGCCGGCGGCGTGGCCTGAGGGTGAGAGCGATGGGTGAAGGAGAGCTGACATGCCGCGCCGTGTGATGCGAGGCACCGTGGTCGGCGACAAGGCGGACAAGACCGTCATCGTGCGGGTCGACCGCCGCGTCATGCACCCGCTCTACAAGAAGGTCGTGCGCCGCTCCAAGCGCTACGCCGCGCACGACGACGGCAACAAGCACAAGGTCGGTGATATCGTGCAGATTCGCGAGTGTGCCCCCATCTCCAAGAGTAAGCGTTGGATCGTGTTCGACGATGCCGGCGCCGAGCAGCGCTGAGCGTCACGGCAGGTAGCGGAAGGGTCTAGGTGTCATGATTCAGATGCAGACGAATCTGGACGTCGCCGACAATTCCGGTGCCAGGCGCGTGCAGTGCGTGAAGGTGCTCGGTGGCTCGAAGCGCAGGACCGCCTCGGTCGGCGACACGATCGTCGTAACCGTCAAGGAGGCAATCCCGCGCGGCAAGGTGCGCAAGGGCGAGCTTCACCGCGCCGTCATCGTGCGGACCGCGAAAGAGATCCGGCGCCCGGATGGCAGCGCGATCCGCTTCGACCGCAATGCGGCTGTGCTCATTACCGCCCAGGGAGAGCCGATCGGGACCCGCATCTTCGGGCCGGTGACCCGCGAGCTCCGTCAGCGCCAGTACATGAAGATCATCTCACTCGCGCCCGAAGTGTTGTGAGCCGCCATGCGCAAGCGAAAAATACGCAAAGATGACGAGGTCATCGTCCTCACCGGGCGAGACAAGGGCAAGCGTGGCGCCGTGCTGAGAGTGGTGACCAAGACCGACCGCGTGCTCGTCGGGGGCGTCAACGTGACCAAGCGCCACGTCAAGCCGACGCAGACCGATCCGCAGGGCGGCATCGTCGAGCGGGAGGCGCCGATCCACATCTCGAACGTGGCGCTGATCGATCCCGAAAGCGACCGGCCCACCCGTGTTCGCTACAAGAGGCTCGCGGACGGGCGCAAGGTGCGTGTCGCGGCCCGCTCGGGGGAAGTGATCGATGTCTGAGACGAACGGCCAGTCGAACGCTGGGGCAAACGGCGAGTCGAACGGGCAGAGCCGGCTCAGGCTGCTCTACGAGAGCGAGATCAGGCCCCAGCTGATAGAGAAGTTCGGCTACACCAATCTCATGCAGGCGCCCAAGCTCGAGAAGATCATTCTCAACATGGGCGTGGGCGAAGGGGTGACCGACAACAAGAAGATCGGGGCCGCGGTTCAGGACATGACCCTGATCGCGGGCCAGAAGCCGATCATCACCAAGGCGCGCAAGTCTGTCGCCGCGTTCAAGGTGCGTGCCGGTATGCAGGTCGGCTGCAAGACGACGCTCCGCCGCGAGAGGATGTACGAGTTCCTCGACCGGCTGATCACAATTGCGCTGCCCCGGGTGCGCGACTTTCGCGGCCTTTCCGGACGCGCGTTCGACGGCCGGGGCAACTATGCGCTAGGCCTCAAGGAGCAGATCGTCTTTCCAGAAATCGACTACGACAAGGTCGATCAGGTGCGGGGTATGAACGTCGTCATTTGCACGACGGCGAGGACCGATGATGAGGGCCGCGCGCTGCTTGCCGGCTTTCAGATGCCGTTCGTCGGCCAGTGAGCGCGGAGGAGCCGGGCTGAAAGATGGCGAAGAAGAGCACGATCGAGAAGAACAAGCGGCGCCAGCAGATGGCGAAGCGGGATGCGGCCAAGCGGGCAGACCTGCGCGCCATCGTGCGCGACCGCTCGCTCCCGGCGGAGGAACGCTTCGCGGCGCAGCTCAAGCTCGCGCAGCTGCCGCGCAACGGGGCGCAGGTGCGGGTGCGGAACCGCTGTGGGCTGACCGGCCGCCCGCGCGGCAACTACCGCAAGTTCGGGCTGTCGCGTATTGCGCTCCGGGAGCTGGCCTCGGCGGGCCAGGTGCCCGGAATGGTGAAATCGAGCTGGTGAGGCGCACGCCATGATGACCGATCCTCTAGCGGACATGCTGACCCGTATTCGCAACGGGCAGCAGGCACGCAAGACCTCCGTCGCGTCGCCGGCGTCCAAGCTGCGCGGTTCCGTGCTCGATGTTCTCAAGCGCGAGGGCTACATCCGCGGCTACGCGGCAGCGGAATCGGATACCGGCAAGCCGGCGTTCTCGATCGAGCTGAAATATCATGAAGGCCGGCCGGTGATTGCCGAGCTTCGGCGGATATCGAAGCCAGGGCGGCGGGTCTATTCAGGCATCAAGGGCCTGCCCCGGTATTTCGGCGGACTAGGGATTTCCATTCTCTCAACGCCGCGCGGCGTGCTCTCCGACAATGAGGCGCGCAAGCAGAATGTCGGCGGCGAAGTGCTCTGCCGGGTGTTCTGAGATGTCTCGCGTCGGCAAGAATCCGGTCCCCATCCCCGAAGGCGTCGAGGTGACCATCGACGGCGCGGCGGTCTCCGTGAGCGGTAAGCTGGGCCGCCTCGAAGCCACCATCGCGCCGGAGGTGAGCGCCGCGCTCGACAACGGCCAAGTCTCTGTCACGCCGCTGGGCGAGAGCAAGCGCGCCCGCCAGATGTGGGGGCTGACCCGGAGCGTGATCAACAACATGGTCGTGGGTGTGAGCCAGGGCTTCCTCAAGAACCTGCAGATCGAGGGCGTCGGCTACCGGGCCGCGGTCGAGGGCCGAACGCTCACGCTCGATCTCGGCTACAGCCACAGGGTGCGCTACCCGATTCCCGATGGCATCGAGATCACGTGCGAACGGCCGACGGCGATCAGGGTCGCCGGCTCCGACCGCCAGACGGTCGGCCAGGTCGCCGCCGAGATTCGTGCTTTCCGCAAGCCCGAGCCCTACAAGGGCAAGGGCATTCGCTATGTCGGCGAATACGTCCGGCGCAAAGAGGGCAAGAAGAAGTAGCGATGAGCAGGAGCGATTTCGATAAGCGGAAGCAGCGGGTTCGCTTCCGGCTGCGCACCGCCGGCGCCGGCAGGCCGCGACTCACGGTCTTCCGCTCCAACCGCCACATTTACGCCCAACTCGTCGACGATAGAGAGAGCAGGACCGTGGCCGCCGCATCGACGATGGAGAGCGCGCTGCGCAGCGAGAGCGGCGGAGACCGCGCGGCCGCGGGACGCGTCGGCACACTCATCGCAGAGCGCGCGCTGGCGGCCGGTCACAAGGAGGTCATCTTCGACCGTGGCGGGTATCAGTATCACGGGCGTGTGAAAGCGCTTGCCGAGGCAGCCCGCGAAGGCGGCCTCTCTTTCTAGGGGAAAGAGCCCGATATGGCACGACCATCCATGGACAGGGACCGCGGCGGCCGCGGGCGGGACCGCGACGAACCCGAACTGCTGGACAAGCTGGTCAGCATCAACCGCGTCGCCAAGGTTGTGAAGGGCGGGCGGCGGTTCGGCTTTTCGGCGCTCGTCGTCGTGGGGGACCAGCGCGGGCGCGTGGGCGGTGGCTCGGGCAAGGCGCGGGAGGTGCCGGAGGCGATCCGCAAGGCCACCGAGCAGGCCAGGCGCCGCATGGTTCGCGTGCCGCTTCGCGAAGGACGCACGCTGCACCACGACGTGCAGGGCCGCTTCGGGGCAGGCAAGGTGATTATTCGCGCGGCGCCGCCTGGCACCGGGATCATCGCCGGCGGCCCGATGCGCGCCGTGTTCGAGATGCTGGGCGTGAAGGACGTGGTCGCCAAGTCGGTGGGATCGTCGAACCCGCAGAACATGGTCAAGGCGACCTTCGATGCGCTCGGGCGCTGCTACTCTCCCCGCGCCGTCGCCGCCAAGCGCAATCGCACGGTGAGCCAGATCTTCGGCCAGGACGAGTCCGCCAAGGAGCGGACGGTGCAGGAGTAGGCCATGGCTGGGAGCAAGGCGCCGGCCCAGGTGCGGGTCACCCAGATCGGCAGCCCGATCGGCCGGCCGGCGGATCAGCGGGCGACCCTGGTCGGTCTCGGCCTCAACAAGATGCACCGCAGCCGCGTGCTTGAAGATACGCCTGCCGTGCGCGGCATGATTGACAAGATTTCGCACCTCGTGCGGGCCGAGGCGGTGGACGCGGAGGCGGAGTGATGAGGCTGAATGAACTCGCGGACCGTGCCGGCGCGGCCAAAAAGGGCCGCAGGCTCGGGCGCGGCATCGGCTCCGGTCGCGGCAAGACCTCGGGGCGCGGCCACAAGGGCCAGAAGTCGCGAGCCGGCGTTGCCATCAAGGGATTCGAGGGCGGCCAGATGCCGCTTTACCGGCGGCTGCCCAAGCGGGGGTTCACCAATGCCCGCTTCCGCAAAACCTTCGAGACCGTCAACATCGGCCGCTTGCAGAAGGCGATTGAGCAGGGGCGTCTCGACGCAAGTGCGCCCGTGACCGAGGCCGCGCTGGCCGCTGTCGGGCTCACGCGCGGGCGTCACGGCGTGCGCCTTCTCGCCAAGGGCCGGATCGAGAGCGCCGTCATCGTCGAGGTGACCGGCGCCTCGAAGGCCGCCATCGCTGCGGTCGAGGCCGCCGGCGGCTCGGTGACCCTCAGCGCGCCGGCCAAGGCCGAAACAACGGCCGAGGAAACGGCAAAGGACGCCTGACGAACGTGGCTTCGGCAGCCGAACAACTCGCTGCGAACCTCAATTTCGGGGCCTTCGCCAAGGCGAAGGAGCTTCAGAAGCGCCTGCTCTTCACGCTCGGCGCCCTGATCATCTACAGGTTGGGCACCTACATCCCGATCCCCGGGATCGACCCGGTGGTGCTCGACGAGGTGTTCCAGCAGCAGGCCGGCGGTATCCTCGGCATGTTCAACATGTTCGCCGGTGGTGCGCTCGGGCGCATGACGATCTTCGCGCTCAACATCATGCCGTACATCTCGGCGGCGATCATCATTCAGCTGATGACGACGGTCTCGCCGCATCTCGCCCAGCTCAAGAAGGAAGGCGAGGCCGGGCGCAAGAAGATCAATCAGTACACCCGCTACGGCACCGTCTTCCTCGCCGCGCTGCAGGCCTTCGGCATCTCCTCAGGCCTCGAGGGCTATAGCGGCCAGGGCGGCGATCTGGTGCTGGATCCGGGCGGCTTCTTCCGCTTGACCACGGTGGTAACTCTGACCGGCGGCACGATCTTCTTGATGTGGCTCGGCGAACAAATTACCGCCAGAGGGGTCGGCAACGGCATCTCGCTCATCATCTTCGCCGGCATCGTGGCGGAGCTGCCGGGCGCGCTCGCGAGCACGCTGGAGCTCGGCCGCACCGGTGCGATCTCCGCAGTCGTGATCATCGCGCTCTTCGTCATGGCGGTCTCCGTCATTGGTTTCATCGTCTTCATCGAGCGGGCGCAGCGACGAATCGTCGTGCAATACCCCAAACGCCAGGTGGGGCGGCGGATGTTCGGCGGCGAGAGCACCCATCTGCCGTTGAAGGTTAACACCGCCGGGGTGATCCCGCCGATCTTTGCGAGCTCGATTCTGCTGCTGCCGATCACCGCGCTCAGCATCAACGCGGGCTCCGGGCCCGAGTGGCTGACGGCGGTGACGAGCTATCTCGGCCGCGGCCAGCCCATCTACATAATCATCTATGCGGCGGCGATCATCTTCTTCACGTTCTTCTACACCTCCGTCGTCTTCAATCCGGAAGATACGGCCGACAATTTGAAGAAGAACGGCGGCTTCATACCCGGAGTCCGTCCGGGCAAGAACACGGCGGAATATCTCGACTATGTGCTGACCCGCTTGACCTTCTGGGGCGCGCTCTATCTCACTTCCGTGAGCCTCTTGCCTGAGCTTCTGATTTCGCAATATGCGGTGCCGTTCTATTTCGGGGGTACGAGTCTGCTCATCGTCGTCACCGTCACCATGGATACGGTGGGGCAAATCCAGTCCCATCTGCTCGCGCATCAATACGAAGGACTGATCAAGAAGGCGAAGCTGAGGGGGAGCCGGCGTTGAACCTGATCCTTCTCGGCCCACCGGGCGCGGGTAAGGGCACGCAGGCACAACGTTTGGTCGAGCGCTTCGGCATCGTTCAGATCTCCACGGGCGAGATGCTGCGGGCGGCGGCGAAGGCGGGCACCGCACTCGGTATCGAGGCCAAGGCGATCATGGAGGCCGGCGAGCTTGTGCCGGACGACCTGATGGTCGCCCTGATCGCCGAGCGGATCGAGCAGCCGGACTGCGCCAGCGGTTTCATCCTCGACGGCTTCCCGCGCACGGTGGCCCAGGCCGACGCGCTGGACCGCATGCTGGCCGAGCGCGGGCTGGCGCTCGACAAGGTGGTCGCCATCGAGGTCGATGAGGAGGCGCTGATCGAGCGCATCGTCGGCCGATTCTCCTGCGCCGACTGCGGCGCCGGCTATCACGACCAATTCAACCGGCCCAGCACCGAGGGCGTTTGCGACCAGTGCCGGGGTGCGAACTTCACGCGGCGGGCGGATGACAATCGCGAAACCATGACAGCGCGTCTAGCCGCCTATCGCGAGCAGACGGCCCCGATCATCCCCCACTACGAGGCCGGCGGGCGCTTCGCCAGGATCGACGGCTCGGGCGACATCGACGGCATCACGGCGGCCATCGTTGCCGCCCTCGAAGACGCCGGCGCGGCGGGCGGGCGCTAGCAGAGCTCACCGGTCGGCTTCCATGCCCCGGACGAGATCGACGCATCTCAAGGCGCGGCGCGCCGTCATCGACGCTGCCCGCAGGATGAACGCGCTCGGCCTCAATCACGGGACCTCGGGCAATGTCGGATACAGGGTCGGCGGGCGTTTCCTGGTCACGCCGTCCGGCCTCGATTACGACGCGATCACGCCTGCAGACATCGTGGATATGGACTTCGACGGCAGCCACCAGGGCACCCGGCGCCCCACCAGCGAATGGCGGTTGCACCGCGATATCCTCGCGACACGGCCGGAGGTCGACGCGGTGCTGCACAGCCATGCCGTCCATTGCACCGCGCTCGCCGTGCACGGGATGGAAATCCCTGCAGTTCACTACATGGTCGCCGCTGCGGGCGGCACGAACATTCGCTGCGCGCCTTACCGGACGCCCACGACCCAGGCGCTCTCCGACGTCGCCGTGCCTGCGCTCAAGGATCGCAAGGCCTGCCTGTTGCAGAATCACGGCGTCGTCGTCTTGGGCGAGACGCCCGATGCCTGCGTCAATCTGCTCGTCGAGGTCGAGTATCTGGCGGAGCTTTATTGCCGCACGCTCGCCATCGGCGGCGCCACCGGCAACGAGCCCAACGTCATCCTGAGCCGGAAGATGGCCGAGGTGCTGGAGATCATGAAGACCTACGGCAAACAGCCCGGCGACGATCCTCCGGAGGCGTAATCCGATTCGCGAGCGCGGGCGGGTTGCGGCTCAGGCCTTCGCCTGTAATTCGCGGGGCCAGTTCGCGAGGGTTTCAGCGCTGGTTTCCGTGATGCGAATGCTCTCGGTGATTTCGAGACCCCAGTCTTCGAACCAGAGCGCGGGCATGAAGTGGATGGTCATGTTCGGCTCAAGCACGGTGCGGTCTCCAGGGCGCAGGCTGATGGTGCGCTCGCCCCAGTCGGGCGGGTAGCTGAGCCCGACGGAGTAGCCGCACCGGCTCTCCTTCGTCAGGCCGTGCCGCGCGAGCGACTCCGAGAACGCGCGGTGGATGTCCTCGCACAGGTTCCCCGGTCTCGCGGCATCGAGTCCCGCCTCGATGGCTTCCAGCAGTGCGCTTTCTGCGTTGCGCTCGCGAGCGGACGGCCGACCCAGGAAAACCGTGCGGCAGAGCGGGCAGTGGTAGCGTTTGTAGACGCCCGCAATTTCGAAGAACGTCGCCTCGCCCGCCCGCATCGGCTTGTCGTCCCACGTGAGGTGCGCCGCCGATGCATCGACGCCGGTGGGGAGCATCGGCACGATGGCGGGATAGTCGCCGCCGGCGCCTTCTACGCCGGTGATGGCCGCGTGGTAGATCTCGGCGACCAGCTCGTTCTTGCGCATACCGGGCTCGACCACCTCCATGATGCGCGCGTGCATCTTCTCCACGATGCGTGCCGCGTTCCTCATGTAGGCGATCTCGGTCTCCGACTTCACGAGCCGTTGCCAGTTCACCAACCCCGTCGCGTCGAGCAGCGTCGCATCGCGCAGATGGGTCTCCAGCGAGCGGTATGCGGCGGCGCTGAAGTAGTAGTTGTCCATCTCGACGCCGATCCGCGATCGGTCCCACCCACGCGCGGTGATGACTTCGCTCAAGTAGTCCATCGGATGGCGTTCGGTGGACATCACGTAGTGATCTGCGTAGCCGACGATGTCGTCGTGCGCCATGAACACGGTGCGCTTTGCCCCGTTGGCGTCCATGCCGCGCCCGAACCACACCGGATCGCCTTCGAGTGCGAGGAGCACGCACTGGTGCACGTAGAACGACCAACCGTCGTAGCCGGTAAGCCACGCCATGTTCGAGGGGTCGGAGACGACGAGCAGATCGAGCCCTCTCTCGTCCATCGCCCGGCGGGTCTTCGCTATCCGTGCCGCGTATTCGTCGCGCGAGAAGGCGAGCTCGACCGGCGCGGGTGTCTCGATATCGCTGCTTGTGGGCGACTTGCTGTTCAAGGCTGAAGGTCTCCGAAGAGGCGAAATTATTCCTTCCAACGCTTGAATTGTCTAGGTCGTGGGATGGGAAGGGGGCGGAATTCCGTTCAATTTTCTTCGAGGCAGCGTCGGCGAGGCGCCTTGGGGCGTTGCCTGCGACAGGGCATGCTGGAAGCCGTCCAGGCTCGGCGCATCATTCAGCGGATTCGACCGAGGAGCGCGCGCAAAACTGTGCTCAAATGTTCGCAACGCCGAACCACTCCGTGAGAGATCCCATGGTGCTCGAAGGCTCCTGCCACTGCCGCGCCGTTCAATTCTCGCTCCAGTCGAAGACGCCGCATCCCTACATGCAGTGCTACTGCTCGATCTGCCGAAAGACCGCAGGTGGTGGCGGCTACGCCATCAATCTCGGCGGCGAGGCGGAAGCGCTCAACGTGCGGGGCAAGCGTCACCTGAGGGTCTATCGGGCGCGGCTCGAGGACGGCAGCGAAAGCCTGGCCGAGCGGCGGTTCTGCGGCCGCTGCGGCAGTGCGCTCTGGGTCTGGGACCCGCGCTGGCCCGAACTGATCCACCCCTTCGCGTCGGCCATCGACACACCGCTGCCGGCACCGCCGGAGCGCTGCCACATCATGCTCGACTACGCGCCGGGCTGGGTCAGGATCCCGTCGGGCAAGCGCGACCCGCACTTTCCCGAGTATCCCGATCAGTCGCTGGGGGACTGGCACCGGAGCCGCAATCTGCTCGACCCTTGATGCGGGAGTGCCGAGGCGTCGGCCGCTTGGTATAGGACGGCCTGGCAGGGCAGTTCGTTGGCGCGGGGAGAGAGAGCATGGCATCGCAGGGCACGAACGGCGGCACGGTCAAGGCGCTCTGGCGCTATCCGGTCAAGTCGATGGCGGGCACCAAGCTCGACGAGGCGCAGGTCACCGAGAGCGGCATTCTGGGCGATCGTGCCTATGCCGTAATCGACCGCTCGAGCGGCCGGGTTGGGAGCGCCAAGACCCCGAAGAAGTGGGCCGAGCTGATGTCGCTCGCCTCCGATTTCGTCAGACCCCCGCAGGCCGGCGCTCCGCTGCCCCCGGTGCGCATCCTCTGGCCCGACGGCACGGCGGTCGCCAGCGATGGCGGTGACCCGGATACCCGCCTCTCCGAAACCCTGGGGCGGCCGGTCACGCTCACGACGGAGCGCCCGGAAGCGCCCAGCCTCGAACGCCTCGACCCGCTCGCCGAGGAAGAAACAATCGTCGATATCGGCGAGCTGATGATGGCAGGCCGGTTCTCCGACTATGCGGCGCTTCATCTCATAACCACGGCGACGATGGCGCGCCTCGCCGAGCTCCGTCCTGAGTCGGCGTTCAATGCGCGCCGCTTCCGCCCCAATGTGACGATCGCCACACCAGAGGGAGAGCAAGGCTTCGTCGAGAACGACTGGGTCGGGCGCGAGCTCGCGATCGGCAACGAGGTGCGGCTCCGCATCTCCGACCCGACGCCACGTTGCTCCGTCCCGACCCTTGCGCAGCAGGATCTCGCGAAGGATCCGCAGGTTCTCCGCACCATCGTCGAGCACAACACGCTCCCTGTCCCCGTGCTCGACGGCGAATCGCTCCCGTGCGCGGGCGTCTATGCCTTCGTCATTCAGGGCGGCATGGTGAAGAGGGGCGACGCGGTGCGGGTCGTTTAGGTCGCAGGCGTTACCCGGCTCGTCAATCGCCGGGGGTGCGCCTCTTCAACTCGATCGGCTGGCCGTGGGGGGTGTGGATGGTCGCCTCGGTCCAGTCGTCCTTGAGGCCGGCAAGCTCCGCTTCCGAACCGAGCCCCTTGTCGATTACGAGCTTTTCGAGCGCGCTCAGCCAATGTTCGTAATAGCGATCCCCGAGGTCGGGATCGCCTCTCTGCTTCGCCGCTGCTATCTCGGCCGAGAGGTAGTCGACCCACTCGGACCAGGTGAACTTTCCAGCCTCCGACAGCCGCACCGCCATGGCGAAAGCTGCCGCCTCCCACGGCTCTTTGAAGACCGGCCCGTCTTCGGCTTCCCAGGGGAGCTGCGGCAGATCGTCGGCCGAGTGCGCGGCGCTCATGCGCTATCGAGGTAATCGTCGAAGAGGTCGATATAGACGCTGGCGTTCGCGTTGGCGTGGTCGCCCCAGAGCTCGCTCCCTTCGAAGCGCACGCTGTAGACATGCTGAGGGTCGCTGTGGGTGCCCGATGCGGCCGACGTATCCGGAAATGCGAAAACGCCATGATCGCGCGCAATCGTTCCGGTCTTGCCCCGGATGTAGCGCGGCAGCCGCGTATGGGACACCGGGTTCACGTTGAGGGCCGTGACCGTGTCCCCCACCTTGAACCTGGGTGCGACGTCCGCATCCATCCGGCATGAAGCGCCTCCAGCGACCAGACCTGGAACCAAATCCGGTGTCAGAGCTGGCATCACGACTCTCCCGCCTGGCGAAGGCTCGCGATCTTCTCTTCGATCTCGGCCTCTGTCAGCACGCCGCGTTCCACCAGCAGGGTCTCGTAGGCGTGCAGCCAATGCTCGTAATACGAGGTTTCGAGGTACTCGGCCGGGCCCATCCGCTCGATGGCGTGGCGGAACATATCCACGTTGAAGTGGCCTTCGGCAAAGTTGGTGAAGAACATGCCGAAGACCCGGCCCTCCCAAGACTCATGGAACTGAGGCTCGTTTTCCTCGCGGACGATCGGGCCCATGCACTGCATGCCGCCCATGTCGTGAATGCCGTTCATCGCTGCGCTCCTTTCCGCCCCGGCTAGCTGGCGGGCGCTTCGACCAGCGCCGTGCCGATCATCGAATCGCGGGTTACCAGCGCCGCCAGCTCGTCCTCGCTCATTCCCTCCGTGCCGGCCGGCCGTTGCGGCAGCACCAGGTAACGGAGCTCCGCGTTGCTGTCCCACACCCGCACTTCGATGTCTTCGGACACCTCGACGCCGAACTCCTCGAGGACGCCGCGCGGATCGATGACCGAGCGGGCCCGGAAGGGCGCGCTCTTGTACCAGATGGGGGGCAGCCCGAGAGTCGGCCACGGATAGCAGGAACAGAGCGTGCAGGTGACCAGGTTATGCACCTCGTCGGAGTTCTCGACGACGACCATGTCCTCGCCCTGCACGCCGCTGAAGCCCAGCTCGGCGATCGCCTTCGTGCCGTCCGCGAGCAACCTCTGCTTGTAATCCGGGTGCGTCCACGCCCGCGCCACTACCTTGGCGCCGTTGCGCGGACCGACGCGGATCTCGTAGGTCTCCACGAGGGCGTCGATGGCGGCCGGGTCGAGCAGGCCCTTTTCGTTGAGGAGCGTCTCCAGGGCCTTCACCCTCATCGCCGTCTCGGATGGCGGAGCGTTATGGGCGTGATCGTGTGCCATGATCGAAGATCCCTCATTCGCGAGCCTGATCGGAATGCTATCCGCTGGCGGAAGCCCGTTCAATGGAGTTGGCAGGCCCCGTTCGCGGTTGAGGGGGTGCGGGTTCGCAATGACGGAGCCGGCTCATGTGCGCCCCAGCGCGCATTCGTCGGTCAGGTCTCACATAACTGCCCTTGCCGTCTCTACCGCAGCGTCTGTAACCTCATCTTCCCGTGAATGATTGTCCCCGCCGGACCATGCCCCCGATCGACTCCCCATTGAGCACGCGTTGATGCGCTTGGCAGGCAAGCGCGCGCTGGTGACCGGCGGTGCCTCGGGCATCGGCGCTGCGACCGCTGAGCGCTTCGCGGCAGAAGGCGCAACCGTCGCGATTGCCGATCTGAACGGCGCCGGCGCGGACAAGCACGCGGAAGCAATCCGCGCCCAGGGAGGAACGGCGGTCGGCTTGGCCGCCGACGTCGGAGACGTCGAGTCCGTCGCCGCCATGGTGGATCGCGCCTGGGAGGCGCTCGAAGGCCTCGACATTATCGTGAACAACGCCGCGATTCCGACGATGGGCACCGTCGAGACCCTCGCCGCCGACGAATGGGATCGTGTGCTCGACATCGACCTTTCGAGCATCTATCGGACCTGCCGGGCGGTATGGCCGCGCTTCGTCGCAGCCGGCGGCGGGACTATTCTGAACACGGCGTCGGTCGCGGGAATCATCGGCATGGCCGGCCAACACGGCTATTCCGCCGCCAAGGCGGGTGTCGTGATGCTGACCAAGTGCATGGCTCTCGACGGCGCCGCTCACGGCATCCGCGTGAACTGCGTCTGTCCCGGTTTCGTCGAAACGCCGATGGTCTTGACGTATTTCGACGCGCAGGATGACCCTGAGGCGAGCCGGGCGGCAGTCAATGCCGCTCATCCCTTGGGCCGCATGGGCCAACCCGCCGAGATCGCGGCCGCGTTCCTCTATCTGGCCTCCGATGAGGCCCGCTGGGTCGCCGGGACGGCACTCGTGATCGACGGCGGGCTCACCGCCGGACTGCCGCCCGGGTAGTCACGCCGGCAACGCAACGCGCGCGCGGCACCCGGCGCCGACCGGCGTCGTGTGTTGGGTTACTCCAGGATGAACTCGCGGATGACCCGGAGCGCTGCCTCCTGGTCGTCGCGTTCGACACCGTGGCCACCGCCGGCGAAGCGCTCGAAGAGCACGAGATGAGAGGGCAGCGCGTCGGCGATGTCCTCCGATTGCTCCACCGGCGTCACCGGGTCGATCTCGCCCGACAAGACCAGCGTGGGGCAGCGGACCTGCGAGAGCCGGGGCAGGAAGTCGAAGCGGTGGCCCTCGCCGTCGGCGCCGAAGAAGTAGCCGAGCATGTCCAAGTTCATGACCGAACGCTCCCTGAGATCGGGGTCTTGCGGCGCCCTACAGCGCGCTGCTCGCGTTCCTCTCCGGCCCGCTTGCGCACTTCATGTGCCCGTCCACCATTCAGGGCGAGGACGTGAACCCGGTGGGCACCGGGCCCTGGAAGTTCGTGAGCTCGGAGGCAAGCCCACGGCAGGCGAGGTGCCGAGCCCGCTCAATCCGCCGCCCGGCTGCCGCTTTCACACCCGCTGCCCCATGGCCGAGGATCGCTGCCGCGTCGAGGAGCCGCCGATACGGGAGATC